>DATAUK010000035.1:0-33153 GCA_036268295.1 Mycobacteriales bacterium | reverse complement strand
TTCACCTTCAGTAACGGCCAGAGCTCCGGAGTTGTGCAAGTGCCGGTCGTGCCGCCGGGCGAAACCACTGCGGCTACTCAGCCGGTGCCGACCGCGACCGCATCCGTGCCCTCACCCGCCGGAGTCCGCGCCAGCGACTAGATGAATGATTCCAAGGGGTCAGTGGTCGTAGGCGGTTAGGGATCTTTTGATCTGGGTGCCGATGGTGTCGTTGTGCCAGATCGCAGCGGTGAGCGCGAGGATGCGTTGCAGGACCCGGGCGGTGACTCCGGTGGGGGTGCGGCCGCCGTGTCGTTCGAGGTCGAGCTGGCCTTTGAGGGTGTCGTTGATCGACTCGATGATCTGGCGCAGCGGTTTGAAGAACCGGGTGCCGGGACGGTCGGGCTCTCCTTTGCGGGCTGGGCGCAGCAGGTCGATGCCTGCTGCGCTCACCGCGGTGTCGAACTCGCGGCCGTAGTAGTTCTTGTCCCCGATGGTCAGCTGTCTGCGTCGGCCGTCGAGCAGACCGTCGGTGTCGAGGATGTCCAGGAGTACCTGACGTTCGTCGGCTTTCGCGCCGGTGAGCGCGAACCCGACGGGCAGGCCGTGCAGCGTGCACAACAGGTGCAGCCGCAGCCCCCAGAAGAAACGGGAGTGGCTCGCGCAGTACCCGTACTCGGCCCAGCCAGCGAGCTCGGAACGCCGCGCGGTCTCCGGGGACCGGCCGCACTCGACCGGGGTCGAGTCGATGACCCACACATCATCGCTCCACAGCGTGGTCTCACGAGCCAGCGTCGGGATCAGCCAGCTGATCGTCGCGGTCAGCTTCCGCAGCCGCTTGTTATAGCCAGGCTGCTGCGGCAGGTAAGCGAACAGGTGGCTCAGATGGCAGGTCGCGTACCGCAGCCAGCGTGCCTCGCTGACCTGACCGAGCAGCGCCTGCATCACCGCCAGCGTGATGAGCTCCGCGTCGGTGATCCGCGGTGCGATCCCGGTCCGTGGCCGCCACGGAACACGGTGCGGCTCGGTCTTCAGCAGATCATCGACCCGCACGTAGAGTGCGGTCGCGAGGGTGTCCAGATCAGCGTCCACGGTGAGCCTCCTGCTCGACGTCGGGTACCAACGCCGATCCTGGACACCCTCACCGCTCAATCACACACGCCACACCAGCCACACCCCTTGGAATTACTCATCTAGGTCGCTCGTTTCCGCGCTAAGCGTGCCGATCGTGGCCTGCCGCAACCGGCTCGGCGGGGCGCGGCGTAACGCTCCGGACGTCGCGAACCATGACCGCTGACCGCCCGTGGCGTGTTACGGTGCGCGGCGCTGGCTGGGAAGACAACGGGAGGGTCGACATGGCGATTCGTCGCGCGAAGCAAAAGGCTCAGGTCATCGCCCTGCTCTCGCAGCAGGCGCCGCCCGGCGAGACCTTCATCGCCTGTGTGCATTGCGAGACCGGCCCGAGTCCTTGGCTCGGCATGCTGTTCGACGAGGTGCCGGGGGTCGGCCTCGTCGTCGCGCTGACCCGCAAGTTCTACTTCCTGACGCTGACCAACACCTCGATCGTCGTGAACTCGGCAAACCGGTTCACCAACCGACCGGGTGGGATTGTGGCGAGCTTCCCGAACAGCGCGTTCCCGGTGAGCCGGGTCAAGCGGGCCCGGGTGTGGAGCACGATGTATGTCCAGTTCGCCGGCAACGCGAAGCCGACCAGGCTCAACATTCACGCTTTCTGGCGCAACGAGTTCGATCAGTTGTTCGCGTCGCTGCCGGCGCAGACCCAGCATGACGTCCTCGCGCCGGACGACCAGGCCAGTTAGCCCCGGTCAGTGGCCCTGGTTCTTGACCGCTTCGATCGCTTCGGCGGCCGCAGCCGGGTCCAGATACTGGCCGCCGCGTTTCCTCGGGCGTAGCCCGTCGTCGAGCTCGTAACGCAGCGGTATGCCGGTCGGGATGTTGACCCCCACGATGTCGGCCTCACCGATGTCGTCGAGATGCATCACCAGCGCCCGCAACGAGTTCCCGTGCGCCGCGACCAGCACGGTCGCGCCTGACCGCAGGTCGGGCACGACAGCGTCGTACCAATAGGGCAGCAGCCGGTCGACCACGTCCTTCAAGCACTCGCTGCGAGGTACGACGTCAGGCGCCAGCCCGACGTAGCGCGGATCGCCGGCCTGGGAAAACTCCGCGTCATCGGCGATCGGCGGCGGCGGGGTGTCATAGGAGCGACGCCAGGTCATGAACTGCTCGTCGCCGTACTGCTCGCGCACCTGCGCCTTGTTCTTGCCCTGCAGATCGCCGTAGTGACGCTCGTTGAGCCGCCAGCTGCGGCGCACCGGGATCCAGCCACGGTCGCAGCCCGCGAGGGCGTCCTGCGCCGTCGAGATCGCCCGGGTCAGCAGCGAGGTGTGCACGAGATCAGGAAGGGCGTTCTCCTCCCGCAGCAGCGCCCCGGCCCGCTCGGACTCGGCGCGGCCGCGCTCGGACAAGCCCACGTCGACCCAACCGGTGAACAAGTTCGCGGCGTTCCACTCGCTCTCGCCGTGCCTGAGCAACAACAGCGTGCCTGTCACTTTCGGGGCCCCCGCGCAGTCGTGGAGCCTGCGGAACCTGACCCCGGGTGCTTGGCGCGTTGCGAAGCGAAGCAGCGCAACGTGCTGGGGTGGTCTGGTGGAGTGATCATGGATCGACATCTTGTCTTAGCGCGGACGCCCTGGTTTGGGTCGCGTCGGCCCCGGTCGCTCGATTGGCGGGATCGGCGAAGCGGGCGAACGCCGCCAGGTTGGCGAGCGACTCGCCGCGCTTGACGCGCCAGTCCCACTCGCGCTCGATCGAGCCGCGGAAGCCAATCTCCAGCGCCGCGTCGAACCATTCATCGGAGTAGGTCATCACCGAGCCGAGGATCCGGTCGAGCTCGTCCGGCTCGACCGCCGAGAGCGGCAGCCGCCCGACCAGATAGACGTCGCCATAGTGGTCGACTGAGAATGCGACGGCGTACATCTTGGCGTTGCGCGCCAGCAGCCAGCGGTAGAACCGGTCGTGCGCCTCGTCCGGGCGGCGGCAGAAGAACGCCTCGACATGCAACGAGTGATCGCCGATGACCAGCCACGTCATCGTCGCGAGCTTGTGGGTGCCCGGCAGCCGCACCAGGAACGCGCCCGGCTTGGACGCGTCGAACTCCAGGTCGCGTTCGACCAGCGTCGATCGCACCACCTCGGCGAGTGCCGGCAGGTCGGCCGTGGTCATAGCGCGGAGTAGACGTCGAGCACTCGGTCGACGGTCGCGGCCCAGCCGAAGTCGCTCGCGTGCCGGACCGAACCGGCCGACAGCGACTCGTGCAGCGCACGGTCGCCGACCAATCTGCCGATCGCGGCGGCGTAGTCGACCGGGTCGTGCCCGTTGATGAGTACGCCGGAAACCCCGTCGCTCACCGCCGTGAGCAGACCCCCGACCCGGGCCGCGACGACCGGGGTGCCACATGCCTGAGACTCGACGGCGACGAGGCCGAACGACTCGGTGTAGGACGGCACCAGGGTGAGGTCAGCGGCGCGATAGTAGTCGGCGAGCATCGGCTGCGGCGCTGGGCGCTCGAAGCGCACGATGTCAGCAATCCCAAGGGATCCGGCCAGCTTGTGGAGGTGCTCCGGCTCGGCCAGTCCACTGCCCGAGGGCCCGCCGACGACGGCGACCACGAGCCGGTCGCGCAGCGTCGGTTCGCGGTCGAGCAACTCGGCCGCGGCGCGCAACACCACGTCCGGGGCCTTGAGGGCCTGGATCCGGCCGACGAACAGCAGCATGACGGCGTCGGCCGCGATCCCGAGCCGCACCCGAGACTCGACCTGAGAACCGGGAGTGAAGACGTCCAGGTCGACTCCTGGCGCCACCGTCACCACTCGGGCCGGGTCGGCGTCGTAGAGCTCGACGAGCTGCGCCGCCTCTTCACCGGTCGACGCGAGCAGCCGGTCGGCGGCCGCGACCACCTGCGCCTCGCCGATCGCCCGCATCACCGGCTCGGGCGAGTCGCCTTCTGCCAGCAACGCGTTCTTCACCTTGGCCATGGTGTGCATCGAGTGGACCAGCGGCACGCCCCAGCGTTCTTTCGCGAGCCAGCCGACCTGACCGGAGAGCCAGTAGTGCGAGTGAACGACGTCGTACCAGCCGGGTTCGTGAGCCGCCTCCTCGCGCATGACGCCGCTGGTGAACGCGCACAGCTGAGCGGGCAGGTCGTTCTTGTCGAGGCCTTCGTAGGGACCGGCGGTGATGTGGCGCACCACGACTCCCGGCGCCAATTCGACAGTCGGCGGCAGCTCGCTGCTGGTGGCGCGGGTGAAGATGTCCATCTCGATCCCGCGCTGGGCGAGGCGCTTGGCGACCTCGGTGACATAGACGTTCAAGCCGCCGGCGTCACCGCAGCCGGGCTGGTCCAGCGGCGAGGTGTGCACCGACAGCGTCGCGACCCGCCGTGGCAACTCCATGACTCCATCCTGCCCGATGCGCCCGGCAGCACCGAAACTCTGGCCGTCATCGCCGCCTCGTAGTCTCGTGGCGTGACCAGAGGAACCGCAGTCGTGACCGGTGCCAGCAGCGGCATCGGCGCCGCGACGGCGCGGCGACTCGTCAAGGACGGCTATGACGTCATCGCCGCTGCCCGCCGGATCGACCGGCTGACCGCACTGGCCGAGGAGACCGGTGCGCGCGCCGTCGCCCTCGACGTCACCGATGAGGATTCGGTCCGCGCGCTCGCCGTCGAGATCGAGAGCTGCAGCATTCTGGTCAACAACGCCGGTGGTGCGTTCGGCATGGCGCCGATCGACGCCGCGGTGGATGCCGACTGGCAGCGGATGTGGGACGTCAACGTCATGGGGACGATGCGGATGACTCGCGCGTTGCTGCCCAAGCTCGAGGCCAGCGGCGACGGCGTCGTCGTCAACCTCACCTCGACCGCCGGTCACGGCGTCTACGAGAACGGCGGCGGCTACGTCGCGGCCAAGCACGCCGAGCGAGCGGTGTCGGAGACGTTGCGCCTCGAGGTGTTCGGCAAGCCGATCCGGGTGGTCGAGGTCGCGCCCGGCATGGTCAAGACCGACGAGTTCTCACTGAACCGGCTCGGAGGCGACCAGGCCGGAGCCGACGCCGTCTATGCGGGCGTGCCCGGCCCGCTGTCCGCCGACGACGTCGCGGACTGCATCGCGTGGGCCGCGACCCGGCCTTGGAACGTCAACATCGACCTGATCGTCGTCCGGCCGCGCGCCCAGGCCGCCGCCCACAAAGTCTTCCGGGAGACCACGTCTTGAGCGAACCAACCAGGAGCGACCACCGACACATCGTCAACAACGGCAAGCGGAACCTCACCCTCGACGAGCTCGCGCTGATGCAGCCGGGCATGGACCGGCTGATGGCTGAGATCGGCCAGCGGGTGCACCGGCTCTACTACGCCGCCATGGCCGGCAACTGGAAGCTCGCCGAATACTTCTATAACTCCACCGTCAAGCAGCTGAAGCTGTGCGCGACCAGCCGGCCGAAGTACGCCGAGGACATGGCCGCCTACATCGACAACGACTGCGCGCCGCTGCGCGAGGCGCTGCGGCAGCGCGACGAGGCGGCGTTCGAGACGACGTACACCGCGTTCGTCGATCGCGCCAACCACTACCACGACGTGTGGAAGAAGCCTTGGCTTCATTGGGTTACTCCGGCGACACCACCTGAGGACCTCGACCTGAAGGCAGGTCTGGAATGACCACCCCGGCATACTCCGAGCTCGTCACCGCTGTGCGCCGCGAGGGCGAGGGCATCCTCACCGCCGCCGGCATGGGCCTCGACGCCGACGTGCCGACCTGCGAGGAGTGGGACGTCGCCTCGCTGGTCGAGCACGTCTCGCGGCTCTACTTCCGGATCGGCTTTTACCTTTCGCACCGGATCACCCAGCGGCCGGAGTCGGTGCCCGAGCTGCCCGAGGGTGAGCCGCTCGAGGTGCTGAGCGGTCGGCTCGACGAGCTGGTGCTCGCGCTCCGCGACTGCGACCCGGACACGCCGGTGTGGAACTGGGTGTTCGACGGGTCTGGCACCGCGGCATTCTGGGCCCGCCGGATGGCGCACGAGTCCTCGGTGCACCGCTTCGACGCGCAGGCATCGCACGGGGTCGTTCAGCCGATCGACGCCGAGCTGGCCAGTGATGGGATCGACGAGTTCATCGAGGTGATCTCGCCGCGGATCTATGGCCGCGAGGGCGCGTCCGGGCCGTCCGGCTCGGTCGCGATGAGCTCATCCGATGAGGGCAGCTGGCTGCTCGCCCTCGAGCCGAACGGGGTCAGCCGGCTCGACGTACTCAGCGAACCCGACGTTACCGTCCACGCCACGTCGAGCGCGCTGTTGCTGGCCACCTGCGGCCGGGTCCCGTGGTCATCACTCGACGTGACCGGCGACGTCGACCTGCTGACCCACTGGACCGCCTCCCTCGCCTACTAACGCACGCATGTGCCATCAGTGGGGCTATAGCCCCGCCCATGTGCCATAAGTGGGGCTATAGCCCCGCGCATGTGCCATAAGTGGGGCTATCGGGCCACTGATGGGCCATGCGATTCGAGGGCTCGGGCGAACTCGTCGTAGGCGGGCTGGCTGAACAGCACGAACCGTACGTCGGCAACCGACGTCGTCGCGGTCTGCCGCACCGAGCGGACCGCGATGCCGGCGGCCGAGTCCATCGGCCAGCCGTAGATGCCCGCCGACACCGCCGGGAACGCGATCGAGACCGCGTCGAGTGCGTCGGCGACGCGAAGGGCCTCGCTATAACACGAGGCAAGCAACGCCGAGCGATCCTCCATCCGGCTAAACACCGGCCCCACGACATGCACCACCCAGCGACAACGCATGTCGCCTGCGACGGTGACGGCCGCCTGGCCGGCCGGCAGCGACCCGATCCGCGCTCGCAGCTCCCGCCGCGCCGCGAGCTGGGCGTCACCTCCGGCACGGAGGATCGCGCCATCGACTCCGCCGCCGCCCATCAGGCCGCTGTTGGCAGCGTTGACGACCACGTCGACGTCAGCCTCGACGATGTCGCCGAGCATTAGCGAGATTGCAGGATTCACAACGAAATCGAAAGCAGCGGGACGAGCAGCTCACGGTCGGTCAAGGCGCCGTGATGACCGGCGAGCGAGGACAGCGTCCGCTCCCGACGACGCTGAACCACGCCGGTGCCGTCGCGCGAGATCGCGAGCACATCGCCGATCCGGCCCCGGGCCAGCGGGGTCACGACCGGCCCGAACAGGCCGAGCCGCACCGCCTCGTCAGCGGTAATGACCCAGGCATGGTCGCCGAGCGCCGAGCGCCAGGTCGCCAGCACGTCGTCGGCTGCACCCGGGCGGGCATGAACGTGCCGCATCCGCGGCTCGCCGGCCAACGTGACAACGCCGTCGCGCAGCGGCGAGCCCTCGACGTCTGCGTCGATTGTCGACTCCTGCGACATCTCGACCATCCCGTGGTCGGCGGTCACGAACAGCGTCGTACCGGCCGGCAACCGCGACGCGAGCGCCTCGACCTGACGGTCGACCAGGGCGAGCTGGGCCACCCACGCATCAGCGCCGGGCCCGCGCACGTGCCCGACGAAGTCGAGTTCGGAGGCGTACGCGTAGACGAGCGACCGGTGGCCGCGATCCGCGGCGTCGGCGGCCAGCGCCACCGCGTCGCCACCCGTCGTCGTCCCGGAGTAGTCGCCACCACGGAAGACCGCGCGGGTCAGGCCGGTCCCCTCGAAGTCGCGAGAGCTCACGACGGTCGTGGAGACGCCGGCGTCGGCGGCCTGCTGCCACATCGTCCGCTGCGGCTGGACGTCCTCGGGCACCAGGCGGTCGCGCAGGTCGTCCTTGCTGCCCACCTCGCGCCACGCCAGCCAGTTGACGGCGCCACCCACCTCGGCCATGTAGGACGAGTAGCCGGTCATCGCGTGCTGCCCGGCCGGCACCCCGGTCGACAGCGACGCGAGTGACGTCACGGTTGTCGACGGGAACCCCGCGGTGAGCTCGGTGCAGGCCATCGACGACAGGTACGGCGCGGCCGCGGCCTGCTCACGGAGCCCGAGCAGACCCATCCCGTCAACGAGCATCACGACGAATCGCTGCGCCGCGGCCAGCCCCAGCCGGTTGTCGCCGCCGACTTCGAGCGCCGCGAGCACCGACGGCATGACGTCGGACAGCGAGGCCTCGCCGTACCTGGGAACCGGCGGAGTCGAGTCCTCGGTCATGGCGAGAGCCGCACTCGCAGCCGCCGAAAGCCCTTGCCCTTGTTCTCGATCTTGACGATCTCAAGGTTGCCGATCTGCTTTGTCGAGGCGACGTGCGTGCCGCCGTCGGCCTGGGTGTCGAGGCCGACGATGTCGACGATGCGGACCTCGGTCAGGCCCGGCGGCAGCAGGTTGGTCTCGGTCCGGATGATGTCCGGGATGGCAAACGCCTCGTCGTACGGCAACACCTTGACATCGATCCGGCGATCCGCCGCGACCTCGGTCGCGCAGGCGGCCGCGATCGCGTCTTTGAAGCCCTCCGGCACCTCGGGGAGGTTGAAGTCCATCCGGGCCTCCAGCGGCTCCATGTTGCCGCCGGTGACCAGCGCGCCGAAGTCGCGGAACACGACGCCCGCGAGCAAATGCAGGCCGGAGTGGGTGCGCATCAGCGCGGTACGCCGCTCGTCGTCGAGAGCGCCCTGCACCTCAGCGCCGACCGGCGGCACCGGATCGTCGTCGGCGGCGATCAGGTAGACGTCGTCGCCGGTCTTGCGGGCGCCGACGATCCGGGTCTGCACGCCGCCCCACAGCAGCACGCCGGCATCAGGCGGCTGGCCGCCACCGCCGGGGTAGAACGCCGAGCGATCGAGCACGATGCCCTCGTCGTCGACGCGCAGCACGACTGCGTTCCAGTCGCGCAGCGTCGAGTCGGTCAGGTCGAGCCGGTGGGTCGCCATGCCTGGGAGGTTAGCTAGCCGCGGTACGGGCCGTACGGTCCGTCCGAGGACGAGCCGCCACCACGCGCACCACCGCCGCCCCCGACGGTCTGCAGCGCGGGCCGAACGTCGAGGAAGTAGACCAGCGCGGCGATCACGCCGGCGAAGCTGATGAGGAAGCCGACCACAAGAATGACCACCCAGAACACCTTCGGGAGCTTGCCGGCCGCGGGGTAGGCGTCGGTGCGATGCGTGAGCACGCTGATAAGCGCGGCGATGATCAACACCAGCACCGCCAGCCGAACAATCAGGAACGCGCCGTGCAGCGGCAACAGCAAGATGGCCATCGATCAAGCGTATGCCGCGACCACCCCCGCGCATGTGCCATCAGTGGGCCCAGGACCCTGCGCATGTGCCATCAGTGGGCCCAGAACCCCACCAATGGCACATGCGCGGGGTAAGGCGGAACCGGGGCGGCGGGTGTCGCGTCCAATTGGAATGAACGCCACCAACAGCCGCGTGATCGCCGCAGCAGCGGCAGCCGCCGCGACGACGCTCGCCCTCGCCGGCTGCGCGGCGGCCGGCTCAACCGCTGGCGCGGGCATCCCGGACCGACCCGGCACCGCGCAGCCCGTAAGCAGCGCCACTCACCCGAACCACGCGCCGCGGCGGCTCGCGAAGCGGCTGATCGAGGCAGCAGTCGCGCCACCCAGCGCGCATCGATCCAGACAGTCGTCAACGAAACAACTCAGGCAGCCGCCGGCTGGTCCGGCCGGTCACGACGCAATCGTCCGGATCCGTTGGTGGCGCGTCGACAAGCCCTGGCACGCGGCGTACTCCTGGGTCGTCCATCACCAGGCCAAGTTCCTCACCAACCAGTCCTCCGGCGCGACCGGCGGGCCGGCGCTTCGGGACAACGAGAGGTACGCCGACTTCACCCCCGCCCACCTTCCGGCGGGCGTTAACTCCGCCACCCTCACCATCGCGGTCCAGCCGCTCACTCGACACACCGCGGCGATTGCGGCGTACGCCGT
Organism: Mycobacteriales bacterium; assembly: GCA_036268295.1. Lineage (GTDB taxonomy): Bacteria > Actinomycetota > Actinomycetes > JAFAQI01 > JAFAQI01 > DATAUK01. The sequence goes on along the minus strand of DATAUK010000035.1, from coordinate 23,209 downwards.
CGTGGTCCGGCAGTCACCACGGCCCGCCGACGAGAACGTCCCGCGCAGCCTCGCCACCGTCGCGCTCATCGGCAAGGACTGGGCCGCGCCTGGTAGCAAACCGGTCATCACTAAACGCACGGTCACCGGATCGACGGCGCAGAAGCTGGTGAGTGACTTCGACAGCCTTGTGGTCCGGCCCGACGAAGGCCCGATCCCGTGCCCGATATCGCTGAGTACGCAGACCGCGACCTTCGCAACACCCGGGCACACCTGGGTGGTGCACAACGGATTCTGCGATCAGGTCACCGTGATCCTCAACCATCACCGGCTGCCGGCCCTGCAAGCCACCGAGCAGTTCACCAACGACCTCAACGCCGCACTCGGTCAGGGATCGGACAACTCGACCGACGTCGGCGGAAACCTCGGGACTCGGGTCAGGCAACCGCTGGTCCGCAACACTCCAATTCGTTGACCAAGGGGGACGTTGCCATGAAACGCCTCGTGGCGCTTGGCGCTGTCGCGATGATCGCGCTCGGTGGCGGAGTCGCGGTCGCGGCCTCGCAGCCCGCCGCCGGCCAGTCCAACGATCACCGCATCCCGAGCTCGATCCGGCGGGTGGGGCTGACGGAGCTCAACGGCGCCAACGAACACGTAGTCCGAGCCGGCGAGATCACCGGGTCCCGCGCCAAGGCGCTGGTCAAAGACTTCAACGCGCTAAATCGACGGCCACCTGGTCCGTACGCATGTCCGGCCGACCGCGGCTTGCGCCGAGTCGCGAGGTTTGCGGCCGGCGGCACCGTCTGGGTCGCCAACGAAGGCTTCTGCGGCGCGGTGACAGTGGTTCGCGACGGGCAACGGCAGCACGCGCTGAGTGACAGCAAGGCGTTCGCCTCCGACCTCAAGGCCGACCTCGCCACCATTCGGCCTACTCGCGAGCACGTGCCGACCTCACTTCGCACGGTTGAGCTCGCGAGACGCAACCAGTTGGCCGGCCCGATCACCCGGCGGCGTACCGTCACCGGCCACTCTGCGGCCAAGCTCGTCGAGACGTTCGACTCACTCGCCCTGGTGCCTCGCGATGCGGTTCACTGCAACGTCGCCGGTGGTCCGCAGACCATCGTGAGGTTCCGCACCAAGTCCCACCGGTGGGACGCGACCGAGTCGGCGTGCACCAACGTCGTCGTGACCCGCGACGGCAAGCCGCTCCCGACCCTGATCGGCAGCGCCAAATGGGAACGCCTGGTTCAGCGCGAGCTGCGCAACTAGCCGATCACGGCGCGATCGCGAACCATCGGCCGTCGACCATGAACGCCTTGACCGTCCGGCCGAAGCACTCGCTCAACGCCGCCGAGTCACCGAGCAGCGATACGTCGCCGGAGGCGAGCACTCGGCCGTCGCGCAGCAGCGCGACGTGGCTTGTTGTTGCCGGCAGCTCCTCCAGGTGATGCGCCACGACCACACTCGCCAGCGTCGGCTCCGTGGCCGCCGCAGTCTCCATCGCCCGCAACAGCTCGGCCCGACCAGGCAGATCGAGACCAGCCGCCGGCTCGTCCAGCAACAACAGCGCCGGCTGCGCGACGAGCGCCCGAGCCAATCGGGCGCGAGCCCGTTCGCCTTGGGAGCAAACAGAAATCGATCGGTTCGCCAGCCCCGACAGGTCCAGTTGCGAAAGCAGCTCCTCGACCCGGCGCCGGGCCTCCGAGTCGACCGGCGCGACCGTTTGAACGGTCTGCGAGACACCGGTGCCGACGTACGCCGTGACCGACAGCTCGGCCGGCATCCGCAACCGGACATCGACGATGCCAATGTGACGCCGGAGCTCACGCAGGTCGACCCGACCGAGCCGCCGCCCGAGTACGTCGACCGAGCCGCGCGACGGGAACCGCTGCGTGCCGGCGAGGGCAAGAAGGGTGGACTTGCCGGCACCGTTGGGTCCGAGCAGCGCCCAGTGCTCTCCTGTTTCGACCCGCAGCGACACGTCGTGAAGCACGTGCGGACCGCCGGCGAACCACAGGTCGACAGCGCAGATGTCGAGAACGCTCACGCGGTGAGACGCTAGCGGCATGGCCCCACCTGACACCGACGAACAAGCCCGGCTCGCCCAACGACGCGATGACCTCCGGCGCGCCTACCTCCAGCCGCCCGCAGATCGGCCCGCGACCAGCGGCCGCGGAATCCACCACGCGGCCCTGATCTGCAGTGACGTCGAACAGACGATCGCGTTCTACCAAGACCTGCTCGGCTTCCCGCTGATCGAGCTGGTCGAGAACCGCGACTACCCCGGCTCGACCCACTTCTTCTTCGACCTCGGCAACGACACGTTGCTCGGCTTCTTCGACTTCCCCGGTCTCGGCCTCGAGGCCGCACCGGAAGGCTTCGGGGGCGTCCAGCACATCGCGATCTCGGTGCCACCTGATGTCCACGCCGTACTCAGGGCTCGCCTTGACGGGCAAGGCATCCAGTACGACGGACCGCAGCGCGGCATCCCGGAATCGCTCTACCTCCGCGACCCGGACGGCATCGGCATCGAGCTGCTCGCGGACGACCTGATGTGGTTCGGCGGCCAGTGGCTGGACGGCCGCACCTAGCCGGCGACTAGGAGAGGTGGCGCTGCGCGTAGGTCCAGTGCATGCCGATCAGGATGACCACGACCAAGACGACGTACGCGGTGCCGACCTTGGCGCGCTGCCCCGGCAGTAGTGAGAAGTAAACCTTCGAGGCCGCGCTGTCGCGGCCGCGCCACCGGCGATAGAGCTCGAAGCCACCGAGCACCAACAGGATCGGGATCACCGGGCTCGGGCGGTAGAACTCAAACCCGAGCAACGCGAGCAGGCCGGCGAGCCAGATCGCCGGGTGCAACGCACCGGCGACCCGGCCACCATCGAGTGGCAGCGCCGGAAGCAGGTTGAACAGGTTGAGCAGCAACCCGGTGAAAGCCAGGCTCTGCAACAGATCCGAGCCATCGACCTGGCCGAGATAGCCGACGACCAGCGCGCCGGCGGTGCCGGCAATCGGCCCGGCGAGCGCTGATTCTGCCTCCTCATAGACCGACCGCGGCATCGACTTCATCGACACGAACGCGCCGAGGAACGGCAGGAAGACCGGCCAGCCGGCCTTGATCCCTCTGGCCCGCAAGACGACGACGTGGCCCATCTCGTGGACGAAGATAAGCAGCACGAAACCGAGCGCGAACCGCCACCCCCAGATCGAGGCGTACGCCGCGACGGACACTGCCATCGAGCCCACAAGCACCAGTGACTTGAGCTTGAGCAGGACGACACCGAACTTTGCCAGGAACGCGGCGATCCCGGCCAACGGCGCGAAGAAGCGCTTAATCCGGGATCGCCAGCTGTTGGGGTCGTGCGGCTGGACCGACGGCGATATTCGCGGTGGGCCCGACGGCGACCAAGGCTCGGGCGGCGGCTCGAGCCATGGGTTGTCGGTCACCACTCCATGGTGCACTCGATTGCTGAAGACCACTGCCCGGACACAGCGAAGCCCCGGCCGGAGCCAGGGCTTCGCTGACGTTAGATCAACTGGACTTGGAGTGACCGTTCGAGGTGTGCGCCGGCGACTCGAAGACCGGCGAGGCCGGCGTCGAGGTCGTCGTGCTGGGCGCGCTCGAGGTCGCTGAGCTCGGCCCGGTCGTGCTGGTCGTCCTGGCCGGCGACGTGGTCTCGACCGGCTTTGTCGACTGGGTCGACGCGGACGGCGACGGGGCGCTGGCCGTGTCGACCGGCTTGGTCGCGGCCGTCGACGACGCCGAAGACGGCGAGGTCGAAGAAGCAGCCCGCGTCGCGTCCGGAGCCGGCTTCGCTGCGGACTTCTTGGCAGTCGCCTTCTTCGCGCTGGTCCGCTTCGCCGCCGGCTTGCCGGCCGGCTTCTTCGTCGCCGGCTTGTTGGCCGGGCTGGTCTTCTTGGCCTTCGGCGCATCGCCACGCAGACCGGCAACAACCTTCTCGCCGCGGACCGCGAACTCGCCGTACGCCGCTGTCGCCTTCGAGGTCAGCCCGTCAACCTGCTTGCGCACGTCAGCCGGCAGCGTATTGACCTGCTTGCGGACCAGCGCGGTGATGTCGTCGAACTGCTTGCGCACGTCACCCGGCAGCGTCGAGGCCTGCTTACGCAACTCGGCGGGCAACGTCGAAGCCTGCTTGCGAAGGTCGGTCGGCAACGTCGAGGCCTGCTTGCGCAACTCGATGGCCTGGCTCTGCGCATGCTTGGCAAACTCAGCTCGACGCGAGGTCGCGAGGGACGGGATTTCCTTTACCTGCAACGGAAGTGCCGTCGCACGGGTGAGCAGACGCTCGACCGCGAGATCGCCGACACCGGCGATCGCGTATAGCGGCTTGACGTCAATGGTGGGGACGGTAGGCATCGAACCTCCAAGAGTGGTGAATGGGCATGGATGGTCAGTTGTTCATGGGCGAGCCGTACGCTGGGACGGCACGCTCGCTGCCGGGCCGGCTTAGTTCGCGGTAGTAGTGCTAGCGCCGCCACCGGCTCCCGCGCCGGTGCCAGTCGCGCGAGGTTTCGCGCGCCTTGCGGTCCGGGTGCGGGAATTTGCGGGGGTGGCCTTGGCGGCCGGCGGCGTGATTGCATCCGCGCCGCTCAACGCATCCGTCTCGCGACGGTAGGCCTCGTAAAGCTCGAGCAGAACCTGCTTCTGGCGCTCCGCGAGGTGGGCGTCAGAAAGAATCGCGGCGGGCACATCACTGTCGCCGTACCGCTCTTCGAGAATTCCGGCCTGCACATAGAGCGCCTCGGCGGAAATCCGCAACGCTTTGGCGATCTGCTGCAGGATCTCAGCACTGGGCTTGCGGAGGCCGCGCTCGATCTGGCTGAGGTAGGGGTTGGACACGCCAGCCAGCGTTGCTAGCTGCCGCAGCGAGATCTGAGCCACCGAACGCTGCTCGCGGATGTAATCCCCGAGGTTGCGAACGTCGATCTTGGCCACGAACCCCAGGTTACCGCCATGCGCTAACTATTGCAAGCACTCAGCAAGCAGCGCTGGATGACCGGATCAGAAGACCGGGCGGACCTCACCGACAGGTACGCCGTGACCCATCACGGGCGTGGTCGCAAACTCCGCAACCGTTGGATCGTCAATCCCGAGACTTCGTAGCGCCCTCACCATCACAGGCAATCGAGCCCGCTCGGCGCCGTCGTCGATCTTCACCGCGGCAGCACGGCCGTCCTGGAGCGCGATCGCATAGACCCCCTCGGCGCCGTCCTTGCCAACGAGGCCAGGAACACCAGAAATCAAAGAAGTCACATCGCGGCCGGTGCCACCGACCAGCCACGGATGGGATCGCATCGCCTCAAAACATTGACGTTCCGGCGTCGCGGCAGGTGCCGTCGCGAGCCGCGCGAAAGCGCGCGCGAGGCCGGCCAGCGTCACTGCAAACAGCGCCGCACCGCAGCCGTCGACGACGGCTGCGGTCACGGCGTCGCCGGTGAGGTCCTCAATGGTTGCCCGCAGCGAGAGCTGCAGCGGGTGGGCCGGGTCGCGATAGCCCGCGGTCGGCCAACCCGCCGCGACGCAGGTCGCGAGCATCCCGGCGTGCTTGCCGGAGCAGTTCGCGAGGAGCGAGCTCGGGCCGATACCCAACCGGGTGAGATCCCGCCGCGCCGAGCGGCTGAGCGGCATCCCGGCAGTGTTGTCCAGGTCCGACTCGGACAGGCCGGCCCCGGACAGCAGGCGGCGCACCACGTCGAGATGGCCGGGCTCGCCCGAGTGGCTGGCGCAGATCACCGCGAGCTCCTCGTCGTCGACGACGAGTCCGGCACGCAGCATCCCGATGGCCTGCAGCGGTTTCGCCGAGCTGCGCGGCAGCATCGGCTCGTCCGGCCGGCCCACCGAGACCGCGACCGTGCCGTCACCGCGGAGCCCGACCACGCTGCCGCAGTGCTGGCCCTCGACGAACCCGCCGCGAACCACCTCGGCGACCACCGCCGGCCCGCCGATCATGCGCAAATCAACGCTTTGAGCACCCCGAGACGGTTGATACGAGCAAGTTTGACGAAACGGGTTAGGACGACTCGCTGGGGAGCAGGTCGTCGACGTCGGCGTCGCCCTCGCGGTAGCGCCGGGTGATCTCCGCCGTACACCCGTCCATGACCTTCTGCACCTCGCGGCGGCTGGCCGATACCACCGACTCCTCGTGCTCGAGCGTCTCGAGTGCGTGGGCCAGCGACGCGTCATCGTGACCGGACGGGTCGGAAAAATCGACATCGGCGACGAGGGCCTCGACATAACGCCGGTGGGAGTCGGCGCGTGAGGGCTCCAACACCGCATGGCGACCCGAGCCGTGCGGCGAGCCGCCGTCATCGTCGGCCAGGATGCCGGGAAGCAGGTCCATCAGGGACGGCGCGTCCGCACCACCAGCGCGCCGGCTGACCTCGGCGCGCATGATGTCCATCCGGCCCTGCAGGAGCCGCCGCAGATAGGACAGATCGGTCTCTTCCTGTTCGGCGTCGGCGCGCATCGCACGCAGCTCCTCGAGGGAGGCTTCACTGAGCCGGTCGAGAAAGCCCTCGGCAAGGAGTCGATCGATACGGCGGTTGCCACCGGGATACGTCATGCCTGCGCCCTCGCGTGCGTCGGAGTCCTACGTCGTTGGCGCCATGGTGTCACGCCCGCCTGCCCAGGCGCGAAGGACGCGAGAAACCGCCGCTTCGACGGCACACAGGGCGCCGCGCGGAATTGAACCGGGCCGATTGCGCCAATTGGCTCAACACCAGCGTGTGATCTGCCGAAGGACACAAGAGAAGGCACCAGGGCCCACGGTACGCACGCGAAGGAGGTCGTTCATGCTCAAAGGCGACCTCTCATCCACCCCGCTCGCCCCACTGCTGGTCGATCTCGCCGATGATGAGGCCACCGGCTGCCTGCATATCACCGAATCCGGTGGTGAAGAAGCCACCGTCTACTACAAGTCGGGACTCGTCTACGCCGTCTCCGTGCCCGGCACTCGCCCGCAGCTCGGCGCCAAGCTGGTCTCCTCGGGCGCCCTTGCCCCCGAGGCGCTCGCCGAGGCGCTCGAAGCGCAGCGCAGCGAGCTGCAGGGCTGGCGGCTCGGTGAGCTGCTGGTCCACCTCGGGTACGTCGACCAGCCAGTGGTCGAGGCATTCGTCAAGGAGCAGGTCAGCGAGGCGCTCTGGGACCTGATGCGCTGGACCGACGGGCAGTGGAAGTTCCGCAAGAACATCAAGGCTCGCGAGGACGTCGGCCCGCCGATGGTCGTCGTCGAGCTGCTGCAGACGCTGCGCGACCGCGGCTACGAATGGGAAACCATCTCCGCCGTCGTCCACGGTCCGGCCGCGATCCCGGTGCTGTCCGCCCGAGGCGACAGCTCGGCGGAGACCACGCTCGACAACGATGCCTGGTCGATGCTGTGCAAGATCGACGGCGAGCGCTCGGTCGCCGAGCTCGCGCGCGACTGTGGATACACGCTTTTCGAAGCCGGTCACGTCATCGTCTCGCTGGTGCAGGCCGGGCTGGTCGACATCGCCGAGGACATCGACGTCACGGCCGGCACCGACTACAGCACGACCGACAGCCCAGGCGAGGAAGACTCGATCTCGCGGCTGGCCCGACTCGTGACCGAGGTCACCGGCGACCATTCCCGCGACAACGATGACGATGGCGGCACGGGCGGGGGTGGGGACGACAACCGCTCGGAGTTCGCCTTCGCGGCGGCGGCGTCGCACATCGGTTCCGGCTCCTCGGAGTCGAACCCGATGGTCGTACCGCTTCACCGGCAGTCGAACGAGTCGTTCGCGGCCTCGATGACGCGGGTGTCCACTGCGCTGTCCGAGGTCCTCGGCGAAGCGCCGGAGGACGACAGCCGGGACGCCATGCAGCACCGTCAGTACGCCCGGGTGCGGGCCACGAAGTCCGACGAGCTGCAGAGCACTGACCCGGACTGGGAGCACCGCAAGCGGGCGCGGGAAGCCGCCGCCGCGGAGCTGGCACGGGCACAGGAACTGGTCGAGACGATGCGACCGGGTCAGCGCACCGCTGCCGACGTACCCGATATCAGCCCTGGCGAGATCCCGAAGATCGTCAGCACCGAGACTGAGCGGCGCCGCGCCGAGGAACGTGAAGCCGAGCAGGCTCGCCGTCACGCTTCCGAGCTTGAAGCCCGAGCGGCCGCCAACGAGTTCGCCAAGCGGGCCGCCGAGGCCGCCGACCGGCACGCCGACGAGCAGGAAGTGAAGCGGCTGGCCGCAGTGCAGGCGGCGTTGCACGCCGACGCCGAAGCCGCGAATCGCGCCGCCGCTGAGGCGGCAGCAGCCCTCGCCGCCCAGGAAGCCGAAGTCGCCGCGCGGGAAGCCGTCCGGCTCGAAGCCGAGCGCGCCGAAGCCGAGGAATCGGCCTGGGCCGAGCACCAGGAACGCGAAACGGCGGCGCGACTCGCGGCCGAGCAAAAGGCCGAACGGATCGCCGCGGAGTACGCCGCAGCGCAAGCCGACGAGGCCGAGCGTCTCGCCGCCGAGGAAGCTGCCCGGCTGGCCGCCGAAGAAGCCGAGTGCCAGGCGGCAAAAGCCGCCGCCGAGCACGAGCGCGCGGTTGCGGCCGAGGCCGAGCGGCTCGCCGCCGAAGAAGCCGAGCGTCTCGCTCAAGCCGCCGAAGCCGAGCGAGTTGCTGCTGAGGCAGCGGCTGAGCAGGAGCGCCTAGCCGCCGAGAAGCTCGCCGAGCTCGAACGTCAAGCAGCTGCCGAAGCCGCCGCCGAGCAGGAGCGACTGGCCCAAGAAGCCGCCGAGGCCGAAGCAGCCGCCGAGGCCGAAGCTGCCGCCGAGGCAGCAGGAGCTGAAGCAGCGGAGCGCGAAGCCGCGGCGGCCGCCGCCGCCGAGCTGGCAGCAGCCGACGCCGCCGCCGAGGCCGAACCGGAACGCGAAGCGGCCGACGAAGTGGCCCGGCTTGCTGCCGAGTCAGCGCAAGCCGCCGACCCCGACGCACCCGCCGCTGAAAGTGCCGCCGACGACAAGGCGGAGCGGGCGGCGCGGCGCAAGGCCGAGAAGCTGGAGGCCGAACAAGCCGCGGCGCGCGAAGACGAGGCAGCAGCAGCGACCGCGCTGCTCGTCGAGCTGGCCGCGACTGCAGAAGCCACAGCCGACGGCGACGAGGTCACGACCGACGCGGCAACCGACGCCTCGGCGGCGGACAACACCGCGGCTGACGACGCGGTCGAGGCCGACGAGCACCCTGGCGACGAGCGGTGGAACGAGGCAGAGACTGCCGACACCGCGGCGCTGCTCCGCGAGCTGTCCTCACTCGGAGTCGACGACGGTCCGCGGCGCGGTGACTCTCCGCCACCGGCCAACCGGGCACCGCGGGCGGCGACCCCGGACAAGAAGGTCAAGAAGAAGATCGGGCTGTTCGGGCTGTAACGTCACGCCGGTCACGCGTCGACGACCCGTTCGGGTTTCATCGCCATGCCCTCGACGGTCAGCATCGCGTCGTCGGGTGTGTTGCGCTTGATGACCGCCAGCGCCACCGGGCCGAGCTCGGCGTGCTGCACGGCGGTGCCGAGAAACCCGACCGCTCGACCGTCAAGCTCGACCGGAGTGTGCGGGGGCGGCAGCTCGTCGGCAGTGCCGTCGAGATGGCCGAAGATCAGCCGCCGTGGTGGACGGCCGAGATTGTGAACCCGCGCAACGGTTTCCTGGCCGCGATAGCAGCCCTTGTCGAGATGCACGGCCGACCCGATCCAACCCACCTCATGCGGAATGGTTCGGTGATCGGTCTCGAACCCGAGCCGCGGCCGGTGCGTCTCGACCCGCAGCGCCTCGTACGCTCCGAGACCGGCCAGCGGGAGCCCGAGGTCGTCGACCCGCGATGCGAGCGCCGCTCGCGGCACCACGAGATCACGCCACGCGCCGTCGGACAGGACCGACAGGACGGCGTACGCCGAGGACTCGTCCGACACCTCGACGCGCAGCATGAACCGCATCGAGTCGAGGTACGTCGTCAACCCCTCGGCGCTCCCGGGCTCGACCGCGATCCACGTCGACTCGCCGTCGTCGCTCAGCACCAGGTGATGCTCGACGTGGCCGTGCGGGGAGAGCACGAGCGCCTCGCGGACCTCCTCGGCCGGCAGTGTCTCGAGATGTTGCGAGGTCAGCGAATGCAGCCAGGACAGCCGATCCTCGCCGCTGACCCGGATGATGCCGCGATGCGAGCGGTCGACCACGCCGCCGGACTCGATCAGCCGACGCTGCTCACCGAACGGGTCGCCGTAGTGCGCGGCGACGCCGGCATCGACACCGACGCCGTCGACCGCACCCGGCCGCTCGAGCAGGACACTGTCCACCTATCCACTCTACGAGCGACGCGCGCGAAGCCGGGTTCGTCGTAGGGTGACGAGCCATGTCGGAACCGACGCTGTCCGTCGCGATGATCGTGAAGGACGAGGCAAGCAAGCTCGCCGGCGTACTTGCCGACGCCCGCGGCTTCTGCGACGAGCTGATCGTCGTCGACACCGGCTCGACGGACGCCACGGTCGAGATCGCGCTGGCCGCCGGCGCAGCGGTGCACGAGTTCGCATGGATCGACGACTTCGCCGCCGCCCGCAACGTCGCGTTCGACCACTGCACCAGCGACTGGATCATGTGGCTCGACGCCGATGACCGGGTGCCGGCCGACGTACAGACCGCGATCCGGGCCCTCAAGCCGACGCTGACCGAGACCATCGATGCGGTCTTCGCGGAGTACCGGCTCTACGACACCAACGGCGTCAACGTGGCGCTGCGCTACGACCGGGAGCGACTGATCCGGCGCGCCGCCGGTCTGCGGTGGGCGGGCGAGGTGCACGAGGCGATCGCGGTCCCGCTCGGTCGCTCGATGCGTGCCGCGGAGGTCTACGTCGAGCATCGGCCGGCTCACGCAGAGGTTGCCAGCGACCGTAACCTGCGGATTCTGCAGCGGGTGGCGCAGGCCGGCGACCGCGCCCCGCGCACCTTGTTCTACCTCGCGAACGAACTTCGCGAGCACGGCAGGCACGACGAGGCAGTCGCGGCCTACACCGACTACATCGCGGTCAGCGAACAGCCATGGGAGCGCTATTCGGCGCGGGTCAACGTCTCGATCTGCTTGTCGGCACTCGGCCGCCACGATGAGGCACTGGCGCAGGCGATGGAGGCGATCGGCGAGGACCCGAGTCGGGCCGAGGCCTACAACCGCGCTGCCCTGCACTTCTACCAGCGCGAGAGCTGGGCGCAGGCGATCCCGCTCTTCCTGGCCGCGACCGCGGCCACTCGCCCGGAGTGGGGTTTCGCCAGCGAAGCCGACTACAGCTACCTGCCGTGGGACTACCTCGGCGTCTGCTACTACCGGCTCGGCCGGCAGCACGATGCGCTGCGTACGACGGCCCGGGCGATCGAGCTCGGCAGCCCCGATATCGAGCGGCTGCGAGCGAACCTGAAGTTCATCGCCGACCTGATCTAGCACTCAGATCAGCAGCAGCCCGCCCTGCCGCGGACCTTCCTTGATCGCGACCAGGTTGGCCTGTACGTAGCTGATGTTGTGCTGTTTGTGCCAGTCACTCGGAAACAGCGTCGCGAGCCGGCTCGCCTGGAACCGGCACTGGATCTGCGGCACGAACGCTGCGAAGGAGCGGTCCGTGAAATACCAGAAGCTGTTCTCGTTGTAGAACGCGACGTGGGTCGGGTCCTGGAACGCACCGCGACCGTCGGTGCTCGGTGTCAGCGAGATCAGCATGCCGCCATGGGCGAGCAGCCGATACATCTCGTTGAACATCGAGATCTTGTCGACGACGTGCTCGAGGAAGTCGACCGCGCGGATCACCCCGACACTCGAGTCCGCCAGATCGATGCCATCGGCCACATCGGCGACGATGTCGACGCCCTCGCCTTCATACTGGTCCACACCGAGATAGCCCGGTGGCTTGCTGTGGGCGGCGCCGAGGTCGAGTGCATGCAGTCCGGCGCGGCTGGCCCAGGCCCGCGCGTTGGTCTCGATGTAGCGGTCGTAGAGCGCTACCGTCTCGGTCTGGATGGTGGCATTAGTGGCTGCTTCACGCTGGGTGTTGGCCTGATGCATTCGTTGCAAATAAAGGCACTCATCGATCAGATAGAAGTCTGCGACAGCGTACATCCGGCACATCAGATCCTGATCGTCGAGGATCGCGCGGTCGGCGTCGTAGCCGCCGGCGGCGTCGTATGTCGTCCGCCGGAAAGACCGGACGTGGTTTGGGGCGTACCAGATGTAGCTGACGTTGTGAGGCGAGGCCGTCATGGCGTCGGTCTGTAGCACCGACCGGCCGTCGACGGTGGCGTCGCGGTAGGTCCAGCCGTGCGCTTCGTTGAACCGGCTCTCGTCGCGGCTGCCGTCACCGAGGATCTGCGCGGTGTTGCTGAAGACGAAGCCGACGTCGGGGTTGGCGTCGAATGCCTCGACCACCCGCTGCAGCGCATGGCTCGCCAGCAGATCGTCGTGGTCGAGCTCGACCAGGAACTCCCCGCGCGAGATCAGACAGGCGTGGCGCTTGACCGCGCCGATCCCGCCCAGATCATCGGCCATGACGATCCGGAGCCGCGGATCGTCATGCAGCGGCCGCCAGCGGTTGCCGCCGTTGAGCAGGACGATCCACTCCCAGTCCTCGAAGGTCTGGGCGGTCAGCGTCTGCAGGCACTCATCGAGGTAGGTGTTGCGGTGACTCGGGGTGAACACGCTGACCCGCGGCTGATCCGTGCTCACCTACGTCCTCCGATCGAGCTTCGGGCCCATTCTCCCGGGGACAGTACGACGCGGACAGGCGGGTGAGGAGCCGCCGTCGCTCCCGATCCACCGACGTCGATCTCGGTGTCACCGCCTGCTAGTCGGGAATGCAGACGACGTACGCCGTGAGGTCGTCAGTGGAGCCTGACCCGTTGACCTGCCAAGCGGTCGGTGGCGGGCCGCCGACAGGCACCGACCCCACCAGAGACCCGGCGCCCGTCGTATCGACACCACCGCCGCCGGTAGCAACGTCACCGTCCGGGCAAGACGCGGTCGCGACACCCGTTCCGGTCGTCGAGTTCGACTCGACGACAAGCCCGCTACCGGAGTCTGCGCCCGTGGCGCCGGTCGGGCCGGTCGCACCGGTTCCGGTTGCACCCGTCGCCCCGGTCGCACCCGTGGCACCGGGCGCACCGTCAGTTCCGGTAGGACCGGTCGTACCAGTGGCGCCATTTGTGCCATCGGTGCCGGTCGCTCCGGTCGCTCCATCGGTACCGGTGCCGGTCGCGCCGGTGACGCCCGTGGCTCCGGTCGAACCGGTGGCACCAGTTGCGCCGGTCGCTCCGGTCACACCGACCACGCCTTGCGGACCGGCAGCGCCGGTCGCACCGGTGTCGCCAGTCGCCCCAGTTGCCCCGGTCGCGCCGGTGTCCCCAGTTGAACCAGTCGCGCCGGTCCCCCCGGTTGCCCCGGTTGAACCAGTCGCGCCGGTGCCCCCGGTTGAACCAGTCGCGCCGGTCGGGCCGGTCGCGCCAGTGTCCCCCGTCGCCCCAGTAGCCCCGGTCGCACCCGTGCCGCCAGTCGACCCGGTTGCGCCAGTGTCCCCCGTCGTACCGGTGGCGCCGGTGGCGCCGCTCGCGCCGGTCGCGCCGGTGTCCCCGGTCAAACCGGTAGTCCCGGTCGCGCCGGTCGCGCCGGTGTCACCCTGCGCACCCTGTGGGCCTCGGCTACCCGTGTCGCCTTGGAAGCCTTGGAAGCCTTGGTGGCCCTGGTTGCCCTGAGAACCCTGGTCGCCCTGAGAGCCTTGGTTGCCCTGAGAGCCTTGGTTGCCCTGCATCCCGGTAGCGCCTTGGACTCCGGTGGCACCTGTCGCACCCTGCACGCCTGCGCCGGTAGCGCCTTGGTTTCCTTGGTTGCCCTGGCTGCCTTGGTTGCCCTGGCCGCCCTGCAGACCCTGGTTGCCCTGAATCCCCTGCGACCCTTGCGAGCCGGTGGATCCGGTGTTGCCCTGGAAGCCCTGGAAGCCCTGGTTGCCTTGAATCCCCTGCGTACCTTGGTTGCCCTGGAAGCCCTGGTTGCCCTGCGAGCCTTGGTTGCCCTGGAAGCCCTGGTTTCCCTGCGAGCCTTGGTTGCCCTGGAAGCCCTGGTTTCCCTGCGTACCTTGGTTGCCCTGGAAGCCTTGGTTGCCCTGCGAGCCCTGGCTGCCCTGGAAGCCCTGGTTGCCCTGGAAACCTTGGTTGCCCTGGAAGCCTTGGTTTCCCTGCGAGCCCTGATTGCCCTGGAACCCCTGCGGACCCTGCGGGCCGGTCGCGCCAACCGCGCCCTGGGCACCGACGCCGGTCGCACCTTGGAAGCCCTGGTGGCCCTGCGAACCCTGCGAGCCGGTGGCACCCTGCAAACCGTCGTTGCCGGTCGCGCCGGTGGCACCCGTCGCGCCGTTCAGGCCGTCATTGCCGGTCGCACCGGTCGCACCGGTGGCGCCCAGTGCGCCATCCGTGCCCGACGCTCCTGTCGCACCCGTCGCGCCGTCCTGACCGCTCGCGCCGGTGGCGCCCGTCGCGCCAACCGCACCGGTCGCACCAGGGGTGCCCGCGCCGGTCGCACCGGTGGCGCCCAGCGAGCCGGTCGCACCCTGGGGGCCGGTCGCGCCGGCCGCACCGGTCGCGCCAGTCGCACCTGACCCGCTCGCGCCTTGCGCGCCCTGCCTGCCCGGAGTGCCGGCTGCGCCCCGGGCGCCCTTGGCCCCGGTCGCGCCCTTGACGTTCCAGCTCAGATTCGTCGCCCCGGCCCCGCAGCTCTTCCCACGATGGCCCGGGTTGTAGACGTGCAGCGTGCCGGTCTTCGCGGTGTAACACGCGTGGATCGTGCCGTTCGCGGCTGGAATGGACGCGCTGGCTGTGCCGATCCAGGCACTGGCCATTCCGCTGACGGCGACCGCCACTGCGCCAACCGCGCATGCCTTTTCCCGGCGACTGGCCCGGTTTGTTGATGCCACTTCGATGCCCCAAAAGGTCTAGAGAGCAGCGCTTCCCTATCGCCGCTTGTGCATCAAGCGCCGCTTCTGCATCA
Source organism: Mycobacteriales bacterium (assembly GCA_036268295.1). Classification (GTDB taxonomy): domain Bacteria; phylum Actinomycetota; class Actinomycetes; order JAFAQI01; family JAFAQI01; genus DATAUK01. The sequence goes on along the minus strand of DATAUK010000035.1, from coordinate 8,193 downwards.
AAGCACAGGAGATGCGCACAATACGGGAGCGCCACGGTGATCATCCGATCGCCACGTCATGCCACCATGACCGAGCCGTCACATGAAGGAGTCGTCTGTGTTTCGCTCGCTGGATCGGACCGCACCAGGAAGCATGCGCAGCGTCAGCCGGGCGCTGGTCGTGATCGCTTTCGTGGCGCTCGCGAGTGGGTGCGGCGGCAGCAGCAGCGCCGGCGGCGCGAAGAACCCGACAGCGACGTTCCAGGCTGCGCTGCAGCTCCAGAAGCAAGGAAAGCTCAGCGCCGCTGCGCAGCTTTACCAGCAGGTCATCACGGCTCAGCCCAACAACGTCTTCGCCCACTACGACCTCGGAGTCGTCGATCAGGCCAATCACGACCTGGTCGGCGCACTCGCGGCGTACGGCGCGGCTCTGACGATCAACCCGAAGTACGTGCCGGCGCTCTACAACGAGGCCACGATCTATGCGACGACCGACCCGATCTCGGCGATATCGCTGTATCGACAGATCATCGGGCTGCAGCCGACCGCGCCGACGGCGTACCTCAATCTCGGGCTGCTCGAGATCAAACACAGCGCCCCCAAGCAGGGCGTCAGCGACCTGACGACGGCGGTCAGGCAGGACTCCTCGCTGCTCGCCAGCGTTCCGAAGCATCTACAGGGCCTGGTCAGCGCGCTGGTCTCGCCGGCACCGTCGGCGCCCGCCTCGTCACCGGCGACCAAGCACTCTCACAGCGCGGGGTCGACGCCGACCAACACCCCGTCCTGAGGCCGGCATGCCACGCGTCTCGGTTTACACGCCGACTCACAACCCTCGCTACCTGGACGACTGCTTTCGTAGCCTGATCGCCCAGTCGTTCCCGGACTGGGAGTGGATCGTCCTGCTCAACGGCAAGGCGACCTCATGGACGCCACCCGAGCCCGACCCGCGGGTGCGAGTCGAACGCGCGACGGCACGGATCCGCGGCGTGGGCGCGGCCAAGCACGCCGCCTGCGCGCTGGCAGCCGGCGAGATCCTCGTCGAGCTCGACCACGACGACCGGCTGACCCCGACCGCGGTCGCCGAGATTGTCGACGCCCTGGCGTCGCACCCGAAGGCGACGCTGGCGTTCTCTGACTTCACCCAGATGAACGACGACGGCTCGCCCAACCAGGACCGGTTCAACCTCGACAACGGCTGGGAATACAGCCCGCAGGTCCTCAACGCCACGTCGTACCTGCGGTGTCATGCGATGGCCGCGACCCCGCACAACGTCGGCTACATCTGGTACGCGCCGAATCACGTGCGAGCGGTGCGGCACGACGCCTATGAGAAGGCCGGCGGGTACGACGCGACCCTCAGCGTCCTCGACGATCAGGATCTGATGATCCGGCTCTACGAGCTCGGTGACTTCGTCCACATCCAGAAATGCCTTTATCTGCAACGGATCCACCGTCGTAATACCCAGATCGACCCGACCACGAACGCCGACATCCAGACCGGCACGATCGAGCTCTACCGCGACCACATCGAGCATCTGGCGCTCGCCTGGGCCGGCCGAGCCGGTCTCGCTTGCCTGGCGCTACGGGCGCCGACCAGTGTCGGCGAGCCCGAGCTCGACGCCCGCTTCACCCCGATCACGATCAACCCTGAGAAGACCCGGTTCGATGTCGGCGACAACGAGGTCGGTGTCATCAAGGCGGTCGACCTCCTGCAACGGGTGCCCGACCGCGCGCAGTTCCTCAACGAGTCCTATCGCGCGCTACGTCACGCCGGAATGCTGCTGACCGACACCCCCAGCACCGACGGCCGCGGCGCCTTTCAGGATCCGAGCCACGTCGCGTTCTACAACGAGAACAGCTTCGTCTACCTCACCCAGGCCGCGATGCGCCCGACGATCCCGACCCTGACCGCCCGGTTCCAGATGAGCCACCTCACGACGTACTTCCCGTCCGCCGTGCACGACCAGCTCGACATCCCTTACGTCAAGGGCAACCTTCTCGCTATCAAAGACGGCGCCCGCCAAGGCGGCCCGCTGATGGTCTGAGCCATTCCGTCAGACCCACCGGGGGCTACAGCGCCCCCACACGCTGACAGAACCCGGGGTTAGCCCAACCGCAGCGCGTCCTCGGAGGCATCGATCGACCGGGCGCGGCGGGCGGTCGGGATCGCCGCCGTCGCATCTGCATCCACGACGGCCGGCAGCTTGAGCACGAACGTCGAGCCGGCGCCCGGCATCGATGACACCTCAACGTCGCCGCCCATCGCCCGGGCGAGCCGACGGGTGATGTAGAGGCCGAGGCCGGTGCCGGTCTGCTTGCGCGACTCCTCGAGCCGCTCGAACCGCTCAAAGATCCGCTCCTGCGCCTCCGGCGAGATCCCCGGGCCGAGATCGGTCACGCTGATCGACACGGTGCCGCCCTGGAGCGAAAGAACGACGTCGACCGGCGCATCATCGGGGGAATACTTCAACGCATTCGCAACCAGGTTCGCCAACGCGCGATCGACCCAGACCGCGGAGCCGCGCACCTGGCACGGCACCTGCGGCGGCTTCACTCTGATCAGCCGGTCCGGGCGCGCCGCCAGGACGTCTTCGACGACGCGGATCGCCACCGCCGAGACATCGACAATGTCGAGCACCTCGCCCTGTCCGGCCTCGACCCGCGAGGATTCCAGGATGTTGAGCACCAGCGCCTCGAGCCGCTGCGCCTGGGTGAGGATGCTCTGCACCGCGGTACGGCGCTGCTCCTCGTTCAGCAACTCGCCGCGGTTGAGCAACGTCTGCGCCCAACCCTTGATCGGCACCAGCGGGGTCCGCAGCTCATGTGAGACCACGGCGATGAAGTCGTCCTTGAGCAGCTCGAGCTCTCGCGCCTTGGTGATGTTGCGGGCGACGATGATCATCGAGTCGGCGTTGCCCTCCTTGGCCGGCACTCGGCTGTAGGAGCACGACAGCCAGACCGTCGCTCCGCCCGCGGTGACGACCTGCAGTTCGGAGGCCAGTCCCCGGGTGTCCAGCCGCTCGCTCCAGCCCGAGATGTGAATCGCGTTGTCGGCCGCGTCGCGCGGCCGCAGGAGCTCGAGGTGGCGGGTGTCGATCATCTCCTCGGCGGAGTAGCCGGTGATCGCGGCCATCGCGGCGTTCCACGACAAGATCGTGCCGTCGTCGCTCAGCGACAGGATGCCGTCGCCGGTGTGGTCGACGATGTCGGCAAGCTTGCTGCGTTCCTCATCAATCGCGCCGACCAGCTCGACCCGCTCGAGGAAGCCGACCAACTCACGGGCGAGGGCTCCGGCGATCGAGAGCTCACCGGCCTCGAATCCCTCGGCACCCTCGCGATCGAGCATCAGCAGTACGCCGAACGTCGTGCCACCCGACCGCAGCGGCGCCGCGAGGCCACGCTGATATCCCATCCGGTCGAGCGCGTTCGCGACATCGCTGCCCGCCGTACCCAGCCGGGTCGGCGCGTCGAGTGAGTCGACCAGCAGCTCGGCGAGCCCGTTCGGCTTGGTCTCGACGCTGAAGCCGTCGGGGGCGTCGATGCATCTATACGTCGTCGGGAAGCCGCGTTCGGCAACGAGGACAAGCTGGACCTCGCGTACCTCGAAGCTCTGCCGCGCCTGCCGCAGTGACGGCGGCAGTGCGATCACCGGGTCGAGCGACGTGGCCAGATGGTGAGTAGCCCGCTGCAGGCCGTCGAGGAGTCGGCGGTCGGCCCGGATCGACGCCTCGGCTCGGGACGCCGACCACAAGAACACCAGCAGCCCGACGACGAGGACGACGGTCCACGGCACCCACAGGTAGGCACCGACCACGAGGATGCCGAGGATCGAACTGCCACCGAAGCTCCCGGCGCGCCCGAGCACCACCATGCCGGCGACGTCGGCCTCATGCGAGCCGAGAACATGGCCCGTCGTGCACCACATCACCCCGGAGAACAGAACCTGGTTGGTGGTCCAGACTGCGAGCATCGCGCCGAGCAGCGCGATCACGTCAGCCGTCGACGCCGATCCACCGGCGCCGCTGACGTGGAAGGCCAGCGACCCGACCGCTGCCGACGCCACCCACATCGCCACGTTGAATGACGTCTTCACGAAGTCGTTGTGGTGCACCAGATTGGCGATCACCATCCCGGCGCCGACCGCCACGATGGTGTCGAGGCCGGAGCCGCCAAACAGCAGCGGCGCGAACATCCCCTCGACGAGGGTCAGCGCGTGCACCTCGTCGTGGTGCAGGAAGCGCAGCTGCAGGCACTCGGCGACCGCGATCACCACTACGAACATCGCGACGTATCCGGGTGCCATGTGCTGTCGACCTGGGACGGTCATGACAGCGGCGCCACCGAGAACGGTGGCGAGACCGATCACGCCCATCACGTAGAGCCGAGCGCGCACCGGCAGCCCGCGCGGCGGATTCGGCTCGGCGCTCACTGCCAGACTCCGTACCAGCTGGAGCCATACCAGCTGGATCCGTACCAACTCGAGCCGTACCAGGAGCTGCCGTACCAGCTCGATCCGTACCAGCTCGATCCGTACCAACTCGAGCCGTACCATGAGCTGCCGTACCAGCTCGAGCCGTTGAACCTGGCGAGCAGGTTCGCGGCGAAGTTCCATGGCGTCAGCTGCGCGGTGAGGTTGCCGGACAGGGGGGCACTCTGGCCGCCGTGGTGCAGCACGACCTGCACCGAGCCACGGTCGGACTGCAGGCTGCCGATGCCGGCGGAGAACGGGACGCCCTGGTTGGCCAGGCCGGGCGGCGCGCTCAGCGCGGCGTAGCCGTTCACCAGGCCGGCGCCGATCGCGGTGGGATCACTGTCGGCATCCGGCACCGCGGTCGACATCAGCGCGAACTTCACCCGGTCGGGCGACCAGGCCGGCTCGGCGGAGCGGATGTCGGCGACCAGGCCGGACACGACCGCCGTCGACATCGACGTGCCGGAACCCTGACGGTAGGGCGGGTCCATCGCGGCTGGGAACTGCGTCGTGATCGAGGCACCTGGCGCGGCCAGCGAGATCAAGCCCACGCCGGGTGCGACCACGTCGGGCTTGGCCAGCCCGTCAGCGGCGGTCGGGCCGCGAGCGGACCACGGCGGGACGTTGTCGTCGGACAACGCTGCGGTGCCGCCGTCATCGATCGCACCGACCGTGAGCACGAACGGGTCATCGGCCGGCTTGTCGATCGTGCTCGGGCCGGGACCGAGGTTGGACGCGGAGACGACCGTCACGATGCCTGACTGCCAAGCCTTCTCGACCGCGAAGTCCAGCGGCGAGAGCTGGTAGCTCTGCGAGCCGTTGGTGCCGAGCGAGAGGTTGAGCACCTTGATGTTGTAGGTGTTTCTGAACGCCACGACCCACTGGATCGCGGCGATCACGGTCGAGACGTCGGCCGAACCGTCGGCACCCGCGATCTTGACCGAGAGGACCTTGGCAGCCGGCGCGACCCCGGCGTACTGCCCGTCCGACGCCGCGCCGGTGCCGGCGATCAGACCGGCGATGAAGGTGCCGTGCCCGTAGAGATCGTTGCAGGTGCCGTCACCGGCGAAGTTGACGCAGCTGGCGTGGCTGATGCCGAACGGATCCTGGGCGACGCTGACCAGCTGGCTGGAGGTGTCGGCCATTGGCGTGACGCCGGTGTCGATCAACGCGACGGTGACGCCCCTGCCGGCATCGCCCGCCGCCTGCAGCTGGTCGGACTGGACCACCTGCTGGTAGACGTCCGGCGGCTGTAACCCGCTGACATCGGTGGTCGGCGAGACCGCCATGACCTTCATGGCCGAGTCGGCGGTGATGCTCCGCACGCCGGGCTGGGCGGCGATCCGGCTGAGGCTGCTGGCCGGAACGATCGCGGCGAACCCGCCGATCAGGGACAGGTCATGGGTGACCCTGCCGCCGAGGCGAGCGACGATCGGTTCGGTCGACCGGCCACCTTGGACCACGACGTGAAGTCGGCCGCGTCGGCCGCGCAACGCCGGGTCGATGACGGCCTTGGCTGGCACGCTTCGCTCAGTGGAAGCCTGCCGACTGGCGGCGGTCGGCGTGGCCGCGGCCGAGGTGGCGATTCCGGCTGCTGCCCACGACAGCGCGGCAACGCCGAGCGTGGCCACGCCCCGGCGAAATCGACTGCGTCCCGCTGACAGCGACAATCCACCCTCCGACACCGATTGTTATACAGAGTCGACTTTGCGACACCACAAGGATATGACGCAGTCGAGTGATCATTTCCTAGTCAGAAATGACCATTCTGCCGGCCAGGCGCGACCAGCGCTGGTCCGGTTTAGTCGGACTTAGCGCAAATCGTCGCTCTTTCGAGAACTAGTTGTCCGGCCGCTCCCGGGAGCTGATGTGGGCGCTGTCTGGTCCTTCCGGCGCGGTCAGGTCGATCAGCAGCGACAGCGGCACGCCGGCCAGCAGCAGCTGCTGTGCCAACGTCGGTGTCTGGCGCTGCGATCCGCTCCCGCCAAGCTCGCTCATGATCAAGATTTCGGGTCACATCAGCCGGACCGAAACGGCCGTACGGCGCAACGTCGCTGCGGCGAGCGGGTGGTCTTTTTCGCCGGTCAGCTCAGGTCGGCGTACCGCTCGCGGCAGGCGTCGTAGAACGGCAGGATGCCATTGCGCGCGGCGTCATCGAGGCTCGGCGCCGCGAGGTCCTTGTCCGACATCACCAACTCGCCGATGTCGGCCGGCCAGGTCAGCCCGAGGGTCGGGTCGAGCGGCGAGACGGTGCGCTCGGCGACCGGGTCGTAGACCGAGGAGACCAGGTAGTTGACCGAGGTGTCATCGCGTAGGGAGCAGAACGCGTGGCCAATTCCCTCGGAGATGAAAACCGCCCGTCGCTCGACGTCGTCGAGCAGGACGGTGTCGACCGCGCCGAACGTCGGCGAGCCGACGCGAAGGTCGATGACGATGTCGAGGACCGCGCCCACCGGGCAATAGACGAACTTCGCCTGGCCGGGTGGCACGTCCGCGAAATGTACGCCGCGAACCACGCCGCGCTTCGAGGTCGAGTGATTGGCCTGCATCGCGGTGAACCGGCGGCCGGTCGTCTCGGCGAGCGCGTCGCCGCGAAACCACTCCAGGAACGCGCCGCGGTCATCGCCGTGCACCCGTGGCGTGCAGACCCAGGCATCCGGCACGCCCAGCGCCTCGATCTTCATCGTGCGCTACCGCGGGATTCGAGCAGTGCCAACAGATAGTCGCCGTACCCACTCTTGGCCAGCACTTCCGCCTGCACCGTCAGCTCGGCGTCGCTGATCCAGCCGTTGCGCCACGCGATCTCTTCCGGGCAGCCGATCTTGAGGCCCTGCCGCTCCTCGACCACCCGGACGAACTCCGAGGCCTGGACCAGGCTCGCGAACGTCCCGGTGTCGAGCCAGGCGGTGCCGCGGGGCAGCACGCTGACCTGCAGCCGGCCTTGCTGCAGGTAGAGGTCATTGACCGCGGTGATCTCGAGCTCGCCGCGCGCACTCGGCGTGAGGTCGCGGGCGATCTCGACAACGTCGGCCGAATAGAAGTAGAGCCCTGGCACGGCGTAGGAGCTGCGCGGCTTCGCCGGCTTCTCCTCGATCGACACCGCTCGGCCGCCGACGTCGAACTCGACCACGCCGTAGTCCCAAGGCTGCGCGACCTGGTAGGCGAAGATGTGGCCGCCGTCGAGATCGGCGAGCCTCGAGAGCTGCGAGCCCAGGCCGGATCCGTAGAAGATGTTGTCGCCGAGGACGAGTGCGACCGCCGAGCCGGCGATGAACTCGGCGCCGATCGTGAAGGCCTGCGCGAGACCTTTGGGCTCCGGCTGGACCGCGTAGGTGATGTCGATGCCGATCTCAGCGCCGTCGCCCAGCAGCCGCCGGAACTGCTCGGCATCCTCGGGCGTCGTGATCACCAGTATCTCGCGGATGCCGGCCATCATCAGCGTCGACAGCGGGTAGTAGATCATCGGCTTGTCATAAACCGGCATCAGCTGTTTGGAGATCGCGCGCGTGATCGGCCACAACCGCGAGCCGGTGCCCCCGGCGAGAATGATCCCCTTCATCGGCACGCCACTCTACCGAGTCCCCTCCCTCGAAGCGTCAGACGTCTCGCGCGGCGGCAATCGGCGCAATATGGTGAGCGCGCCGGGGGTTGATTCCCGGGTCCGGGCCGGAGAGGTATGCCATGAACCCAACCACACGTGGACTGGCCGTGGGTTTGATCGCGCTGAGCACGCTGACAGCCGC
>DATAUK010000034.1:0-55908 GCA_036268295.1 Mycobacteriales bacterium | reverse complement strand
GCGTCGGCCTTCCAGCCGGCAAGCGCGCGGACCTGATCGGCGGTGACGTTGTGGCCGTCCTCGTTGCGCAGCAGGTTTTCGAGCAGCACCTTGAGGCTGTACGGCAGCCGCTTCGCGTTTTCGATCGCGTCGAGGGAGTAGATCGTGACCTCGCGGTCACCGACCGCGAGCGTCGTACGGGCGTCGAAGCTGTTGTTGGTGGCCATCTATGAGCTCCCGGATTCGGTGATCAGAGGGTGGTTCGGGGGGGTGTCGCGTACCGCCTGCTCGGCGAGGTCGAGGACCCCGTCGAGGTGCTGGACCGGCATGCCGGTCGCGAGCTGCGCGACCAGGCCGTCGTAGGCGAGCAACAGAAATGCGGCGAGGGTCTCAATCGGGACGTCGTCGCGGACGAACCCGGCGTCGCGCTGGCGGGCGAGTCGGGCCTGCGTCGCGCGGGTGATCGACCGGAGATGATGCTGCCAGAGCGAGGCGAACTGCGGGTCGGTGCGGACCCGCCGCGACACCTCGAGCTGGACACCGAGCCAGCCGGCATCCTTGTCGCGCAGCTTGTGCATGGCGCCGACCAGGCCGAAGTCGTCGACCAGCGTCGCGACCTCCTCGGCGTCCTCTTCGGCGAGGGCGAGGAACAGCGCGTCCTTGTCGGCGAAGTGATGGAAGATCGCGCCGCGGGACAGCCCGGTCTCTTCCTCGAGCCGGCGTACCGTCGCGCCTTCGTAGCCATAAGCGGCAAATGCCCGCCGCGCGCCGTCAAGAACCCTCCGACGGGTCGCTTCCAGCCGCTCCGGGCTCACCTTGGGCACGACAGGACTGTACCAAACCGTACGTACGTCTTGCAATACCGTACGCATGTGCCATTGGTGGGCCTATAGCGCTACGCATGTGCCATCGGTGGGCCGATAGGCCCACCGATGGCACATGCGTACGAGAGGCTTGCCTCGCTACGGGATTACCAGGGTGCGACCGCCGTGGCCGGCCCGCATCCGGTCGAACGCCTCGTCGATGCCGCCGAGCTCGCAGCGGTCGGTCGCGAGCGCGGCCAGGTCGAGCCGGCCTTCCTGCCACGCCGCAACGAGTCGAGGTATCTCGACCTCGGGGTCGGCCGACCCGTAGACGCATCCGGTCAGCGACCGGGCGAAGTGGAAGATCTCGAGGGCCCCGAAATGGGCGCGATCGTCGTTGCTGCCGATCCCCACCACGACTGCTCGACCGCCGCGCCGGGTTGCGCTCCAGGCCTGCCGGATCGTGGCAGCCCGCCCGACGCATTCGATCGCGGCGTCCGCGCCGCGGCCCTCGGTGAGCCGGCGTACCCGCTTCGCGAGGTCATCGCCGGCGACCAGGAACTCGGTCGCGCCGCAGGCTCGCGCGATTTCCGCCTTGTCCTCGGTCACGTCGACCGCGATGATCGTCGTCGCTCCGGCGAGCCGCGCGCCCTGCAGCGCCGAGAGCCCGACGCCACCGAGCCCGATGACGAGCACCGACTCGCCGGTCCGCACCCGCGCCGAGTTGGTCACTGCGCCGACGCCGGTGAGCACCGCGCAGCCCAGGAGCGCGGCGATCTCGAGAGGTACGTCGTCATTGATCGGTATCACGGCGCGGGCCGGCACGACGGTCTCGGCCGCAAACGCACCGGTGCCGAGCCCCGGGAACAACTCGGTCCCGTCGAGGGTGGCATGTGACACCGCAGCGGCGGCGAGCGCGTTCTCGCAGAGCCAGGGCTGCGCGCTGGTGCAGAACCAGCAAACCCGGCACGGCGGCGCCCAGTTGAGGACGACGTGATCATCCGCGGCGACCTGTGTGACGTCGCTGCCGACCGCGATCACGGTGCCGGAACCTTCGTGACCGAGCACGGCGGGCAGCTCTTGGGCGAGCACGCCGGTCGCCAGCGACAGGTCCGAGTGGCAGACGCCAGCGGCCGCAATCCGGATGTGAACATCGTGTGGAGCAAGCTCTCGCAGCTCGATGTCGCGGACCTGCTGTGGTCCGCCGACCGTCGTGAGCACCGCTGCCTTGGCCACGCGCACACCATAGTGTTGACCCCGACGCGAGCAGAGGAGACGGCATGCCCACACGTACCGCCCGCACCGCCTGGAACGGCACCCTGGCAGAGGGGTCAGGGCAGGTCGAGCTGACCAGCAGCGGGCTCGGCACCTACGACATGAGCTTCCCGAAGCGTGCCGCGGACGAGTCGCCCGGCACCACCAGCCCCGAGGAGCTGATCGCTGCGGCGCACGCCGCCTGCTACGCGATGTCGCTGTCGAACGAGATCGCCCAGGCTGGCGGCACCCCGCAGTCGCTCGACGTCACCGCGGCTGTGACGCTCGGTCCGGACACCGACAAAGGCGGCTTCGCCATCACCGGCATCAAGCTGGTCGTCGAAGCCGAGATCGACGGTCTCGACGCGGCCGGTTTCGCGACGGCGGCCCAGGCCGCCAAGGACGGCTGCCCGGTGAGCAAGGCGCTGGCCGGCACGACCATCACTTTGGAAGCCTCGCTCGCTTAGCCCCGCGCTGCGGCGTAACGTCCGTGGGCATGAAGGTTCCGCTGACTTCCGCTGACTTCCTGGCGCGCGCCGAGACGGTGTACGCCGACCGGATCGGTGTAATCGACGAGCCGGACGGACCCGGTTCGCTCGGCGAGGTCAGCTACGGCGACCTGGCCAGACGGGTTCGCGCGCTGCAAGCCGGGCTCGACGAGCTCGGCGTCGAACGCGGCGAGCGAGTCGCCGTCGTGTCGCCGAACTCGGCCCGGATGCTCGAGCTGATGTACGCCGTACCGTCCTCCGGTCGCGTCCTGGTGCCGATCAACTTCCGGCTCCGCGCCGAGGAGGTCGACTACATCGTCGACCACTCCGGCTCGTCGTTGTTGCTTGTCGATCCGGAGATCGACGACTCGCTAGGCGGTGTGACCGCCAAGCACCGGATCCTGCTCGGCGCGCAGAGCGACGAGGCGTTGCTGCGTTACGACCAGGAGCCGCAACCGTGGGCCGAGGTCGACGAGGACGCGACCGCGACCATCAACTACACCAGCGGCACGACCGCCCGGCCCAAGGGCGTGCAGCTCACCCATCGCAACCTCTGGACCAACGCGGTCACGTTCGGGCTGCATGCCGGCGTGACCGACTGGGACACCTATTTGCATACGTTGCCGATGTTCCACGCGAACGGCTGGGGGATGCCCTACACCGTCGCAGGGCTCGGGGTCACCCAGGTCGTGCTTCGCAAGGTCGACGGCACCGAGATCCTCACCCGGGTCGGTCGCCACGGCGTGACCTTCATGTGCGCAGCTCCGGCGGTGCTGAACGCGGTCCTCGACGCCCGGGCGTTGTGGTCGGGTCCGGTGCCCGGCGATGAGCGGGTCACCCGGGTCATCGCGGCCGGAGCACCGCCGCCGTCGCGGACGATCGAGCGGATCGAGGAGGAGCTGGGCTGGGAGTTCTCCCAGATCTACGGCCTGACGGAGACCTCGCCACTGCTCACCATCAACCGGCGCCGCCGCGAGCAGGCCGACGCTCCGATCACGGACATCTCGCGCGACCTTGGTCGCGCCGGAGCGCCGGCCATCGGGGTGCAGCTCGAGATCAGTGACTCCGGCGAGGTGCTGGCGAAGTCCAACGTCATCCTCGCCGGCTACTGGAACCAGCCCGACGTGACCGCCGACGCACTCGAGGGTGGCTGGTTCCACACCGGTGACGGCGGCTCGATCGACGACGAGGGCTATCTCACGATCTCCGACCGCAAGAAGGACGTCATCATCACCGGCGGCGAGAACGTCTCCTCGATCGAGGTCGAGGATGTCCTCTACTCGGCGGACGGCGTCGCGGAGTGCGCGGTTATCGGCGTACCGGATGAGAAGTGGGGCGAGACGATCAAGGCGATCGTCGTCCGCACAGCCGGTTCCGAGGTGAGCGAGTCAGACCTCATCGCGCATTGCAAGGCCAAGGCAGCCGGCTTCAAGGCACCGACCTCGATCGACTTCGTCGACGCGATCCCGCGTACCGCAACCGGCAAGGTGCAGAAGTTCAAGCTCCGCGACCCCTACTGGTCCGGCCGCGACCGCCAAGTCAACTGAGGCACGCGCCGCCAGACTTGTCAGGACGGCCACGCGAGGACCTGCGCCGGGCGCCCTGACAACTTGCCGCGGGTGGCCAGCCCGCTCAGGCCGGTCCTGCGACAGCCTGCCACGTGCCGATCGGGCTCGCCAATATGCTGACGGCGTGGCAACGATCCCGCACTACCCGCACTCCGAGCATCGCCTCGACAACGGCTTGCGCGTGATCGTCAGCGAGGACCATCTCGCGCCGGTCGTCGCCGTCAACGTCTGGTACGACGTCGGCTCCCGCCACGAGACGCCCGGCCACACCGGCTTCGCCCACCTCTTCGAGCACCTGATGTTCCAGGGCTCGGCGAACGTCGGGCGCGGCGAGCACTTCTCGGTGGTCAACGCGGCCGGCGGCACCCTGAACGGCACTACCTGGTGCGACCGCACCAACTACTTCGAGACCTTGCCCTCGCACCACCTCGGCACTGGACTGTGGCTCGAGGCGGACCGGATGGGCGGCCTGCTCGACGCCCTCGATCAGCCCAATCTCGACAACCAGCGCGAGGTGGTCAAGAACGAAAAGCGCCAGACCCGCGACAACCAGCCCTACGGCTCGTGGCTCGAACACCTGCATGAGCTCAGCTATCCGGTTGGCCACCCGTACCACCACACGACGATCGGATCGATGGCCGACCTCGACGCCGCGTCGCTCGAGGACGCCCGCGAGTTCTACGCGACCTGGTATGCGCCCGACAACGCGGTGCTCTCGATCGTCGGCGACGTCGAGACCTCGGCGGCGCTCGGGCTGGTCGAGCAATATTTCGGCGGTATCGCCGCCAAGGGCGGCTTCCCCATCCCGCCGTCGACCGCGATCGAGCCACGGCTCGGCGGTGAGGTTCGCCTCACGGTGACCGACCGGGTGCCGGTGCCGCGGGTCTTCATGGGATATCGGACTGCTCCGTTCGGCACCCCCGAGTTCGACGCGATGCAGGTAGCGGCGACCGTCCTCGGCGGCGGTCGCGGCAGCCGGCTTTACAAGGCGTTGGTCCTCGACCGGCAGCTGCTGCAGCCCTCGGACGCGGTCCTCGACGGCTGGCCGTTCATCGGCGGCGCCTCGCTGACCACCGCGGACCTGCCGGCGCGCGAAGGAGTCGACATCGATGAGGTGGTGGCGGCGTACGACGAAGAGGTCGCGAGACTTGCCGACGGCGTCAGCGCCGCGGAGGTGGAACGTGCTGCGGCGTTGATCAGCAGCCAGTGGCTGCATCACCTGTCGAGCGTCGAAGGGCGGGCCGACACGTTCAGCCAATACGCCACGTTGCTCGGCGATCCTGGCCAGCTCAATGACGCGCTTCCGAACTGGCTTGCCGTCACCGCTGACGACATCGTCGCGGTCGCCGGCGAGGTCCTGAGTGCCGACAACCGGGTGGCCGTCACTTTCCTGCCGGACGTGGCCGACGAGCAGGAGGTCGCAGCGTGACGCTGATCAGCGAGCGGCCGGTCATCGGCACGCCGCGACCGTGGAGCTTTCCGTCGTTCGAGCGTCGGACCGTCGCCGGCGGCCGGGTCATCGCCTGCCACCTGCCGGGTCGCCCGCTCGCAGTAACCGCGCTGGTCCTCGACGCCGGCGCGAGCTCGGAGCCGCTCGGCGGCGCGGGTGTTGCCGAGCTGGTGGCGCGGGCACTGTCCGAAGGCACGGCCAACCGCGACGCGTACGCCTTCGCGGTTGCGGGTGAGCGACTCGGCGCGACCTGGCGCGCTTCGACCGACTGGGACTCGCTGCGCTGCGGGTTCGAAGTGCCGGTCGGCGACATCTCCGGCGCGACCGCACTGCTCGCCGAAGCGGTCGACGAGGCGGCGTTCGCCGACGACACCCTGAGCCGGATCCGCGACGAGCGCATCGACGAGATCGGCCTCGAGATGAGCCAGCCATCGGCCCGTGCCGGCGAGGCTATGTCCGCCGAGGTGTTCGCTGATGTCAGCCGCTATCACCGCAGCGACGCCGGCGACGTTGCCTCGCTGACTGCGATCACCGACGCCGATATCCGCGCGTTCCGGGCGGCGCGGCTGACTCGCTCCGCGGCGACGCTTGTCCTCGTCGGCGATCTCAGTGCGGTCGATGTCGAGGCATTGGGCCACGCCGTGTTCGAGGGCTGGGCGCAGGGCAGCGGCGAGCCGGCCGCACCTGATGTCAGCCTTCGCCGATCAGGGCGCCGCGTGGTGGTCGTCGACCGGCCCGGCTCGGTGCAGTCGATGCTGCTGGTTGGCCACGACGGTCCGCCGCGCAAGGTCGAGGACTACGTCGCGATGACGACGATGTCGCTGGTGCTTGGCGGGATGTTCTCGTCGCGGCTGAACCTCAAGCTGCGCGAAGAGAAGGGATACGCGTACGGCGCGTTCGGGGGCTTCGACACCCGTCGTCACGGCGGCCTGTTCCTGACCAGAGCCGCCGTCCAGAGCGACGTCACGATCCCGGCGCTCGCCGATCTTGTCGCGGAGATCGAGCGGATGCACGCCGGCGGGGTCGAGCCGGCCGAACTCGAACAGGCCAGGGCCTACCGCGCCGGGGTGTTCCCGATCAACTTCGCTGGCGTCATGGCGGTGGCCTCGGGGCTCGGCGACCTGGTCATCAACGACTTCGCGGACGACCACTTCGACGCGTTGCGGGCCCGGGTGCTCGACGTCGGCAAGGATGAGCTCGACGCCAGCGCCGCGAGCCACTTACGTCCCGACGACCTGGTGACCGTCGTGGTCGGCGATGCGTCGGGTTTCGCCTCCGAGCTCGAGTCGGCCGGCCTCGGTCCGGTCACGATCGTTCCTGACGAGCAGTGACACCAGGGCGCCCGCTTCGGTGGGTTGCCTGGCTCGCGGCGCTGATCACCGCCGGGTTGGCCACCTCGGCGCCGGCTGCTCATGCGGAGGGTCTCGGCCCGCCACCAGTGGTGCTGGTCGCCGTACCCGGGCTGCTGTGGTCCGACGCTGCCGCGATGCCGAGCCTGGCCGCCCTGGCTGCGGGCGGCGCGGTCGGCGAGCTCAGCGTCAAGACCGCCGGCGCGACGACCCGGTGTGGCGCCGGCCTGCTCGCGGTTTCCGCCGGCAACCGCACGACGTCACCGTCACCGGGCTGCGACATCGACCCGACGTCTTGGTCGGCGCTGGCCGAGCGCAACCACAGCAGCCAGTACGACGCCACCATCGGTGCTCTCGGCAGCGCCCTTCACCGGCGCGGCCTGAAGACGTACGCGTTGACCTCGGCGGCGATCCCGATGCTCGCCGACGAGTCAGGCGACGTCGACCGCACCACCGCGAACCTCGTCGACTCGACCTCGGACACCGGGGTCTTCGGCGTCGTCCTCCCTGGTTTGTACGACACGCCGGCGGCGAGCCGAGCGGCAGCCGCCCGGGCTGTTGACGATCAGATCGGCCTTTTGCGACAACGGCTGCCGCTCTACGCGACATTGATCGTGGCTGGTGTCAGCGACTCCGCGGCCGGCGATGCGCAGTTGCACGCGATCGTGATCAACGGGCCGGGGTGGTCCCACACGCAGCTTCAATCATCCGCGGCCGGCCGGGCGCCGTACGTCCAGCTGATCGACATTGCGCCGACCATCCTCACGATCGAGCGGATCAAGGTGCCGTCGTCGATGGTCGGACAAGCGATGCAGGGTGGCGGGTCCGCAGTGCCGAGCATCGCGACGTACGTCGACGACAACCGTCATGCCGTCGCGCAACGCACCCTCGGCCAGCGCGTGTTTCTCGCGCTGGGACTCGCGGCGATCCTGCTCATGCTGCTCATCGCGCTGCCTAGCGAGGCCGCTCGGTCGGCCGGCCGTTGGCTTGCGCGACTGCTCGCGCCGGCGCCCGTGGTTGTGTTTATTGCCAACGCTTTTCCGTGGTGGCGCTGGGGTCAACCGGCGTTCGCCGGGTTCGTCATGGCCGGCTGCCTGTGCGGTGTCGCGATCACAACGATTGCCGCCCGGCGCAGTGTTACTGCGGCAATCGTTGCCGTCCCGCTGATCTCCTTCGTTGTGCTCGTGATCGACCAGGTCACCGGGGCCTGGCTGCAGTTGTCGGCGCCGCTCGGCGACAGCCCGCTCGTTGCCGGCCGGTTCTCGGGGATGGGCAACCTCGACTTCGCGGTGATGGCGACATCGGCAGTGATCGTCGCGGGCGTGCTAGGTGGCCGGTTGTCGCGGGTGCCGGCGATCGCGGCCGCCACGGTCATCGCGGCAGTCGCCGTTGTCATCGACGGTGCACCAGGGCTCGGCAACGACATCGGGGGAGTGCTGTCGCTTCTCCCGGGGGCGATCGTCGTCGTGGCCCTTCTCGCTCGAGTACATTTCACAAAAGTGCGAGTTGTCGCCATCGCTGTGACGACGATCGTGATCGCGGTTGGTGTCGCGCTCGCCGACTACTCACGGCCGGCCGGTGACCAGAACGACGTCGGCCGATTCGTCGGCCAGGTTATTCACGGCGGCGCTGCCACCGAGGTCCACCGCAAGCTCGATGCCGTTTTCGCCTCGATCGGCCTGACGATAGGAACCTTCGTGGTCGCCGTCGCGATCGTGTTGGTGATCGTGGCGCGATCGCGGATCCGCCTCGTCTTCGCCGGCTCGCCGGGGGTGCGAGCCGGCGTGGTCGCCGCTGCGGTGGTGGGCATCCTCGGCGCCGCGCTCAACGACTCCGGCATCACGATCGCCGCGATGGCGATCATCGTCGGTCTCAGCGCGGTCTACGGCAGCGGGGTCACCGCTAGCGCACCCGGTCGCGCAGCGACGAACGCCGTCAGACTGCCGAAATAGGCCGCCGTCAGGCGCCGCGCTCTCGGTGGCAAAACCAACTACTGGGACCGCTGGTATGAACGCCATGGGTGACGCCTTTTGTCCACGGACAGTTGCCGCCAGGATGGACTAGTGTCCCGATCGACGACAGGTTCCGGAGGGCCCGTCAGCCAGCCAGCCGTCGAGCACATCTGCGATTGTCCGAAGGCGGGCGCTCTAGTTGCGATTCGCTCTTCTCGTCAGGAACTGGCCCAGGAAGGCGAGACTTGGCATTGCCTGACTACCAAAGAACGCGCCGTTGTGCAGTCCCGGCGGGAAGAGCACGCGTGATCCCTTCGGGAGTGCCTGTTTGAGCACTTCGATGTACGGATGGAAAGGGTCGTCGTTACCCGACGCGATCCGCACAGGTATCCCATGCAGCGCAGAGGCGTGGGTGATGACATCGTGTTCAGCGAAGTCCGCCGGGCTGAGGAATGCCTCTGGGTTCGCGTTCTGCGAGTCGTCGTAGGACGTCCACACCGCTGGGCTGATCGCCGCTACGGCCGCGACCATGTCGGGGTGCTGCTCGGCAAGCAGCAGGTCGCCGTACCCGCCCATCGACTCGCCGGTAAGCCCGATCCTGCGGTCGACCCCGACCCCAAGGCCTCGCTGGCGGCACATCGGTAAGAACTCGGTGAGCAGCATGCGCATCGGGTCGTCACCGGGATGGGCGTGCCAGTAGCCGTTACCGCCATCGACGGCCGCGATCGCCATCGCCGGCAATGGCCGGCCGTTCAGTGTCGCGGCCAACAGCCGTACCGGCGATACTGGGCCGATCGGGTAGGCATGCGTACCGGTGTAGCCGTGAAGCGCAAGCACGAGCGGGAGCCGGTCTCCCGTGCGATGACCGGGTGGGTAACTGACCGTCCATCCCACCCTGGTGCCACGCGCCGCCGAAAAGAAGCTGCCGCCCACCGACGGTCCTGGCTCGCGATACCCCACGTCCGGCTCGTCCACCCCGGTCCGGCCGAGCATCTCGTCCAACCGTGCCTTGCCCGGCACAACCTCGTGCTCAACGAGCTCATAACCGCCGCCAAGGGCGCCCAGCACGGCCACGCCTGCGCTTCCGACGAGAAACCGGCGCCGGCCGATGCCGATGGGTCCGTCAGCCACGATCTACCGGGAAAGTCGCAATTGTGCGGCGCCGACGATCGACCCCTTGCTCAGCTCGGGTGCGCTGCATCGGCGGTCAGTGCGTTGCGCGCCAAAAGGGCTGACGCCAGCATCGCCGCGATCAGCACCAGGTCGAGCGTCCCGGCGCGGTAGGTGGCGTTGGAAGCATGCTGCGAGCCGAAGACCCACGCGGCGGCCGTAACAAGACTGGGCATCACTGCTACGCCGCCAATGATCGACACCCGCCCACCTGCCCGAGGCACATGTGCTGAGCACACTTGAGTGACTCGGGCCGCGGACCAGACGAACGCTACGACCGCAGCTGGGCAAAGGAGCATCCACGCGAGTTCACCCGCGGGAAGAGTGAGTAAGCGGTGCGGTTGCAGCCAGAAGGTGCTGATCGTGGCGGTCGACGCCCAGCCGACGCGCGCGACGTGCGCGAGTGCGCCCTCGTGCTGGAGGTGGGCACCTGGCCACATTGGCGTCATGAGCCGTACACCGGCGACAAGCACGGCGGCACTCGTAACGAGCAGTGACATGGGCGGGAGCGCCGCTGCCGCTCGGCCGGCGCGAACGGCGCGAACGACCGAGATCGCCACCCGTACGCCGAATGCCGTCGCGGCTAGCAGCAGCCCGCCGAGCCAGATCGACAAGGTAATCAGCCCAACCCTTACCAAGCCGCTCTCGGGACCTGCGGCGAGCCAGCCATCGGCGAGCTGCGTCCAGATCGAAAGAACGGCGGCCACGAAGATGACTGACCCCGCTGCCGCTACAACCCGAAGCGCCGATCGGTCCTGCACGGGGCCGCGAGCGAGTCCGTACGCAGCAATCCGCGCACCCAAACCGGCGCGGACAACGTCCAGGTCGCGCCGAAGCGATCTCGGGCGTTCGGCAAGGTCATCGATGAGCAGCCCGGCGAACTCGTCCCCGTACCGTTCGCGCCAGATACGCGGGTAGCA
The DNA here is from genome assembly GCA_036268295.1 of Mycobacteriales bacterium. Taxonomy (GTDB): domain Bacteria; phylum Actinomycetota; class Actinomycetes; order JAFAQI01; family JAFAQI01; genus DATAUK01. The sequence continues at coordinate 44,975 of DATAUK010000034.1, read as the reverse complement.
ACGCAGCAGTCGGTGTGCGTGTCGCTCGAGACCGGTCACGTCGCGGCTGCGCCCCGGAGACGGCGCAGCCCTACGTTCACCACGTTCCGCTGCTGGTCCAGGTGCCGTTGCAGGGCCACGACACCGGTCGCGGTCAGGCGGTACGGCTTACGGCGCTCCTGTGCCGGGAGCGCCTCGATCAACCCACGTTTCTCAAGTCGGGTCAGCGCCTCATACAGCGTGCCAGGGGCCAGCCGCACCGCGGCGAAGTTTTCGATATCCTTCGTGAGCGCGTAACCGTGCTTCGGCCCTTCGGCCAGGCTCGAGAGCACGAGCGTGGCTGGCCCGGCATATCGCCCGAACCCGTTGAACCCGTCGTCGACCATGCGCGCACACTACTACGGATTACGATGCATCGTCAGCCGGAAGCTCCGAGGAATTGTGGCACACGTTCCGAGAGCCATCGCCTCGGGAACTCGTCCCTGAGGCGGCAGAGACCAGCATCGACGACGAAGCGCGTCATCACGAGGCCCAGGTAAGCGCCGAGTGCAGCATGCGCCGCGAGCTGCCTGCCGTCGGTCACGACCACGCAGCACGTGGGATGAACGCGATCGCTCACGGCTTCGACGCGGCGGCGGCGCCGAGGCAGATCGCGGTGAGCCCGCGGATTGTTGCGGGACAACGCGTTCACGGCCGCCGCGACCGTGGCCGAAGTCGCCGAGTGGCGGCGCGACGAGGAACGACAGCGGGCCGATCTGCAACTGCGGATAGTTCGCGTACAGCTGCAGGCCACCGGGCCGCCGATGACGAAGTGCCAAGACAACGCCGTACCCGTAGAGCTGCGGGGTCCGCACGAGCCAGTAGCAGGTCCAGGCGACCACGCCGGCGGCAGCAAGGCGTCCGAGAGCGGGCCGCCGCCGAGAGCTCAACTGTCCTGCCGAGCCGGTGGTCGCCACTGACGTCGCCAGCCAGTGGCCCTCGCCCGTCGGTTGGCCGTCAGTCGCTCCCGTCGCAGCTCCGACTCGGCAACGTCATCGAGCGGGTCGAGCGGCCCGACCACGCGGCTGAGCAGCTCGTCGGCAAGTGCCGGATTACGGGCCAGCGCCGGTCCATGAAGGTACGTCGCCACGACACTGCCCTGGATCGCCCCGTCCGCTCCTACGTCGCCATTCCCGACCCCGTTGCGCACCGCAGCGAACGGCGCGGCGTCGGCGCCCAGCACGGTCCGTCCGCCGTGGTTCTCATATCCGGTGACCGTCCCGACCTCGGCAATCCGACACTCGGCAAGCAACTCACCGACCGCACGCTCGCCGGGCAGCCGGTCGGTGCGGCAGTCAATCAATCCGAGCCCCGGATGGACGGCACCGGAGCCGTCGAGGAACGACTCACCCAGGATCTGGAACCCGGCACATACGGCGAGCACCGGCTTGCCGGCACCGGCCGCGCGGGTCAGTGCCCCGGCTCGCAGTCGGCTGACTGCCAAGGTTTGCGCGCTGTCCTCGCCGCCGCCCAGAACGTAGATATCGGCCAGCTCCGGCAGCGAGTCGTCGATGCCGACCGAGACGATCTCGGCGTCGAAACCGCGCCATCGCAGCCGCTGGGCGAGGACCGTCGCGTTGCCGCCGTCGCCGTACGTTCCCAGCACGGTCGGAAAGACCAGCGCGACACGCACCGGATCAGCCCGTCGACTCTCAGCCATCGCCGACGATCCGCCGGTAGGTCTGGAACGCGGTGTAGTTCGCGAGCACTTCAACCGGGCCGTTGCGGCCGGCGATTCGCAGCGCGTCTGCCTCGTGGTCAACGCGGACATGGTCGACGCCGGCGTAGCGCAGCCGGACGGCGACGTCGCGTGAGCGTTCGCCGGTCGCCACCGCGAAGCGACCCTGCAACACCTCGAAGGGCACGTCCCACAGCCACGACGGATCGCGGCCATCGGCGGCCCGGGCGTTGACCGCAATCACCAAGCCGCAGTCCCCGGCGGGCAGCATCGACAGCGCCTCGATCCAGCCGGCCGGGTTCTTCGCGAGCAGCAGTCGCGCCATGACCCCTCGAGAGGTCGCGGTGAGATATCGACCCTCGACCTCGCCGATCCCGCTCATCGCCGTGAACGCCGCGTCGGGCTGGACGCCCCACAGCGTGGCAGTGGCAGCCGCCATCGCGGCGTTGCCGACGTTCACCTCGCCCGGAATCGCGAGCTCGACGGCGTGCCGGGCCCCATCGGCGTCGATGGCGGCGTCGCCGTCGACGGTCCAGTCCGGTGCCGGCCGGGACAGCCCGCAGTCACTGCTCCAGCCGCCGCTGTCGCGACGGACGATGATGCCACCGCAGGCCGGGCAGACTGCCGTGTCCGCTACCCAGTGCTGGCCGGCCGAGACCCAGATGACCTCGGGCGCGACCATCGCGGCCCAGACCACGAGCGGATCGTCGCAGTTGGCGATGATGCTGGGGGAGTTCGGTCGGGCCAGGGCGTCACGCCAGATGCCCGCCAGCCGGGCGACCTCGGCGTATCGGTCCAGCTGATCGCGGCTGAGGTTGAGCAGCACCGCCGCCCGAGGACGGACCGCGGCCGCGACGAGCGGCAGGAACGGTTCATCAACCTCGAGCACGCCGTTGTGCGAGACGCGGTCACTGGCCAGCGCCGCGGTCAGGCCGGTCGGCAGGTTGGCGCCGCCGCTGTTGCTGACGACTGGGCCGAGGGTCGAGAGCGCGGCGACCAGCAGGGTGCGGGTCGTCGTCTTGCCGTTGGTGCCGCTGACCAGCGCAAGGTCGCGGTCGGAGGCGGCGTGAGCGAGCGCGGTCGGATCGAGCAGCAGGGTGAGTCGCCCGCCGATCGTAGTGCCGTCGCCCCGGCCGGTACGCCGCGACAAGCCAGCGGCCAGACTGCCCGCCGATCGCGCCAGCGCGAAACGGGTGGCCGTCACCCCTTGACGTGGACGCGGGCGATGTAGACCAGGGTGGCGAAGCACGCGCCGGTCACCACTGCCGCGATCGGCCAGACGGTCCGGATGACCCGGGGCGGAGCGGTCGAAAGGACCTTGGCAACGAGGGTGCCGACGACGAGAAGAAGCACGCTGAAACCAGCGAGCACGAACACGAACTTGGTCTCGGTGGTCACGTGAGCAGCCTACCGACTCGCATAACGCTGGTGATGATGCGGCTCGCGCCGGGGGACCCGGCCGACTTTCGCCCCGGTCGTCGACAGTGCCCGGGCGGTGTTGACCAGCGGCACATGACTGAACGCCTGGGGGGTGTTGCCGAGCTGGCGCTTGGCGTGCGGGTCCCATTCCTCGGACAGCAGGCCGACGTCGTTGCGCAGGTCGAGCACCCGTTCGAAGACCTCACGCGCCTCGCGTTCCCGGCCGATCAGGTGCAGGTCGTCGGCCAGCCAGAGAGTGCACGCGAGGAATGCGCCTTCGGTGCCGCGCAGACCGTCGCCGGCCGCAGTCGTGTCGTAGCGCAGCACGAAGCCCTCGTGGGTAAGCTCTCGCGCGATCGTGTCGACGGTGCCGACGACGCGGGGGTCGGTCGGGGGCAGGAAGCCGACCTGCGGGATCAGCAACGTCGAGGCGTCGAGCGTCCTCGATCCGTAGGACTGAGTGAACGTCCCGCGGTCCGCGTCGTACCCCTCGCGGGACACCTCCTCATGGATCGCGTCGCGGGACGCCCGCCACTGCTCGACCGGGCCCTTCAGGCCGAACTGCTCGACGGCGAGCACCGCGCGGTCGAACCCGACCCAGGCCATCACCTTGGAGTGCACGAAGTGGCGTGGGTCGCCGCGCATCTCCCACAGCGACTGGTCCGGCACCCGCCACTGTCCCTCGAGCTGGTCGAGCACCGCGCGCTGGAGCGCCCAGGCGTTGTCATGAACATTGAGCCCTGACGCGCGGTCGAGATGAAGCGCATCGAGCAGCTCGCCGTACACGTCGAGCTGGAACTGTCCGGACGCCTCGTTGCCGACCCTGACCGGAGTCGAGCCTTCGTAGCCAGACAGCCAGGGCAACGTGAACTCGGTGAGCCGTCGCTCGCCGGAGATGCCATACATGATCTGCATGTCCTTCGGATCACCGGCGACCGCACGCAGCAGCCACTCGCGCCACGCCTTGGCCTCGTCGGTGCAGCCGGCATACAGCAGCGCCTGCAAGGTCATCGTGGCGTCCCGCAGCCAGCAGTATCGGTAATCCCAGTTGCGCTCTCCGCCGATCGCCTCGGGTAGCGAGGTCGTCGCAGCGGCAACGATGCCGCCGGTAGGTGCGTAGGTCAGGGCCTTCAGCGTGGCGAGTGACCGGATGACGGCATCTCGCCACTCGCCGTCATAGTGGCAGTGGGCCACCCACTCGAGCCACATGGTCTCGGTGTCGCGCAGTGCCTGCTCGGCGTCGACCGGCTTGGGTGTTTTGAGGTGTGACGCCTGCCAGGTCAGGACGAACGGGATCCGGTCGCCGGCCGACACCGTGAACTCGGCATGATGCGCCAGATCCTTTGCGTGCAGCCGGATCGGGGTATGCAGGCAGAGCGAGTCGGGACCGGCGGTCATCCGCAGCACGTTGTCGACCCGGCGTACCCACGGCACGATCGAGCCGTAGTCGAACCGCACCCGCAGCAACGTCTGCATCTCGACTCGTCCGGAGATGCCCTCGACGATCCGGACCACGTCGGGTGCCTCGCCGCGTGGCGGCATGAAGTCGATGATCCGGACTGCACCGGAACTGGTCTCCCACTCGGTCTCGAGGATCAGCGTGTCGCCGCGATAGCGACGCCGGGTGCACTCCGGGGCGCCCGCGGGCGAGAGCTGCCAGGTGCCGTTCGACTCGTCGCCGAGCAGCGCCGCGAAGCACGCACCGGAGTCGAAGCGGGGAAACGCCAGCCAGTCGATGGCGCCGCGGCGGTTGACCAACGCGGCGGTCTGCATGTCGCCGAGCAGCGCATAGCTCTCGATCGGCTCGTGGGTAGACGTCGTCACGTCGCTGACCCTAGTGGCCCCCACGGGCCGAGCCCGAGTGGACCGAGTGTCTCGAACCAACCGCGCGGAGTGCAGCGGATCGGCCGCTACTCTGGCCCCGACGCGAAAGGGCCGGCATGTCACTGCAGGTCGCGGCCGCCAGCGCTGCGGCGGAGCTCGACGCCCCCCGGCGGATCCCGCCCTCTCGATACGCACCGTGGATCATCGCCGCCGCGTCGTTTGCTGCCTACGCGACCTATTCGATACGCCAGTACGAGCGGCTGGTCAATCCTTCGTGGGATCTGTCGATCTTCACCCAGGTCGTCGCAAACTACGCTCATCTACGGGCTCCGATTGCCAATCTGAAAGGTCCGGGATTCAACATCCTCGGTGATCACTTCAGCCCGATCGTTGCTCTGCTGGCGCCGATCTATCGCGTTTTCCCGACGCCACTGACTCTTGAGGTCAGTCAGGCCGCGCTTTTCGCGGTCGCGGTCGTGCCGATCACCCGCCTGGCATGGCGGCGGCTGGGCTGGCAGGCCGGTCTGGCACTCGGCGTCGCCTACAGCGTGGCCTGGGGCATTCAGACTGCCGTGGCCGCGGACTTCCATGAGATCGCGTTCGCCGTACCACTGCTCGCGTTTGCTCTCGAGGCGCTCGTCGACGAGCGCTGGGTCCGAGCCGCGGCATGGGCGATCCCGTTGGTGCTGGTCAAGGAAGATCTCGGTCTCACGCTGGCGGCGATCGGGCTGTATCTGGTCCTCCACCGGCAGCGGCCGCTGGGATGGTCGCTTGTTGTCGGCGGCGTCGCTGCGACCGCCATCACGATGGCGGTCATCATTCCGGCGTTCAACCCGGCCCACTCCTACGCCTACCTTGGCGCTGGGATCTCCGGCGGCCAGTCCTCGATCACAGACTCGGTCAGGAATCTCCTCTGGCCGGCGCCGAAGCTGTATACGTTGCTGTTGTTGGTGGCGGCATCGGGAATCATCTCCCTCCGCTCACCACTGGTGCTGATCTGCGTGCCGACGCTGCTGTGGCGCTTCGAGTCCGGCAACCCGTTTTACTGGGAGCCTCGCCATCACCACTACAACGCAATCCTGATGCCGATCATCTTTGTTGCGTTGATTGACGGGGCGATCCGGCTGGGACGCTCATCGAAGTCCTGGCTGCGAGCATCGGAGCGGTACGCGCCGGTCGTCGCTGTCGTTGCTGCCATCGTGTGTTTCACCCAGTTTCCGCTGCATACGCTGTTCCGCGGTTCGACCTATCGCGCCGCACCACGTGCCGGGCTGGCGGCCCTCGCAGTGGTCCCGAACGGCAGCAGCGTGGAGGTCAACGACGGCCTGGTGGCGCAGCTTGTGGCGCACCACACCGTCTACTGGCGAGGGGATTCGGGCCGGTCCGGCGCCGACTACATGGTGATCGACGTGTACGCCGGCTATCCCATCCCAGTGACCAAGCCCGTGAAGTATGCGGAGTCGTTGCATCCGGGGGAGACTTACCGGCTGATCTTTCGGCGGTTGCCCTACGTCGTCCTGGAGCGGGCGTCGCCAGACCCGACCTAGCCGACCAGTAGCCTCGGATCATGCGACGGCTGGTTGTGGGCGTCTGCGCCGCTGGCTTGTTGGTCGGCCTGGCAGGCTGCAATGCCTCGGCCCTGACCAAGGTCGAGCTGGTGGTGTACTTCAACCCGAACGCGCCGATCTCCGACCATGCGGCGGCGCTCAAGGCGTGCGGCCACGTCAGTCCGCAGGCGATCCCAGAGCCAATCGTGAAGAGCAACTTGGTTTCAGACAACGTCGGCGACGTCAGGTTCCGGATCGATCACGCCAACGACAAGGAGCTGGCCGAGCTCACCGAGTGCCTCAACAAGCAGCCAGGCGTGGTGGGCGTCGACACGCCGGACCTGACCGACTAGCAACCGGGCCGGACAGACGCGGCGCGGCCGGCTTACTTCTTGGTGAGACTGCCCGGAACTCCGGCGGCCCAGATGTGTTTGTCGATGCCGGTCTTGAACGCCTTGAGGCTCTGCGCGGTCTCGTCGAACTTCCAGTCAGCGAACAGCTTCTGTGACGAGGAGTGGCTGCCGAGCTGCTGGTCGAAATAGATCATTCCGACGAACGCCTTTCGCGTGGCGACGGCGTTGAGCAGGTTCGTGAGTTCGTGCGCCTTTTCCTTGCCGGACATGCCACCGCCTCCGACCGCAGTCTCGCCGAGCAAGAGCGGCTTGTGGACGGCGTACGGACGCAACTGGGTGATGACCGGGTCGAAGAGCTCTTTGAAGTTCTCCTTCGGATGGTTCAGGTAGCCGTCGAGCGCGATCCAGTCCACATACTTGGCGCCGGGATAGCTCTTGCGAAGCACGTCGGGCGAGCTCTTGGGCGGGACGGCTTGATGGTTCGGGCTCCAGGTCCAGATCACGTTCTTCACGTGCTGGTTGTGGAAGATCCGCCACACGTGCCGCCACATCTTGATGTAGCGCGCCGGCGTGGGCCGCGCCGCGCCGGTCATCCCGGTGTTGGTGACGCCCCAGGGATACCAGTAGCCGTTCTGCTCCTGGTCGAGCCGGATCGCGACCGGGCAGCCGAGCCGCTTGATGGCCAGGGCGGTCTGTCGGATGTAGGCGTCGTACCTGCCATTGATGATCGTCTGTAGCGAATACTTCGGCTGGTCGTAGGCGACCCCCTCGGCGCTGTTGGTGTCGCTGGAGTCCCAGGACTGCCAGGTGAGCATCGGCACCAGACCCTTGGCGCAGGCGTTGCGCGCACCCGTGGTGTCGAAGTTGGTCTTGCCGCTCGGTGCGGTCGGACCCCACGCCTGGTAGAACATCACCAGGTTCGGTTGCTTGCCGGTTTCGCGGACCACGCTGTTCGGGTTGGACTTGTCGATGATCGGGGCGAGGTTGTCCGGTGCACCTTGCACAAAGATCCCGTAGCACTTCTTCTTGGTCGTGCAGAACGTCTTCTTGTCGATCGTGATGGCGCCCACCGACCGCGCTGCCGGCCGGATCGAGAGATGCGCAGTCGTGCCGCCCGCACACGCGGCCATCGCGAATGTCACTCCGACTGCGACGGCAGCGGTCACACCGCGATGGAACAGGTGACGAGCGTTCACAGCGACTCCTTGAGATGACTTACCTCGGTGGCCGCGTTGGAGCGGCACGAAAACGACCTCGATCGGGCTTAACCGCGCGCCCTGTCGCCAGGATCGACTGGGGCGTGCGGCCGCAATTGTCCTTAAATGGTAGCGGACCGGGAAGCCTCGGCTGCCCCCGTCAGGAAGACCCCGGAGTTGCCAGCGTGGGTACGGTTTCGCCACGCGGGACGAAGATGTACCACCTGCCGACCAAGACCCCCTGCGGATTCACCCGGCTGACCGTGGTGTCCAGCTTGTAGGGCGTCCGCCCGGTGCTGAGATAGCGGTAGATCCCGTCGCCGGCCGGTGTCGGCGACCGGTCGTTGGCCGGGTCAAAACGCTGCTTGATGAGGAAGATCACGCCGTAATACTGTTGGTCAATCCGGGCATCCACGGCCCCGACGCCGGTCCGGCCGTCATAGCGGAGGTACGGGGCCGCGAAGGTGTCCGACCACTGGCGGGGCTGAGTGTCGCTGCGCAGCGCCCACCGCTCGGGTTCGGGGAGCTCCCCGAGAATCGGTCGGCCAGGCGCCGCATCGACCGCCGCTCGCAACGGTGGGAGGACCGCAGTGTCAGGCACCCAGGTGGTCATGAACTGATGTGAGTAGTGCAGGCCGATCGCGCCAAGACACCCGAAGCCGGCGATGACGACGGGCACGGTGAGGTAGCGAATCCGGTCCAGCAGCTCGCTCATCAACAGGCCAATGAGCGGTGCCGCAAACACCATGCCGAACGCGACGTGCTTGTTAAGCGAGAGCTGCTCGCCGATCCGGATCTGCTCCAGCGGGCCGATGATTGCGCCAATCAGAAGCACAACGGAAGGAGCCCATCGGCGCCAGGCGATTGCCGCACCGACGGCGGCGAGGAGCAGCCAGGGCCCGACCCAGAGGATCACGACGTGAATGAGCTTTGACGTGGTGGCTGGCTCCTCAGCGACTCGTGACGCGGTCGTCGAGGTGATCCCAGGCCCGAGACTCTGACCCCACAGCAGGAACACGAAGTAGCCGACCGCGAGCCCTAGCAACAGCATGAGGACGGTACGACGGACCACCAGCGCGCGGTTACGCCCGGCGTCGATCGCCACCGCTATCGCAAGCGCGGCAATGATGGGGGCATAGGCGGCTCCGGCGTACTTCACGTAGAACGCGAGGACCAGGACGAGCGCGACGATGCCGGACCAGCGGAAGTCGTCGTGTTTGACGCTGTATGCCGTCAGCCAGGCGGCGGCAGCGACCAGGAACATCAAGGTTGAGTCGAACGTCGCATAGTAGGAGAGGAACAACACGGATCCGCAGAGCGCGAACGAGGCGGCTCCCAGCACTCCGGCGCGGCGGCCGTAGAGCGCGCGGCCGAGGCCGTTGACGCAGACGGTGGCACCGACCGCGAACACCAGGCTGACGAGTCGAGCGCCGCGCACGCCGTCGACGTCATCGCCGAGCGCGGCCAAGACCGGGTAGAGGCCCGGGGCGCCGGAGAAGAAGGTGCCGGGATGCTCGAACAGCACGCTGCCGTGAAGCAGGTGGGCGATCATCCGATGGCCCATGAACATATAGAGCGCTTCGTCGTCGAACGGCGTGCTGTTGCTGCCCGGGCGTAGCGCCAAGCCGATCTGGACGAGACAGATGCCGATCAGCGCTAGCCGAGGCCAGGGGACAGCCCGCCGGGCGGCTGGCGACTCGCGCGATATATCCGCAAGCGGCGCTGCCGCTCGCTCACTCAATTCTTCGAGAAGCTGCCAGGAACGCCGGCGTCGAAGATCGGCCGGTTGATCTCGGCCTTGAACGCCTGGAGGCTCTGCGGTGTCTCGTCGAACTTCCAGTCAGCGAATAGCTTCTGGGAGCTGGCAGGAGTGCCGAGCTGCTGGTCGAAATAGATCATTCCGACAAAGTGCTTCCGCCACGCGACGTTCGTCAGCAGGTCTTTGATCTCGCTGACCTTCTCCGCCGCCGTCATCCCGCCGCCACCGACACCGGTCTCACCGACCAGCAGCGGCTTGGCTCGGGCATACGGCACGAGCTGCGTGATTGTGGAGTCGAATACCCGTTTGAACGTCGCCACCGCAGAGTTGTAGTACCCGTCCAGGGCGACCCAGTCCACGTACTTGTTGCCCGGGTAGCTCAGCGACAGAACGTTCGGAGATCCCTTCTTCTGGACGCCTTGGTGGTTGGGGCTCCAGGTCCACAGCACGTTCGTTGCGCCCTGGTTGTTGAAGATTCTCCAGACATGGCGCCACATCTGGATGAAGCGGATGGGTGTCGGCTGGGCAGTGCCGGTCATCCCGGTGTTCGTGAGACCCCAGGGATACCAGTAGCCGTTCTGCTCCTGGTCGAGTCGGATCGCGATCGGGCAGTTCAGCTTCTTGATCGCGTCCGCAGTCGCCCTGATGTAGGTGTCGTACGTGCCGTTGATGATGGTCTGAAGGGAGTACTTCGGCTGGTCGTAGGCGACGCCCTGAGTGGAGTTGGTGTCGCTGCTGTCCCACGACTCCCACGTCATCATCGGGAGCATGCCGGCGGCGCAAGCGTTCTGCGCACCCGTCATGTCGAAGTTCGTCTTGCCAGTCGGTGCCGAGGGTCCCCATGACTGGTAGAACAGCACCAGATTCGGTTGTTTGCCGGTTTCGCTGACGATGCTCTTGGGGTTGGTCTTGTCGGTGATCGGCGCGATCTTGTCAGGTGAGCCCTGCAGGAACACTCCATAGCACTTCTTGGTGGTCGTGCAGATCGAGTTCTTGTTGACGGTGACGGCCTTCGCCGAATGCGCGAGGGGATGGACCTTGAGCTCCGCCGTGCCGCTCGCGGAGCAGGCGGCGACCGCCAGCAGCGCTCCGGCTGCGATCATGGTGTGTCGGAGGGCGCGACGGCGGTTCATCGAGGTAGCTCCCCAATCCAAAGGCTCAGGTTGGTGTGCGCGTTTCCGGCGCTTGCTGGCACGGTCGCGATCAGAGTATAACGATCGCGTAATGCCGCCAGAACCGCTCGACTCGAGCCCGGTGACGGACCCTGATTGCTATATAGCACAAGCGAATAAGCGCCATCCCGCACGTCGTTCACGAGTTGGTCCGAGCCCCTCGCGGTGAGGAAACGCGGCGCCCCGGCATCGATCCAGGGATGATGCACGGTCACCCGGGACAACTCGCTCGCCGGCACGGTGCTGTCATCGAGCAGGAATCGGCTACTGGTCGGTCCGACGTACTGATGCACCAGCGCGCCGAACGTCGCGGACACCGGCCAGCTGTCGACCGCCGCGGAGGAGGCACCGAAGCCGGAGCTGAGCACAAGGACAATCGCGGCGAGTGCGACCGGCACTCGGCCGACCAGCCATCGACCCCGACGCACCAACGACATGCCCGCAACTCCGATCAGCGGGCCGAGGAACAGCGCACAGTACGCGGTGTTTCGGTGCAGGCTGGTTGACTCGCCGAGACCGGCTTGAATTACCAGTGGCGTCAACGCCGTGACCAGCACCGCACTCGCGAACAGCCGGCGGCGGGGCAGCAAGACGATGGCGATGGCACCGGCCACGGCGAGCGGGCCGATGGTGGTCCAGCAAGCGTGGAGCATCGCAAGGTGGGAGTTGGCCGACAACGAGTCGCCCACCGAGTTCGACGACGGGCCCTGCCAATGCTGGTTGCTCACGGTGGCTGCGGCGACCAGGCTGGTCAGCACGGCAGCCAACCCGGCGAGCGCGACGATGACCTGGGTCCGGCGCCGTCTTGCCCGCGGAGAGCCGGCGACCCAGATGACGGTCATCAGCCCGGGCACGGCGACGAGTGCGAAGTAGCTTTCGGGAGCCGCGACGGCGACCAGGCCACCGATCAACACCGGGTAGACCACGTGCTGGGTGGCACGGGTCGCCAGGTACAACGCGACAGCCAGGATCAACAGGCAGGGCGCATCAAAGTTGATGGCGCGGGCGGCGACCACGGTGGCCGGGCTTGAAGCGAAGACAGCGGCGGCGATCAGTGCCGCGCCGTGGCCGAACAGCCGACGGCTCGCCAGGTAGAGAAACACGGTGGCGAGCAGAATCAGCATCGTGCCTACGGCGTGCACCAGCCAGGTTCCGCCGAGCGTTTGGAGAGCGGCAGGAGGTACGGCGTACCACGTCGTGACGCCCGAGACGCGACCGGCGTCGATCGGGGTCCCGTGCAGGAGGTGCGCGATCAGCTGATGACCGGTCCTGAGGTAGAGCGACTCGCTGCCGGTCAGTCGGTCACGCAGCCGCAGACACATCGCGGCCTGCAGGACAAGCACCGGTGACAGCCATATCGCCTGGCTGGTCAACGCCCGGGTGAGCAACTGGTCCAGCCGGCTTGGCGCGCCGGTAGGAGCCGGCAGGAAGCGCGGCGCGAGCGGCCGCCGGGTACGCGTGCGCGGCAGCGTCAGGGTCGGGGGCACGTCGACGCTCATGCCGGCCTGCGCCGCAGCGTCGCGAGGATGAGCGGGACCTGGAGATAGACGGCGAACGCCGCGAACGCCATGAGCGGGTAGAGCTGGCGGATCGACACGATGTGCCGGGACAGGTCCCATGCGATGCCGGTCCACAGCGCGACCTGAACCAGCGCCAGCCAGCCAGCCATCATCCGCGCCACCCGGTCACCGAGTGGACCGCGCTGGGCGGCGCCGGTCGCGACCCATTCCTCGGTGTAGCCGCGCCAGGTGTCCCAGATCGCCGCGGCGTGTGCGAACGACTGTGCCATCTGGATCCGAAGCACGCCGAAGTCCCAGCGGCCTCGATACATCAAGACGATCAGCTGGTAGGACGCGAAGAGCGGAAGCAGCAGCAGGTAGTTGCGGACGTGGATCGCACTCGGGTTCTGCCAGAGCAGGTAGATCGGTGGAATGAACGCGGTGAAGGCCGTGATTGCCGTTGACAGGTAGTAGCCGAAACCGCTCCAGAAGCACAACCGCTGCCGCCAGGACAGGTCCATGGTGCGAAAGTGCGGGCTGACCATGAGGCTGAGCGATCCGGCGCACCAGCGGTACTGCTGTGACACGAACGCGGCCAGTCCTTCGGGACAGAGCCCCTTCGACAGGATGATCGGCACGTAACGGACGGTGTAGCCGGCGTGCATGACGGCAACGCCGGTGTGGACATCTTCGGAGTGGGCGATCTGCACGAACCCGCCGGCCCGCACTAGCGCCTCGCGGCGATAGAGCGCACACGTCCCTACGCAGATCGGCGCGCCGAGCGCGTCCCGGGAGGGTTGAACCCAGCGGTAGAACAGTTCCTGGTCGGCGCCCGCGGCGCGCTGCACCCATTCGTCGTTGTCGTGCGTGTCGAAGAACTGCGGCGACTGCGCGATGCCGACTGCAGGGTCATCCAGATAAGGCATCAGCTCGAGCAGGAAGTCGGGGCGCACGGCGAAGTCGGCGTCGAGGACCGAGATCACCTCGCTGTCCGAACAGCGATAGCCGAACGCGAGGTTGCCGGCTTTTTTCAGGTGACCGCGATCGGGCCGACACAGATAGCGGAACCCGAACCTGTCAGCGAGATCGGCGACCTGCCCGCGGCCGGCATCATCGAGCGCGTAAACGGTGATCTTGCCGGGATAGTCCAGGGCGGCCACATGCCGATAGGTGTTCTCCAGCACCTCGATCGGCTCGCCGGCGGTCGGCAGGAAGATGTCCACCGACGGGTAGCGGCTCGGAGCCCAGGTCAGGACACGTTCTTCGTGGTCGCTCTGGCTCAGGGCGCGGGGTCTGGTCGAGGAGTACAGCCCGGTGAGCGAGACCCCGATCATCATCAAAACCACGATGAGCATCACGCTGATATGCGGATTGCCCAGCCCCAGGCGGCTCAGGCTGATCACGAGACCTACGAAGGCAACGAACCGTACGACGATGAACCAGCGTCGTTGGGTGCCGAAATACCAGTACTTTTCGGTGTCGCTGACGTCGCTCGGGATCTCAAGCGGAGACCATGTGCGAACGGGCACGTGTCTCCGTCCTTGCAGTACGTGCGGCTGCCTAGGTCTGGGGCGAAGCGGTCACCTGTCGGTCACTACGACCTTATCAACGCATTCGTCAATCCTCGGCCGTTCTTAAGCCCGGCCAAGGTACACATTTGCAGCGGCTGCGCCGCTGGCAAACAGCCGCTGCTGATCAGCCGGCGTCAGGTGGAAGTCGGTCGCGGACAGATTGAAGGTGTCGACGAATATCGTGCGCTGCGCCTTGTCCGGCGCCACGTAGAACCGATTGGCGTTGTCCAGTGCGGTTCGCACGCAGCCGACCGCCTCGCCAAGTGCGTCGTCCGGGTTGTGCTCGACGATCGGAGTCGGCGAGGCCGCGGATAGCTTCACGCCGATCGTCGGCCACCGGCTGGGCGCGCCGTCGCTCCGGTCGAAGACCTCGATCGGGAAGTTGGACAGCAGACCGCCGTCGACCCAGGTCACCTCGCCGGCGGCGAAATTGTCCACGCCGTCGTCGTGCGCCGGTGCATTGAACCGAACCGGCATGAAGAAGAACGGGATGGACATCGAGGCCCGAACCGCATCGACGATCCGCGTGTCGTCGACCGTGACGCCGTACTCCGGGTAGTCCCAAGGCAGCCGCACCAGCTTGTTGCGGGTGATGTCGGCGGTGTGGACGACCAGGCGGTAGCGGTCAGCCGGGGGTAGCGAGCTGTCGGGGTCCGCCATCCGCAGCTGGCCGAAGGTCGTGATGCCGATTGTTTCCAGCGCCTGGCCCAGCCACTCGACGAGGTAGTCGCCGGAGTACATGCCGCCGTGGATGGCGAGATGGCCGAGCTGGCCGGCCTTGCCGAGATGACGCTCGGCCCAGTCGCCTTGCATGAACTCGCCGTAGTCGATGGTTGCCATGATCGAGTTGAGATCGGACATCGGCTTGCCGGCTTCCTGCAGCGCCGCGACCAGTGCGGCACAGATCGCTCCGGCAGAGGTTCCGGCCACCCGCGGGAAGCTCCAGCCGGCCTCGGACAACGTGATGACCGCGCCCACCAATCCGATGCCTTTGACGCCGCCGCCTTCGAGAACCAGGTCGGCGCGCTTGGTCGGGTCGGGCTGCGTCATCGTCCCCTCCGGTGTCGCGATGGCTCAGACCGTAGCGCGCTCGAGTGGAGTTATGCGGCGCCCCGGACCATCGCGTCGTCGAGCAGGCCCAGCGCGTCGAGCAGCTCGCGCGCCTCTTCCGCGGTGGCCGAGCGGTGGCACACCGCGAGCGCGGCCCGCCGCCGTTCCTCGGGTCCGATCGGGACGAGCGTGAAGTCGGCGAGCAGTGACTCGCGGCGGGGTTCAACCGGCTTGGTCCGGCGGAGCGGCCTTGTCGTGGCTGTCATGTCAGTACATTCGCGCGGCGACCTGAGTCGGACCTGAAAACTGTCTGGGTCGATGCTGTGGCGTGCATCACCCGTCACTTCACGTCACAGCCGTCACGATCTCAGAAATCTTGTCGAGTCCGGCCATATAACTGGCGCCTTACCCCCTACTATCCGGGGCACCACGATGGAGGGGATGAACATTTCATGACCACGGTGCAGGACGAT
Source organism: Mycobacteriales bacterium (assembly GCA_036268295.1). Taxonomy (GTDB): domain Bacteria; phylum Actinomycetota; class Actinomycetes; order JAFAQI01; family JAFAQI01; genus DATAUK01. The sequence continues at coordinate 29,416 of DATAUK010000034.1, read as the reverse complement.
TCTGCGGCGATCGCAGCGACAACGGAAATCCGGGAGGGTGAGTACGGCGACAAGATTGCCGTTGTCGAGCCGGGTGGCGCGGAGTTCATCCCGCTCAAGGAACGCCATGGCCGACCGACCGGGCTGTTCTGGACCTGGATGTCGCCGAACTTCGAGTTCGCGACGGTCTTCGTCGGTGTGCTGGCGGTCGCCGGGTTCGGCGAGACCCTCAGCCAGTCGATCGCCGCGATCGTGTTGGGGACCGTTCTCGGCTCGGTGACGATGGGGACGCTGTCGGCCCGCGGCCCGCAGTACGGCGTACCGCAGATGATCCTGTCGCGGATCTCATTCGGCTACTGGGGCAACGCGCTTCCGGCCGGCTTGAACACCATCACCGCTGGTGTCGGCTGGTTCGCGGTCAACAGTGTTTCGGGCGCGCTGGCGTTGGACACGTTGCTGCACCTGAACAAGTACGCGTCGCTGGTGATCATCGTGGTGGCACAGATCGTGATCGCGCTGTACGGGCACAACATGGTCCATCTGTTCGAGAAGTTCGTGTTCCCGTTGCTGGTGATCGCGTTTGCGCTCGGGGCGATCTGGACGTTCAGCAAGGCGCACTACGGTCACGTCCCGCAGGTGCCCTTCACCCAAGGGGGGATCGGCGGCTTCACGCTGACCCTCGGTGCGACGTTCGGCTACGCCGCCGGTTGGAATCCCTACGCCGCTGACTACACCCGCTACATGTCGCCGGACACCCCGAAGCGGCTGACCGCGTGGTGGAGCGGGTTCGGCGTGGCGCTGTCGTGCATCGTGCTCGAGATCATGGGTGCGGCTTCCGCGACAGTGTCCGGCGCCGGTGGGCTCGATGGGCCGAGCGCGTTCGTTCACCCGTACCCGACAGTGGTCCGCGACCTGGTGCTGCTCTCGATCGCGGTCGGCGCGGTCGCCGCGAACGTCCTCAACATCTACTCGGGCTCGATGTCGTTCGTCACCTTGGGCATCAGGATGCGGCTCTCGCTGCGGCGGGCGCTGGCAGCGGTGGTCTTCGGTCTGGCCGGCTTCATCGTGGCTGCGATCGGGATCAACGACATCAGCAAGTACGAGAACTTCCTGCTGATCATCGCCTACTGGATCGGGCCTTGGCTCGCCGTGTTCTTCACCGATCAGCTGTTGCGTCGCGGCAACCACGCCGATCTGTTGTTCGAGCACAGGCATGTCAACTGGGCCGGCCCGATCGCGATGCTGGTCGGGATGGCGGTCTCGATTCCGTTGTTCGCGAATCAGTATCCGAAGTTCATCGCGACGATTCCGACCCATCACCCGGCCGTCGGCGACCTCACGTTCGAGATCGGGTTCGCGGTTTCGGCGATCGTCTACGCCGTTCTCTACTTCGCCGGGCTGGCAGGCACGAAGCCGAAGTCCGTGTCGTTGCCCGACTAGCGGGTGGCACTGTCGGAGGAGGACCGTCGCTGGCTCGATGTCGCAATCGAGGAAGCCCGGGTCGGTCTTCAAGAAGGCGGCATCCCGATCGGCGCGGCGGTCGTGTCGGACGGCGAGCTGCTCGCCGGTGGCCACAACCGCCGGGTTCAGCACGGCAGTGCGATCCATCACGGCGAGACCAACGCGCTGGAGAACGCCGGTCGTCAGCCGGCGAGCGTCTACCGGCGCGCGACCATGTACACCACGTTGTCGCCGTGCGACATGTGCACCGGCGCGATGCTGCTCTATGGCATACCCCGGGTCGTCGTCGGTGAGAACGTCACTTTCATGGGCGGCGAGGACCTGCTGCGAAGCCGCGGCGTGGAGGTGGTTGTCGCCGATGATGAGAGGTGCAAGACACTGATGCGGGAGTTCATTGCGGCCAGCCCAGAGTTGTGGAACGAGGACATCGGCGAGGAGGGGTGAGCAGGTGCGGGTGACCGTCGTCGACCATCCGGTGGTCGCGGCCAAGCTGACCGCGCTTCGTGACGTCGGGACCGACACCCCGAGCTTCCGGCGGCTGGTCGACGACCTCGTCACCTTGCTCGCCTACGAGGCGACCCGCAGCGTGTCGGTCGAGTCGATCGAGATCGAGACACCGGTGGCGAGCACGACCGGTGTCCGCCTCACCTCACCGCCGCCACTGGTCGTGCCGGTCCTGCGGGCCGGCGTCGGCATGCTCGACGGGCTGACCCGGCTGCTGCCCGATGCCGAGGTCGGCTTCGCCGGACTGATCCGCGATGAGCGGACGGCAGAGCCTTCCTGGTACGCCGAACGGCTGCCTGAGAGCGCCGCCGGCCGGTCGGTGTTCGTCCTCGACCCGATGCTCGCCACCGGCGGCACCCTGGTCGCGGTCGTCGAGGCGCTGCTGGCTCGCGGCGCCGAGGCGGTGACCTGCGTCTGCCTGCTCGCCGCGCCGGAAGGAATCGCCCGGGTGCGGGCGGCTTTTCCCGACGACCGGGTGTCGCTCGTCGTCGCCGCGCTCGACGAGAAGCTCGACGAACGCTGCTACATCGTGCCGGGCCTCGGCGATGCCGGCGACCGGTTGTTCGGCAGCGCCAGCTCCTTGACGTGACCCGCGAGGCGGCTCACTGACACCATGGGTGGGTGCGGTACCCGCTGTTTCTCGATCTGAGCGACCGCCGCGTCGTCGTTGTCGGCGGCGGCCGGGTGGCGCTTCGCCGTGCAGCGGACCTGTTGGCAGCTGGGGCCGAGGTGAGCGTCGTCGCGCCGGCGCTCGAGCCGGGGCTGACCGAGCTCGACGTCGTGATCGAGCACCGGGAGTTTGCTCCGGCCGATCTTGACGGTGCCTGGCTGGCGCTGGCGTGCACCGACGACGCCATCGTGAACTCGACCGTTGCGGTCGCCGCCGAATCACGCGGGATCTGGTGCGTGCGCGCCGATGACGCCGAGCGTTCGCGGGCGTGGCGGCCCGCGAGCTCTCAGGTCGACGACGTCACGGTCGCGGTCTCGGCGGGCGGTGATCCGACGCGCGCGGTCGCGCTGCGTAACGCCGTCGAGGCATTGTTGCGAGCTGGCGACCTTACCGCCCGGCGTGGCCGCGGGTCCGCGGGTCGGGTGATCCTCGTCGGTGGCGGGCCGGGCGACCCCGACCTGCTGACACTGCGCGGCTATCGCGCCCTGCTCGACGCTGATGTCGTCGTCACCGACCGGCTCGGGCCGACCGGGCTGCTCGATCTGCTGCCGGCCGAAGTAGAGGTCGTCGACGTCGGCAAGACTCCCGGCGGTCATGCGACCGATCAGGAGACCATCAACCAGCTGATCGTTGAGCGCGCGCGTCGCGGTGAGATCGTCGTACGGCTGAAAGGCGGCGACCCGTTCGTGCTCGGCCGCGGCAGCGAGGAGGTCGACGCGTGTGACGCTGCCGGCGTCACGGTAGAGGTAGTGCCCGGACTGACCAGCGCGGTCGCGGCGGCGACACTCGCTGGAGTGCCGCTCACCGAACGCGGAATCACGCAGCATTTCGCCGTCGTCAGCGGTCACGCGCCGCCAGGTGACTCGCGGTCATCGGTCGACTGGTCGTTGCTGGCGGCGACCGATGCGACCCTGGTCCTGCTGATGGCGGTGGCCAACCTGGCGCAGATCGCGGCGGCGTTGACCGACGGTGGCCGGTCAGGGAGCACACCAGCGGTGATAGTCGAGAACGCCTCGCTGCCGCAGCAGCGGGTCTTCACGGCAACGCTCGCCGAACTCGCCGAGCTTGCCGAGGCCCATCGGATCGTGCCTCCGGCGGTCGTGATCATCGGAGACGTCGTCCGGCGCTGAGGGAGCTCTTAGTCGGGCGGATGCAGCCGGCGGACGAGACCGACAACGGCGCGGCGCGGCGAGACCCGCAGCGACTGCACCCCGATCTTGTTCAGCATGCCGGGGATCACGATCCGCCGACCGCGGGTCATCCCGTCGTAGGCCGCTTCGGCGACGAACTCGGTTGACTTGGCACCCGGCGACTTGAGCATCGGCGCGTCGTCGCGCAGGTTGGCCGCGTCCTGAAAGCCGCTGGGGACGACGCCGGGGCACAGCGCGGTCGCGGTCACGCCGGTGCCGGCGAGCTCCTCGGCGAGCGCCTCGGTGAACGACAAGACGTACGCCTTGCTGGCGTAGTAGACGGCCATGAACGGGCCGGGTTGGAACGCCGCAGTCGACGCGACGTTCAGCACTTGCCCGGTCGCCCGCCTGGTCATCGCCGGCAGGAACAGCTTGGTCATCTCGGTGAGCGCGACGACATTGACCGCGAGCATCCGTTGCTCGGTGCCGGCGTCGGTGTCGGTGAACCGGCCCTGCCCGCCGAAGCCGGCGTTGTTGACCAGTACGTCGATATCGAGTCCGGCGGCAGCAACCGCGTCGAACACGTTAGCCGGTCCGGAGGGCACCGATAGGTCGGCGGTGATCACAGTGGCGTCCGCGCCGTACCTCGACTTCAGCTCGGCTGCCAGCCGCGCAAGCTCCGGCTCTCGCCGGGCGACGAGAACGAGGTCGTGGCCTTCGCGGGCGAGGACGCGCGCCAAGGCGAGCCCGATCCCGCTTGATGCGCCGGTCACCAGCGCGACCGGTCGATGCGGCGTCATGGCGCCCAACTGTAAAGCCCGGAACCGATGGGCGGTGCCGAGCGACCACGGGGGCAGTCGCCCGGCACCGCGTCAAGCGCGTCCGGCGCGCCGGATCCCCCCTCAGATCTCGTGTCCGCTCAGGCGCTTGGGCCTAGCGTGGCAGGTCGATACCGCGTCGTCTATACCTGTGAGGGTCACAACCCAATCAAAATTGCGTGAAGAAGGGACTTCCGGTGGCAGATCAGACGTACGGGATCAGCGAGGTCGTGGGCACCAGCCCCGACAGCGTGCAACAGGCGATCCGCAACGGCATCACGAAAGCATCTCAAACGGTACGAAACCTCGACTGGTTCGAAGTCAGCACGATCCGCGGCCAGCTCGAGGACGGCAAGGTGGCGCACTTCCAGGTGCAAATGAAGGTCGGCTTCCGCATCGAGTAGTGATCGCCAAACCGTCTCGTATCAACCGTTTGAGGTGGTCGAAACGGTTGATAGGCGCAAGTTTGGCGTAGAACTCAGGACGCTTTGCTTACTGAGCTCATGTTGAACTCGCTCACTCGCAGGGCGGGCATCCGGGTGCGGGTGAAGTAGTCGCCGAACTCGCGGGCCAGCGTGTCCTCGGTCCGGCCGACGTCGCGCACCCGTCGCAGCAGGCCGACCGGGCTCTCGTTGAACCGGAAGTTGTTGACCGCGCCGACCACTTCGCCGCCTTCCACGAGGTACACGCCGTCGCGGGTCAGGCCGGTCAGCAGCAGGGTCTGCGGGTCGACCTCGCGGATGTACCACAGGCAGGTCAGCAGCAGGCCCCTGTCGGTGGCGGCGACCAGGTCGTCGACAGCAGCGGTGGAGCCCGGTGCGGACAGCTCGAGGTTGTCGCCGAACGGCGTGAACGGCAGTCCGGTCAGCGCCGCCGAGTGCCGGGTCTGGATCAGCGCGTTGAGCGAGCCGTCCTTGATCCACTCGGTCGGCTCGACCGGCGCGCCGTTGTCGAACGTCGAGGACATCCGGCTCGAGGCTCCGGTCACGACAAACGGCGCTGCCTGCTGGCCGGCAAGGCTCGGATCCGAGCGGAGCGTCAGCGGGGTGTCGCTGAGCCGGTCACCGACCCTCGTGCCACCGGGCTTGGAGTAGACCGACTGCCCCTCGTAGGCGTCGAGCGCGCCCGCGCTCCAGTAGGCGTAGACCATCAGGTCGGCGACTGCGGACGGCGGCAGGATCGTCTCGTACCGGCCGGCATCGAGGGCGATCCGGCGCTCGCTCCACGCCAGCCGCTTCGCAACCGCGGCCTCGATCGCCGGCAGGTCGAGAGTCGCGATCTCGCTTGCGCCCTGACCGCTCCACGCCGACCGGGTGCCGTCGGCCGAGCGGCCAGTGAGCTCGACCCGGACCGAGGGCTGGGCGTGACGGCGGCGCAGCCCGGTCGAGGACGCGAGGTACGTCGTCGACATCGAGTGCTCGGCGTACCCGTAGCGACCCTGGCCGGCGTCGCGGGCGGAGCCGAAGATGTCGTTGAGCCAGTTGGCGAGGTCGGTGAACGCGGCGACCGGGGCATCGGCGGCAGCCTCCTCCCAGTCCGTAGCCGCGTCGCCGGTGATCAGGTCGGCGGCGTCGTCGGCGACCGCCGATGCGCGCGCGCTTGCCTCGGCCTCGGCGACCAGCGAGACCACGCTCTCGGCATCGACCGTGTTGCGGCTGACCGAAGCCGACCGCACGCCATCAGAACCCTTGACGGTCGCGATGACGCTGACATCGACGGTGTGAGTGACACCGTTGGTCGTCAGGGTGTTGTTGGCCCACCGCAGATTGGTCGAGGCGTTGTCGTTGGCGATCACGACGCAATCGTCGGTGGTCGAAGCGGCCAGTGCCCGCTCGAGAAGATCCTGGGGCCGCAACGGCTCGCTCACTTCGCTGCCTCCTGCGTCGCGTTGAGGATGCGGACCCCGTTGAACAGCGCCGCGGGGCAGCCGTGACTGACGGCGGCGACCTGACCGGGCTGGCCCTTCCCGCAGTTGAAGGCGCCGCCGAGCACATAGGTCTGCGGGCCGCCGACCGCCGACATCGAGCGCCAGAAGTCGGTGGTGGTCGCCTGGTAGGCAGCGTCGCGGACCTGGCCGGCGATCTGGCCATTCTTGATCCGGAAGAATCGCTGCCCGGTGAACTGGAAGTTGTAGCGCTGCATGTCGATCGACCATGACTTGTCGCCGACGACGTACAACCCGTCCTCGACGCCGGCGATCAGTGCTTCGGTTGTCGGCCCCCCGGCCACCGGTTGGAGCGAGACGTTCGCCATTCGCTGGATCGGCACATGCAGCGGCGAATCGGCGTACGCACAGCCGTTGGAGCGCTCGATCCCACTTAGTGCCGCGGTACGCCGGTCGAGCTGGTAGCCGACGAGGACGCCGTCGCGGATCAGGTCCCAGGTCTGCCCGGCAACGCCCTCGTCGTCGTAGCCGACCGTGGCCAGTCCGTTGTCGACCTGGCGGTCTCCGGTGATGTGCATCAGGTCGCTGCCATACCGCAGCGAGCCCAGCTGGTCCGGCGTCGCGAACGACGTACCCGCGTAGTTGGCCTCGTATCCCAGCGCCCGGTCGAGCTCGGTGGCATGCCCGATCGACTCGTGGATCGTCAGCCACAGGTTCGAGGGATCGACGATCAGGTCGTAGCTGCCCGGCTCGACCGAGGGCGATTTCGCTTTCTCGGCCAGCCAATCCGGGAGCTGGGCGAGCTCGCTGTCCCAGTCGTAGCCGTCGGTGAGGAACTCCCAGCCCCGCCCGACCGGCGGCGCCACCGTGCGCATCGTCTCGAACCGGCCGGAGTCCTCATCGACCCACAGCGCGGTCAGCTGGCATTGCATCCGGACCCGCTGCTGCGTCGTCCGGGTGCCGGCCAGGTCGGCATAGAACTTGGTCTCACGGACCTGCTTGATGCTGGCGTCGACGTGCCGGACGACGTCCGCGGCAAGCAGTCGGCTCGACCAGTCCGCGAGCAACGCGATCCGGTCGCTCTCGCTGACGGTGAACGGGTCAACGTCGTACGTCGACAGCCAGGTCTGCTCGCCGTGGCTCGGTTCGGCCGCCAGCTCGATCCGCTCTCCGGTCACCGGCTTGGAGACCGTCGCGACCTCGATGGCGCGGTCGACAAGATCCCGGGCGGCGCCGGGATCGACGACCAGGCCGCCGGCGAAGCCCCAGGTGCCGTCGTGGACGACCCGCACCGACAGGCCGCGCTCATCGTCGTCGTGGCTCGTCTCCAGCCGAGCGTCGTGCAGCGCCAGGTTCGCGGTGCGGATCCGCTCGATTCGCACGTCGGCGTGCTCGACCCCGCGTTGCTGGGCCCGTTCGAGGGCGGCGTCGGCGATGGCGTGCAGTGGGAGCGCAGTGAACTCCGGGTCGATCTGATGCGACATCGCTGGGTTCAGCTCCTCGGGTCGAGCACGAGTTTGCCGGTGCTGCGACGGGCACGCAGGTCTTCGTGTGCCCGGCGGGCATCAGCCAGCGGGTACGTCGCACCGAGGACCGGAGACAGTTTTCCGGACCCGACGAGGGCGAGCATTTCCGCCATCGGCTCCTTGACCATCCCGGGCTTGCCGAGGCAGTGAACGAGCCAGAACCCCATCACCGCTCGGCTGCGCTGGAGCAACGCGCCCGGGTCGATCTGTGACGGCGGGGTGCGACCGGCCATGCCGAAGGTGATCAGCCGCCCGAACGGTGCGAGCGCGGCCAGGCTGGCATCGAAGGTCGGGCCGCCCACCATCTCCAGCACGACGTCGACCGGCGCGCCGTCGTTGGCCTCCAGCAGCGCGGACTTCAGATCGGAGACGCCGGCATCGACGGTGACGTCAGCGCCCAGCCTGGTCGCCAGTGCTCGCTTGTCCATCGACGACGCGACACCGATCACCCGGCCGGCTCCCCAGAGCTTCGCGAGCTGGATCGCGAGGGTGCCGACCCCACCGGCCGCGGCGTGGACGACAAGGCTCTCGCCGGGCTGCACGTGCGCCAGCGACTTGAGCATGTGCCACGCCGAGAGGCCCTGCACCATGAGCGCGAGCGCCTGAGCGTCGGTGACGTCATCGGGCAGGTCGAAGGTCAGGTCGGGGAAGGCCAGCGCCCTCTCGGCGTACCCGCCGGTTCCGACAAGCGAGGCGACCCGGCGACCGTCTGAGGCCGTCCCGGCAACCTCGCTGCCGGGCACCATCGGCAGCTCCATGGTCGATAGGTAGGAGTTCTCGATCTGATGGGTGTCGGCGTAGTTGACGCCGGCCGCGGTCACCTCGACGAGGTCGAAGCCGTCGACCGGCGCCGGGTCGGGGACCTCGGCGAGGGCGAGGACTTCAGGGCCGCCGAACTGCGTGATCTGAATGGCGCGCATCAGGCGACGATAGTCGGCGATCTGGGCTGACAACCTCGGCTCTGGTAGGAACACTTAGATGTTCATGACCCAGACATGGTGCTTCGGCCGCCGCCGTGCCCTCGTCGCGCTGAGCCTTGGCGTGGCGGGCGCTCTCGCGGCCGGCCCCGGGCTGGCCGACTCCAGCGCCCACGCGGTGATCGGGACCCGGGTGGCTGCAAGCGCGGCGACGCAGCGGCCGGAAACGGTGAACAAATGCCATCGGTCGAAGATCGACGTTCCGTCGTGCGGGCTGCTCTGGGGCCTCTACACCCAGCCGGTCCCGTCCAAGGCCGGCTATCGGTCGGACTACGGGAGGTTCGAGCGGGCGATCGGCCGGCGCTTCGACATCGTCAAGGCCTACGTCGACTGGCAGCAGCACGTGACGTTCCCGAGCACCAAGTTCGCCAGCCTCGCGAGCCACCGCCGGCGCATCCTCTACGTCAGCTGGAACGCGATCAACTACGACACCCATAGGGTCGTCTACTACCGCAACATCGCGCGGGGCGACTACGACAAATCGGTGATCCTGCCGGAGGCCCGGCGGCTCAAGGCCTATCACCAGAAGATCTTCGTCGACTTCAACCACGAGTTCGACGCCAAGGCGCAGTCCGGCAAGGGCGGCCCGGCGTCGTACGTCCGTGCCTACCGCCACATCCATCGGGTATTCCAGAAAGCCGGCGTCAAGAATGTAATTTGGTCATGGGTCAGCACCGGCTACGTCGGCAACCTCAAGGATATCAAAGCCAGCTGGCCGGGCGCGAAGTACGTCGACTGGGTGGGGTACGACCCATACAACTTCGCGTACTGCAACGACGCGAAATGGCGATCACCATACGCGAGCTTCCATCCGTTCTATGCCTGGCTACGGCGCCAGCCCGGCATGCGCCACAAGCCGATTCTGCTGGGGGAGTACGCCTCCGCGCCCGGTCGGCATCTCGGGCACTGGTACGCGAGCCTGGCGTCGACCTTGAGGCGGATGCCGAAGATCAGGGCGTTGTTCCAGTGGAGTGCGCCGACCGTCGAGCACTGCCCGGTCTCACTCGCCGACTCAGCGAGCGCCCTGAAGGCGTTCGCAAAGGTTTCGAAGGCCCACTACGTGACCGGACGCTGATGGCAGCGTCGTTAGTGATGCGCGATCGCGGTGAGGTCCGCGACGGACAGCGTCACCCGACGTGAGGCGGCGTCGAGGCTGTGGCTCGAGACGTTGAACTGGATCGTCGTGAGCAGCCGGCGCTCGGCCGGCGGTACGGCGACAGTGAACATCCGCGGACCTGACACCCGAACGGTTCGGAGCACATGCATGTGCCAGCCATTGCCGATCGTGACCGCCACCCGGATCGGATGGTTGGCCGGCGAGGTCGCCCCGAGCCGGAACCGCAAAGCGGTGACATAGCGCAGCGACAGCGCATCGCGGAACAGCAACGCCCCGTGACCGCGCGGGGTCGCGCTGCTGAGCCGGGTACGGGTCGCGCCGCCGGAGAGCTGAGCGGGGGACGCCGAGACGCCGTTCGACCGCGTCGTGCCGAAGCGTGCCGCCGGGTCGGCGCCGCGGGTCAGCACGGTGGTGGACCGCGGTGTGACCGCGTCGGTCGAGATCCCGTCGGCGGGCACCCGGCTGGCGCCGTACGACGAGGAGTACTGGTTGACGAAGTCGAGGGTGTTCCAGGCGTACGAGCCGCGCTGGACCACGCCGACCCCGACATCACTGACGTCACGGCCGAGGATGTTTTCCCGGTGCGGCGGGCTGTGCATGTAGGCCTCGAACAGCACGTGCGGCGAGCTCACCGGACCGTACCCGACGTTCTCCTCGATCTCGGTCCACTGCGGCGAGCCGTGATGCTCGAGCTTGGGCACCAGCTTGGGGTTGTGCGACAAGGTCTGGACCTTGGCCAGCCGCCAGCTCCAGTGCCGCGCGACGTCGGTCGCGCCGGGCACGACGGTCAACGGCCGCAGGTGATGGTTGCGGCGGGCCTGGTTGATGTCGGCAACCAGTCGTGCCTCAAAGCTGTTGAGGCGCACCGCGGGCGCCGGCGGAGCAGGCCGCGAGCTGTCCGGGCTGGCGCTCGGGAGTGCTGCCGATGCATTCGGCGCGGCGCTCAGCAAGAGCGCGGTGAGACCGAGAGTTACTGCCGAGGCTGCGCTTGCGAGCACCGTGACGGCCCGAGGATGCGCCATGACGAGCTCAGCGGTCGAAGCGGAACGGTGGCGGTGGCGGCTTGAGGTCGGCGCGCGGGCAGGTCGCGAGGGTGAGACCGCCGAAGCTCAGCGCTTCGTCGCACAGGCCGGTGACGGTCAGGCCGTGCTGGCCACCGACCCGGGTGATGGTGGCGCGAAACAGCGTGATCTCGTATCGCGTCGGCACGCCGAACGCGATCTGGATGGTGCCGAGCAGCTCGGAGCCGCCGGGGCCGCCGTCGACGCCGTCCCAGGGCTTGTCATAGCGCCGCCAGGTGGCCGGCTCCGACCACCACTGGCCGCCGATCCGCACGTCGTGAAGCGCAAGCTCCATCAGGACGCGCCGGGCTGACTCCTCCGGGACGACAGCGGCCGGCCTGATCACCTCGGTGACCACTCCGTCGTCGTACGCCTCGGTGAGCAACAGCTCGAGATCGTCCACGCTTGTCCTCCGTCGGGATAGCCCTCACATCGCCTTCGGTAGTTATCTCGACCGGCGTCAATGGTTACTTAAGGCCGTCTTAAATCGGTCATACGTCTGGACCAGCTCAATTTGCCGGTTCGTGACTACGCTGGACGGGTGACCTCGACCGATACGGCCACCGCGACCGACACCGACACTGATGTCTGGGTCGAGCCGGTCACGACCGATCACGGCGACCACGAGCGGTTCGCGCACTATGCGGATCGCGACAAGATCACCGAGGCGATGGTCACCGGCACGCCGGTCGTCGCGCTGTGCGGGAAGGTCTGGGTGCCCAGCCGGGACCCGAAGAAATATCCGATCTGCCCGGACTGCCAGCGGCTGTTCGACCTCGGCCCGGAAGGCCGGATGAACGAGTGGCGGGACCGCGCGAACCAGTCCTGATCGGACGGACCGGCGCTGACAGCCGCATTGCACAAGCGCATACTTAAGACATGGCTGTTGAGAAGTGGTTCCCACCGATGCCGGAGTTCGACTCGCCTGCCGATGAGCAGCGCCATCGCAAGGAGCGCCTCGCCGCCGGGTTCCGGCTGTTCGCGAAGTTCGGCTTCGAAGAGGGCGTCGCCGGCCACATCACCGCGCGTGACCCGATCGAGCCGGACACCTTCTGGGTGAACCCGTTCGGCGTGCCCTTCGCCCACGTCAACGTGAGCTCGCTGATCCGCGTCAATCACTCCGGCGAGGTGGTGGAGGGCAACTACCACGTCAACGAGGCAGCGTTCGCGATCCACTCGCAGGTGCATGCGGCCCGGCCGGATGTCGTAGCGGCTGCCCACAGCCATTCGACTTTCGGTCGCGCGCTGTCCACTCTCGGCACGACGCTCGAGCCGATCACTCAGGACGTCTGCGCCTTCTACCAGGATCACGCGCTCTTCGACGACTACACCGGTGTCGTGACCGACACCGCCGAGGGCAAGCGGATCGCGGTCGCACTCGGTGAGAACAAGGCAGTGATCCTTCGCAACCACGGCCTTCTTACCGTCGGCACCTCGGTGGACGCGACCGTCTTCTGGTTCATCTCGATGGAGCGTTCCTGCCAGGTGCAGCTCGTCGCGAAGGCTGCCGGTGAGGTCGTCCATATCGATGCCGATCAGGCCAAGCAGACCCATGACTACGTCGGGACCGAGTTCGCCGGCTGGTTCTCCTTCCAGCCGCTGTGGGCCAAGATCACCCGCGAGCAGCCCGACCTGTTCGACTGACGCGCACCCCGCCGTACGCCGTCTTGCGCCCTCAGGTCAGCTCCGGTGGGCCCGGTCGTCGAGATCGACGATCCCAGTGATCCGCGACTGGCCGACTATCGCTCGCTGACCGACGTCGCACTTCGCACCCGGCTCGAGCCGCCGGGCGGGCTGTTCATCGCCGAGGGTGCCCTGGTGATCGAGCGCGCGATCGCGGCGGGTTACGTCCTGCGCTCGGCGCTGATGTCGCCGCAGTGGCTCGAGCGCACCGCGTCCTCGCTCGCGCCGTCGGAGGCTCCGATCTACCTGGCGTCGGAGTCGCTGCTCAAGACCGTGACCGGATTCCACGTCCATCGCGGGGCGCTCGCTGCGGTGCACCGCATGGCGCTTCCCGGGTTTGCCGCGGTGATCGCGACCTGCCGCCGGCTGGTCGTCATCGAGGACCTGGTCAACCACACCAACCTCGGCGCGATCTTCCGAGCTGCGGCGGCGCTCGGCATGGATGGTGTCGTGCTCTCGCCGCAGTCGGCCGACCCGCTCTATCGGCGCTCGGTCAGGGTCTCGATGGGGGCGGTGTTCTGGGTGCCGTATGCGAGAGCGCCGCGGTGGCCGGGCGCACTCAGCGAGCTGCGGACGGCCGGATTCCGGGTGATCGCACTGACTCCGTCGCCGGACGCGGAGGCGTTGGATCGGATCACCGTCGACGGGCCTGAGCGGCTGGCCGTCGTACTCGGCACCGAGGGCGCCGGGCTGTCCGAGCGCGCCGCCGCGCTCGCTGACCAGCGGGTCCGGATCCCGATGATGGCGGGGATCGACTCGCTCAACGTCGGGGCGGCGGCCGCGGTGGCGTTCTGGGCGCTGGGGCAGCGCGACGGTTAGCGACGGCAGGATGACCGGCAGGGTTGACCGAGTGGCGACGAGGTAAGAAGAAAGGGTGACGACGACCGACACCCAACGACCAATTAGCGCCTCGGGAACCTTTGCTCTCGGTGGCGACCTCGACGTGCACCGGCTCGGCTTCGGTGCTATGCAACTGACCGGCGATGGGATCTGGGGCGACCCGCGCGATCCTGATGAATGCATCCGGGTGCTGCGGCGGGCAGTCGAGCTCGGTGTCGATCTGATCGACACCGCCGACTCCTACGGGCCGTACGTCTCCGAGGACCTGATCCGTGAAGCGCTGCATCCGTATCCGGAGGGCCTGGTCATCGCGACCAAGGGCGGGCTCACCCGCGCCGGCCCTGGCGACTGGCGGCCGGTGGCGCGCCCGGCGTACCTCCGGCAGTGCGTCGAGATGTCGCTGCGGCGCCTCGGTCTGGAGCGGATCGATCTCTACCAGCTCCACCGGGTCGACCCGGACACCCCGCTCGAGGACTCACTCGGCGAGCTCAAGGCGATGCAGGCTGAAGGCAAGATCCGCCACATCGGCGTGTCCGAGGTCGACGTCGACACCGTGGTCAAGATGCGTGAGGTCGTCGAGGTGGTCAGCGTCCAGAACCTCTACAACCTCAGCGACCGACAGCACGAGGACGTCCTCGACTACTGCGAGCGGGAGGGCTTGGGGTTCATTCCGTGGTTCCCGCTCGCCACCGGCAAGCTGGCCCGTGACGGCGGCCCACTCGCCAAGGCCGCCGAACGCCACGGCAGCGGCGGGTCGCAGCTCGCGCTGGCCTGGCTGCTCCGGCGCTCGCCGGTGATGCTTCCGATCCCCGGCACCTCCTCGGTCGCGCACCTCGAGGAGAACTGCGCGGCCGCCACCATCGAGCTCACCGACGAGGAGTTCAACGAGCTCGGCAGCTGACCCGATCTCGGGATTTGTCAGCTGGTCTGCGGTTAGGCTCCGTCGGGTGTCGGTGCTGCCAGATCGGGTCGACCGCGACGCGCGGGAGTTCGCATCGCGCCGCGTCGCGCTCCTCGAGCTGCTCGACGAGCATTCGCGCCAGTTGGCGCTCGCCAATCTCGGCGGCGGTGAGAAGTACGTCGAGCGCCATCGCTCGCGCGGCAAGCTGCTCGCCCGCGAGCGGGTAGAGCTGCTGCTCGACTCGGACTCGCCGTTCCTCGAGCTCTCGCCGCTGGCGGCGTGGGGGACCGACTACACCGTCGGTGCCAGCCTGGTGACCGGGCTCGGCATAGTCGAGGACACCGAGGTCATGATCATCGCCCACGACCCGACGGTGCGTGGTGGCGCGATCAACCCCTACTCAGCGCGCAAGCAGGGCCGGGCCAACCAGATCGCCAACGAGAACCGGCTGCCGCTGGTCAACCTGGTCGAGTCCGGTGGCGCCGACCTGCCGACCCAGAGCGAGATCTTCATTCCCGGCGGTGCTGGATTCCGTGACCTGACCCGCAAATCTGCGGCCGCGATCCCGACGATCTCGCTGGTGTTCGGCAACTCGACCGCCGGCGGTGCCTATATCCCAGGGATGAGCGACTACGTCGTCATGGTCGCGGGTCGCGCCAAGGTCTTCCTCGGCGGGCCGCCGCTCGTCAAGATGGCCACTGGCGAGGTCTCCGAGGACGAGGAGCTCGGTGGCGCCGAGATGCATGCCCGCACCAGCGGCCTTGCCGACTACCTCGCGGTCGACGAGGTCGACGCGATCCGGCTCGGCCGCCAGATCGTCCGCCGGCTCAACCGCAGCAAGCTCGGTCCGGCTCCGGCGGCGTCGTACGCCGAGCCTCGCTACGACGTCGATGATCTGGTCGGCATCGTGCCGACCGATCTGCGCGAGCCGTTCGACCCGCACGATGTCCTGGCGCGCATCCTTGACGGCAGCGAGTTCGACGAGTTCAAGCCGCTGTACGGCTCGTCGCTGGTCACCGGTTTCGGGCAGCTGCACGGCTATCCGATCGGGGTGCTCGCCAATGCTCGCGGTGTGCTGTTCGCCGAGGAGAGCGAGAAGGCGGCGCAGTTCATCCAGCTCGCCAACCAGACCGACACCCCGCTGTTGTTCCTGCAGAACACCACCGGCTACATGGTCGGCAAGGACTATGAGCAGCGCGGCATCATCAAGGCCGGCGCGCAGATGATCAACGCGGTCTCCAACAGCGATGTCCCGCATCTCACCGTCAACATGGGGGCGTCGTACGGTGCCGGAAACTACGGGATGTGCGGCCGAGCCTACGACCCGAGGTTCCTGTTCACCTGGCCGAACGCGAAGTCGGCAGTGATGGGCCCGGCGCAGCTTGCCGGCGTGCTGTCGATCGTCGCGCGGGCATCGGCGGAGGCGAAAGGTGTGGCGTACGACGAGGACGGCGACCGGGCGATGCGCGAGCTGGTCGAGACCCAGATCGAAGCCGAGTCCAAGGCGCTGTTCCTCACCGCCCGGCTCTATGACGACGGCATCATCGATCCGCGCGACACCCGCACCGTGCTCGGACTGTCGCTCTCGGTCATTCACAACAACCCCATCCAGGGGCGCCGTGGCTTCGGCGTCTTCAGAATGTGAAGCCGAGGATGCAGTCGCTGCTGGTCGCCAACCGGGGTGAGATCGCGCGCCGGGTGTTTCGCACCGCCCGCGCGATGGGGCTCACGACGGTCGCGGTCTACAGCGATCCGGACGCCGACGCGCCCTTCGTCCGCGAAGCCGACGCAGCGGTGCGGTTGCCGGGGACTGTCGCCGCCGACACCTATCTCCGTGGCGACCTCATCATCGCGGCGGCCCGGCTCGCCGGGACTGATGCGATTCACCCGGGCTACGGCTTCCTGTCGGAGAACGCAGAGTTCGCGGCGGCGGTCATCGATGCCGGGCTGACCTGGGTCGGACCGCCGCCTTCCGCGATTGCGGCAATGGGATCGAAGCTCGAGGCGAAGCGGATGATGCGCGATGCCGGCGTGCCGACGCTGCCGTGGGCCGAGGATGTCGACGGTGCTGACGAGGTCGGATATCCGTTGCTGGTCAAGGCATCCGCTGGTGGTGGCGGCCGCGGGATGCGGATCGTTCGCAGTGCAGACGACCTTACCGAGGCGGTCGAGGGCGCGCGCCGCGAGGCAGCCGGGGCGTTCGGCGACGCGACGGTTTTCCTCGAGCGCTACCTCGAGTCGCCGCGTCACGTCGAGCTGCAGGTCTTCGCCGACCATCACGGCAACGTGGTCTCGCTGTTCGAGCGGGAGTGCTCGATCCAGCGCCGGCACCAGAAGATCGTCGAGGAGTCACCGTCGCCGGCGGTCGGCGAAGCGCTGCGGGCCGAGATGGGGGACGCCGCAGTCGCGGCGGCAAGAGCGGTCGACTACGTCGGTGCTGGCACGATTGAGTTCGTCCTGGGCCATGACGGGTCCTATTACTTCCTGGAGATGAACACCCGCTTGCAGGTCGAGCACCCGGTGACCGAGTTGGTTACTGGGCTGGACCTGGTGCGGTTGCAGCTGCTGGTCGCCGCGGGCTCGCCGTTGCCGGCGGACGCTCTCGCGCCGACGATGCGCGGTCACGCGATCGAGGTCCGGCTCTACGCCGAGGATGCCGAGAACGGTTTCCTTCCGGCGACCGGAAGGCTGCGCAGCTTCGTGATACCCGAGACGGTGCGGGTCGACAGCGGGGTCGAGTCCGGCAGTGGCATCCCGCCGTACTACGACGCGATGATCGCCAAGGTCGTCGCGCATGCGCCGTCGCGCTCCGAGGCTGCGTCGTCGCTGGCGACCGCCCTCGCTGGCTCGCGGATCCACGGCGTGACCACGAACCGCGATCTGCTGGTCAGGATCCTGCGGGAGAGCGAGTTTCTCGCTGGCACGACGGATACGGCGTATCTCGATCGTCACGACCCGGCTCTGCTCGGCGCGCCGCTGCTGGCGACCGATTCAGAGCCGATCCATGCCGCGATCGCGGCGTTGACCCTGCAGCTGGTGCGGCGGCTGCAGGCGGGCGTCGATCAAGCGATGCCGAGCGGGTGGCGCAACAACCCGTCCGGGCCGCAACTGGTCGAGCTCATCACGCGAGGCAAGACCCAGGTGGTGGAGTACGCGTTCCACCGCGGGGGAGTCGACGTCAAGGTGGACGACCAGCCGGTAGAGGTCGAGTGGCACTCGGCGGCCTACCACGTCGTCGACGCGACGGTCAGTGGTGTCCGACGTCGCTTCCACGTCGTGATCCCTGACGACTTCGTCTCGGTCGACGTCGACTCTGCGCTCGGCTCATCGTCGTACGCCGTCGTGCCGCGATTCCCCGACCCGACCGAGACGCTCGCGGCCGGATCGCTGGTCGCGCCACTGCCCGGATCGGTGGTGCGGGTGCTCGTCGAAACCGGCGCCGCCGTGACCAAGGGCCAGCCGCTGGTGGTGCTCGAGGCAATGAAAATGGAGCACACCGTGACCAGCCCGGTCGACGGGACGGTCGCCGACCTGTGGGTCGCCGCCGGTCAGCAGGTCAACGCCGGCGAGGTGCTTGCAGTTGTCGACGACAGTTGAACAAGCGCGGCGGACGGTAAATAGCCCGTCGTCCACAGTGAACCCGCGAACCTTTCCGAGGTTTCTATCGACTCCAAGCTGATTCACCACGCGGAAGCGAACCAAGCCGGCGCTCGCGAGCGTTCTCATGTTCGGTCCGAACGATCGAAGGTAGACGGTTCGTCCGCGACACATCGCTGGCGGCAGCCTGAGCGGCGATAGGTTTGGAGCATGGTCTCCAGGGCCTTCCCGGTCGCTTACTCCCATGACGTCGAGGGATCCGCGAAGTTCTGGGAGCTTCTGGGGTTCGAACGCTTCTATGAGTTGGCGAGCCCGAACGGCGAGCTCGGGTATGTGGGGCTTCGCTGCGGCACTTCGGAACTGGCGGTGACTCACCTCAGCTGGCCACGTGAACGGTACGGCGCCGCGCCTGACGACGGGCCGCGCTTCGAGATGTACCTGTACGTCGATGACCTTGAGGCCGCGATTGAAGTCTGTCGTGACAACGGCGTCGCTGTCTTGCGCGAAGCAGAGGACATGCCGTGGGGCGAGAGGATTGCGAGCGTTCTCGACCCGGACGGCAACCCGGTCACACTCTGTGCTGATAATCCGGGGCTCGCAGCCAACTGACTCGCGCGACGGACGTGAGTGGTTCCAGTTCTGGTCGCGCGGCGCCGGGCGGTGTGGGGGCTGGCGAGGCCGCTGGCTCGGTCAGACTCCTGAGGTCGGGAGCTGGAATACCTCGGTCAGACCGGCGTAGCTCACCGACATCCGGGTGAACAGCTTCTTGCCGCTGACTGTCCGTGCCCGGTAGAGCGTGAAGCTGACCGGATGGTGCTTGAAGGTCCCGGCCGCGCATGACGGCAAGCAGGTGTTGTAGACGTAGCTGCCGATGCCCTCGGCGTGCTTCGGCGACCACGATGAGTACGTCGCATGACGGATCTGGGTGTTGGCGTCGGCGCAGGTCAAGATGTAGCTGCTCGGCTTGTACTTTGCCGTCGTGCAGGAGGAGACGACCCGGGTGTGGCCGGCCGGCGCTGCCGAGGCCGGGCTGGCGATCAGGGCCGCGCCGGTCGCGAGACTGACACTGGCAAGAGCGAGCGGTGTGAGGTTCATCGGATTGATCCTTTCAAGCTCGGCAGGTGTGAGTCGTTCGGCTATCAGACGCCCGGTGCACCGGTTCGGTTGTGTGCCAAACGTAGGGCCTGCACGCCCGCGTCCTACGGATTGGTCGGGCGATAGTTTGACCCGATGACACGCGAGACCCAGACGCTGGTGATCGGCGCTTCCGCGGCTGGTTTGGCGACGGCGGCGGAGCTGAGGCGGCACGGCCAGCGCTTCGCGCTCATCGAGTCCCGTGACCAGGTCGCCGGAGCCTGGCGGCGGCACTATGACCGGCTCCATCTGCATACCCCGAAGTCGAGCTCGGCATTGCCCGGACTGCCGATGCCGAAAGCGTGGGCGCGCTATCCGAGTCGCGATCAGGTTGTGGAATATCTCGAGCAATACCAACAGCATTTCGACCTGCGACCGCATTTCGGGGAGCGAGTGACGAGGGTCGAGCGGGTCGCGGGCGGCTGGGAGACGACGACCTCCGCCGGGTCGTGGCACTCCCGTCAGGTGGTCGTGGCGTCGGGCCGGACCGCGGTGCCGGTGCGGCCGACCTGGCCGGGCATGACGGACTACAAAGGCGCGGTCCTGCACTCCAGCGAGTACGACAACGGTGACTGCTGGAAGGGTAAGTCGGTTCTCATCGTCGGGTTCGGCAACTCGGCCTGCGAGCAGGCGCTGGATCTGGTCGAGCGGGGTGCAAAAGCCCATCTGTCGGTCCGATCGCCGGTCAACGTCGTGCCGCGTGACGTGCTCGGACTGATCCCGGTCCTTCAGCTCGGCATTGTGATGCGATATCTGCCGACGAAGGTCGCAGACGCGATGGCCTGGCCGATGATCGCCACCACGGTCGGCGACGTGCGCAAGCTCGGACTTCGCAAGCTGCCGTACGGGCCGAACACCCAGATCGCCAAGGATCGGCATGTCCCACTGCTCGACATCGGGACGATCGACCAGATCAAGGCCGGCAACATCACGGTGCACGGCGACATCGAGCGGTTCACCGAGAACGGTGTCGTCTTCTCCGACGGCGCGGCGCTCGACGTCGCCGCGGTTGTCCTGGCCACCGGCTATCGCGCCGGCGTCGATGCGTTTGTTGTCGAGTGGGACTCGGTCTGCGACGCCACTGGCTTTCCGCTCCGCTCCGGTCGCCGCTCCGGGCTGGACGGTCTGTACTTCTGCGGGATGTATGTCTCGCCGGCCGGCATGCTGCGCGAGATCGGCATCGAGGCTCGGCGGATCGCCGCCGACATCGCCGGAGTGGAGTAGCGGGAACTAAACCCCGCTGCGCCACGTCGAACCAGCAACTCACAAGCTGGGAGACCCTGATGGCGGAGATCCGCAAGACCCGGTTGGCCGGAATCGCAACGCTGGTCGTGATCGGCCTGGTCCTGGTGTTGGGCTTCGCGCTAGGCGGCGGACACAGCTCGAGCAGCGGTGGAAGCGGTGGCCCGTCCGCTGCCCTGGCGCCGCGGGCCGCGGCGCGTAGCGGGACGACCTCCACCTTCGGCAAGCTCGGTCGAGCGAGCTCGGCAAGTCGCAACGCCGGCATACCACTCGCTGCCCCGACGGCGGTGGCTTCTCCGGTGTCGGGAGCGGTTGCGTCATCGGCGAGTGGCGGCAGCGCCGAGCAAGGTCAGCTCGACTCCGCGGTCGTCACCGTGACCGCCACCCGCGTGGTCAAGACAGGCAGCTTGGACCTCCAGGTGAGCCGCGGCCAGGTGCAGGCCGCCGTCACCAAGCTGGTCGCGCTGACCACCGGGCTCAATGGCTATGTCTCCCAGAGCCGCACGGACAACGAGCTCGGCTCACCCGAAGGTGAGGTGACGCTTCGGATCCCGGCCGATCATTTCGAGACCGCGGTGACCCGCGCTGAAGCGCTCGGACACGTGACCTCGCTGGTCACCAATGCGCACGACGTGACCGGTCAGTACGTCGACCTCGGCGCCAGGCTGGCCGCGCTGCAGCGGACCCGATCCACCTACCTCACGATCCTGGGCCGCGCCACCACGATCGGCTCGACGCTGGAGGTCCAGCAGCGGGTCAACGACGTGCAGCAGCAGATCGAGCAGCTACAGGGCCAGCTCAAGGTGCTCCGCAACCAGAGCGCCGACGGCACCCTGACGGTCGACGTCACGCAGTCAGGCGCCAAGAGCGTGGTGCACAAGGCGCCACGCAAGCCGCACGGCATCGGCGCCGCGTGGCACCGCTCGATCAACCGATTCGCGCGTGGTTTCGATGCGATTGTCGGCGCGCTCGGGCCGTTGGTGCTCGCAGTGCTGGTGCTGGGTCTGCTGGCCGGTATCGGCGGGCTCGGCTATCGCGGCGTCCGCAAAGCGACCGGCTGAGCCGGTTGAACGCCTAACAGCGCCGTCGGCGATGAAAGAGCCGAACCGTATTCTGCGAGTATGCAGCGAGATCTCTACACCGACGACCACGAAGCGTTCCGGGCCACCGCACGGGGATTCATCGAGCGGCACATCAGCCCGCACCACGCTGAGTGGGAGAAGGCAGGCATCGTCGAGCGAGGTGTCTGGCTAGAGGCCGGCAAGCACGGACTGCTGGGCTTCGACATGCCCGAGGAGTACGGCGGCGGCGGGGTAGCGGACTTCCGCTATAACGCGGTACTCGTGGAGGAGATCGTCCGGGCTCACGCCAGTGGGATCGGATTCGGTCTTCACAACGACGTGGTCGCGCCGTACCTCGTCCGGCTCGCGACGGACGAGCAGAAGGAGCGGTGGTTCGCCGGCTTCTGCGCCGGCGAGCTGATCTCGGCGATTGCGATGAGCGAGCCGGCGGCCGGCTCGGACCTGCAGGGCATCCAGACGACGGCGGTGCGCGACGGCGACGGCTGGCTGCTGAACGGCTCAAAGACCTTTATTACCAACGGAATCAACTCCGACCTGGTGATCGTGGTTGCCAAGACCGATCCGTCCGCGGGCGCCAAAGGCATCTCGCTGCTGATGGTCGAGCGCGGCATGCCCGGCTTCGAACGCGGCCGCAACCTCGACAAGGTCGGGCTCAAAGCGCAGGACACTTCCGAGTTGTTCTTCAACGACGTCCGGGTCCCCTTGACCAACTTGATTGGCGAGGAGAACCGGGGCTTCATCCATTTGATGGAGAACCTGCCGCAGGAGCGGCTCTCGATCGCGGTCGGCGCGGTCGCGGCATGTGAGTCGATCCTCGCGGCGACCGTGGACTACTGCAAGACTCGCACCGCGTTCGGCCGGCCGATCGGCTCGTTCCAGAACTCCCGGTTCGTGCTTGCCGAGCTCGCCACCGAGGTCGAGATCGCACGGGTGTTCCTGGACAAGTCGATCAGCGAGCACAACGCCGGCCGGCTCAGCATCACCGACGCCGCGATGGCGAAGTGGTGGACCACCGAGCTACAAAAGCGCGTGGTCGACGCCTGCATGCAGCTGCACGGCGGTTACGGCTACATGATGGAGTTCCCGATCGCGAAGGCCTATCTCGACAGCCGGGTGCAGACCATCTACGGCGGCACCACCGAGATCATGAAGGAGATCATCGGCCGTTCGCTGGGCGTCTGATCCCACCCGCGGTCGGCTGTTAGCGGTTGACGCTGCTCATGTTGGGATAGCGGTCGCCCTGAGCGAAGCCGACGGGCGCGACCTCCTCGAGTCGCTGGAGATCGGCGTCGGTCAGCTCGATGCTGGCCGCGGCGAGGTTCTCGTCGAGGTACGACGCGCGCTTGGTGCCGGGGATGGGCACGATGCTCGCGTCCTGGGCCAGCACCCAGGCCAGCGCGAGCTGTGCCGGCGTGCAGTCCTTCTCGGCGGCGAGCTGCTCGACCTTCACCACGGTCTCGATGTTGCGGTCGAAGTTCTCGCCCTGGAACCTCGGGTTGTTGCGGCGGAAGTCGTCCGAAGCGAGGTCGTCGATGGCCTTGATCGCGCCGGTCAGGAAGCCACGACCGAGCGGGGAGTAGGCGACGAAGCCGATCCCGAGCTCTTGCACCGTCTCGAGGATGTCCGCTTCCGGCTCGCGTGACCACAAGCTGTACTCGGTCTGCAGCGCAGTGACCGGATGCACCGCATGCGCGCGACGAATCGTGGTGGGAGCGGCCTCGCTGATGCCGAGGAAACGCGCCTTGCCGGCGGCGACGATCTCGGCCAGCACGCCCCAGGTCTCCTCCACCGGAACTTCCGGGTCGACCCGGTGCTGGTAGTACAGATCGACATGGTCGACGCCGAGCCGCCGCAGCGAGGCGTCGATCGCGGCGCGGGCGTACTCCGGCCGGCCGTTCACCCCTTTGAAGCTGCCGTCCTCGCCCCGCTCGTTACCGAACTTCGTCGCCAGGACGACCTGGTCGCGCCGATCGGCGATCGCTTTGCCGACCAGTTTCTCGTTGGTGAACGGGCCGTACATGTCGGCGGTGTCGAGGAACGTGCAGCCGGCATCGATCGCGCGATGGATGACCGCGATCGAGGCGGCTTCGTCGCCGGCGCCGTAGAACTCGCTCATGCCCATGCAGCCGAGGCCGATCTCGGAGACGTCGAGTGCGGAGCTGCCGCTGCCGAGGGTCCGTGTGGTGAGAGTCATGTTGCCCATTCAACATCGTCGCCGCGCAGCGCTCCGCTAGGGTTCGTCGGTGACTGCGAGTTACGGGATCACGTTCCCATTCGATGGCATTCCACTCACCGAGCAGCGCTCGATCATCGAGTCGTTGCCAGACCTTGGCTATACCGACCTGTGGTCGGCCGAGTCCAACGGCATGGACGGGTTCACCCCGCTCGCCCTGGCCAGCGTCTGGGCACCGCAGCTTCGGCTCGGCACGGCGATCGTGCCGGTCTACACCCGCGGACCCGCGACGCTCGCGATGTCGGCGGCGACGATGGCAGCAGCTGCCCCTGGCCGGTTCGTGCTCGGCATCGGCACCTCGTCGAACGTCATCGTCGAGCGCTGGAACAGCGCGCCGTTCGAGGCGCCGTACCAACGGGTCCGTGACACGCTCACGTTCCTGAAAGCCTCGATGGGCGGTGAGAAGGTCACCGAGGACTACGAGACGTTCTCGATCAAGGGATTCCGGCTCGGGTTCGTGCCACCGTCGCCGCCGAAGATCCTGGTCGCGGCGTTGCGCAGCGGGATGCTGCGACTTGCCGGCCGCGAGGCGGACGGTGCCATCACGAACTGGCTGGCAGCGGAAGACGTGGCGAGGATCGCGCCCTACATTCACGAGGGCGGGCCGGACAAGGAGATCGCGGCGCGGATCTTCGTCGCGCCGACTTCGGATCATGAGACGGCGCGCGCGGTCGGCCGGTTTGCGATAGCTGCGTACCTCACGGTGCCGGTCTATCGCGCCTTCCACGACTGGCTGGGGCGCACCGAGATGATGGCTCCGATGCAGGATGCTTGGGCCGCCGGCGACCGCAAGGCAGCGCTCGAGGCGATCCCTGATGAGCTCGTCGACGCCCTCGTGGTGCACGGCGAGCCGGCCGCCTGCCGCGAGCAACTGTCCGCGTACGTCGAAGCCGGGATCACGACGCCGATCATTGCCTTGCTCCCGGTCGGCGTCGACCCGGCGGACGCGGCACGATCGCTGGCACCGACCAGATGAGCGACGTCGCTGTACTCGACGGAGTCGCACCGACGGGGGAGCCGTCGGGAGACGTCGTGCAATACGACGTCGTTGAGGGCGTCGCGGTGATCACCCTCAATCGGCCCCGGGCGCTCAACGCCTGGACGATGGAGATGGGACGGGAATACCTGCGCCGCATCGATCAGGCATCCGCCGATCCCGAGGTGCGCGTAGTCATCGTGACCGGCGCCGGTCGCGGCTTCTGCTCCGGCGCCGACATGTCGCTGCTCAGAGACCTGATGGCCGGCCAGCCGCCGCCGCCCGAAAGCGTCCGTCCCGACGACGAGACCGAGCCGGCGGTTCCCAAGCTCGTCATCGCCGCGATCAACGGACCTTGTGTCGGTCTCGGGTTGGTACGTGCCCTCTACTGCGACGTGCGGTTCATCACCAAGGGAACGTCGCTCTCGACGACGTTCACCCGTCGCGGGCTGGTCGCCGAACACGGCGTCGCGTGGCTGCTGCCGCGCATCGTCGGCGCCTCGCGGGCGCTGGATCTGATGATGTCCGGCCGGGCGGTCGGGGCCGAGGAGGCGAAGGCCATCGGCCTGGTCGACCACGTCGTCGACGACGCCTTGGTCGGTGCGATGGCCTATGCGCGGGACATCGTGCGCAACTGCTCGCCGGCGGCGATGCGTGACGTCAAGCGCCAGATCTGGGGCGACACAACAAAATCGCTTCGTGAGTCGATCGACAAGGCGGCGGCTCTGATGCTCGCCTCGCTGACCCGGCCCGATGTCGCCGTGGGCGTCGTGGCCTACCTGGAGAAACGGGAGCCGAGCTTCCCGCCGCTGGTCTAGCCCGAGCGGGCGGCGCTACCGCTCGAACCAGGCACGGGGATTCGCGACCAGCATGGTGTCGATCTGCTCGTCGGTGACGCCGCGTTCTCGCAACGCCGGCAGGACGTCGTTGGTTATGTGCAGGTAGTGCCAGTTGGTCATGAGCGGCAGCAACGACTGGTCGGCCCAGTCGAAGTAACACGAGGCGTCGTGAGCCAACACCATCCGCTCGGCGTACCCGCGGCGGGTGAGCTCGGCGACGATGTCGACCCGCTCCTCGAACGGCGCGATGATGTCGACACCGAAGCGGTCCATCCCGAGCAGATAGCCAAGGTCGGCCAGCGCGCTGAGGTGATCCGCGTCGGAGCTGTCGCCGCAGTGCGCGAGCAGGACGGCCTGCGGGTCAACCCCTTCCGAGACCAGTACGTCGTGCACTGCGAGCCCGGCCCGCCGCCGTGGTGCGGTGTGCACCATCACCGGAGCGTTGGTAGCAAGGTGCGCCTTCGCGACCGCTCGCAGCACTCGCTCGACACCGGTCGTCATGCCAGGGACGTCAATCGCACACTTGAGAAACGCCGCCCGGACGCCGGTGTCGGCGATGCCGACGGTCAGGTCGCGGACGAACAGCTCGACCATCGGTTCGGGCAACTCGAAACCCATCACCGCGCCGCGCATCCGGAAGTAGTTGGGCACGTCGTCGTAGGTGTAGACCCCTGTCGCCACAACGATATTCAGCTCGACCTGCGCGGCGATCCTGGCGATGCGCGGGATGTAGCGGCCGAGCCCGACGACGGTCGGATCGACGATCGTGTCGATGCCGGCGGCCTTGAGCGCGCTGAGCTTCTCAATCGCTCCGGCGACCTGTGACTCTTCGTCCCACTCGCCGGGATAGTTCTGCTGGACCTCGGTCGTCAGCACGAAGACGTGCTCGTGCATCAACGTGCGGCCGAGGGCATCGGTGGCAACGGTGCCGGTCGCCGTGGGGATCTCAGTCACCTGAACCACCGTTAGGCTCCCATCGCTCGCCGTCCCGCAATGTTGCGAAGCCACACCAGATCACATCCATGACATGGCGGGTCAGGACGTCGACCGAGGGCCGCTCGGCGTTGCCCGGCCGGGTCGCGAGCCGCTCGGTGGCACCGATGACGATCTGGGCGTACAGCTGCGCTTGGGTCGGATCCGGCGTCGCGCTCTGGGCGATGAGCAGTCCGGCGATCAGCTCGGCCTGCTGATCCCGCACCGTCTCCATGGCCGCAGCCGCCTCCGAGCCGGGCGGCACGCCTTCGGTCAGCAGCGTGTGCAGGCCCGAGATCCGCTGCTCGATGAACTCGAAGTAGGCACCCAGACCGTGGGCGAGCGCGTCCTCGGGAGTCGTCGATGCCGACACCGCTGCCATCACGGTTTCGCCGAGCACGGTCCCGGATCGAAGGACGACCGCGGCGAGCAACCGGTCCTTGGAACCGAAGTGGTCGTAGAGCACGGGTTTGGTGATGCCGGCCGCGGTCGCGATGTCATCCATCGACGAGGACTGCACGCCGCGCTCGACGAACACCGCCTCCGCAACGTCAAGGAGCTGGCGGGCGCGTTCCTGACGAGGCAGCCGCCGTCGCGGTGAGTTGTGGCGTCGAGCCGCAGCAGGGGCAGACGTGGCAGACGTGGCAGTGGCAGTCATGAATCTTACTTTACAACAGGTAGGTTACCTGCGGTAAAGTTAGTGGAGATTCGGATAAAGCCGATAGATGGGACGACACCGATGAGCCAGTCACTTCCGCAGCATGTCGACTCGCTCATCGTGGGCAGCGGCTTCTCCGGGCTGGGTGCCGCGATCAAGCTCGACGAGGCCGGCCGTGGCGACTTCCTGATCCTCGAGCGCAACCGCGAGGTCGGCGGCACCTGGCAGGCCAACGACTATCCGGGCTGCGCCTGCGATGTTCCGAGCCATCTCTACTCGTTCTCCTTCGCCCCCAACCCGGACTGGCGTCATGCGTTCTCCCGCCAGCCACAGATCTTCGACTACCTCAAGGGCGTCGCAGCGTCGTACCGGTTGTCGTCGCGGATTCGGCTCAACACCGCCATGACCGCTGCCAGCTGGGACAACGACGCGGGCTGCTGGTGCGTCGAGACCACGGTCGGCTCGCTCACCGCCGACCAGCTGATCCTCGGCGCCGGTGGCCTGTCGGACCCGAGTGTTCCGGCCATCCCCGGCCTTGAGACGTTCGCCGGCACGACGTTCCACTCCGCCGGCTGGGACCACGATCACGACCTGGCCGGTGAGCGGGTAGCGGTGATCGGGACCGGAGCGTCGGCGATCCAGTTCGTGCCGCACGTCCAGAAGACGGCGGAACATCTGACGCTGTTCCAGCGGACCGCCCCCTGGGTTCTGCCGCGCCGCGACCGTCGCTACGGCCGGGTCGAGCGCTGGCTCAACCGGCGAGTTCCGGGGCTGCAGCGATCGTTGCGGCTGCGGATGTATGCCATGCGCGAGATGTGGCTGATCGGATTTGCGATCAAGCCCTCGCTGCTGGTCGCGGGGGAGCGGATCGCCTTGCAAATGCTCAACAAACAGGTGCCCGACACGGCGCTGCGCGCCAAGCTGACGCCGACCTTCCGGCTCGGCTGCAAGCGGGTGCTGCTCAGCAACGACTACTACCCGGCGCTGAGCCAGCCCAACGCCGAGGTCGTCACCGACCGGATCGTCGAGGTGGCGCCGCATGCCGTCATCACCGAAACGGCCGACGGCACCCGGAGCGAGCATCGCGTCGACACGATCATCTTCGGCACCGGGTTCCATGTCACCGACCCGCCGTCAGCGGCCTACATCCGGGGTCGTGACGGCCGGACACTGGCTGAGCACTGGGGGCAGCGCGGGATGTCGGCGCTGCACGGGATGACGATCGCCGGCTTCCCGAACCTGTTCATGCTGGTCGGGCCCAACACCGGTCTCGGCCACAACTCGATAGTGCTGATGATCGAGGCCCAGGTCGGCTATCTGATCGACCTGCTCGGGGCAATGGCGAAAGCCGGTGTCGCCGAGGTCGAGCCGCGGCGCGAGGTCCAAGACGACTACAACGCCTGGCTGCAGCGAAAGCTGGAGCGCACGGTCTGGAACAGCGGTGGCTGCCAGAGCTGGTATCTGGACGTCAACGGCCGCAACACCACGCTGTGGCCGACGTTCACGTTCCAGTTCATGCGCCAGCTTCGCCGCGCCGATCTCGACGAGTACGACGTGAGACCCCGGCTCCCGAGACGCGAGAAGGTGAGCGCGTGACCGGGGCTCGAAGCATCAACGGCAAAAACGTCCTGATCACCGGGGCCGCTCGGGGCATCGGCGCCGCAACGGCGGCCGAGCTGGCGCGACGCAGCGCGCGGCTGTCGTTGGTCGGGCTCGAGCCTGATCTGCTGGCAGCCAACGCAGCAGCGCTCGGCGACGGTCACGTGTGGTTCGAGGCCGACGTGACCGATCAGGCGGCGCTTGACTTGGCGATCGCCGGCACGGTTGAGGCGCTCGGCGGCATCGACGTGGTGATCGCCAACGCCGGCATCAACAATCTTGGGACGGTCCGGACCGCCGACCCGGAGGCATTCGCGCGCACCATCGCGGTCAACCTGGTCGGCGTCTATCGCACGATCTCCGCGGCGGTCCCTCACCTGGTCGCCAGCCGGGGCTACGCGCTGGTCGTCGCGTCGATGGCGTCGTTCGTGCCACTGCCGGGGGGTGCGGCATATGCCGCGAGCAAGGCCGGGGTCGAGTCGCTCGCCGCCAGCCTGCGCCTCGAGCTGGCGCAGTCCGGCGTCACAGTCGG
>DATAUK010000033.1:0-129026 GCA_036268295.1 Mycobacteriales bacterium | reverse complement strand
CCCTCACGCGGCGTCGCTGCGTCAGGCTTTCGCCCATTGCGCAATATTCCCCACTGCTGCCTCCCGTAGGAGTCTGGGCCGTGTCTCAGTCCCAGTGTGGCCGTTCGCCCTCTCAGGCCGGCTACCCGTCGTCGCCTTGGTGGGCCATTACCCCACCAACAAGCTGATAGGCCGCGGGCCCATCCTCAGCCGAAAAACTTTCCACCAAGAACGATGTCGTTCTAGGTCATATCCGGTATTAGCTCCGGTTTCCCGGGGTTATCCCAGAGCTGAGGGTAGGTTGCCCACGTGTTACTCACCCGTTCGCCACTAGGTCACCTACCCGAAGGTAGGGCCTCGTTCGACTTGCATGTGTTAAGCACGCCGCCAGCGTTCGTCCTGAGCCAGGATCAAACTCTCCATTGATGTCTATAGATAATCCGGCGACCGGGCTTCGAAAAGCCCGACGTCGGTTCATCGACACATAAAGAGCAACGGTTCTGGTGAACCGATGTTCCTGGCGATTGTTTATCAGACTTACAAACTAGCTGTTCGTCTGTCATCGCCAATTTCAGCCGATTCGAGGATCGCCGAAGCTCACCCCAAGCCGGGATTTTTGGCACTGACTTTTGGCACGCTGTTGAGTTCTCAAGGGACGGATGCGCACCGGCCGGGGTCTCTCGACCCGTCTCGGGGCAACCGAACCACGCTATGACAACCCGCCCGCAGTGTCAAAAGCGGACGAGCGTGGCTTACGCGTGGATCTAGCGACAGGCTACCCCGGCGAGCGCTCGTTTGCCGCGACGCAGCACCAGCCAGCCGCCGGGGAGCAGGTCCGAACCTTGCGGCACCGCCTCCGGATCGCTCACCCGCACGTTGTTCAGGTACGCCCCACCCTCATCGATGGTGCGCCGAGCAGCCGAGCGGCTCGCCACCAGCCCGGTCTGGACCAGCAGCTCGAGCACGCTCGGCAACGGCGCGCCGACCGTGACGTGAGGCGCCTCGGACAGCGCCGCGCTCAGCGTGCCCGGATCGAGGTCGGCGAGCTCACCCTGGCCGAACAACGCCGCGCTTGCGGCGATGACCGCGGCTGTCTCCCGTTCGCCGTGAACCAGCGTGGTGATCTGCTCGGCGAGCTTGCGGGCTGCGTCGCGTGCCGCCGGCCGTTCGACCGCCTCCCGCTCGAGCGCCTCGATCTCTTCGCGCGGCAAAAACGTGAAGAACCGCAGGTAGCGACCGACATCGACGTCATCAACGTTGATCCAGTACTGGAAGAACGAGTACGGCGAGGTCATCGCCGGGTCCAGCCACAGGCTGCCGCCGCCGGTGGACTTGCCGAACTTCTCGCCACTTGCCGAGGTGACCAACGGCCAGCTCAGCGCCGCGACCGACGCTCCCTCGACCCGGCGGATCAGGTCGATGCCCGCGGTCAGGTTTCCCCACTGGTCGCTGCCGCCGACCTGCAGCCGGCAGTCGTAGCGCCGGAACAGCTCGAGATAGTCCATGGACTGCAACAGCATGTAGCTGAACTCGGTGTAGCTGATGCCACCGCTGTCCAACCGGGTGCGAATCGTCTCCTTGGCGAGCATGACGTTCACCGGGAAGTGCTTGCCGATGTCGCGCAGGAAGTCGATGACCGACAGCTCCGCGGTCCACTCCATGTTGTTGACCAGTAGGCCGTGACCGTCGCTGAGGTCGACGAACCGGGCGATCTGCCGACCGATCTGCTCGACGTTGTGGGCGACCTCATCGGCGCTGAGCAGGTTGCGTTCACTGGAACGACCACCCGGATCGCCGATGAAGCCGGTTGCGCCGCCGGCCAGCCCGATCGGCCGGTGACCAGCAGACTCGAACCATCGCAGCACGATCAGGCCGATCAGGTTGCCGACATGCAGGCTCGGGGCCGACGGGTCGCAGCCGTAGTAGACCGTCATCGGGCCGCCCTCGAGCTGGCTGCGTAGCTCGTCGAGGTCGGTGGAATGCGCGATCAGGCCGCGCCAGGCAAGCTCATCGAGGAGGTCGGCGGTCACACCAACCATCTTCGCCTAGTGGGCCCGAGTGAGGCCGCACACGCGCCCCGATGACGCTCAGAACTTCTCGGTGCCTCCCTGACGACATCTGGTTCGCGCCCGATCACGATGAGTTGGTGCCCGACCGGACTGCGACCCGACCACGCGTCACGCGACTGCTCGCGAACGCCTGGGACCGACGCCTCACCCTGGTCATCGCGGGCTCGGGTTACGGCAAGACGACCGCCCTGCACGGGCTGGCGCCACGATGCTGGCTCGATCGGAGCGCTGCCGATCGCGATGTCGTGCGACTGGCAGGACGACTTCGCAACGGTCTCGGGCTGGCCTGGGAGGCGGTGGAGACCACCTCGACCGGTCCCGACGACCGCGCCACGCTCGCCGACGCCCTTGCGGCGGATCTATGCAGCCGGCTCGCCGAAACCGTGGCGGCCGTGCTCGTCCTCGACAACGTCGATCAGCTCGGCGTCGGCGTTCCACCCAAACTCGGCCTGGCAGTTCCTTCCTACGACGACCAGGCTAAGGCAGCCGTAGGACGGGTCCGGATGCTCACCTCATGACCACATACATCGTGCGGGTGGCGGATCGTCGGGACGGGCTTCGCGGCGTGGTGAGCGAGGTGGGTGGCGACCGGGCGATCGAGCACCTTTACCGACGCGCGCGGACTGATCGCTGCGCTCGCCGCGATCAACGGCAGTGATCCGACCTCCCGCCACCACCACGACTCCGACCGGGCCACCGACCTCGACGCCCTCGTCGACCGGGACGTCACCGACCGGCGGACGTTCACAGTCGTCGATCCGCTGACGAGATCCCAGCTGCGGGTCTGCCGGCTCGCGGCGCTCGGCAAGTCGAACTCCGACATCGCTGACGAGCTGTTCGTCAGCCGCGCCACCGTCGAGTCGCACCTGCATGCGTCGTACCGCAAGCTCGGGATCGCGTCACGGTTCGCACTGCCGATCGCGCTGCGCCGCGTCGCCTGACCCGCCGGGCGGACACTACTGGTTACGCCGCTTGGGCAGGTGCCGGCGGTACGCCGAAACAGTCCGGTCGCCATCGATCCAGAACCGCCAGTCCCGGTCAGCTGCCTGACACACGCCGACCCGCGGGCCGCGCCGCACTAACTCGGCATTGACCTCGGCGCCGCCAAGAAGCCACATCCCTGACGCGGCTCCGGTGACGTCAGCACCGTCCTGACCTCGGTCGATCGCGAGCGCCTGGGTCAGCCGAGCCGGACCACGCGCCAGATCTCGCACTGTTGATCGGGGGCGGCGACTCATCGCAATCTCCTGACCTGCGATCACCTCGCCGGCACGGAGCAGCACCGCCGAGGCGATGCCCATCGGTCCGCACACCACGTTGACGCAGAAGTGCATGCCGTAGGTGAAGTAGACGTAGGCGTGGCCGGGCGGCCCGAACATCACCGCGTTGCGCGCGGTCGGGCCCCGATAGGCGTGCGAGGCCGGATCGTTCGCTCCGTCGTAGGCCTCGACCTCACTGAGCCGGACCTGGACCTCGCCACGTACGATGACGGTGCCGAGCAGATCGCGGGCGACGTCGAGCGCGGGCCGGTCATAGAACGACCGCGGCAGCGGGCGCGGCACGGTCCGCCTCAACCGTTGCCGGCCCACTTCTCGTGCTCGGTGACGAGTGCCGCCGCCTCATCGAACTGCTCGCGAACCCGGCCCGGCGCGGTCCCGCCGGGAGCGGCTTTAGTCGCAAGACTGCCAGTGACCGAAAGCACCTCGCGGACCTCAGGTGTCAGGTGCTCGCTGATCGACGCCAGGTCGGCATCCGAGACCTCGTGCAGGTCGCAGCCGTGCTCGGTGCAGAAGGCAACCAGCCGGCCGAGTGCCTCGTGGGCGTCGCGAAACGCGACACCCCGGCGTACCAGCTGATCGGCGACGTCGGTCGCGAGAGCGAAGCCGTCGGCGGCGGTCGCGGCGAGCCGCTCGGTGTTGATCGTCATCGTCGCGACCATGCCCGACACCGCCGGCAGTACCAGCAACAGGGTGTCGACCGCGTCGAAGACCGGCTCCTTGTCCTCCTGCAGGTCGCGGTCGTAGGCGAGCGGCAGGCCCTTGAGGACGACCAGCAACGCGGTCAGGTCACCGATCAGCCGGCCGGCCTTGCCGCGAGCCAGCTCGGCGACGTCCGGATTCTTCTTCTGCGGCATGATCGACGACCCGGTGCTGAACGCGTCGTCGAGCTCGACCCAGTCGAACTCGGTCGTTGCCCAGAGCACGATCTCCTCGCCGAGCCGAGAGAGATGCACCCCGATCAACGCCGCACAGAACAGAAACTCGGCGGCGAAATCGCGGTCGCTGACCGCGTCGATCGAGTTGGCGGCCGGCCGCGCGAATCCGAGCTCGTCGGCGACGGCTGCCGGGTCGAGCGGAAGCGACGAACCGGCGAGCGCACCGGAACCGAGCGGGCTGACCGAGCTTCGCCGGTCCCAGTCCACCAGCCGCGAGACGTCGCGAACGAATGCCTGCACGTGAGCGAGCAGCTGATGAGCGAACAGCACCGGCTGGGCGTGCTGCAGGTGGGTCATGCCCGGCGCTGGCGCGCCGATGGTGCGTTCGGCCTGCGCCATCAGAGCAGTCTCGAGCTCGGCGATGCGGCGGACGATCTGGCGGACGTGATCCCGTAGATACAGCCGCAGATCGGTGGCGATCTGGTCGTTGCGGCTCCGGCCGGCCCGCAGCTTCCCGCCCAGCGCGCCGAGCCGGTCGAGCAGGCCACGTTCGAGCGCGGTGTGGACGTCCTCGTCGTCCGCATTTGGACAGAAGGTGCCGTCGCGAGCGTCGCGGTCGAGGTCGTCGAGCGCCGACAGCAGCCGAGCCAGCTCACCGTCGTCGAGCAGGCCGGCGCGGTGCAGCACCCGGGCATGGGCTCGGGACGCCAGCAGGTCGTAGGGCGCCAGCCGCCAGTCGAACTGCACACTCCTCGACAGCCGAGCGAGTGCCTCGGCCGGACCGCCGGCGAACCGGCCGCCCCACAGCCGGGTTGGCGGCACCGGCTCAGTCATCGAGCGCGCTCAGCCGCTGGTCACGCTGTGCCGCGATCCGGCTGGGCAATCCCCACAGCTCGACGAAACCTTTGGCCAACCGCTGATCGAAGGTGTCTTCAGCGTCGTAGGTCGCAAGGTTGTAGTCATACAGCGAGGCCGCGCCGCGGCGACCAGTGACGACAGCGCGGCCGCCGTGCAGGGTCATCCGGATCTCGCCGGTCACGTTGCGGGACGCTTCGTCGACGAAGGCATCGAGCGAGCGCTTGAGTGGCGAGAACCACAGGCCGTCGTAGACCAACTCGGACCAGCGCTGCTCGACCGAGCGCTTGAACCTTGCGGCTTCCTTCTCAAGGGTCAGGTCCTCGAGGTGACGGTGCGCCTCGATCAGCGCGATCGCGCCCGGCGCCTCGTAGACCTCACGGCTCTTGATGCCGACAAGGCGGTCCTCCACCATGTCGAGGCGACCGATCCCCTGCGCACCGGCGCGGTCATTGAGCACCTGGATCGCTTGCAGCATCGTGACCGGGTCGCCGTCGATCGTCGTCGGCACGCCGTCGATGAACCCGATCAGCACCTCGTCCGGCTTGCGTGCGACGGACGGATCCTGGGTGTAGGAGTAGACGTCCTCGATCGGCCCGTTCCAGACATCTTCGAGGAACCCGGTCTCGACGGCACGGCCCCAGACGTTCTGGTCGATGGAGTACGGCGACTTCTTGGTGACGTCGATCGGCAGACTGCGTTCCTCGGCGAACGCGATCGCCTTGTCGCGAGTCATGCCCGAGTCGCGGACCGGTGCCATCACCGAGAGGTCGGGCGCCAGCGCGCCGACGCCGACCTCGAAGCGCACCTGGTCGTTGCCCTTGCCGGTGCAGCCGTGCGCGACCACGGAAGCGTTATGAGTGCGGGCGGCCGCGACGAGGTGCTTGACGATCACCGGACGCGACAGCGCCGAGACCAGCGGATAGCGGTTCATGTACAACGCGTTCGCCTTCAACGCCAGCAGGCAGTAGTCGTCGGCGTACTCATCCCTGGCGTCGACGACGACCGCCTCGACCGCACCGCAAGCGAGGGCCCGCTCGCGGATGACGTCGAGATCTTCACCGCCCTGACCGACGTCGGCGGCCACGGCGATCACCTCGGCACCGGTCTCGGCGGCGATCCAGCCGATCGCGACGGAGGTGTCGAGTCCGCCGGAATAGGCAAGGACAACCCGCTCGGTCATTGGTCTCAGGGCTCCTGTCAGTGCTGCGGAAGTGGGTCGATCGGGCGATGGCTCAGGTGCCGGCCATGGTGCACAGCCGAGAGGCCAGCTGCGCGCCGCCCTTGGGGTTCTTCGTGATGAGCAAGACTGTGTCGTCACCGGCGACGGTGCCGAGCACGTCGGGCAGGGCGGCACGGTCGATGGCGGAGGCGAGCAGGTGCGCGCCACCCGGCGGGGTGCGGACTACGACGAGGTTCGCGCTGGCATCGACGGAAACCACCAGCTCGGCCGCGAGCCTCGAGACCCGGCCTTCGGTCGCGTCGGCGAGCGCCCGAAGCACTGGGCCTGGCGCCTCGTCGCTGACCGCGTAAACCGTGCCGGCACCGGATCGACGCACCTTCACCGCGCCCATTTCCTCAAGGTCGCGGGACAGCGTCGCCTGGGTGACCTCGAGATCGTCGACCGCGAGCAGCGCCGCGAGCTCGGTCTGGGAATGCACGTCACGATCGGCGAGCAGCGCGGCGATCCGAGCCTGCCGGGCGGCCTTGGAGTGCGGCGCGGCGGCGCGCGAACGTGACGAGGACACCGCCATCAGCCGGATCCGAATCGAGACGGCTCAAGCAGGAACGCCAACAACGCCTTCTGCGCGTGCAGCCGGTTCTCCGCCTGATCGAACACGATGCTCGCCGGGCCGTCGATGACGCCGGCCGCGATCTCCTCACCGCGGTGAGCCGGAAGGCAGTGCATGATGACGACATCGGGCGAGGCAGCCGCAACGGCGCGCTCGTCGAGCGCGTACGGCCGGAACACGTCGAGCCGGCCGGCAGCTTCGCTTTCTTGACCCATCGACGCCCAGACGTCGGTGTAGAGGACATCGGCGCCGGCTGCCGCCTCCAACGGGTCATTCGTCACCGCGACGCTGCCACCATGAGCTGCCGCCAGATCGCCGGCTCGCATCATGACCGCAGGCAGCGGCTCGAACCCCTTCGGCGATCCGACCCGGACATTCAGTCCGGCGATCGCGCCGGCGAGCAGCAACGAGTGCGCCATGTTGTTGCCGTCGCCGAGGTAGCTCAGCGTCAGTCCGGCCAGCGTACCTTTGTGCTCGCGGATGGTCTGCAGGTCGGCCAGCGCCTGGCAGGGATGGGCATAGTCGGTCAGCGCGTTCACCACCGGCACCGCGGCGGCGGCGGCCAGACCCTCGATCCGGTCCTGGCCGAAGGTGCGGATCACGATCGCGTCGACATACCTCGACATGACGCGGGCAGTGTCCTCGATCGTCTCACCGCGACCGAGCTGCGTGGATTGCGCGTCAAGGATCACCGGATGACCACCGAGCTCCGCAATGCCGATCTCGAACGAGAGCCGGGTGCGAGTCGACGGCTTCTCGAACACCACCGCGATCGACCGGGGGCCAGCGAGCGGGCGATGGGAGAACCGATCCTTCTTCATCCGGTCGGCCTCGTCGAGGACAGCCGCCTGCTCGGACGCAGTGAGATCGTCGTCGACGAGAAAGTGGCGCGGCATCGAAGTGCTCCGTTTAGTGGTCATTGCGGCTCGCCCGGCTGAGGTGATGGTCCGCCGGTCACCTCGGCGACCCGCGCGAGCAGCTCAGCGACGCCGAACGGCTTGGCGAAGACCGACGCCTCACCGAGCTGCTCAGCCAGAGCGGGTACGGCGTCGAGCTTGCCGGTCACCACGATGACCGGCACATCAGCCGTTGCCGGATTGACGTGCAGCTCCTCGAGCACCCGGATGCCCCCGAGGTCGGGCATCATCAGGTCGAGCAGGATCAGCGACGGCCGGCGGCTGGTGGCCTTGACAAGGCCGGCCAGCCCATCGGAGGCGGTGGCGACGTCGTAGCCTTCGGCGGTCAGCAAGGTCTGAAGCAGACCGCGGACACTGGGGTCGTCCTCGACGACAAGAACGTGCGGGCCGCTACTCATTGGTGCACCCTTGCCAGCTGCACCCTGGCGGCGGCGCTGCTATCACTGGAGCGAGCCACCCCCGCTTCGCTTCGGTAGTCGCTCATGACGTCAACCTAGGCCAGCCCGATGCTGCCGTGGCGAGGATCGTCGGCAGCGCGTCGGTGAAGGACTCGGACTCGGCGGCGGAGAGCACGAGTGGCGGCGCGAGCCGCACCGCCGCCGGGCCGGTGGCGTTGACAAGAAAACCGTGATCGCGTGCCGCTCGCTCGACCGCCGGTGCAGCGCCGGGACTGACGACAAGCGCCAGCCAGAGTCCTCTACCGCGGACGCCGTCGAGCAGCGGCGAGTCGACGGCCGCGAGCGCGCGCTGCCAACGGGTGCCGAGCTGGTCGACGTGATGGAGCAGGCCTTCGGAGTCGATCGTGTCGATCACGGCTAGCGCCGCTGCACAGGACACCGGGTTACCGCCGAACGTCGAGCCGTGGTCTCCCCTGACCAACGCATCGGCCGCCTCACCGAGGCCGATACAGGCACCGAGCGGCAGGCCGCCGGCGAGACCTTTGGCGACCGTCACGATGTCCGGCGTCACGCCCTCGTGCTGGTGGGCGAACCAGCGTCCGGTACGCCCGATCCCACCCTGCACCTCGTCGATCACCAGCAATGCGCCGGCAGCGTCACAGATCGCACGGGCGGCCGCGAGGTAGCCGGCGGGTGGCACGATCACGCCGGCTTCACCGAGCGTCGGCTCGAGAAACACCGCAGCGACCTGGTCGTCAACAGCAGCCGCGAGCGCCTCGGTGTCGCCGTACGGCACGAAGCCGACGTCGACACCGAACGGTGCGAATGGCTCGCGGTAGGCCGGCTTCCCGGTCAAGGCGAGGATGCCGAGCGTCCGGCCGTGAAAGGAGCCGTCGGCGGCAACGAACCGGCGGCGATCCGGGCGAGCCCGCATCGCGGTCTTCAGTGCCGCCTCGTTCGCGGTCGCACCGTCATTGCACAGGAACACCCGCGCGCCGCTGACAGCGACGAGGTCGCTCAGCCGTTCGGCAAGGCGCAGCGCCGGCTCGTTGATGAACAGGTTGGAGGTATGGGCGATCGTCGCGACCTGACCGGACACGGCGGCAACCAGCGCCGGGTGGCCGTGACCCA
This sequence comes from Mycobacteriales bacterium, assembly GCA_036268295.1. Lineage (GTDB taxonomy): Bacteria > Actinomycetota > Actinomycetes > JAFAQI01 > JAFAQI01 > DATAUK01. The sequence continues at coordinate 119,729 of DATAUK010000033.1, read as the reverse complement.
GCGACGAGACCGCGATCCCGGCGATCAGGTCGAGGTAGTCGCGCCCGTCGGAGTCGGTGACGTAGCAGCCCTTGCCGCTGATGAGCTGCAGCGGCGGCGTGCCGTAGTTGCGCATCATCACGGCATCCCAACGGGCCTGCGCCGAAGTGGTTCCGCTCATCCCGCCGCCCTCATCCTGGCACCACCATCGTGCCGACGCCGGTGTCGGTCAGGACCTCAAGCAGAAGTGCGTGTGCGACCCGGCCATCGACGACATGGGCAGCCGGCACGCCACCGACCACGGCGCGAAGGCAAGCCTCCATCTTCGGGACCATCCCTTCGCCCAGCGACTGCATCCGCGCCTCGAGCTCGCTCGCGGTCAGGAGGCTGATCACCTCATTGCTAACCGGCCAGTCGGCATAGAGGCCCTCGACATCAGTGAGGACGACGAGCTTCTCGGCCTCGACGGCGACGGCGATCGCCGCAGCCGCGGTGTCGGCGTTGACGTTGTAGACCTCGCCCTCGGCCCCACCACAGACACTCGCCACGACCGGGATCCGGCCATCGGCTAGCAACCCGTCGATGACGCCGGCGTCGACGTGGACCACGTCGCCCACCAAGCCGATGTCGACCTCTTCACCGTTGACCATCCCTGGTCGTCTGGCCGCGGTCATCAGTCGGCCGTCCTCCCCGGAGAGTCCGACGGCGAACGGGCCGTGGGCATTGAGTAAACCCACGATCTCGCGCTGCACCTGGCCGACCAGCACCATCCTGACGACGTCCATTGTCTCCGGGGTCGTGACTCGCAGCCCACCGGTGAAGGTGTGCTCGATGCCGAGCCGGGCGAGATGAGCGTTGATCTGCGGCCCGCCTCCGTGGACGACGACCACCCGGATCCCTGCGTAGCGCAGGAACACCACATCCTGCGCGAACGCCACCCGCAACGCGTCATCGGTCATGGCGTTGCCGCCGTACTTCACCACGACGGTGCGACCGTGAAAGCGCTCGAGCCATGGCAGCGCCTCGACCAGGGCGGCCGCGGTCGCATGGCTGTCCGTCCCGCGGGTCATGTGGAGTAGGCCGAGTTCTCGTGGACGTACTCCGCCGTGAGGTCGTTGCTCCACACCGTCGCCGTCGCGTCGCCGGCTTTGAGATCGACGACGAGGTGGACGTCGCGGCTGGACAGGTCGACCGCCGCGATGTCATCACCCGGTGCGCTGTCGCGACACACCCAGACGCCGTTGATCGCGGCGTCGAGAGTCTGCGGGTCGAACGAGGCGCTCGTCGTGCCGACAGCTGAAAGGATCCGGCCCCAGTTGGGATCCTCGCCGTGTAGCGCGCACTTGAGCAGATTGCTCCGCGACACCGCGCGAGCGACGTCGACCGCGTCGTCCTCGCTCGCTGCCCCTCGCACCTCGATCGCGATGTCCTTGCTCGAGCCTTCGGCGTCCGCCACCAGCTGGCGGGCGAGATCGGCGCACGCGGCCTGTACGGCGACGGCAAGATCGTCGTACCACGGCGTGATGCCCGAGGCACCACTTGCCAGCAGCAGCACGGTGTCGTTGGTCGACAGGCAGCCGTCGGAGTCGACCCGGTCGAAGGTGACGCGGGTCGCCGCCCGCAACGCACGATCGAGGTCGGGCGGCGTGACCACAGCATCGGTCGTCAGCACGCAGAGCATCGTGGCGAGCGCGGGCGCAAGCATCCCGGCACCCTTGGCCATGCCGCCGACACACCAGCCGTCCGCGCTGATCAAGGTCTGTTTGGACACCGTGTCAGTAGTGCGGATCGCGTCGGCGGCCTCAGAGCCACCCTGATCGGACAACGCCGCGGCCGCCGCTGTGACGCCCGCGACGAGGAGCTCCAGCGGCGGCGCCTCGCCGATCTTGCCGGTCGAGCAGACCGCAACCTCGCCGGCACCGATGCCGAGTGCCTGCGCGACCGACTCCGCCGTGGCGTGGGTTATCTGGAACCCGTTCGGCCCGGTGCAGGCGTTGGCGTACTTCGCATTCAGCACGACCGCCCGCGCCCTGCCGCGGTTGATCACCTGCTCGGTCCAGAGCACCGGCGCCGCCTTGACCCGGTTCGCGGTGAAGACACCGGCGGCCGCGTCGAGCGGGCCATCGTTGACGACAAGCGCGAGATCGCGGGCATGGTCCTTCAGCCCGGCCTCGACCCCTGCCGCCCGAAACCCGGCCGGCGCGGTGACGCTCACTGGCCGAGCCCGTTGATCGGCAGGCCGGTGGTCTCAGGCAGTCCGAGCATGGCGTTCGCGTTCTGGATCGCCTGCCCGGCCGCGCCCTTGCCCAGATTGTCGATCGCGACCAGCACGATGGCGCGGTTGACATCGACATCCAGCTCGACCTGCAGGTGGGCGCTGTTGGAGCCGGTAGTCGCGGCAGTACGCGGCTGGCTGCCTTCTGGCAGCAGCGTCACGAACGGCTCGCTGTCATAACAACCGAACGCGGCCCGCAGGTCGGCCGGCCCGAATCCTGACGCAATCGTCGCGGTGCAGGTCGCCAGGATGCCGCGCGGCATCGGCGCGAGGATCGGGGTGAACGACAGTGAGACCTCACCGTCGGTCACTCCCCCGAGCGACTGCCGGATCTCGGCGAGATGCTGATGCGCTCCGGCAGTCTTGTACGCCCTCAGCCCACCCATCACCTCGCTGGCGAGCAGCCGGGTGGAGGCGGCGCGTCCGGCGCCGGTGGTGCCGCTCGCCGCCACGACGACGACGTTGTCAGGCTCGATCATCCGTGCGGCGAGCAGCGGGGCGAGGCCGAGCGCGATCGCGGTTGCGTAGCAACCGGGATTGGCGATCCGACTGGCGCCGGCGAGCGACTCGCGGGCGCCCGGCAGCTCGGGCAGACCGTAGGGCCAGTTGCCGGCGTGCTCGCCGGGGTACCAACGGGACCAGTCGGCCGGATTCGTGAGCCGGAAGTCGGCACCGAGGTCGACGACGAGGGCATCGGGAGAAAGGGTGTCGACGACGGCAGCCGATGCGCCGTGCGGCAACGCGAGAAACACTATCTCGGCGTCGACCAGCTCGCGCGCGCTCAGATCGACAAGCCTTCGCTCTGCCAGCGTCACTAGCTGCGGATGTACTTCGCCGAGCGTTTTGCCGGCGTTCCCGCCGGCCACGAGGGTCGAGATGTCGAGCGTTGGGTGGCCCTCGAGCAGCCGGAGCAGCTCACCACCGGCGTACCCGCTGGCGCCGACGACAGCGGTCCGGATACCCACGACGACCAGCATACTGCATGTTCATGCGGATGTACGGGTATTTATGCGAGCGCGGTCAGCGGAGCTCGGCACCGTGGCGGCGACCGGCTTCGGCCACCGCGGCGGTACGGATGCCCGCGACCTCGTCCGCGGTGAGGGTCCGGTCAAACGCCCGCAGCCGCAACGTGAAGGCCAGCGACTTGCGGCCGTTGCCGGTCTGGTCGCCGACGTAGACATCGAACAACCGCAACGATTCCACCAGCTCGCCGGCACCGGCGTGCAGTGCGTCGGCAACCTCACCGCTCGGAACGTCGGCGCCGACCGCGACCGCAATGTCGATTGTGGCGGCCGGGTACGCCGACACCACCGGCGACGGCAAGGTCTGCGGCGCCGCCGCTATCAACAGGTCGAGCGAGATCTCCATCGCGCAGGATCGGGCCGGCAGATTGCATGCCTCGACCACCCGGGGATGCAGCTCACCAGCATGGCCGAGCAGCCGATTGCCGACGTGCATTGCTGCGCAACGGCCGGGATGGAACGGTGGGTGTTGATCCGCGGTGACGGCTACGTCGACTCCGAGCGCTTCGGCGACAGCTCGCACCGCCGCCACGACATCCGACCAGCTCGCATCACGACCCGATCCCCACCAGCCGGGACGTTCGCGGTGGCCGGCGATCACCGCCGCGATGCGGTGTGGCTGATCGGGCAGTGCGGCGTCCAGCGCGGCAAGCTGCGCGTCCGAGGGTCGCTCGCCGACCGGCAGCGCCGGCGGTGCCGGCGCATCAGGCTTGGCACGAAACACCGGCCCGGTCTCGAACAGCGCGATGTCGGGCATGCCTCGCCCGACGTTGCGTGCCAGCGCGGCGAACAGCCCGGGCAGCAGTGTGGTGCGGAGGTAGGGCTCCTCCTCGGAGACCGGGTTGGCCAGTCGCACCGACGGGGTTCGTGGATCGCCGTTGTCGAGCCGCAACCGCTCCGCGGATGCAAGGTCGACGAACGGTGAGGTCAGCACCTCGACGTACCCGGCGTCGGCGAGGGTCCGGCCGATCCGGCGGCGTAGCCGTTGCGGGCGCGTCAGCCCACGCCCGGCCGGCGTGCGCGGCACGGTTGCCGGCAACCTGTCGTAGCCCTCGAGCCGGACCACCTCTTCGACCAGGTCGACCGAGGCCCGCAGGTCCGGGCGCCACGACGGCGGAGTCACCCCGAAGGCGGAATCGCCGACCGCCACGTCGCAGCCGACGTCGCCGAGCCGGGCGGCCACGGTCTCGTCGGAGTAGTTGACCCCGGCGATCCGGCCCGGCAGCCCGGGATCGAGCATGATCACCGGCGACGGCGTTCGCCGATCGACGTCGGTGACCGAGCCGGTCGACGTACCGGCGCCGAGCGACGTGATCAGGCTGATCGCGGCTTCGGCGGCCGACGGGGCGAGATCGTGATCGACGCCGCGCTCGAAACGACGGGACGCTTCCGACCCGAGTCGGTGCCGCCGCGCGGTGTAGGACACGCAGTCCGAGTCGAAGTTTGCCGCCTCGAGCACGACCTCTACGGTCTCCGGCCGAATCTCCGTGGCGGCCCCACCCATGACCCCGGCGAGCGCAATCGGACCGCTGTCGTCGGTGATGACTAGGTCCCGCGGATCGAGGGCCCGATCGACACCGTCCAGGGTCCGCAGCGTCTCCCCCGCGACCGCCCACCGCACCACGATCGGGCCGCGAAGCCGTGACCGGTCGAAGGCATGCAACGGCTGACCGAGATCTAGCATCACGTGGTTGGTGACGTCGACCATCAACGAGATCGGCCGCATCCCGGCCAGCGTCAGCCGCCGCGCCAGCCAGGGTGGGCTGCTGACCGCCGTGTCGAGGCCGCGCACGGTGCGCGCCAGATAGCGCCGGCAGCCATCGGTCGCCTCGATCCTGACGTCGTACGCCGCGCCGTCGACTGCCGACACCTCGAGCTTGCCGGGATCGCGGAACGCCAGACCGTACGCCGTCGCGGCCTCACGGGCAACACCACGCACCGACAGCGCGTAACCGCGGTCGGGGTTGACCGAGATGTCGAGCACGTCGTCACGAAGGCTGAGCGCGTCAACCACGTCGGCGCCGAGCGACAGGTCGTCGGCCAGGACCAGGATGCCGTCGTGGTCGTCGGAGATTCCCAGCTCGCGGCCCGAGCAGATCATGCCGTCGGAGATGTGGCCATAGGTCTTGCGGGCACCGATTTCGAAACCGCCCGGCAGCGTCGCGGGCGGTCGCGCATATGCGACGAGATCGCCGACCGCGAAGTTCTCCGCGCCGCAGATCACCTGGCGCTCGTCGGTGCCATCGCTGAGCCGGACCCAGCGGATCGGCTTCTTCTGACCGGCGACGGCTTCGACCTCGAGCACCTTAGCGACAACGACTCCTGCGATGTCACCGCCGACCGAGTCGATCCGCTCGACCTGCAGCCCGGCAGCCGTGAGCCGGTCGGCAACCTCACGGGGGTCGGCATCGGCGAGATCGACATAGTCGCGCAGCCAGGACATCGGGACGCGCATCGCTCAGGCCTCCAAGCCGAGCGCGTTGGTGACCCGCACATCGCCCTCGACCAGGTCGCGGATGTCACCAAGGTCGTGGCGTGCCATCAGGGTGCGTTCAAGGCCGATCCCGAAGGCGAAGCCGGTGTGACGGTCGGGGTCGACGCCGGCAGAGGCCAGGACGACCGGGTGGATCATGCCACTGCCACCCCATTCGACCCAGCCCTCACGGCGGCAGGTGCTGCAGAACTCGGTGCCCGGCTGGGACGACGTGCCGTGACAGATCCAGCAGAGCAGGTCGACGTCGGCCGACGGCTCGGTGAACGGGTAGTGGTCAGGGCGCAGCCGGGTCCGGATGCCGGCGCCGAACATCGACTCGGCGAACAGATCGAGGGTGCCGCGCAGGTCCGCCATCGTCAGGCCCTCGTCGACCGCCAGCCCCTCGACCTGATGGAAGACCGGCGAGTGGGTGGCGTCGAGTGCTTCCTGCCGATAGACCCGCCCCGGCGACACCACGTAGCAAGGCGCGCCGTGATCGAGCAATGCCCGGATCTGCACCGGCGAGGTGTGGGTACGCAGCAGCACCCCGCCGGACGGCGGCTCGAGCCACAACGTGTCCTGGGTCTCACGGGCCGGATGGGCCGGCGGGATGTTCAGCGCGTCGAAGTTCAGCCACGCGGCTTCGATCTCGGGACCTTCGGCGACCTCCCAGCCCATCCCGACGAAGATGTCGGCGACCCGCTCCTGCACCAGCGTGAGCGGATGCCGGCCGCCGGACGGCACTGCGTCGGTCGGCAGCGTGACGTCGACGGTTTCCTCGACCAGCACCCGCTCGTCGCGGGCTTTCTCGAGGACCAGCCGTCGCTCGTCGTACGCCGCGGTCAGCACGCTCAGCACCTCGTTGACCCGACGGCCGGCGTCGGCGCGCGCCTGTGGCGGCAAGGCACCGAGTTCGCGGCGGGCGAGCGCGATTGGGGAGCGCGAGCCCAGATGAGCGGTGTGCGCGACGCTTAACGCATCGAGATCGGTCGCGGCGGCGAAAGCATCCGTGCCGGCCGCGACATTCGCCGTGAGATCGGCGTCAGACAGCGCGGCCACCTGCTTGGGGTCGTAGGGATCGTTGGGTCCGGACATGGGATTCCTCGAGGGCGAAGTCTAGGTGTGACGCAACGCTGACTGATGGGAGGTTCGCCCGCGAGGCGCTAATCGAGAAAACTTGGGGTGCCCGCGGGCACCGTAAATCGCACTGTCGCGCCACCTGCGGCCGTGTTCGTGGCCACGATGGTCCCGTCATGGGCGTCGACAATGCCTTTGGCGATGAACAGCCCGAGGCCGGTGCCACCACGGCGCTCGTCGTGCCAGAACTTCGTGAAGATTCGCGGCATCGCTTCTCGCCCGATCCCTTCACCTGCGTCGACCACCTCGACGGTGACGCCACCGTCACGTGGACCAACGGTAATCGTGACCGTGCCGGCGCCGTGTCGCAACGAGTTTTCCACGATGTTGCCGACGACCTGCGCCAGCTTGTCCGGGTCAGCCCACAGCTCCGGCATCGGCGATCCCTCGTCGACTCTGACGACGAAGCGATCAGCAGGCTCGCCGGATGCGACCCGGGCGGCGATGTCACGATGCACCAGCGCGGCGAGGTCGACGACCTGCTTGCGCAGCTCAAGGCGGCCGGTCTCGATCCGCGAGACATCGAGCAGTTCGCTGATCAACCGGGTCAGCCGGTCGGCGTCGGAGTTGACGGTGTGAAGCATGTGCAGCTTCTGCTCGTCGTTGAACCGCTCCCATTTTGCCAGCAACGTCGCGGTGAACCCCTTGACGCTGGTCAGCGGAGATCGCAGCTCGTGGGCGACGACTGAAACCAGCTCGGCTGCACTGCGCTCGTTCCGGTCTCGCGCCGCGGTGTCCCGGAAGCACACGATGACGCTGGTCAGCCGATGACCCGCGTCCCGGAGGTAGGAAGCGGTGACGAGCAGCATCCGATCGGAGCGATCGGATGCCACCAGGCCAAGCAACCGCTCGGGCTGGCGCACCCTGGTGCTGAGGCCGCCGAAGGGGTCAGTGCACTGCCACCAGTCGCGGCCTTGCGGATCGACGAGCGGCAGCGCATCGGACAGCTTGCGCCCGACCAGCTGGGTCGATGGGATGGCCAGGATCCGCGCCGCGGCCGGGTTGGCCGACGTCACGGTACCGGTAGCGTCGGATACGACGACGCCGTCTGGCAGATCGTCGTACGACGAACCGCCAACATCCCCGTGTGGCACGCCTTGCCCTCCCTGACTCACCGTTTAGAAAGCGTAGCGAGCGCGGGCGCAGATCTGGGACGAAATCAGAATTTGTCGTCACCGGCCCGTTTCGCAGCGCAATGTTCCATCCCGCGCTGGTGGCTAAGGCCGATGGGCTCGGGCTGAGGCGTAGAGGCAGATCGCGGCCGCCGCCGCGAGGTTCAGGCTCTCCGCGCGGCCATAGACCGGAAGTCGCACGACGCGATCGGCGCCAGTCCGTGACGCGTCGCTCAGGCCGTGAGCCTCGTTGCCGAGCAGCCATGCGGTAGGCCCGGCGAGCAGATCCGCGTCGATCAGCTCATCCAGATCGACGTCGCCGTCAGCGGCGGTCGCGAGCACGGCACAGCCGGCGGCGCGCGCCAGTCCGATCGCAGTCGGCATGCTCGCGCCGGTCACGACCGGGACATGAAACAAACTGCCCGCACTCGATCGCACGCACTTTCCGGACCAGATGTCGACCGAGCCGGCGGCGAAGACCACAGCATCGGCGCCGGCAGCGTCCGCGGTGCGGATGACGGTGCCGGCATTGCCGGGATCAGCGACCCCATCGAGGACCACGGCCAGCCGCACGTCGCGCGAGAACGCTCCCCCGAGATCCATCGCAGGCAGATCGACGACCGCGACGACTCCCTGCGGCGTCACGGTGTCGCCCAGTGAGGCCAGGACCCGGTCCGACACGGTCCGGACGGTCCCGCCGGCCGAGATAGCGGCGCGGAGCAGAGCCGTCTCGCGATCGGCGGCGGACTCGGTGATGAAGACGTCTCGGACCCGGTCGCCCGGTGCGTCGAGTGCATCAGCGACCGCATGTGGTCCTTCGACCAGAAACGCCGACGCGGCCGCGCGGCCCTTGCGGGTGAGCAAGGATCGCGCGGCCGCGACGTGAGAGTTCTGGAGCGAGTCGATCAGACCCGACTCCGGCTGGGGCGACGAGCGCTTCAGGCGGCCGACCCGGCGGCGTCGGTGACCGGAAGCGCCGACCGGGCGAGCTCGACCAACGCTGCGAAGGCCGCCTGATCGGACACCGCAAGGTCGGCGAGGTGCTTGCGGTCGACCTCGATGCTGGCAGCCTTCAGGCCCTGGATGAACCGGTTGTAGGTCATGCCGTTGGCGCGCGCCGCGGCGTTGATGCGCTGGATCCACAACGAACGGAAGTCACCTTTGCGGGCGCGCCGGTCGCGGTAGGAGTAGTTCATCGAATGGAGCATCTGCTCCTTCGCCTTGCGATAAAGCCTCGAACGCTGGCCGCGATAGCCACTGGCGCGCTCAAGGACAACGCGGCGCTTCTTGTGGGCGTTGACCGCCCGCTTCACGCGTGCCACGGGAGTTCTCCTAAGGGTCTGACCCGACTATCACGCCGGGAGCGGTACGACGGGGACGACGGGCGAGCTAGATGCCGAGCAGCCGCTTGGCCTTCTTCACGTCGGCCGGGGCCATGACCTCATCGTTGGCGAGGCGCCGGGTCAGCCGCGACGTCTTGTGCTCGAGGTAGTGCTTGCGGCCGGCGCGACGGTGCATGACCTTGCCGCTTCCGGTCACCTTGAAGCGCTTCTTCGCGCCGCTGTGGGTCTTCATCTTGGGCATTGCTGCCTCGTCTCCTCGTCGTCGGGCGTTCGGTCCTACGTGCTGCGTCGGCGGCTCAGGCTTGGGCCTGTGCCGGTGGCTCGGTTGCTGGCTCCGGCGCCGCTGACGCAGGCTGCTCACCGCGCCTGGCTCGCGCCGGCTGCGGTTGCGCCCCGCGATGTGGCGCCATCACCATGATCATGTTGCGGCCGTCCTGCTTCGGTGCGGCTTCGACGACACCCAAATCCTCGACGTCGGCTGCCAACCGCTGCAGCAACCTGAACCCGAGCTCGGGCCTCGACTGCTCGCGACCGCGGAACATGATCGTGATCTTGACTTTGTCACCGGCCTTCAGGAACCGCACGACGTGACCCTTCTTGGTCGCGTAGTCATGCGGGTCGATCTTGGGCCGAAGCTTCATCTCCTTGATCACTGTGTGCGACTGGTTGCGTCGCGCTTCACGTGCCTTCTGGGCGTTCTCGTACTTCCACTTGCCGTAGTCCATGAGCTTGCAGACCGGCGGACGGGCGTCGGGTGCGACCTCGACCAGATCGAGATCTGCTTCCTGGGCCAGCCGCAGTGCATCGCCGATTGCGACAATGCCGACCTGCTCGCCATTCGGACCGACCAGGCGCACCTCGGGGACGCGGATCCGGTCGTTGATACGGGGTTCGACGCTGATGGGACCTCCACTGTTCTCGTCGGGTAGTTCTGCCGCGGCGGTTGTCTTTGCCGCGACGCCTTTGGTGCTTGGGTCCCTCAGCGCGAAGGCCCCGCACGACATGCATGCAGGGCCCGGACGACATCGACCGCCGGCACCGCCTCGGCAAACTGCCGACGGTGAGGCGACGAAGACCCTGCGATCGTTCTGATCAAAGCCGGTTGGCCAGGATCGGGATGACCGAGGGTGGGAGTCGGGCTCCACTTGCACGACGGACGCAGCGTGCACGGCCGTCGGTCGTCCTTCAATCCTAGCAGCGACGGGTCACGGCGAGGGCTGGATCTCGATCTCGACGGTGTGGGTGACCGGACCAGCGACGTCGATCACCACGGCCGCATAGCCCTCCGCGACGGCACCGGCGATTGCCTGCTCTCCCGGCATCGGCACCGGCCGGGCGTCCGGTCGCCAGGCGCGAAGCGCGTCGTACGACGTGAAGACCGGCAATGCATGGCGCCGGTCGGCACCGACAAGGCGAGGGACCGCCATCTCGACGGCGTCGGACTGGTCGCCGAGCGCGACCACGGGCACCAGCACCCGCGCGATCAGCAACGCCTCGCGAATCGCCACGAGGTCGCCGCTCGCCAGCGCCGCGGTCAGCCTTGGGTCGGCCTTCCCGGTGTCCTGTGCAGGATCGCCATCACTCATGCCGACTCCGCAGCCGTCTCGTCCGCATCTCGTCCGCTGAGCCACACCCCGGCAACGGTCACGATCGCTCCGATGACAGTCGTGGCACGCAGCGTGATGCCCGGCGCCGGCCAGGCCGAGTCGATGACGACAGCGACGACCAGCTGGCCTGCCACTACACCGAGGACGAAGCGCAACACTCCGAGCACGCTGACCATCGAGGCGCCGATGAGGATGTAGGCGACGCCGATCGGCCCGCCGAGATAGAGCCACGCCGAGGTGGGCAGCGAACGAACCGAGAGCTCGCCGGCTGCCAGGACCGCGACGATCAGCGCCGTCGTCCCGCCGACGAAGGAGATGAACGCGGCGATGATGACGTCGTCGGCCACGCCCCGGAGCTGGCCGTTGGCCGCCTGTTGCGCCGCCGTCGACGCACCCGCCGAGAACAACAACAGGAACAGCAGCGGCTTGAAGGTCCCGTGGCGGTCGCCGAACGCCCCGATCACGACCGCAACGATCACGACGATGACCCCGACGATCCGCCAGAACGTCGGCGCGTGGCGGCCGCTCGGGCCTAACCCGAACTCGTCGCTGAGCAGCGCGCCGGTGGTAGTGCCGGCGACGAGGCAGACCGAGACCAGCGCGACGCCGACCTCGGGCACACCATGCGCGGACGTCGCGAGGAAGAACGCGCCGCCGAGTCCGCCGAACCACCACCAGATCGCGGTGCGGCCGGATCGCAGTCGCGCCCAGCCCGCTCGGCGGAACGGCACGATCACCGCGAGCATGATCAGCCCGATGACGAACGACGCGGCCGCTGCCTCCAGCGGAGAGCCACTACGGGTCGCCAGCTCGCCGTTGATTCGGCCCTGCACTCCGATCAACCCGCCGCCGGCAACGGCCGCGACTAGGGCTAGCCGTCTGGGAATCTCCGGCACGCGCTTATTCGACGATCTTGGCGATCGGGATCTCAAGGATGTCGCGAGCGCCAGCGGCCTTGAGAGCCGGGATCAACGTGTTGACACCCTGCTTCGCGACGACCGTCTCGACGGCCCGAAGCTCGCTGTCGGCGAGTGGCATCACGGTCGGTGACGCCATCGACGGCAGCACCCTGATCACCTGGGCGAGCTGCTGGGCGGATACGTTGAGCTTGAGCAGCACCTTGCCGCGAGCGACGAGCGCTCCGGTGACCAGCAACATGATGTCGTCCATCGCCGCCCGCTTGCCCGGGTCATCGAACGCCGCTCGGTTGGCGAGCAGTTCGGTCTTGGAGGTCAGCAGCGTCTCGATCACCTTCAGGCCGGCCTTGCGCAGCGACGACCCGGTCTCGGTGAGGTCGACGATGGCGTCGACGATGTCGGGGATCTTCGCCTCGGTCGCACCGTGAGAGGTGAACACCCGGGCCTTGATCCCGTGCTCGGCGCAGAACCGGCGAGTGGTCTCGGGCAGCTCGGTGGAGATCCGCACTCCCTCCGGCAGATCTGTGATCGAGCTCCACTCGGACTCCCGGGGCACCGCCAGAACAACCTTGACGACCGCCTCACCGGCACGCCCGCCGCCGATCTCGCCGAGGCTGACCACGTCGGCGCCGGTCTCGGTCACCCAGTCGCGCCCGGAGATGCCGAGATCGAAGATGCCCTGCCCGACGTACGTCGGAATCTCCTGCGGCCGCAGGAATCGGACCCGGTCGATGCGCGGATCGTCGATCCGAGCGTGGTAGTCACGATCGCCGCCCCGGATGACGGTCAGGTCGGCGGCATCGAACAGCTCCAGGACCTGGCGTTCCAGCGATCCCTTCGGCAGCACAAGCGACAGCACGGGCGTTACCTCTCAGCAGGACGGAGCGGGGCGGTCAACGGCGGACGAGGGGCGCGATCAGCGCTCGTCCGCCCGTTCATGGCCCTCGCCGCGCCGCACTTTGCGGAGCAGGAGCGCGGTCTCGACCGCGGCCATCGCGGCCTCCCGTCCCTTGTCCCCACTCGATCCGGACAATCCGCAACGGTCGAGCGCCTGCTCCGTCGTGTCGCAGGTCAGCACCCCGAATCCTATCGGGACGCCGGTCTCGATCGCGACCCGGGCGAGGCCGTCGGCGGCCGCCCGGCAGACGTAGTCGAAGTGCGGCGTGCCGCCGCGGATCACGACCCCGAGCGCGACCACAGCGTCGTAACGCTGCGAGGCCAGCGCCTTCGCCATGACCGGGAGCTCGAACGCGCCCGGCACCCGAACGACCGCGGTGTCCTCGATCCGGCAGTCGACCAGCGCCCGCTCGGCGCCGGCGAGCAGCCCGTCGCTGACCTCGCGATGCCATCTCGCGGTGACGATGGCGACCCGCAGGCCGTGCCCGTCCAGCGTCCGTTCCCCCGGCGATCCCCCGCCGCTCACGGTGCCACCTCCTCGATCGCGTCGGCCGTTGTGCCGTCGTGGGCCAGCCCCGTGACAGTTGGCGGCTCAGCATCCACGACCGGCAGAGCGAATGGTGACAGCGCCCGGGCGTGTGCCAGCCGGAGGGCACTGCGCACCGCGGCCGGTTCGAGCCGCGCGGCGCGTTCGCTGACCGCGGCCGGAAGTGCGTCCGCGCTGGCTTCGGTCAGCTCCTCGTCGACGCTGCTGGGCAGGCCAGGCAGGTCATGGCCCATCCGATCGCGCTTGGTGGTGAGGTAGCGCAGGTTGTCCGCGGTGACCCGGACCGGCAGCGGCACCCGACCCACGATCGCAAGGTCGTAACCCTCGAGGCCGGCCCGCTTCGACGGGTTGTTTGTCAGCAGCCGCATCGAGCGCACTCCGAGATCGGAGAGGATCTGCGCGCCGGTACCGTAGTCACGGGCATCGGCGGGCAGACCCAGCGAGACGTTCGCGTCAACCGTGTCCTGCCCCTCATCCTGCAGCTGGTAGGCCTGCAGCTTGTGCATCAGCCCGATGCCGCGACCCTCATGGCCGCGGACGTAGAGCACCACGCCGCGACCTTCGGCGGCAACCGTCGCGATCGCGGCGTCGAGCTGTGGCCCGCAGTCACAACGCCGGCTGCCGAACACGTCACCGGTGAGGCACTCCGAGTGGACCCGGACCAGCACGTCCTGGCCGTCGCCGAGATCACCGCGGACCAGCGCGATGTGCTCGATGTCGTCGACCAGGCTGCGATATCCGACCGCCTGGAAGTCGCCGTGGGCGGTCGGGATCCGGGCTGCCGCCATCCGCTCGACCTGCTGCTCACTGCGGCGGCGGTAGGAGATCAGGTCGGCGATCGAGATCAGCGCGAGCTCATGCGCGGCCGCGAACAGCTCGAGCTCGTCGAGGCGCGCCATGTCCTCGACGTCCTTTTCGCTGACGATCTCGCACAGCACCCCGGCCGACGACAGGCCGGCGAGCCGGCACAGATCGACCGCCGCCTCGGTGTGGCCGGGCCGGCGAAGAACCCCGCCGTCCTTGGCGCGAAGCGGCACGACGTGGCCGGGTCGGGTGAAGTCCGCCGGTGTCGACCTCGGGTCGGCGAGCCGCCGCATGGTCAGGCAGCGGTCGGCCGCCGAGATCCCGGTCGAGGTGCCCTCGCGGGCGTCGACCGAGACGGTGTACGCCGTACCCCGCCGGTCCTGATTGGTGTGATACATCGGCGGCAGCTCGAGCCGGTCGCAGTCGGTCTCGGTCAGCGGCACGCAGATGTAGCCCGAGGTGTAACGGACCATGAACGCGACCAGCTCCGGCGTCGCCATCTCGGCAGCGAAGATCAGGTCGCCCTCGTTCTCGCGGTCGGCGTCGTCCACGACGATGACGGGCCTGCCGGCCGCGACGTCGGCGATCGCCCGCTCGACGCCGCTGAACCCGGTCATCCGCGGCTCCCGTCGCTACTGCGCGCGGCCAGCAGCCGCTCGACATATTTCGCCAGCACGTCAACCTCAACGTTGACGTGATCCCCGACAGTCCGCGAGCCAAGCGTGGTCCGGGCGAGTGTCTCGGGGATCAGGCTGACCGTGATCCGCGCGTCGCCGAGTGACGCGACGGTGAGGCTGATCCCGTCGAGGCAGATCGAGCCTTTCTCGACGACATACTTCGCCAGGTCGGCGGGGAGCTCGAGGTCGACCTCGTCCCAGTGGGCGGACGGCCGGCGCGCCAGCACGGTGCCGACACCGTCGACATGGCCCTGCACCAGGTGGCCGCCGAGGCGGGTCGTCGGCGTCACCGCCCGCTCGAGGTTGACCTTCGCGCCGGCCCGCAGCTCGCCGAGGGTGGAGCGCCGTAACGTCTCGGCCATCACATCCGCCGTGAAGGCACCGGCCCGCACCTCGGCGGCAGTGAGGCAGACGCCGTTGACCGCGATCGAGTCACCGGGTCGAACGTCGTCAAGGGTGCTCCCGATGATCGACAGTCGCGCCGCTGCATCGAGCGGCTCGACCGCCTCGACGGTGCCGAGGTCCTCCACGATCCCGGTGAACATCAGCTGCTCCTTGTCATCACACTGGCCACTATTCGTACGTCGTCCCCGATCCGCGCGACATCATCGAGCTCGAGCCGCACCGCGTCACCGATCGTCGCGATCGCCAGGTCGGCCGCCACCGGTAGGCCGGATCCGAGCAGCGCCGGGGCGTAGTAACCGAGCACCCGGTCGACCAGGCCGGCACGCAGGAACGATGCCGCCAGCGTCGCGCCGCCTTCGAGCAGAGCGAGATGCAGCTCGCGTTCGTGCAGAATCTGGAGCAGCTCGCCGAGATCGATGCCCGCCTCGGTGCGTGCCACCGGCACGACCTCGCTACCGGCGTCCTGCAGCGCGGCTACGCGGTCGGTGTCACAGCCCGCGCCGACGACCACGAGCGTCGGCGCCGCGTCGTCGAGCACGCGGGCATCGATCGGCGTACGCGCCTGAGTGTCCACGACGACCCTGGTCGGCTGTCGATCTGCGGGCCAATCGCGAACCGTCAGCGCCGGGTCGTCGGAGAGCACGCTGCCGATGCCGACGATGACGGCATCGCTGCGATACCGCTCGCGATGAACGTCCATGCGTGCCGGCGCGCCGGTGATCCATCTGCTGCTGCCGTCACTTGCCGCAGTGCGGCCGTCGAGGGTCGCGGCGTACTTCCAGGTGACGACGGGTCGAGCCCGGCCGAGTGCCTGCGTCCACGGTCCGAGAACGGCGGCGGCCTCGTCGGCCAGCACGCCGGCTTCGATGTCGACGCCCGCGGCCCGGAGCTGATCGGCGCCGCCGGCGGCGATCGGGTTGGGATCTGTCATGGCGTAGACGACGCGCGCCAGGCCGGCATCGATCACCGCGTCGGTGCAGCGCTGGGTGCGGCCCGAGTGAGAGCACGGCTCGAGCGTCGCCACGATCGTGCCGCCGCGCGCCCGTCCGCCGGCTTCGGCCAGCGCTGCAACCTCGGCATGCGGGCCGTAAATCGGCTGCGTCACGCCTTCGCCGACGACCGCGCCGTCGACATCGAGGACCACGGCTCCGACACATGGCCGCGGATTGGTGGTGCCGAGCGCCTCGGCCGAGGCCGCGATCGCACGGCGCATGGCTGCCAGCTCGGCAGTGCTCGCCATCTCGGTCTCACCTCGCTCGCTCGGGAACACCGGCGGTGCGAGCAACGGGAGCGAGGATGACGCGAACGGAGAAGAATGCTGACGGTGCGCCGCCCGGTCCGTGCCGGGCGAGACGACGCGTCGCGCGAACCTCCGCTCGCGCGCTGCCTCTCATCCGGACTTTCACCGTCGGCCCTGGAATCTCACCAGGTCCACCGGCCGATGGCCTCGGCCGGGTCGCGGGCTTCGAGCCACGGCTCAACGAGCGAGCCTTGGCCCGTCACCGCCGGTTCGGGTTTTCACCGATCCCGGAGCGCGCGGGGCGTTCTCCTCCATTGTGCACCTCAGCGTTGCCACTGTCGTCAGAGGCTGCTCTCACCCGGGCGCGTTGGTGGCTGATCCGTTCACCTAATCGTCGTTGCGGCGGTCGATCGCTATGGCGGAGCCGACCCGTCCCTTCGCGACCGACTTCATCTCGTTCGCGACCGCGACGACCTCGCGGTTGTCGGCGTACCGGCGTCGCTCGGTGGTGGCCACGCCGATCGAGACCGACGCGAGCGGATATTGCCGCTCATGACCTTGCCGGTCCAGGACTAGCAGGTAGCCGCGCTCGACGTCCTCGGCCTCATGCAGCGACTTCACCCCCGAGTCGAAGCGCTCGACGGTGATGGCACAGAACTGGTCCACCTGCTCCGGTGTGCAGATGACAACGAAGTCGTCGCCGCCGACGTGGCCGACGAACGGTGGCGGCACCCCGGCCTCGGCGCTGGCGACCTTCAAGGTTGCGGCCAGCAGCCCGATCACCTCGTCGCCCCGGAGCCAACCGTAACGATCGTTGAAGGCCTTGAAGTTGTCGAGGTCGACGTGACAGACCGCGAACCCGGCGTCACTGTCGGCCCGCAGGTCGATCTCTTCGTTGATCCGGTTGTTGCCGGGCAGCCCGGTCAGCGGCGAGACCGCGCGCATGTCGGCGTTGCGGCGCAACGTCGATCGCACCCTGGCCACCAGCTCGAGGGTGTCGAACGGCTTGACGAGGTAGTCATCGGCACCGGCGCTGAGCCCGACAACCTTGTCCGACGCCAGCGTCTTGGCGGTGAGCATGATCACCGGCAGGCTGGCGGTCGCCGCGGTCGAGCGCAACCTCCGGACGACCTCGATCCCGTCGAGCTTCGGCATCATCACATCGACCAGCGCCAGGTCAGGCAGCTCATCGTTGATGATCTTCAGCGCTTCGACGCCGTCGTGGGCGACGCGGACGTCGAAGCCCTCGATCTGCAGGTTCAGCTCGATGAACATCGCGACATCGCGATCGTCGTCGACGACAAGCACGGTGCTCATGGCGACTCGTGCCACCAAGCATGGCCGGCGGCGCGCTCGGCCCGGTCACGCAGCCGGCGGATGGCCGCAGCGGGGTCATCCGTGCCATAGACCGACGAGCCGGCGACGAACACATCGGCGCCGGCTTCGGCGCAGCGTTCGATGGTCTCGTCGTCGACGCCGCCATCCATCTGGATCCACACTGCCTGCTCACCTTCCCGGACCAGCTCGCGGACCCGGCGCACCTTCGGCAGCACGATGTCGAGGAACTTCTGCCCACCAAATCCCGGTTCAACCGACATCACCAGCACCATGTCGATCTCGGGCAGCAGGTCGGCGTACGGCTCGATCGGCGACGCCGGCTTGAGGGCCAGACCGGCGCGCGCGCCGGCCGAGCGCAACGCGCGAGCCAGTCGAACCGGTGCATGCGCGGCTTCGGCGTGGAAGGTGACACTTCGCGCGCCGGCCTCGGCGTACGCCGGCGCCCATCGGTCCGGGTCATCGATCATCAGATGGCAGTCGAGCGGCAGCGAGGTGTGCTTGAGCAGCGACTCGACGACCGGCAGACCGAGGGTGAGGTTAGGAACGAAATGGTTGTCCATCACGTCGACGTGCACCCAGTCGGCGTCGGTGCCGAGGACGTCGATCTCGTCGGCGAGGCGGGCGAAATCAGCCGCGAGGATGCTCGGCGCGATCTGCATCTGCTCGCCTTCTGCGGTCGTCCGAACCCGGCGGGACGGTGACTCCCCGAAATGATCAGTTTAGGGCCCGACCGGCTGCCGGGGTTAGCCCAGTTGCGGTTCTGTTCGGCGCACAATAGCGAGAAACATCGCATCGGTCCCATGGCGGTGCGGCCACAGCTGGACCGACGGCCCGTCTCCCAAGCCGGGCAGCCCCGGCAACATCGGCCGGGCGTCGATCTCCTCGATATCTGACCGCGCGCCCAAGATCGACTGAATCACCTCGCGGGTCTCGGCCAGATGCGGGGAGCAGGTCGCGTAGCCGACCACGCCACCCGGTCGGGTCGAGTCGATCGCGGCGCCGAGCAGCTCGTGTTGGAGCTGCTGCAACCGACTCACGTCCTCCGGCTGGCGCCGCCACCGGATCTCGGGCCGGCGGCGCAATGCGCCCAGTCCGGTGCACGGCGCGTCGACAAGCACCCGGTCGAAGCCGCCGTCCCGCCATGCCGGTCGGGTCGCGTCAGCGACGATCACCGTCGTCATCGAGACACCGCCCGTCGCCTGCCGGACCAGGCCGGCTCGGTGGGGGGCGACGTCGCAGGCCAGCAGCGTGCCGCCGGCGGGAAGCAGACCCGCAAGCAGGCTCGCTTTGCCGCCCGGACCGGCGCAGGCATCGAGCCAGCGCTGATCGCGACCCTCGACCGGGGCCGCTGCCAGGGCCAGCGCGACCAGCTGGCTGCCCTCGTCCTGGACGCCGGCCCGGCGGTCGCGGATCGCGGCGATCGCGGCCGGGTCGCCACCCGCGAGCCGCACGGCGTACGGCGACCACGGACCCGCTGTCGCCTCAGAGCCGGCAGCCGCGAGCAGCTCGTCGCGGGCGATCCGCCCGGGGCGGGCAACGAGGTGGGTTGCCGGTCGCTGCTCGGCCATCGCGCGATCGAGCTCGGCAGGATCGCCTCCGAGGGCATCGAGCCAGGCCGTCGCTACCCAGCGTGGATAGCCGCGTTCGAACGCCAGCCGGCCGACCAGGTCACCGGCCGGAGCCAGCTGCTCGACCCAGCCGGACCAGTCCCGTTCGGCGACTCGACGCAACACCGCATTCACGAGACCGGCGGGTTTCGGGCCGGCCACCTCCCGCGACAGGTCGACGGTCGAGGAGACCGCGGCGTGCGGTGGCACCCGGGTGTGCAGCAACTGGTAGGCGCCAAGCCGCAGCACGGCGCGCACGGCTGGGTCGAGCGACGCCACCTCCCGCTTGGCGCCGGCCGCGATCACGGCGTCGAGAACCCCGCTGTAACGCAGCGATCCGTAGGCCAGCTCGGTCGCGAAGGCGGCGTCGATGCCCGAGATCGAGCGCTCCCGGAGCAGTCGCGGCAGCAACAGGTTGGCGTACGCACCGTCGCGATCAACGGCCAGCACGACATCAACCGCTGCGCGCCTGGCGGCGTCGGAGGTTGCCGGCGCTATCACGTCCGGGTCACTCGAACCTCTCGCCGGCGGTGAGGCGCAGGCCACGAACCCAGTCCGCCGCCGGCATCGACGGCCTGCCTTCCGGCCGGACCTCGCCGAGGCGGACCGGACCGGTCTGGGTCCCGACCACGACACCGGCGCCATCGATGCCGATCTCACCGGCCGCCAGGCCGAGTTCTTCGGCGAGCGGCAGCACCGGGCCGAGCCCGACCCGGCGGTCGCGTAACCGGGTCCAGGCCCCCGGGGCCGGCGTGCAGGAGCGGACCAGCCGATCGACGACGATCGCCGAGGTCGACCAGTCGATCCGAGCGTCCGCGGCCGTCACTTTGGGCGCCAGCGAGACGCCCTCAGCCGGTTGTGGGACCGCAGCGACAGTGCCGTCCTCGATGCCGTCGAGGGTAGCGGTCAGCAGGTTGGCACCGTCGACGGCGAGGCGCTCCAGCAGCTCCCCCGCGGTGTCCCGCGGACCGATCACGGTCGTCATCACCCCGAACACCGGTCCGGTGTCGAGGCCCGGCTCGAGCAGGAACGTCGACGCGCCGGTCAGCTCGTCGCCAGCCCGCAGCGCATGCGGCACCGGCGCGGCACCCCGCCACGCCGGCAGGATCGAGAAATGCAGGTTGACCCAGCCAACCAACGGGATCTCGAGTGCCGAAGGCGGCACGAGAGCGCCGTACGCCACCACCGGGCAGCATTCAGGGGCGATCGTCGACATCCGGTCGAGAAACTCCGGATCCGACGCTCGCGTCGGCGTAAGCACCTCGATACCGGCGTCGAGTGCTCGTTCCTTGACCGGGCTCGCGGTGATTCGACGGCCACGCCCGGCCTTGGCGTCCGGGCGGGTGATGACTGCGACGACGTCGTGGCGAACGCTCGTGAGCAGTGCGTCGAGCGACGGCAGCGCGACCTGCGGGGTGCCCGCAAAGACGAGTTTCACTAACGAATGACGCCGCTGAAGGCATGCGGCGAGGTCCTGACGACCGGCACCGTCATGCCGGCCCACTCGGCCTCCCGGATCTCCTTCATGGCCGCCTTGCGCTGGGCCCGGTCGAGCCGGTCGATGAACAGGATCCCGTCGAGATGGTCGACCTCATGCTGGACGCAACGGGCGAGCAGGTCGCTGCCGTCGACGGTGACCGGCTCACCGTGCATGTTCATCCCGGTCGCGACGACATGCTGCCGGCGGGTGGTAGGGAATGTCAGGCCAGGGAAGGACAGGCAGCCCTCGTCACCCTCCTGGTCCTCCTCGCCTACCACGCGGATCACCGGGTTGATCAGATGTCCGACCTCCTCGTCGACGTCGTAGGTGAACACCCGGAGGCTGACGCCGATCTGAGGCGCGGCAAGCCCGAGGCCCGGCGCGTCGAGCATCGTCTCCGCCAGGTCCTTGACCAGGACCCGCAGCTCCTTGTCGAAGGTGGTGACCTCGGCAGCAGGCGTGGTCAGCACCGGGTCGCCGAACAGACGAATCGGCTGAACAGACACCGCGGAACCTCCTGGAGCACCAACCAGCAACGACCGACCATGGTAAGTCGCCGCCGCGGGAGCGGCGAGAACCTCGCGAGACCGCGGTCTCAGGCGACGATGATCGGATCGAGCTCGACCTTGACCGCGCCCGGTGCTTTGCGGGCGCTTCGGCCGGCCTGGGCGGCCTTCAACGCCGCGGTCAGCTCCGCGCCGTCCTGGCGTGGAACCCGGATCAGCATCCGTTCCGCCGGTTCGCCGTCGCCCGCCGTCACTGCTGCCCGGCCGGCCGGTGCCGGGACCGGGCCGAGCAACTCCGCGGTCGGCGGCAGCAGCACGGACTGCAGCAGGTCGGCGACCGCCTGGCGGGCACCGGTGACCGCCGCCATCCGGCCGGCCGGCGGGAGGTGCAGGGCGCGCCGTTCGTCGAGCTCACGCTCGGCGTGCCATCTCGGCTGCCAGCGCACCAGTGCCTGGACCGCGCGGAGCTCCCCGGGCGCCACGACGACGATGCGACCGCCGAGGGCCTTGCCGCGAACCAGCGCAGCAGCCGCCAGCCAGCGCCGCAACGCCTCCTCGGCGGCGCGCAGATCCGGCCGCGCCAGCAGCATCCAGCCGTCGAGCAGGATGGCAGCCGCATATCCACCGGCTGCCACCGGCTCGGCGCTCGGCGTGGCGATCACCAGCGCCGGCTCGTCGTCGACCGCGTCGACGACGGTGCCGCCGCCGGAGGTTCGCACCGGCACGCCCGGAAAGGCCCGGCCGAGCTCTTCCGCGGTTCGGCGTACGCCGACCACCACCGCCCGCAGCGCGTCCTTGCCACACGCGCCGCACCGCCAGTCGCTCGCGACCACCCCGCACCATCGACACTGCGGCGCGCGATTCTCAGCCGGCCGGGCGAGCGGGCCGCCGCAGTGCCGGCAATGCGCCGGCTGCCGGCAGGCCGCACACGCCAAGCCGGGCTGGTAGCCGCGACGCGGCACTTGCACCAACACCGGCCCGGCCCGCAAGCCGTCCCGCGCGGTCCGCCACGCCACGGTGGGAAGCCGCGCGGCTCGCGCGCCAGCATCGTCGCCAAGTTCGTCATCTCCGCCGGATGCGCGCACCGACGGCAGGTCACGACTTCTCGCGGTAGCCGTCGGCCCTGACGCCCTCGCCCACCCGGTCTCCACCAGCTGGGCTGCCTCGGCCGTCACCGCGTGCCCGGCCAGCAGGAGGCCCGATCCGGCTCGATGAGCCCGGAGGACGGCGACGTCGCGGGCATGGGAGTACGGCGCCCGCGGCTCGGCGTACAGGTCGTCGCCGTCGTCCCAGACCACGACCAGTCCCAGCCGCCGGACTGGCGCCCAGACCGCGGCGCGAGTGCCGAGCACGGCGAGCACCTCGCCCCGGCTGACCGCGAGGAATCGCCGGTATCGCTCGGCCGGGCCGAGGTCGGCGGTCAGGGCGACGTGGCGCCCGGCGCCGAGCCGCGACGTCAACGCGGCATCAACTCGAGCAACGTCGCGGGCATCCGGCACGACGACCACCACACCGCGGTCACCGCTCAACGAGGCGGCCACGGCCACCGCGATCTCGGCCGGCCAGTCCCCCGGCAGCACCTCCCAGCTCCGGCGAGGCGAGCCGAGCACCAGCTCGGCGAGCAGAAACTCGCCGTCGACGTACCGCGACAGCGCGTCCGGCGGCGGCGGATCCGGCGGCGGCATCGGAGCCGGCCGGACCCGCTTCTCGGCGGTCGCGTGCCGCGGCGGCACCGCGAGCCGCACGACATCGGCGAAAGTTCCGGCCCAGCGGGCGGCGGCCTCATGGCCGAGAGCGGCGATCTCCGTGGAGAGCACCGGCTCGTCACCGAGCACCCGCTCCAGGTACGCCAACCGGCCGTCGTGGTCGCTGGCCGCCAGCCGCTCGAGGATGATTCCGTCGACCAGCTGACCGGCGAAGCGAACCCTGACCCGCACCCCCGGCTGCGCCGCCGCTGACTGCACCTCGGTCACCAGGTAGTCGAACGGCCGGTCAAGATGCGGCAGCGAGATATCGGCGGCCACCCGCGCCACCGGATCAACCGCCGCTGGCTCGCGTGCCACCACTCGCGAAGCCGACCGCCGCGCGGCCGGCTTGGCAGGGCGCCGTACCGGACCGGGAGAACTCACCAGCAAGGTCTACCAGCGCCCAAAGACTCCCGTTCCCCGACATCCACAAACCGCCCGAGAACAACCCCGCGCATGTGCCATCAGTGGGCCTATAAGCCCAGTGATGTGCCATGGGTGGGGCAATAGCCCCACACATGGCACATCCGCGGGGTTAAGCCAGGAGACAAGCGGGACGTACCGACTAGTTGTCGGAGACAGCAGACTTCAGGGCGTCGACGCGCGCAGTCGACTCCCAGGTGAAGTCCATCTCCGGACGGCCGAAGTGGCCGTACGCCGCGGTCTGCAGATAGATCGGGCGGAGCAGGTCGAGATCGCGGATGATCGCGGCCGGCCGCAGATCGAACACGGCGAGGATGGCGTCCTGAATCTTCTCGTCCGGCACCACACCGGTGCCGAAGGTGTCGACGAACGTGCCCACCGGCCGGGCCTTGCCGATCGCGTAGGCGACCTGGACCTCGCAGCGCTCGGCGAGACCGGCAGCGACGACGTTCTTGGCGACCCATCGCATCGCGTACGCCGCCGAGCGGTCGACCTTCGACGGGTCCTTGCCGCTGAACGCGCCGCCACCGTGGCGGGCCATGCCGCCGTAGGTGTCGACGATGATCTTGCGGCCGGTGAGGCCGGCATCGCCCATCGGGCCGCCGATCTCGAACCGACCGGTCGGGTTGACCAGCAGGCGGTAGTCGCCGGTGTGGATCCCGAGCTCCGCGAGCTCCGGGTCGACCACGTGCTCACGCACGTCAGGAGCGAGCAGCGTGTCGATGTCGATGTCGGCAGCGTGCTGGCTGGAGACGACAACGGTGTCGAGCTTCGCGGCGTTGTGACCGTCGTACTCGATCGTGACCTGGGTCTTGCCGTCCGGGCGCAAGTAGGGCACCAGGCCGCTTTTGCGCACCGCGGAGAGCCGACGCGCCAGCCGGTGAGCCAGCGCGATCGGCAACGGCATCAGCTCGGGGGTGTCGTTGCAGGCGTAGCCGAACATCAGCCCCTGGTCGCCGGCGCCCTGCCGGTCGAGCAGGTCCGGGGTGTCCTTGCCGACCCGGTGCTCGTAGGCATCATCGACGCCCTGCGCGATGTCCGCGGACTGTGAGCCGATCGAGACGCTGACGCCACAGGACTCGCCATCGAAGCCCTTGCGAGAGGAGTCATAGCCGATGTCGAGGATGGTCCGGCGGACGATGTCAGGGATGTCGACGTACGTGCCGGTCTTGACCTCGCCGGCGATGTGCACCTGGCCGGTGGTGATGAGGGTCTCGACGGCCACCCGGCTGGCAGGGTCGTCCTTGATCATCGCGTCGAGGATGGAGTCGCTGATCTGGTCAGCGATCTTGTCGGGGTGACCTTCGGTCACCGACTCCGAAGTGAACAGACGGCGCGACAACTCGTGCTCCTCATCGATTGTGAGCCGGTCACAAACCACCGGCGGGCCAGCGCAAGTCTAAACGGCTGAGCAATCAGCTGCTCGGCTCCAGGCGCGAAAGCACGGCCGGCCCTCCCGGCCAGTCCTGGGACAGTACGGCGTACATCGCGAGGTCGACCAGGCCGGTCGGCAGCTCCTCGGCCTCGCGCCGGATGCCCTCCAGCGACATTCCGAGTCGCTCGGCGATGGCGCGGCTGCGGGTGTTGCCGGTGGCGGCGAGCAGCTCGAAGCGGTGCAGCTGCAGCGGGCCGAACGCGAGGTCGCACATCGCGGCAACGGCCCGCGTCATCACCCCGCGCCCGACGCACCGCTCCGAGAGCCAATAGCCGACCTCGGCGCTACGGTGCGCGGCATTGAGGCGCAGCCCGATGAAGCCACCGAACCCACCATCGAGGCGGATCGTCGCGTGCAGGCCGGCACCGAGGTCGTTGGCCTGCTCGATGCTGCGCAGATAGTCCTGCTCGACTGCCAAAGTGACGGTCGAATCGACCCACGGCAGCCATTCGCGCAGCCGCGCGCGCTCGGCGTCGACGACCGGGAACGCCTCCTCGGCATCCGTCTCAGTCGTCGCATGAAGCGCCAGGCCAACACCGAGGTCGAGCGGCAGCATCGTCGCCACGTCGACCGGGTCCGGGCTAAACGGCCAGCCGGGCGACAACGAGATCCCAGATCACATGACCGAGCGCTTCCTTGCTCCCTTCACCGACGACGGTCACGGTGCCGTCAGCGGCGAGGATGGTCGCCGAGTTGTCGTCGGAGTCGAAGGTGCGGTGCTCCCCCACCTCATTGACGACGATCAGGTCGCACCCCTTGGCCGCCAGCTTGACCCGGCCGTTGGCGACCGCGTCGTCGGTCTCGGCCGCGAACCCGACGACGACCTGGCCGGCCCGCAGCCGGTCAGCGGAGATCTCGGCAAGGATGTCGGCGTTCCTGGTCAACGCGATCGGGTCAGGCTCGACAGAGGTCTTCTTCAGTTTGGAGGTCGCCCGCGAGACCGGCCGGAAGTCGGCGACCGCTGCGGCCATGACGACCGCGTCGGCACTTGCGGCTGCCTCGAGCACGGCGCTGCGGAGCTCGTCGGCGGTGCCGACCCGGACCACCTTGGCCCCGGCCGGATCTGCGAGTGCGGCATTCGCCGAGATCAGGGTGACCTCGGCGCCGCGGGCAACCGCGGCTCGAGCGAGCGCATAGCCTTGCCGCCCGCTCGAGCGATTCCCGAGGAAGCGCACCGGATCCAGTGGCTCCCGGGTGCCCCCCGCCGAGACCACGACGTGACGGCCGACCAGGTCCAGCGGCGCCGCCGCACCTCGGCTCAGCACCATGCGGGCCACCGCGAAGATCTCCGCCGGCTCCGGCAGCCGGCCGATCCCGCTGTCGGTGCCGGTCAGCCGGCCGACCGCCGGTTCGAGCACGATCACGCCGCGCTCCCGTAGCGTCGCGACGTTCTCGCGGGTCGCAGCGTGCTCCCACATCTCGGTGTGCATCGCGGGAGCGACCACGATCGGGCATCTCGCGGTCAGCAAGGTGGCACTCAGGAGGTCATCGGAGCGGCCGATCACCATCCGGGCCAGGAAGTCCGCGGTCGCCGGCGCGACGACGACCAGATCGGCCTGCCGGCCGAGCATCACGTGGGGCACCTGGTGGGCCGCGGTCCACACATCGGTCGCCACCGGGTTCCCCGACAACGCCGCCCAGGTCGTCTCACCGACGAACTGCAGTGCCGAGTCGGTCGGAATGACCCGGACATCGTGCCCGGACTCGGTCAGCCGGCGAAGCAGCTCACAGGCTTTGTACGCCGCGATGCCGCCGCAGACGCCGAGGATCACGCGCGGCGCGTCGCCGGGCTCGGCAGTGCTCAAGCGCGCCTCCGAGGAGTTGAGCTAGACCTCGATCTGCTCGAAGCTCAGCAGATCCTGGTTGGCCTCGCGCAACGCCACCGACAGCGGCTTCTCCTGCACGTGGGCCGGGACGAGTGGTCCGACATATTCCAGCAGGCCCTCGCCGAGCTGGGAGTAGTAAGCGTTGATCTGGCGGGCGCGCTTAGCGGCATAGATCACCAGGGCGTACTTGCTCTCGACCCGCTCGAGCAGCTCGTCAATCGGCGGGTTGGTGATGCCTTCGGGTCGCGCGGCGGTGCCGGACACACATGCCTCAATCTAAGAAGACGGACGGGAGAGACCTCCAGGCTACCAGCGTCGGGCAGCCTGAGCGCTCAACCCGCTACGCCGGGGCCTGCATCAGGCCGAGCAGATCGCCAGCGGCCGCCGCGACAGAACGCGCCACGATCACGGCATCGAACTCGGGCTCGGCGGCGAGCTCGATCCTGGCCTGGTCGAGCCGGCGGGCGATGACCTCCGCGGCCTCAGTGCCGCGGCCGCGCAGCCGCCGCTCGAGCTCGTCCCACGACGGCGGCGCGAGGAAGACGAGCAGCGCCTCCGGCACCAGTTCGCGCACCTGACGTGCGCCCTGGATCTCGATCTCCAGCAGCACCGGATCACCGGCGGCGAGATGCTCGCTGACGGGGGCACGCGGCGTGCCATAGAAGTTGCCGGCGTACTCCGCGTGCTCGAGCAGCTCGCCGGCCGCGACCATCGCCTCGAACTGCGCCGGGGTGACGAACCGATAGCTCGCGCCGTCGGTCTCGCCAGGCCGGATCGGCCGGGTCGTCACGCTCACCGAGTGCCAGATCTGCGGCGCGTGATGGCGCAGATGGGCAACGACGGTGCTCTTCCCGACGCCGGCCGGGCCGGACAGAACAGTAAGGCGGCTAGCAGGCACTAGTGTCCCGCGCCTGGAGTTGGTGGCATAAGTCCGTTGTTCAGGTGTGCGCTCGCAAGGCGGAGGAGGAGAGCGGTAGTCGTGCTACCGCCCACGACGACAACGCCGTGAGCGCGCATCTGGGCGACGGAATTAGCCGCCGAACTTCTGGCGCGGGACACTAGATCCCGGCATGCGGTGCAGTTGGCCCTGGTGCGAACTCGCGTTGCAACGCTGCCCGCTGGTGGGTGCCGAGGCCGCGAACCCGGCGGCTCGCGGAGATCCCGATCTTCTCCATGATCCGCTGGGCGCGCACCTTGCCGACCCCTGGCATCGACTCGAGCACCGCGCTGACCCGCATCTTGCCGACCGCCTCGTCGGTCTCACCGGCCGAGAAGACGTCGTCGAGCGAGGCAGCGGCGTGCTTGAGCCGGTCGCGCAGCGCGGCCCTCGACTTGCGCGCGGCGGCCGCCTTGGCCAGCGCGGCCGAACGCTCTTCGGGGGTCAACGACGGGAGGGCCACTTGGCATTCACCTCATGGTCTGGGACGGGTGGTACGGGCGGGAGTGCACTAGCCACTATTACGCCACCCCGATTGCGCAAGAGCACCAGCGGCGGCGAACCTAGCGAGGCGAAACGGGTTGCGCAACTAGGAGGCGACAAGCGACGCGGCAACCGACGCAGCCGCCACACCAGGATCAGCAGCACCGGTAATCGGGCGCCCGATCACCAGCAGGTCCGCGCCGTCGGCCAACGCCTGGGCCGGCGTCGAGACCCTCGCCTGGTCGTCGCTGGCGGTGCCGGTCGGGCGCACCCCCGGGGTGATCAGCCGGATCGCCGGACCCACCGCGGCCCGCACCGAGGCAACCTCCCGCGGCGAGCAGACGATCGCGCGGGCGCCGGCGCCGACGGCCAGCATCGCCAACCGCACGGCCGCAGTCTCGGGCGGCCCGGCGAGCCCGATCCGGTCGAGATCAGGCGCCGCGAGCGAGGTGAGGATGGTGACGGCAGTGATCCGGGTCTCGGGCAGCGCTTTCGCTGCCGCCGCGATCATCGCTGCGCCGCCGGCGGCGTGCACGGTGAGGTAGGTCGGAGCCAGATCGGCAACCGCCCGCGCCGCACCGCCGACCGTGGCGGGGATGTCGTGCAGCTTGAGGTCGAGAAAGATCTCGAGATCGGAGCCGGCGCGGATCTTCTCGACCGCAGCAGCGCCCTCGGCGCAGAACAGCTCGAGGCCGACCTTGGCGGTCGACACGTGATCGCTGACCGCACTCGCCCAGCGGACCGCGGTTGCCAGGTCGGAGGTGTCGAGCGCGACGGCTATCGGGGCTTTCACGTTCTGACCTCTTTCATGCATCCTCGTCCTCATCGCGCCGGATCAACTCGCTGTCGCAGTCCGACATCAGGTCGTCGCCGACCGGCTCCGGGCCTTCCGGGATCTCCTGGTCCGGGCCGCGGTGGCCCAACCCGATCGCCTGCTCGATCCGGTCCATGCCGTGCGCGGCGAGGACCTCGCGCAGCTCGCGTGAGATCCGGGTCGGCGCGCCGGGATCGTTGAAGATCACCGTTCCGACCTGCACCGCGCTGGCGCCGGCCAGGATGAACTGGAAGGCGTCGAGGCCGGTGCGGATGCCGCCAACCCCGAAGATCGGTACGTCGGGAAGCGCCTCGTGCACCTGCCACACACAGCGCAGCGCCAGCGGCCGGATCGCCGGACCCGACAGCCCGCCGGTGATCCCGGCAAGGGCAGGACGCATGGTGTCGGTGTCGATGACCATGCCGAGAGTGGTGTTGATCAGCGACAGGCCGGCGGCACCGGCGTCGACGCAGCCCTTCGCGATCGACACGATGTCGGTGACGTCCGGCGAGAGCTTCGCGAAGATCGGCACGCCGGTCGGCGAGGATCGGCGTACCGCGGCGATGACAGCGGCGGCAGCGCTGCGGTCGCAGGCGAAGACCTCACCGCGGTTGGCGACGTTCGGGCACGAGATGTTGACCTCGATCATCGCGATCGGCGAACCCCGCAGCTTGGTGGCGAGCTTCGCGTAGTCGTCGATGGACGAGCCGGCGATCGAGACGACCGCGCAGACATCGTTCTCCTCGAGCCAGCCGAGGTCGCGTTTCATGAAGACATCGATCCCCGCGCCCTGCAGTCCGATCGAGTTGAGCATTCCGCTCGGCGTCTCGGCCATCCGGGGCGTGGCCCGACCGGCCCGCGGCAGCAGCTGGATCGACTTGGTGACGACCCCGCCGATCACCCGCAGGTCGTTGTAGGCCGCCAGCTCCTGGCCGGCGGCGGCACATCCTGATGCGGTGAACACCGGGTCCGGCACGATCACGGTGTCGAGCGTCGTCGTCATGTCGACGGCGACCTCGCGCGGCGAGCTCAAGTCATGCCGAAGTGTGATGCTCATTGGCCCGCCCTTACCGGCCGCACCAACGCGGAGACGCCGATGTCATTGGAGCGAGCCACCTCCGCTGCGCTTCGATACTCGCTCATTTACCAACCTCGGCGGCGCCGATCGCGTCGTCCGGCACGGTGCCGAGCGCGTCCCAGCGAATCCGGTCGCCGGCGAAGACCGGGCCGTCTACGCAGGAACGCACCATCCGGGTCTGGTCATCGGAGCCGATGACCGGCAGCACGCAGGTCATGCAGACCCCGATGCCGCACGCCATCGACTCCTCGACCGCGAGCTGGGTCGGGATGCCGGCACCGCCGTACGCCGCGCTCGCCACCCGCTGCACCGCCGCCAGCATCCCCATCGGGCCGCAGGCGTAGACGACGTCGGCGTGGACCCGGTCGATGACCTCGGGCAGCGCGTCGGAGACCCGGCCCTTCTCACCGTAGGAGCCGTCATCGGTCGTGAAGGCGACCGTCGCCGCCATCCGTTTCGCGTCGAGCGCGCCGAACATCCGGTCGCCGGTCGAGGCGCCAAGAACCGCGTCGATGCGGCAACCACGGAGCCGAAGCGCGTCGCCGAGCAGAAACAGTGGCGCCGAACCATAGCCACCGCCGACCAGGACGCAGTTGGCCGGCTCACGCGGCAGCGAGAACGGCCGCCCGAGCGGGCCAACGATGTCGATCGGGTCGTAGGCACGCTGTCGCGCCATCCAGGCGGTGCCGGGACCGGTGACCGAGAAGATGAACTCCACGGTGCCGCCGTACACCCCCGTCTCGCGGACCGAATAGATCGAGAACGCGCGGCGCAGCAGCATGCCGCCGGAGTCGCCACCGACCGCGACCGCGACGAACTGCCCCGGCTTGGCGTGCTCCGCGATGCCCGACGCGACCACCGTCATCGAGTAGTAGTCCCCGATCGGCTTGACGCTGAGCACCTCGCCCTTGACCTGCACTGGCATCAGTCGTTGCCCTCCGCTTCTCCACTGGCATCCAACACCACGACCGGGCCGCCGTCCCGCGCGGAAACGATCCCGGTGTGATGTCGCTGCAGCGGAGCTACCCCGATGTCGCCGGCTCGGAGCGCCTCGATGCCCTGGACCGCGGCGCCGAGTGCCTGCACCGTGGTGAGGCACGGAATCCCCCGGATCACCGCGGCGGTGCGGATCTCGTAGCCGTCGAGTCGCTGCCCGGAGTTGCCGAACGGGGTGTTCACGATCAGGTCGACCTCGCCGGCGGTGATCCGGTCGACGATCGTCGGCTCGCCGTCCGGCCCGCGGCCGTCAGACACCTTGCGCACCACACTCGACGGCACTCCGTTGCGCCGGAGAACCTCTGCGGTGCCGACCGTGGCGAGGACCTCGAATCCCAGATCTGCCAACCGTTTCGCCGGGAAGATCAGGTGTCGCTTGTCACGGTTCGCAACGGACACGAACACCCGGCCCTTGGTCGGCAGCGCGCCGTACGCCGCCTCCTGTGACTTGGCGAACGCGGTGCCGAAACCGGCGTCGACCCCCATCACCTCACCGGTCGACTTCATCTCCGGGCCGAGCACGGTGTCGACCCCGGTGAACCGGTTCCACGGCAGGACCGCTTCCTTCACGCAGATCGCCGCATCGAACGGCAGGTCGGCGCCGTCACCCGCCGGTAGCAGGCCCTCGCGGCGAAGCTCGGCGATGCTGGCGCCGAGCATCACGAGTGCAGCTGCCTTGGCGAGCGGCACAGCGGTTGCCTTGGCAACAAAGGGAACCGTGCGGCTCGCCCGCGGATTCGCCTCGAGCACGTAGAGCACGTCGCCGGCCAGTGCGAACTGCACGTTGAGAAGGCCGCGTACGCCGACGCCGGCGGCGATCGCCTCGGTCGCCTGCCGGATCCGCGCCACGTCAGCGCGCCCGAGGGTGATCGGCGGCAGCACGCAGGCCGAGTCACCGGAATGGATCCCGGCCTCCTCGATGTGCTCCATGACCCCGCCGAGGAACAGCTCGCTGCCGTCGTACAACGCATCGACGTCGATCTCGCAGGCGTCGTCGAGGAACCGGTCGACCAGCACCGGATGCTCGGGGCTGACCTCGGTGGCCCGGTCGATGTAGCCGCGCAGATGATCGTCGTCGTAGACGATTTCCATCCCGCGACCGCCGAGAACGTAGGAGGGCCGGACCAGCACCGGATATCCGATTTCGGCGGCGATCGCGGCCGCCTCGTCATACGACCGGGCCAGCCCGTGCTTCGGTGCCAGCAAGCCGGCTGCTGCGAGGACCCGGCCGAACGCGCCGCGTTCCTCAGCGAGGTGGATCGCCTCGGGCGCGGTGCCGACGATCGGCACGCCCTCATCCTTGAGCCGCTGCGCCAGACCGAGCGGCGTCTGGCCGCCGAGCTGCACGACAACGCCCACCACCTCGCCGCTTCGCTGCTCAGCCGCGACGACCTCGAGCACGTCCTCGCAGGTCAGCGGCTCGAAGTAGAGCCGGTCAGAGGTGTCGTAGTCGGTCGACACCGTCTCCGGGTTGCAGTTGATCATCACGGTGTCGTAGCCGGCGTCGTGCAACGCGTAGCAGGCATGCACGCAGGAGTAGTCGAACTCCACACCCTGTCCGATCCGGTTCGGACCGCTGCCGAGGATCAGCACCTTGGGCCGCTCGCTCGCCTCGACCTCGTCCTCCTCGTCGTAGGAGGAGTAGTGGTACGGCGTGCGCGCCGCGAACTCCGCGGCGCAGGTGTCGACGGTCTTGAACACCGGACGGACCCCCAACGCGTGGCGCAGCCGGCGGATGTCATCCTCGCCGACACCGTCACGCAGCCCTGCGATCTGCACGTCGGAGAAGCCATGACGCTTGGCCCAGCGAAGCCTGGTCGGGTCAAGCTGCGGCGCGTCACGGACCTCGGCAGCCACCTCGCTCAGCAGAACCAGCTGGTCAAGGAACCAAGGGTCGATTCCGGTGGCGTCATGCAGCTCGGTCGGCGAGGCTCCGGCTCGCATCGCCTGCACGACCGCTTGCAGCCGACGGTCATGGGGTCGGGCCGCGGCGGCGAGCCACTCGGCCTTGTCGCCGATCGGCGAGGCGAAGTCGAGCTCGGCGCCCTTGGCTTCCAGCGACCGCACTGCCTTCTGCAGCGCCTCGGTGAAGCATCGGCCGAGTGCCATCACCTCTCCGACGCTCTTCATGTGCGTGGTCAGTGTGGTGTCGGCGCCGGGGAACTTCTCGAACGCGAACCGCGGGATCTTGACCACGACGTAGTCCAGGCTCGGCTCGAAGCTGGCCGGCGTCTCCGCGGTGATGTCGTTCGGGATCTCCGCAAGGGTGTAGCCGAGCGCCAGCTTGGCCGCGATCTTCGCGATCGGGAAGCCGGTGGCCTTGCTCGCCAACGCGCTCGACCGCGAGACCCGCGGGTTCATCTCGATGACGACCTGGCGGCCGGACGCCGGGTCGACTGCGAACTGAATGTTCGACCCGCCGGTCTCGACGCCGACCTCGCGGATCACGGCGAACGCCATGTCACGCATCTGCTGGTATTCGCGGTCGGTGAGGGTCATCGCCGGAGCGACGGTGATGCTGTCGCCGGTGTGAACCCCCATCGGGTCGAAGTTCTCGATCGAGCACACCACGACGCAGTTGTCCTCGCGGTCACGCATGACCTCGAGCTCGTACTCCTTCCAGCCGAGCACGCTCTCCTCGACCAGCACCTCGTGCACCGGGCTGGCGGAGAGGCCGGCCGCCACCATGGCCCGCAGCTCGGTCTCGTCGTGGGCGAACCCCGAGCCGGCACCACCGAGGGTGAACGACGGCCGCAGCACCAGCGGATAGCCGAGCTCGCCGGCGGCGTCGACCCCCTCGGCGACGGTTCGCACCAAGGTGCTCCGCGCATAGTCGGCACCGATCGCGTCGCACACCGCCTTGAAGGCTTGCCTATCCTCTCCGGCATGAATCGCGGCGATCGAGGCCCCAATCAACTCGACGCCATAGCGCTCCAGAACGCCGCGCTCGTGCAGGGCGACGGTGACGTTCAGCGCGGTCTGGCCGCCGAGCGTCGCGAGCAACGCATCCGGGCGTTCCTGCGCGATGACCTTCTCGACGTACTCCGGCGTGATCGGCTCGATGTAGGTCGCGTCGGAGAACTCCGGATCGGTCATGATCGTTGCCGGGTTGGAGTTGATCAAAGCGACCCGCATGCCCTCCTCGCGCAGCACCCGGCAGGCCTGCGTCCCGGAGTAGTCGAACTCGCACGCCTGGCCGATGACGATCGGCCCGGAGCCGATGACCAGCACGCTGCGGATGTCGGTACGCCGCGGCATCAGCCGGCCGCCATCAGCTCGGTGAAGCGGTCGAACAGCTCGACCGCATCGTGCGGGCCGGGCGCCGCCTCCGGGTGGTACTGCACCGAAAACGCCGGCACATCAAGACACCGCAGCCCCTCGACCACCCGGTCGTTGAGGTCGACGTGACTGACTTCGACCCGGCCGTGCGGCGTCGTCACCGGGCCGTCGAACGGAGCGTCCACCGCGAAGCCGTGGTTGTGGCTCGTGATCGCGACCCGCCCGGTCGCGAGATCCTGCACCGGCTGGTTGACCCCGCGGTGGCCGAACTTCAGCTTGTACGTGCCGAAGCCGAGCGCCCGGCCGAGCACCTGGTTGCCGAAGCAGATCCCGAACACCGGTTTCACCCCGAGGACACCGGCCAGCGCCGCCACCGGCCCGTCGGCGGTCGCCGGGTCACCCGGGCCGTTGGAGAAGAAGATGCCGTCGGGGTTGACGGCGAGCAGGTCGGCGGCCGACGCCGTCGACGGCAGGACATGCACCTCGCAGCCTCGCGCCGCGAGGTATCGGGGGGTTGACGCCTTGATCCCGAGATCCATCGCCGCGACCGTGAATCGCTTGTCCCCCAACGCTTTGACGACGTACGGTTCGGCGGTGGTCACCTCGCCGGCAAGATCAGTACCTTCCATCCCCGGGCTCGCCAGCACCCGTTGAAGTAGTGCTTCGACGTCGGTCTCGGTGCTGCTCACGCCGACCCGCATCGCGCCGCGATCGCGCAGATGGCGGGTGAGCGCTCGGGTGTCGATGCCGGAGATACCGACGATCTGGTTCGCGCTGAGCTCGTCGTCGAGGCTTCGTTTCGCCCGCCAGCTGCTCGGCACCCGCGCCGGATCGCGGACGACATAGCCGGCGACCCAGACCCGCCGCGACTCGTCGTCCTCGTCATTGATCCCGGTGTTGCCGATGTGCGGCGCGGTTTGCACCACGACCTGGCGATGAAACGACGGGTCGGTGAGCGTCTCCTGATAGCCGGTCATGCCGGTGGTGAAAACCGCCTCGCCGAACGTCTCCCCCCGGCTGCCATAGGCCTGGCCGCGGAAGGTCCGACCGTCCTCGAGGACCAGGATCGCCGACTCAGTCATCCTCGCTGTCCCTGCCGTTGCGCAGCCGCTGGATCACGATCCAGGCCGCGAAGCCGAGGAAGATCACCGACGCGATGATCGCGACGACCCAGCCACCCCAGAACGGGTGCGGGTCGACCAGAACCGTCTTCGTGGCCACCAGCGTCATCTGCCGATCGCTTTCATGCCGGCTTGCCGTCGAGCACGGTCGGCCTGCCGCGTAAGAACGTCGCGACAACGCGCGCCGGCAGCTCGCGGCCGGCAAACGGGGTGTTGCGGCTGCGGCTCGCAGTCGCGCCCGGGTCGACCGTCCACCGTGCCGACG
This sequence comes from Mycobacteriales bacterium, assembly GCA_036268295.1. Lineage (GTDB taxonomy): Bacteria > Actinomycetota > Actinomycetes > JAFAQI01 > JAFAQI01 > DATAUK01. The sequence continues at coordinate 83,961 of DATAUK010000033.1, read as the reverse complement.
GATCGAGCAGGACCAGGTTGGCGGCCGCGCCGACCTCGAGCGGCTGGCCGTGACGAGCCAGCCGGCCGATCCGGGAGGGCCGCACACTCATCCGGTCGGCAACGCCGGCCCAGTCCAGCAGCCCGGTCTCGACCATCGAGGCCGCCACAACGGAGAGCGCGGTCTCGAGCCCGGTCATGCCGAACGCGGCGGCCGCCCACTCGGATTCCTTGTCTTCCAACGGGTGCGGCGCGTGGTCTGTGGCGACCGCGTCGATCGTCCCGTCGGCCAGCCCGGCCCGCAGCGCCGTGACGTCGGCTTCGGTCCGCAACGGCGGATTCACCTTGAACACCGGGTCGTAGGACGCCACCAGGTCATCGGTCAGGAACAGGTGGTGCGGGGTCACCTCGGCCGTGACGTCCCAGCCTTTGCTCTTCGCCCAGCGAACCAGCTCTACCGATCCGGCGGTGGACACATGACAGAAATGCACCCGGGAGCCGACGTGGGCCGCCAGCAGGCAGTCACGGGCGATGATCGCCTCCTCGGCGACCGCCGGCCAGCCCTGCAGGCCAAGGACGCCCGACCACTCGCCTTCGTTCATCTGCGCGCCCTCGGTCAGCCGCGGATCCTGGGCGTGCTGGGCAATGACACCGTCGAAGGCCTTGACGTACTCCAGCGCGCGGCGCATCAGCAACGGGTCGTGGACACACTTGCCGTCGTCGGAGAACACCAGCACCCGGGCCGCCGAGTCGGCCATCGCGCCGAGCTCGGCGAGCCGCTCGCCGCCAAGCCCGACCGTGACCGCCCCGACCGGCCGGACGTCGCAGTGCCCGGCCTGATCGCCGAGCCGCCAGACCTGCTCGACGACGCCGGCGACATCCGCGACCGGGTCGGTGTTAGCCATCGCATGGACCGCGGTGAAGCCACCGAGCGCCGCGGCGCGGGTTCCGGTCTCGACGGTCTCGGCGTCCTCGCGGCCCGGCTCGCGCAGATGGGTGTGGAGGTCGACCAGGCCGGGCAGCGCGATCAGGCCGTCCGCGTCGATCACCTGGGCGCCGACCGGCCGGTCCTCGACCAGCTCGCCGGCGTCGATGAACAGCGTGGTCGGCTCGCCACCGAGCGGGCGTACCCCCTCGATCACCCAGCTGCTCACGATGCCACCGCCTCGTTCGGTCCGGGATCGATATCGGTCTGGCCCCCGAGGAGCAGATAGAGCACCGCCATCCGCACCGAGACACCGTTCGCGACCTGCTCGACAATCGTCGACCGCACGCTGTCGGCGACCTCAGCAGCGATCTCTACGCCACGGTTCATGGGACCCGGATGCATCACGATCGCGTCGTCGGGCAACGACGCCATCCGTCTCGAGTCGAGGCCGTAGCGGCGGGAATACTCGCGCGTGGTCGGGAAGAATCCGCCCTGCATCCGCTCGTGCTGGACCCGCAGCATCATCACGGCGTCGGTCTTGGGCAGCACCGCGTCGAGGTCGTAGGAAACCGCACAGGGCCACGCGTGCACGCCGACCGGGATCAGGGTCGGCGGCGCCACCACGGTCACCTCGGCACCGAGGGTCGAGAGCAGCAGGACGTTGCTGCGCGCGACGCGGGAGTGCAGCACGTCACCGACGACAGCAACGTTGAGGCCTTCGAGCCGGCCGATGCGTCGCCGGATCGTGTAGGCGTCGAGCAGCGCTTGGGTCGGATGCTCGTGGGTGCCATCACCGGCGTTGACCACGCTGCCCCGGATCCAGTGGGAGAGCTGGTGGGGTGCGCCGCTCGACCAGTGGCGTACGACGACGGCGTCCGAGCCCATCGCCTCGAGGGTCAGCGCGGTGTCCTTGAGCGACTCCCCCTTGCTGACACTCGATCCCTTGGCCGCGAAGTTGATGACGTCGGCCGACAATCGCTTGGCCGCCACCTCGAACGAGGTACGGGTTCGCGTCGAGTCCTCGAAGAACAGGTTCACCACGGTGCGGCCGCGAAGTGTCGGCAGCTTCTTGATGCTGCGACCGGCGAGTGCGGCCTCCATCTCGGCAGCGGTGTCGAGGACGAGCAGCGCATCCTCGCGCGAGAGGTCCCCGGCGGAGAGCAGGTGGCGGTTCATCGGGTTGCCTCCTGAGCAGCCGCAGCGTTGGCATCTCGCCCGAGGTCCGACGGCCCGAGCAGGACCGCGTCGCGCCCGTCGTGCTCGACGAGCTGCACGTGCACGCTCTCGGTCAGCGAGGTGGGCAGGTTCTTCCCGACGTAGTCGGCCCGGATCGGAAGCTCGCGGTGACCGCGGTCGATCAGGACCGCCAGTTGCACCGCCCGCGGCCGGCCAAGGTCGGACAGCGCGTCGAGAGCGGCGCGGATCGTGCGTCCTGAGAACAGCACGTCGTCGACCAGTACGACGGTCTTGCCGTCGACGCCGTCGACCGGGATCTCGGTCAGCTCGAGCGCTCGGATCCCACGCAGCCGCAGGTCGTCTCGGTACATCGTGGTGTCGAGCGCGCCGACCGGCACCGGACGCTGCTCGATCGCGGCCATCGCAGCGGCGACCCGCTGGGCGAGCGCGACGCCGCGGGTCGGGATGCCGAGCACGACGACGTCATCGGCGCCTCGGTTGCGCTCGACGATCTCGTGTGAGATTCGGGTGAGAGCTCGGGCCAGGTCCGCGGCGTCAAGAACCAGCCGCGCGACTGAAAGATCACCGGTCACTGGCCGGTCGTGCTCATGGGCAGCCGCCATCGCGGCACCTCCTTGTCCGCCTCACGGGACGGGTTTAAAGGACGGCATCTGAACGGCTCGCACGCTAGCAGAACCAGATTCCGCAAAGCCGCGCGGCACGGCCGGCGAGTCGTTACGATTCCCGGCTACAACGGTGCTGACGCCGGCGCATGACCGCTGTCACGCGACCTTGACCGGGGATAACGAACACGGAGCGGGATGAGCGAGTACCGAAGCGAAACGAAGGTGACTCGCTCCGATGACATCGGTGTCTCCGCATGGCCGCACCCGCTCAGGGTGCAGCCATGAACGAAGGCGGCAAGGAGCCGTACTCCACGTCACTCGGACGGCGGCTTCGAGCCATCCGGGTGCAGCAGGGATTGTCACTTCATGGCGTCGAGGTGAAGTCCGGTGGCCGATGGAAAGGCGTCGTCATCGGCTCCTATGAGCGGGGCAGCCGGGCCATCACGGTCCAGCGGCTCGCCGAGCTCGCCGACTTCTACGGTGTACCGGTCGCCGAGCTGTTGCCCGGTGGGACAACCGCCGCCACCGTCAGACTCGACGTGACGCCGCGACTCGTCCTTGATCTGGTGCGGCTGCAGCAGCTGGGCGCCGAGGCAGCGCCGCTGGCGCGCTATGCAGCCGCACTGCAGGCCCAGCGCGGCGACTACCACGGCCGAATCATGTCGATCCGGAGCGAGGATCTGCGCAGCCTCGCGATCATCTTCGACGACACGCCGAGCAACCTCGCCGAGCGACTGATCTCCTGGGGTGTTCTCAACGCCGCCCAACCACTGCCGGTGCTGCAGTCCTAGGAAGTAGCGATGCTGACCCCGTCGCGGACGATCCGAGCAAGCACCCCGTTGACGAACCCCGGCGAGGCTTCGGTGGACAGCGACTTCGCAAGCTCGACCGCCTCGTCGATCGCAACCGCGTCGGGGATCTCCTCACACCACAACAGCTCGAACAGCGCCAGCCGCAGCACCACGCGGTCGACCGAGGGCATCCGGTCGAGCGACCAGTCCTCGGCGTAGGACGAGAGGATCTGGTCGATCCGTTCCTGATGGCTCACCACACCTTCAACCAGGCCGACCGCGTAGGCCTGAACCGGCGGATCGCAGCGTCGCACCCAGTCAGCGAGTGTGCGGAGCGGGTCGCTGCCGCGAAGGTCGGCCTCGAACAGCACATCGAGTGCCCGCTTTCGAGCCTTGCTCCGTGCCGCCACGATGTGTCTTGGACTCAGCTGGAGACGCGGCTGATGTAACTGCCGTCGCGGGTGTCGACCTTGACCTTCTCGCCCTGCGTGACGAACAGCGGGACGTTGACTGTCGCGCCGGTCTCGAGCGTTGCCGGCTTGGTGCCGCCGGTCGATCGATCGCCCTGCATGCCCGGTTCGGTGTAAGTGATCTCCAGGACCACCGACGGCGGCAGCTCGACGTAGAGAACCGCACTGTCGTGCATCGCAACAGTGGCGTTGGTGTTCTCCAGCAGGTAGCCCTTGGCGTCGCCGACGGCGCCCGGCGGGACGTTGATCTGCTCGTAGCTGTCGACATCCATGAACACGTAATCGGTGCCGTCCTGATAGAGGTAGGTCATCTCGCGTTTGTCCACGACCGCGATGTCGACCTTCACGCCGGCGTTGAAGGTGCGGTCGACAACCTGACCGGTCAGGACGTTCTTGAGCTTGCTGCGCACGAAGGCGCCCCCCTTGCCGGGCTTCACATGCTGGAAGTCCACGACGTTCCACAGCACACCATCGAGATCGAGGGTCATGCCGGTCTTGAAATCGTTGGTGGTTGCCACTGCGGCGGGACTCCTTAAGCGCGGTCGGTCGATCTCGGTCGAGCAACCGGCCACCCGGTCACGATCTGCTCAGGAGATCTCGATCAGCTCGCGCGAGGAGGTCGTCAACGACCTGGCGCCATCCGCACCGACGATGACGGTGTCCTCGATCCGGACACCCCCACGACCTGGGAGATAGACACCGGGCTCGACGGTCACCGGTACTCGGTCGACGAGTCTATCCGCCGATGACTGCACGCTGAGAAAAGGCAGCTCGTGGACTTCCAGGCCGACGCCGTGACCCAAGCCGTGCGCTGCCTGGTGCCCGCTTCCCTCGATCGAGTCGCGCGCCAGCTGGTCCAGATCGCGTGGCGACGCGCCGATGACGGTCGCCTCCCGGCAGTCCTGCTGGATCTGCCGCACCACCGCGTGCAGATCGCGCTGCCATTCGGCGGCGGGCGAGATCACGACGGTACGCGTCATGTCGGCGTGGTAGCCGTCGTACCGGGCTCCGAAGTCGAGTTTGACCAGGTCCCCTGCCTCGAGGGTCCGGTCACTCGGTCGGTGATGCGGGATCGCGCTGTGTGGCCCGAACGCGACGATCGTGTCGAAGGCAAGGCCTTCGGCGCCGTGCTCACGCATCGAACCGTGCAGCCACCAGGCCACGTCGGTCTCGCTCACGCCCGGCCGCAATCGCGGCAGGATCTCGCCAAAGCCGGCGTCGGTGATCTCACACGCCCGTGCCAGCGCTTCGACCTCGCCGGCATCCTTGATCGACCGGAGCCGCTCGACCATCCCGTCGGTCGCGACCAGGCTCAGCGCATCGCCGGCGACGTCGGTCAGCACCTCGTTGAGCTCAAGGGTCACGTCGCCGGCCTCGATCCCCAACCGTCCGACGCCGAGGCTGCGCGTCCGCTCAACCATGGCAGGCGCCACCGCTCGCGCGTCGAGGATCTCCAGTTCCGGCGCCTCGGCGGCGACCTGGGTCAGATAGCGGCCATCGGTCGCCATCAGCGGCTCACCCGTACGGCGGATCAGCACTGCGCCGTTCGATCCGGTGAAGCCGGTGAGGTAGCGGACATTGACTATCCGAGTGACCAGAATCGCGTCAATCGTGTCGGGAAACGACGCAATGAGCCGGGTTCGGCGCTGTTCGTGTGGAAGCATCGCTGCTGCTCCATTCGGGTGACCGACGTTCAGGGTGCCGTTGGGATCGCCGATGCACCCAACAACGCCTGCTATGGGGCGTCACGCATCCGACCACCATGGGAGCTACATCGTGGCACTTCTTCCTCGCCGCACCGCGCTGGCCGCTGTCCTCGCGATTGGTGTCGCTGGTCTCCAGCCGATGATCGCCGGGCAAGCCTTCGGCGCGACCAGTCTCGGGACACCGACCAGCCTCGCGCCGAACAGCGCAACGACACCACAGAAGGACCCGGTGTTGTCGTGGTCGAACATCTCCGGAGCTAGCGGCTACCAGGTCGAGGTGTCGAAGAGCAGTGACTTCAGCGACCCGAACGACATGGTCAAGCTGCCCGACGGCGGCACTCCCAAGGTCGCGTCGTACTCGCTGCCGCAGACCTTGGTCCACGGCGTCTACTTCTGGCGGGTCCGCGCCACGGATGCGTCGGCCAAGGGCAACTGGTCGGGCAACGCCCAGCTCGATCGCGCCTGGTCGGATGCGCCGTCCACGACCGCCTCGACGCCCGGCACCGACGCCACCGCCACGCAGACCGGCATCGCTGACTACCCGTGGCGGTTCGCCTGGACACCGCTGCCGGATGCCTCGTCCTACGAGATCGAGCTCTCGATCTACCCCACCTTCGCGGCCACGAACGGCAAAATCAACGATCTGAGCACTACCACCGCGTGCCTGACCGATGCCACCTCCTTTACGCCGTACAGCACGTACGGCGCGGGTGCTCCCGACGTCAATGTCGATAACTGCGTCGTGCCAGCCTTCGGCCAGACCCCGATTTACTGGCGGGTTCGCGGCATCGACGACTCGAACAGCAGCCAGGTCGCCGAGGCAAGCCAGAACGACACCCTCGAGTGCTTCGGCACAGCGGACAACCCGACGACGACGTTCCCGAACTCAGGTGTCACGACCGCCAACGCACTGGGTACGCCGACGAGCAAGGGCCAGGAGTGCTCCCAGTGGTCCACTACCAAGAGCGTCGGGCTCCCGACGGTGGGCGACGGCAGCCTGCCCGCCAGCTCGCTCGGCAACGTCAGCGGCGTCTCCCTCGACTGCCCCACCGGCACGCAGAGCGACTACGCCTGCACCTCGATGCCGGAGATCAGCTGGCAGCCGGTCGCGCACGCCGACTCCTACGTCGTGACAATCGCGGACGACGCGAACTTCACCAACGATGAGCGGGTCTACCAGACCCAGTTCCTCTCGGTGACGCCGCGCGATCAGCTCGCCGACTACACCGCTGGCTCTGGCTACTACGTCGCGGTGCAGGCTTGCACCTCGTCGACGACCGACGTGACCGAGAACGGGTGCACGACGCCGGAGGTCGCGAGCTTCACGAAGCAGACGCCCAAGGTCACCCACCTCACCGCGACCAAGGTCACCGACGGAGTGCGGCTGTCCTGGAGCGACCTTGCCGCGAACTACGCGACCACGACCGGCACTCAGTCGGCCGATGCCGAGGACTACAAGGTCGAGGTCGCCTCGGCCACGAACTCCGCGGACGACATCACCACCACGGTCGACGCTGCCTGCGACGCCACGGTGGCCACCTGCTACCGGCCACCGGGCACCTCCGCCGCCGGCGCCGACCAGGTCGTGGTCGAGCCGAAGGCGAGTGGCAGCTACACCTGGCGGGTGCTTCCGGTCGACCTCACCGGCAACGTGTTGCCGGGGGCATCGGGTTCGGCGTTCACGGTCGATCTGACCAGGCCGGCGTTCCACATCACCACCAAGAGCGGTCTCGCCGTCTCGAGCCCACTGAAGTTCAGGTCCAGTGAGCCGGTGACCGGCGTCTCGACGTCGACCGTGCACATCGTGGCGAAGGGCGAGCCGCTGGCCGACGCCGTTGCCGGCAGGATCACCGCCGGCGCTGGAGCGAACAGCTGGGTCTTCACGCCGTCAAAGCCGCTGACCACGGGCCAGGCCTACGTGTTGAGTGTGAACGCCTCGGTCCGGGACCAGTCCGGCAACAGCGCCGAAGTGACCGGCTCGGCGGTGAGGACGACGACCGCGGCGAAGGACACCAGCAAGGGCTGGACGTTCAAGCACTCGTGGAAGAAGATCTCCGCCTCCGGTGCACGCAGCGGCAGCTATCGGTCAGCGTCAAAGGGCGCGAGCGCCAGCGTCGTCATCGCTGGCGCTGAAGCGAAGCTGTACGCCTGCAAGGGCCCGACGATGGGTGACTTGACGGTCAGCGTTGCCGGTCACACCAACAAGGTCTCCGAGCACCAGAGCTTCACTAAGTGTGGCTTGGAGGTCTGGCACCACGCACTGCCCAAGGGTCAGGAGAAACTGACCGTGACCGTCACCAAGGGCACCGGCAATGTCGACGAGGTCACCGTCTGACTCCAGCAACGACGCAACGTAAAAATGGGTGCTGCTTCGGCGGCACCCATTTTACGTTGCAGCGACTGGGATTTCAGCCAGTCAGGGGCGGGAAGTGCCCGCCGCCTCGAAGGTCATCGCGCGCTGCAGCGCCGCAGCTCGCATCTCGGACGGCACCTCGACCGGCCCGCCGATCTGACTGGCGTTGATCCCGGCTTGGGCGGCCTCCTCAACGACGCCGCCGACCATGATCGCGAGCTCAGGCGTTCGGTGAAAGACCAGCACGCCGTGGTTGGCGAGCAGCACTGCCGGCACGCCCGGTGTGCAGGCTGCCCGGATGTTCGCGACCGCCTGATCAGAGCCGCGTGGCGCGTAGCCCGCGACCGGCACACCGGTCGGCAGGCCGAACATCGCCATCGCTTCGACCCAACAGGCGATCGGCCGGTGCGCGACGGCATGGGCCGTGGCGTAGGGCGAGTGGGTGTGGAGCACACAGCCGACGTCGGCGTGATCGGCGTACATCGCCGTGTGCATCGCTACCACCGCCCCTTGAATCGGTGGTAGCTCCCCTTCGAGCAGGGTGCCGTCGAGACCGACCCGCACCACGGCTGACGCCGGATGGTCACGAAGCGACGGCCCAGCTGTGAAGTACATCTCCTCGGCGCCTGCCACCCGCAGGCTGACATTGCCGTGACCGTTGGCCGAGATCGCTCCGCTGGCGACGACTCGCCGCGAAACGTCAACCACCTGGTCTACTAGATCCTTGTCCATCGGCACTCCGGTCTCGATCGCGCAAGCGACTCTATCGAAGAGAGATCAAAGCCGAGCGGCCAAAGCCCGCAACGCCAAGCGGTAGGAGTCGAGGCCAAATCCGGCGATCACGCCAACCGCCAGGCCGGCGGTGTAGGAGGTGTGGCGAAAGTCCTCGCGAGCCAGCGGATTGGACAGGTGCACCTCGACGAGCGGCACCTGCAGCTGGGCCGCGGCGTCCCGCACGGCGACGCTGGTGTGGGTCCAGGCGCCAGGATTGATGATCAAGGCGTCGGCCGCTACTGCGTGTAACCAGCCGAGGTACGTCGCCTCATCGTCGGTCTGGCGGACCTCGACCTCGACGCCGACTGCTTCGCCCTCGGCGACACAGGCAGCAACCAGATCCTCGTGGGTCGCAGCGCCGTAAACGTCAGGTTCGCGGGTGCCGAGCTGACCCAGGTTCGGTCCGTTCAGGACGAGCACAGCCTTGCTCATCGGGCTACCTCCGCGTAGGCCGCGTCGATCAGCGACGGGTCCGGATCTTCAATGATTGCAGGCTTTCCGAGCCCATCCAGCACGACGAAACGCTGAACCGACCCTCGCGACTTCTTGTCGATCCGCATCGCGTCGAGCAGCTCGGGCAGTGCGTCCTCGCGGTAGGTCGTCGGCAGGCCGAGACGCTGAAGCAGCTCGGCATGACGATCCGCGGTCACGTCGTCGAGTCGACCGGCATGACGGCCGAGACCGGCCGCAAACACCAGTCCGATCGAGACCGCTTGACCGTGCGGCAGCTGGTAGTGCTCGAGCGCTTCGATGGCGTGACCGAGGGTGTGACCGTAGTTGAGGAACTCCCGCGGCCCCGACTCGCGCAGGTCGCGGGAGACCACGTCCGCCTTGACGACGATCGAACGCTCGATCAGCTCGCGGGCGTGCGGACCGCTCGGTGTTGCCGCGGCCGCTGGGTCGAGGTCGATCAGGTCGAGGATCGTCGGGTCGGCGATGAATCCGGCCTTCACAACTTCGGCCATCCCGTTGACCCACTGGGAGTCCGGCAGCGTGGCCAGCGCATCGAGATCGACGAGGACGCCGATCGGTGGGTGGAACGCACCGACCAGGTTCTTGCCGGCGGCGGTGTTGATGCCGGTCTTGCCGCCGACCGCGGCGTCGACCATGCCGAGCAACGTGGTGGGGACATGCACGACGCGAATCCCCCGAAGCCACGTAGCCGCAACGAATCCGACCACATCGGTGGTCGCTCCGCCGCCGATCGCGACCATCGCGTCGGAGCGAGTCAACCGAAGCCCACCGACGGCGTCCCAGAGACCGGCGACCGTGTCGAGCGACTTCGCTGCCTCGCCGGCGCTGAGCGTGAGGGTCTCGACTCGATACCCGGCGCGACCGATCGCGTCGTTGATCGCTGCCGCTCGGTCGGCCACCGACTGGTCGGCAACCGTGACCACCGTGCTCGCACCGGCGACCAGCGGAGCGATCGATGTGGCCAGGCCATGGCCGACGACGACGTCGTAAGGAACATCACCGGCGACCGGGATGACGGTGGTCACAGCGCGGCCTCGACCGCATCAGCGACGTCCGACGGCGAGCGGCCGTCGGTCGAGACGGTGATGTCCGCCACCTGCTCGTAGAACGGCCGGCGGGCCGCAAGCATGGTCCGCAGCTGGCCGCGCGGGTTGCCGAGCAGCAGCGGCCGGTCACGGTTGAGACCGACCCGGGCGGCGGCGTCCGCCAGGCCGACGTCGAGGAACACGACCTGGTGGGCGGCGAGCAACCAACGGGTGTCCTCATCGAGGACAGCGCCACCGCCAACAGCGAGCACCCCGTCGTGGCCATGGAGTGCCGCCGCCACCGCCTCGCGCTCCAAGCTCCGGAAGACCGGCTCGCCCTGGTCAACAAAGATGTCGCTGATCGACCGTCCCGCCAACTGCTCGACGTCGGTGTCGCTGTCGCGAAACGGGACACCACGGCGCTCGGCAAGCAACCGGCCGACCGTCGACTTGCCGGCGCCGGGCGGCCCGACCAGCACGACCAACGGCGTCACCGCACCACCAGCGCGGCAAGGTAGGCGTCACGGTTGCGGCGGGTCTCCGGCACCGAGTCGCCGCCGAACTTCTCCAGGGCGGCATCAGCAAGTACCAGCGCCACCATTGCCTCGGCGACCACCCCTGCAGCGGGCACCGCGCAGACGTCCGACCGCTGGTTGATCGCCTTCGCGGCCTCGCCGGTCGCGACATCGACGGTGTCCAGTGCCCGTGGCACGGTCGAGATCGGCTTCATCGCCGCCCGCACCCGCAGGCTCTCCCCGGTGCTCATCCCACCTTCGGTGCCGCCCGCCCGATCGGTACGCCGGCGCACTCCCTCAGCAGCGTTCTCGATCTCGTCATGGGCTGCGCTCCCCCGTCGCGCCGCGGTGGTGAACCCGTCTCCGACCTCGACCCCCTTGATCGCCTGGATGCCCATCAGGGCACCCGCCAGCCGCGAGTCGAGCCGGCGGTCCCAGTGGGTGTGGCTGCCCAGCCCCGGCGGCAAGCCGTGAACGACCACCTCCACGACACCGCCGAGCGTGTCACCGTCGCTGCGGGCGGCGTCGATCTCAGCCACCATCGCTGCGCTGGCGTCCGGGTCGAAGCAGCGCACCGGATCAGCGTCGACTCGCCCAGCGTCGGCCGGACCAGGCATCACGCCGGCAGGCGCAGAGGCAGTGCCGATCGCGACGACGTGGCTAAGCACCGAGACCTCGAGCACCTGGTTGAGGAACGCCTTGGCGACGGCACCCAGTGCGACTCGCGCGGCGGTCTCCCTCGCGCTCGCCCGCTCGAGGACGGGGCGGGCATCGTTAAAGCCGAACTTCTGCATGCCGACCAGATCGGCATGGCCGGGCCTGGGCCGGGTCAGCGGCGCGGCGCGCGCCTGGCCCTCGAGCTCGGCCGGATCGACCGGATCGGCCGACATGACGGTCTCCCACTTCGGCCACTCCGAGTTGCCGATCCGGATCGCGATCGGTGAGCCGATCGTCAGGCCGTGCCGGACGCCGCCCAGCACCTCCACAGCGTCCTGCTCGAACGACATCCGGGCGCCGCGGCCGTATCCGCCGCGGCGGCGCTCCAGCTCGGCAGCGAGCGCCTCAGCCGTGATGCGGGTGCCGGCCGGGAGCCCTTCGAGCACTGCCACCAGGGCAGGCCCGTGCGACTCACCTGCGGTCAGCCAACGCAACACCGGTCCATTCTGCCGGTTCGGACGCCTTAGCGCCCTGCCGCGACATGCAACGACCCCGCTGCGGGATCACCGCGGCGGGGTCGTTAGCGCTGTGAAGCTCTCAGACGACGTGCGAGACGCCCTTGGTCAGGTCGAACGGGGTGCCATCACCGATCTGCACGGTCGCCTCGCCGTCCTGGACGCCGATCAACGCGAAGACCTTGCCGAAGATCGTGCCGGTGTTGCTGGTCGGCTTCGGGGCCTGGACGTTGAACATCCGGAACTTGTGGTGGGAGTAGACAACCTTGAAGGTGGCGAACTGGCCGTGGGTCCTGGTCAGCTGGATCGACAGCGGCGTACCGGATGCCGGCGGCGGCGCAGGCGGGGCGGTGACCGGTGTCGACGGACTGGTGACAACCACCGGGGAGCTGCCGGTGGACGGCGCCGTCGAGACGCTTGGAGCCGCGCTGACCGTGGTCGAGGACGCCGGCGCACCGGAGGTCTGGACCGGGGGGTTCACGAGCGCCTGGAAGGGGTCGCGAGGTGAGGTGTGCTTGGCGACCTTCGGCAGCGAGGTCGGCTTGTGACCCGTGGTCTTGGCCTTGGAGCCGCCGCCGGCGGCCGGCGCGGTCTGGACGACGGTCGGCACCGGGGACGCCGTCGGCGAGGACGAGCCCTTGTGCAGCAGGAGGTACGCCGCGGCCGCCAGCACGATGATGCCGGCGACGGCACCAAGGATCAGCAGCCGGCGACGGCTGCCACCAGCGGACTCGTCGCCACCCGAAGCGGGAGGCGGCGTGTCCACGCCCTCATCAGAGACGGGACCCGCGCCGGGAAGGATCGAGGTTTCTGTCATTGCGGCGTGCTCCTAGTTCGCCGCGGCCGTGGTGGCCGCGGTCGGAGTCGTGGCGGGCGACGGCGTGGTGGTCGTGGTCGTGGTCGTGGTCGGCGTCGTGGTGGTCGGCGCGACGACGCTGCCGACCGGCGGCGAGTAGAACACCAGACCGTTCAACGTGGCGCCGAGGCTGCCGGCGGGAAGCGACGTCGTAGTGGGCGTTGACGGCAGCGTGCAGGTCGCGCTCGCTCCGGTCGTCGTTGCTACGGCTGCGTTACCGGTGGCATCCGGACACATCGACCAGCTCTGGACCAGCAGCGAGCGAGGCAGCTTCTCCAGCGCCAGGAAGAACGTCTCCATGTTGGGGAACGTTCCAGTGACACCGATGGCGATCGGGAGCTCGACGAGCGTCCCGCCGGCCGATGCCGCGGGCACCAGGCTGGTCGAGCCCGCTGCCGGGGTCGTCGCCGCCGCCGAGGTGGTGGGCGCCGGCGAGGCCGCGACGGCCGGAGTGGTTGAGGCGACCTGCGAGGCAGTGCCCGGCGTCATCGACACCAGGTTGACTCCGGCGCCGGCGGCGGCCGCCGAGAGCTGACGGATGATCGTCGGCTCGGCGGCGTCAGCAGGCACCTGGGTGTTGAACTTCTGCAGCGCGCGCTGCTGCTCAGGCAGATTCTTCTGCTCGGCGTTGAGCGCGTCGATCTGGGTCTGGAGGACCTGGTTCTCCTGCTGCTGCGTCGCGGCCTCCGAGCGAAGGCTCGCTGACTTCGACTGCTGCGGCTTGACCATCAGGAACCAGCCCGCGGCAAAGACGACCAGGACGGCAACCGCCGTCAGGATCGACCACTGGCGCATCTTCGTCATGTCAGCTGCCCGCCTTGGGGGTGTAGCGGTTGGAGTAGGCCTTCTGATCGACCAGGGCTTGACTATCGAAGCCGATGACTGGCCTGGTACCGATCGCTTCCTCGCTCGAGCTGGTGAAGGTCGGCTGCGCGAGACCCTTCTCCTTGGCGAGCGAGTCGAGCCAGGTGGCGACGTCGTCGTGCTTGAACGCAACGCCGCTGAACGAGAGGTTGCCGATGCTCGTGGTGAGCTGGCCCGGGACCGGTACCGCGGTGGCGGCGGGTGTAGTGCCGTCGCCGACTGTGGTCTCGGTGGCCTGGATGCTGGTCAGCCAGACGTCGCTCGGGATCCGGAACGACAGGTCGTTCAGCATGTAGGACCAGCGAATCTCCTGACCCATCGCCTGCTGCAGTAGCTGCTGCTTGGCGTTCACGTTCGCGAACGTGCTTCTGACACTGGCGAGGCTGTTGAGCTTGGTCTGCAGGCCGGTCTGCTGCGCCTGCGCCGAGGTCAGCTGTGACTGCGCGCTGGAGATGCCGCTGTGGGCGTGCTGGTAGAGCGCGCCGACGATGACGGCTGCCGCGAGGACCGCACCACCCATTGCCAGCTGGAGACGGCGGAAGCGAAGCGCCTCCGCGATCTCCGGCGGCATCAGGTTGACGCGCGGCAGTGCCGCAACGCCTGCCGTCTGGACGGTCTGCGTGGTCACGAGGCCACCCCCAGTGCGAGCCCGACCGGCACTGCGATCTGCGGCTCGACGTAAGTCAGTTGGTCAGCGGAAAGACCGGTCTTGCCAACCCGCAGCGCTGCACTTGCAGCACCGGGCTCGACCGGAAGTCGGGTCGCGGCGGCGAGCCGCTGGGCGAGGCCATTGAGGCGGGCCCCGCCACCGGAGATCACGACTCGCTGCAGCGGCACCGAGCCGGGCTGCGCGAGGTAGTAGTCGAGCGAGCCGCGTACCTCTTCGACGAACGAGCCGGCGGCGGTCTCGATGACGCGGGCAGCCGGGTGATCGCTGCTGAGCTCGCCGCGCACGGCGGCCATACCGAGCTGCTGCTTGACGCCGACCGCCTGGTCGAACGGGACACCGAGTCGCTCGCTGACGGCGTCGGTGATGTTGTCGCCACCCATCAGCAGGATCCGGACGAAGCGAGGCACGCCGTTTTGGTGGATGACGATGTTGGTGACTTTGGCGCCGATGTCGACCAGCGCCTCAGCACCCGCATGGGCGCTGGGGTCGGCACCGACCTCGTCGAAACGGCCGAGTGAGCGAAGTACGGCGAACGGGGTGAGATCGACCTGGGTGGCAGTCAGCCCGGCGCGCTTCACCGCGTCGAGGGCGGACTGCACCATGTCGCGAGAGGCCGCGACGAGCAGCACCCGCAGTGAACGCACGCCGCCGTCGGAGGTGATCTCCTCGATCGGGTGATAGTCGAGGATCGCCTGCTCGACCGGGATCGGGATGAAGTCCTGTACCTGCAGCGCGAGCGACTTGCGAAGCTCGTCCGCCGGCATCCAAGGCAGGTCGACCTGCCGCACGATCACCTTCTGATTGGCGACGCCGAGCACGACCCGCTTGGTCGTGAACTTCGCCGTCGACCACAAGTGCTTGATGGCGTCGGCGACGAGCTGCGGGTCGGCGACTTCGCCGTCACGCACAGCCCCGACCGGGAGCGCCACCTGACCGAATCGTTGAAGCGTCGCCGGTCCCTTGCCGAACGCGAGTTCGGCTGCTCGGACACCGGACGTGCCGATGTCGAGACCAACCGCAAGTCGTCCTGCCACTGGCTCGTCCTCCCGTACCCATGCGCATCCGCGGTGAGCGGTTAGCCCATCTGGTTGCCTGTCAAGGACGAGATCGGTAGACAGGGCGCCCGGCTTAAGCAGAACAGAGGCGCCGAATTACGCCGCATGGGTCACTGAGGCGTCGCTCAGGCACCAATTCCGCTGGTGTAAGCGTGCGCAAGGGGATGACCGGCGTAAATGCCTATCACCACGCCAATAAGCATGAACGGCCCAAACGGAATCCTGGTTTTGCGGCCGGCGTCCTTCAACACCACGATCGCAATGCTCAGGATTCCACCGACGACAAAAGCTGCGAATGCGCCGACCGCCAACTGGCCCCAGCCGAGCCAGCCGAGATAAAGGCCGAGGACACCGGCCAGCTTCACGTCACCGAGGCCCATACCGGCCGGGTAGACGAACCATACGAGCGCGTAGAACGCAAACAGAGCCACCATGGCCAGCAGCGCCCGTACGAACGCGTGCGGCGCGTGGTCGACGATTGCGGCGATCCCGAGCAACGCCAGGCCAATCGGGTACGACGGCAGCGTCAAGACATCAGGAAGCCGCTGCAGGTCCAGGTCGATCATCCCGAGGGCGACGCCGAGCGCCGCGAGATAGAGATACGCCGGCAGATCCGCGTGGATGCCGAAATGCAGGCCGAACGCCACGAACAATGCGCAAGTGCCTGCCTCGACGAGCGGATAGCGCACCGAGATCGGGTTGGCGCAGGTGCGACACCGGCCGCGAAGCAACAGCCAGGAGACGACCGGGATGTTGTCGCGCGGACTGATCGCCGTATCGCACGACGGGCAGTGTGACGGTGGATGCGCCACCGACTCGCCGCGCGGAAGCCGCCAGATGACGACGTTGAGGAACGAGCCGATCGCGATCCCGAACAGGCCGATAACAACGATCACCGCGGCCATGGCGGGAGGCTACCTCTCGATACTCAGTTGCCCGTGCTGGTGACGCCCTGGCCGTCTTCCTCGATGTTGCCGAGGCCCGGGGTCGGCGGCAACGCGGGTGCGTTCCACTTCAGCAGCAGGTAGTTGGAGTTCGCGGCACCGGTCGGCACGTCCTGGCCGCTGCAGTCGGTGACGACGATCTCGGTGATTCCTGAGTTCGGCTCGAGGGTGCCCGGGTCGGCTGCCATGCACAGACCGTCGGCCTGGTTGATGAGCAGATACTCGGTGGCGTAGTTGCCGGTGGAGCTCCCGGTCGGGTCCCACAGCTCGTTGGCAGGTGGCGTGCCGGATGGGCACGTCACGCCGTAGACCGCGCCGTTCATGGTGCCTGGCGAGGCCAGACAGTCCTTCTCGCCAGTGCTCGTGCTCCCACCAACGCAACCGCTCGCGTTCGCCGAGCAGTTCGTGTAGAAGATGCCGTAGTTGCCGGAGACCGTCTGGAAGTGCCAGATCTGGTTCCAGGTCAACGTGGTCGTGTCCGGCGCCTGCTTGCACGGGTAGGCGATGAGGTGGTTGGCGAAGTTCTGGCCGCTCACGTCGAGGCAGCGACCAAACAGCGCGTAGTTGACGTACTGGTTGGTCGGGCTACCCGGACTGCCGGTCGTGTTGCTCCCGGACTTTCCGGCGCCGACCTGGGCGTCAGGGTTCCAGGACGTGTAATCCTTCGAGCTACCGGAGCAGGTTGCGACGACGAGCTGGGCATTGGCAACCGCCGGTGACGACGTCGTCACACCGGCACCACCAAGACAGATACCGGCACCGACACCGCCGCTGGAGTTGGGAACCTGGAGCTGGCCGTTGTCGTCGAACGGCCATTCCTGTTCCTGCTGGGTGTTGTTCGCATAGGGATAGGTGGTCCCGGATCCGCTCGTACTGCAGGGCTTGAGCTCCGCCAGACCTGCCGAGGTCGGCGAGCTGGTCACGTTCTGAATACACAGGTTCAGCGACGTGTCGCCGCCGTACTGCAGCGTGAGGTCGGCCCGGTATTCCCAGGTCTGCTGGGGCAGGCCCGCGGCCTGGCAGGGCTCGAACTCCGGGGTCGACCCCGCCGACGGCTCGGGGTTCAGCGCGTCCAGACACATGGTGTCCTGGGCGCCGGTGTTGAACTCCGCGAGACGGCCGCCGGCGATGTTGGTCGTCGTCGTCGAGAACTGGTAGATCGCGTGTTGGGTCCTGTCGCCCTCGGCGTTCGACAGGCCTTGGATCCCGGCGCCGGCTCCGAAGGACTGGATGAAAGCGAACGCCGGAACGCTCTTCACCAGGCCCGCCTTACAGCCGATCGCGTTCGCGGACCACCAGCTGGTGTTCGCGTCGGTCTCGTGCGAGGTCGGGTCGGTGGCGTAGTAGGCGATGACGGTGCGATAGGTGCCTTCGTTGGTGCTCAGCGCCGTGGTCTCGACGGTGCCGGTGAGCTGGTCGCCGGCGACGCTCACCGTGCCTGCCGGACTTCCTACCAGCAGCTGCACGCCGCCGGAGTCGCTCGGATCCGAGCACGGCAGCTTCGTCAGGTCGCCCGCGCCGCTGGTCGAGGTGTTCCGCAGCTGGCCAAGCGCCGCCTGCATTCCGGCGGAGGCAGCGTCGACAGTGCGAATCTGCTTCTTGACCAGGTTGGTCGGCGTGACCTGCTGGAGCATCGTCGCAGCGACCGCAACGGTCGTCACGGTGATGATCAGGATCAGGAAGATCGTCATGATCATCGCGAAGCCGTCCTCGCGGTTCTCGCGACGGCGAATGGCATCAATCATGCGGTTCATGGGCGGCCGTTCTGGGTGCACACTGCGGGTGGGGTCGGACTGGCGGCGTTCCGTGTCGAGTTGATCGCCGTGATCGCGACCTGGCTCTGCGCGGTCTCCTTCGGCGTTCCGTTCGAGGCATCGAAGTCGACGAGCAGCTGATAGTGGCTATCCGTGGAGTAGGCGGTCGACGACGAGGCGAGCGGCCCGGTAACGGTCGGTCCAAGCGTCCAGATCTGTGTCGCCGGAGTCGAGGGGATCAAGCTGAATCCGGTGCCGACCGTCGACCACGCGCTCGCCGTCGATGACCCGGACCCGCCGAGCGGCGGCTGCCAGGTGCGGTACTGCACCGTTCCGCCGACCGGGACGTACCGCCACTGTGTGCAGGTCTGCTGCTGGCTGGTGTTGCCGGTCTGGAACTCCACGTAGTACGAGCCATCGGTGCCGGTGCCCGGCGTCGAGACGGCGTTGGCGTAGCGCGCTTGGTGGTCGAGCTTGGTGATCACGCTGCGGGCTGCGTCGAGGTTGGTGGTCTGGCTGTTCTGCGTCCGCTCCTGTCGCAGCATCGCGACGATCGACGCCGTGATGATCGACACGATGATCCCGAAGATCAGTGTCGAGACCAGCACCTCGACCAGCGAGATGCCAGCCTCGTTCGCTCCGCGCCGGGTGCGCCATGCCCGCATCATGAGACGGTCAGCGACTTGGTAAAGGTGGCCGACACGCTGCCATCCGGGTTGGTGACCTTGACCACGAAGCTCCTCGAACCCCTGGTCGACGACGGCGTCGCCTTGAAGGTGATCGACGTGGTGCTGCCGACCGTGACGGAGCTGGTCGTCAACGTAGTGCCGTTCTCGGTGAGCGTGACCGTCGTCGTGCCGGCGGTCACGAAGCCGCTGCCGGTGATCGTGAAGCTGCTGGACGAGCTGTGGGTCAGCGTCCCTGCGAGGTTGCTGATGACCGGGATCACGTTCAGCGTGAACGAGACGGTGCCGCCGTCGCTGGGGTTGGTCAGCGTGATCGTGTCGGACTTGGTGGTGTTGGCGGTGACGTTCAGCGTGATCGTGCTTGCCGAGCCGGTGCTGTTGGCGCCGGTGATGCCGGTCACCGTGAGCGTTCCGGCCGAAGTGTCGCTGGCCGTCATGTTCGACTGGAAGCCGGTGCCGCTCACCGTCACGGACGTCGGCACGGCGGCCCCGATCGTCGTCACCGACTCGCCACTGACGACCGGACCGGCATCGAGGGTGAACGTCGTCGTACCACCGTCGGTGGGGTTGGTCAGCGTGATCGTGTCCGACGTCGTCGTGGTGTCGGTCACGTGCAGCGTGATCGTGCTCGCTGCGCCGGTGCTGTTGGCGCCGGCCACCGAGCCGCTGACCGAGATGCTGCCGGCGTCGGACTGGGATGCCGTCATGTTGGACTGGAAGCCGGTGCCGGAAACGGTGACTGTTGTCAGTGTCGAACTCTTGAGGAACGTGGGACTCGTCGAGGTAACACCCGGCGCGGCGTCGATCGGGATGTTGAAGGTCGAGGACGATCCGCCGTCGGCGTTGTAGAACAACACCGTCTCGGTGCCCGGCGTCGCGCCGGTGATGACGAGCCGTTCTGACGTCGGGCTGAGGTAGGTCTCCGTGACCGTGCCATTGCCGTTGGTGAGCACGTTAGTGGCGCTGCCCGGCTGGAAGCCGCTTCCGGTGACCGTGAGACTCGTGGTTTGACCGTTGACCCAGGCGCCATTCGCCTTGAGCTGTGGGCTGGTCGAGTACGCGGTCTCGGTCGGTGCGGTGACCTTGTACGTCGCCGACGTACCGTCCGGGTTGGTCACGGTGATGGTCGACGAGGCGCCGTTGGTGGGGCCGTTGAAGGCAGGCAACGTGATCTTGTCGAGTCCCCCGGTGCCGTCGGTGATGGTCGGCGATCCGAAACCGACGCCGCCACTGGCCGACACTGTCGCACCCGGCTCGAAACCGCCGCCGTTGAGAGTGAGAGTGCCGCCGTACGTCCAGCCGGTTGCGGAGGAGATATTAGGCACCTCGGTGATCGAGGTCTGGAAGTGACCGCCGTCGGTGTTGATGATCGACAAGGTGTAGGAGCCGGGCAGATCACCTGCCTGCAGGCAGAAATCGATCTCCGACGCGTTCGGCTGACTGATCTCGGAGATCGTCCCGCCGCCGGAGGAGATCCACACCCTGACCCCGGTCTTGAGGTTGGTCGCGGTGATGACCACCTCCGTGCCGTCATCAGTGCCAGTTGCAGTCGTGCACGCGTTCGGTGACGAGTACGCGCTGTCGTTGTCGACCGTGGCCGGGGTCGGCCCGGTCAGCAATGCCGGCTGTGTCAAGTTGGAGTTGAACGTCGGGTCGACAGTCGGGTCGATCAGCGTGCTGGTCGAGTAGTTGCAGCCGCTGCTACACGGACCGCCCGCGGTCCAGCTGACATACACCGAGGCTCGGTATTCCTGGACGGTGCTAGCGGTCGACGTCGGGCCACAGTTGCCGGTAGCCACCGCGAACCAGCAGACATCGATGAAGTTGTCCATGTTGTATGAGACGCCGTTGATCACCGGGACCGGGCTCGGGATGGTCGGGATGGCCGGCGTGGTGACACCGCTGCTGTCGTAGTTGGCGGAGTTCGAGACGTCGTCCTGGCCGGCGATGTTGAGGGCCGTGGCGGCCGGAGTGGCGAACAGCGCGGTGACAGCCGCGTGGGTCCGGCCCGACACCAGCTTGCTGACCGGAAGCGACTGGATCGTCTCGATTTCCTGGTCGGCGAGGTAAACCGCCTCTTGGTGCTGCTTCTGGCCGTTGACGTCCTTGATGTTCGAGACGAAGAAGCCGGCGCTCGCGGTCGACACGACACCGATAATCAGCAGCGAGATGATGACCTCGACCATGGAGAAGCCGCCGTCGCCATTCATACGGCGCTTAAAGGCACGCAGCGAGAACCGGGTCACGGTGTCCCTATCGGCACGCGATACCCGCGCATTGATAGGCAGCCGGGTGCACATTCGCGCCACAGCGCAGCGGTTAATCACCGGCAGTGCCTCCAACGGTTTTCATGAATCAGGACAAACGGCGTGACGGTTATCTGGGTGCGCAATCAGCGCCCCGCAGGTGGGCCGCGGGTTAATCGCCAGGGCCCACCTGGCGGCGCAATGACTCAACTGTTGGTACAGGCGGTGGTCGTGGGACCGCCGCTGTTGTTGCCGAGGTAATACGGGGTGCCGGTCTGCGAGACAGACTTCAGGCACCACGACGTACCGCCCACGATCCCCACCACAATGTTCGTCGTGCTGGAGCTGGGTTTGAAGCCCTCAGACGTCAGGCTGGTGGTGCCTGTGACTGCGGTGGTGTAGGTGCTGAAGTCGCCGAGATAGCTCTCTTCGGCCACCTGCATGCCCTTGAGGTCGCTCTTGGCTGCGGCGTCGTAGGCCTTGTTGCGCTGGTTGAGGAAAATAGGAATGGCGATTGCAGCAAGAATTCCGATGATGATGATGACGATGAGCAGCTCGACCAAGGTGAAGCCGCCCTCGCGCTCCTCGCGGAGACGTTGAAGCCGAACAGACATTGGGTGATCCTTCCCTTCGAAAGCTGCGGCGCGGCGCGCGTGGCGGCGCTCCCCCGTCCGATTGCTGTGGACAACCAAGTGGGCCCCGGACCGTTGCCCGGGGCCCACTTGATGCCGTGCTTACACCGCTGGTCGGATGGTCTCGATCAGCTGCTGGTGCAGGCGGTCTTGGACGGGCCCTGCGTCGCGCTTCCGAGGTACCAGTTGACGCTGTCCTGGCCGGTGGCCTCGACACACCACGACGTACCACTGACGGTGCCGACCACGACGTCGGTGACGTTCGGGGTCGCCACGAAGCCCTCGCTGGAGACCAGCTGAGCCTCGGTGGTGGCGTAGGTGTTGAAGTCGGTCAGGTAGCTCTCCTCGGAGATCTGCATCCCCTTCAGGTCGCTCTTGGCCGCCGCGTCATAACCCTTGTTGCGCTGCTGCAAGAAGATCGGAATCGCAATCGCGGCAAGAATGCCGATGATGATGATCACGACGAGGAGCTCGATGAGAGTGAAGCCACCCTCACGCTCCTCCTGCAGCTTGTGAAGACGAGCAATCATTGCCGATCCCTCCGTGAAGCACCTGCCGAGCCGCGCCGCTGGGCGCTCCCCGTTGCCCGGCACTACCTCCAGGAGGTGCCAGCCTCAGGCGGTTTGGCCACTCGATACCAGCGGCCACACAACTCGATGACAGTTCAAACGTCGGGCGCCAGGCGGCCGGACTTGAGGAGACTGGGCTGGCTCTTAGCCGGTGTAGGCGTCGACCGCGAGCAGCTCGAGACTGATCTCGCGGCCGCTCGGCGCGGAATAGGTCTTGGTCTCACCGGGCTTTGCTCCGGTCAGCGCCTGGCCAAGCGGCGACTGCGCGGAGTAGACGGTCATGTCGGTGACCGCCGCTTCCTCACGCGAGCCGATCAGGAACGTCTCCTCGTCGCCGCCATCGACGTACCGGACGCTTACCACCATCCCCGGACCCGCGACACCGGCGTCGGCAGACGGCGGAGCGCCGACCTTTGCCTCGCGCAGGATCTGGTTGAGCTGGCGGATCCGGGCCTCCATCTTCCCCTGCTCGTCCTTGGCGGCGTGATAGCCACCGTTCTCCTTCAGGTCGCCCTCGGCGCGCGCAGCGGCGATCCGCGCGGTGATCTCGATCCGACCCGGACCCGAGAGATGCTCGAGCTCTGCGTTCAGCCGGTCATAGGCGTCCTGGGTCAGCCAGGTCTGAGTCGGCTCGCTCATCCGAAGCAGGTTACCGGGGGCATGACACGATTGGCTGGTGACTGAGGCAACGCTGCGGCTGCTCGCCGTGCACGCGCACCCTGACGACGAGGCGAGCAAGGGCGCCGCAACCATGGCGCGCTACGTCGCGGAGGGCGTCGACGTGCTCGTCGCGACGTGCACCGGCGGCGAGCGGGGTTCGATCCTCAACCCGGCAATGGATCGTCCGGACGTGATCGCGAACCTCAGCGGCATCCGTCACCACGAGATGCAGAATGCGATCGACATCCTCGGGGTCCACCACGCCTGGCTCGGTTTCGTCGACTCCGGTCTGCCCGAGGGCGATCCGTTGCCGCCATTGCCGGAAGGCTGCTTCGGGCTGGAGCCGCTCGAGCTTGCCGCCGAGCCGCTCGTGCGGTTGATCCGGACCTTCCGGCCGCAGGTCATGACGACGTACGACGAGAACGGCGGCTATCCCCACCCGGACCACATCATGACCCACCAGATCAGCGTCGAGGCCTTCGACGCCGCCGCTGACCCGCATCGCTATCCGGGCACCGGCGAACCGTGGCAGGTCCAGAAGCTCTACTACCACCTGACGTTTCACCGGAACCGGTTCCTGGCGATGCACGAGGCGATGGTCGAAGCCGGCCTTGACTCGCCGTACGCCGAGCGGCTCGAGGAGTGGGGCGACCGACCTGACATGGGAAATCGCGTCACGACCAGGGTGCGGTGTGCCGAATATTTCGACGTCCGCGACCGCGCCTTGCTGGCGCACGAGACGCAGGTTGATCCGACCTCGTTCTGGTTCGCCTGCCCGCTGGAGATCCAGCAGAAGGCGTGGCCGACCGAGGATTACGAACTGGCCAAGAGCCACGTCGAGACCGCCAAGCCCGAAGATGACCTGTTCGCCGGGATTCGGCCATGACCGCCGTGATGAGCCTCCACGCCGGCCACGTTCTGGCTTCCGGCGACGGCGACCTCGGCGCCGGATTCATAGCGTTCGTTGTCGTGGTCGCACTCAGTGTCGCGTGCTATTTCTTGTTCCGCTCGATGACGCGTCATCTGCGCAAGGTGCCGGCGAGTTTTGATCCGCCGACCGCTCCGCCTGACAACGAGGAGCCGTCATGACGGCCACCGCCGATTCGATGCAATATGCCGAGACCGCTGCGCGACTGCGCATCGCCGTGGCTCGATTGGCGCGCCAGCTCCGGCAGCACAGCCCGGGCGGCTTGACCCCGTCGCAATGGTCTGCACTGGTCTCGGTCGAGGATCACACCTCGTTGCGGATCGGTGACCTGGCTGACCGCGAACAGGTCAGCGCGCCGACCGCCACCCGGCTGGTGGCCAGTCTCGAAGAGGCCGGTTTGCTCTCTCGAACGAGCGATCCGGCCGATCGGCGTACGGTGTACGTCGCGCTGACCGATGCTGGCCTCGAGAAGCTCGAATGGTCCCGCCAGGTGCGCACGGCGACCCTCGCCCAGCGGCTTGGCGCGATGCCCGAGGCGGATGTTCGCCGACTGATGGAGCTGTTGCCGTTGCTGGAGTCGTTCGTCGCCAACGACAACTAGACCACTGGCTCTTGTCGGGTTGTGCGCGATCCGACAGCCGGCTTTCAGTGATCTCCAAGCCGTCGCCTCGAAAGTGACGACATGACAGCGATCTCGATCGAGCGCCCAGTCCCGTCCGACCGTGTTGATTCCTCGGCTGACCACTCGCGCCTGCAACGAGTGATCCGCGGCCGCGAGTCAGATCCGGCCTGGGTCCGCCCGTCGTTCGCGGTGCTGCTGCTCGGCACGGCCTTGCTCTACGTCTGGGGGCTCGGCGCGTCAGGGTGGGCGAACAGCTTCTATTCGGCCGCTGTGCAGGCCGGTGCGACGAGCTGGAAGGCGATGTTCTTTGGGTCGTTCGACTCCTCGAACTTCATCACGGTCGACAAGCCGCCGGCATCGCTGTGGGTGATGGAGTTCTCGGCGCGGATCTTCGGTCTCAATGCCTGGAGCGTGCTGGTACCCCAGGCGCTGGAGGGCGTCGCCGCGGTCGCGTTGCTTTATGCCACGGTGCGCCGCCACTTCTCGGCCACTGCCGGACTGCTGGCGGGCCTCGTGCTCGCGACGACTCCGGTCGCGACGCTGATGTTCCGCTACAACAACCCCGACGCGTTGCTCGTTCTGCTCCTGGTCGGAGCGGCGTACGCCATCACCCGGGCGCTGGAGTCGACGAAGACCCGATGGCTGGTCCTGGCCGGCGCACTGATCGGCTTCGGCTTTATCACCAAGATGCTTCAGGCGTTCCTCGTCGTGCCGGGCTTCGGGCTGGTCTACCTGGTTTATGCCCAGACGTCGTTGCGCCGACGGCTCCTGCAGCTGCTTGCGGCCGCTGTCGCGATCGTGCTCGCCGCCGGCTGGTGGGTGGCGGCAGTGACGCTGACGCCGGCCTCGGCCCGACCGTACGTCGGCGGATCCACGACCGACTCGATCCTGCAGCTTGCCTTTGGCTACAACGGCTTTGGCCGGCTGACCGGCAACGAGACCGGCAGCGTCGGCGGTGGCGGCGCGGGCGGCACTGGCACGTGGGGTGCGACCAGTATCGGGCGACTGTTCGGCTCCGACATGGGCAGCCAGATCTCGTGGTTGATCCCTGCTGCCCTGCTGCTCGGTGGTGCCGGGCTGTGGGCGCTGCGGCGAACCGCGCGATCGGATGGTCAGCGACCACAACTGCTGTTGTGGTTCGGCTGGCTGGTAGTGACCGGGCTGGTCTTCTCCTTTGGCAAGGGGATCATCCATCCCTATTACACGGTCGCACTTGCTCCCGCGGTCGGCGCGCTTGTCGGCATCGGAGCGACCGTCCTCTGGCCGCGGCGCGATCAGGCCTGGTGCCGGATCGTGCTTGCGGCGACGACTGCGGTGACGGCGATCTGGGCGCATCAACTGTTGGCGCGGACCCCGTCATGGCATCCCTGGCTGCGCGGATTCATTCTCGTCGGTGGCCTCGCCGTCGGGGCAGCGGCGGTGATCCCGTCGGGTGGGTTGTCCGCTCGCTGGTCGCACTCCGGTCGGCTGCTTGCTGCGGCCGGCGTGGTCGTAGCACTCGCCGGGCCGGTGGCCTTCTCGCTGGACGCCGCGTCAACGGCGTACACCGGGGCGATCCCGACCGCCGGCCCGACCGCCACCGGCGCCGGTTTCGGCGGTCCGGGCAGACAGCGCGGTCCCGGTGGGCAGTCCGGATTCGGTGCCGGATTCGGTGGCCGGCCGAGCACGCCCGGACGGGGTTCAAGTGGACAGGGCCCGACCGGGCCGGGTGCACCGGGTGGGTTTGGTCCGCCATCGGGGTTCGGCGCCGGGTTGCTGAATGCCGGCAGCGTCAGCGCGGCGCTCACGGCGGCGCTCAAGGCCGACGCCTCGTCGTACACCTGGGCTGCTGCGACCGTCGGCGCCGAGAACGCCTCGGGCTATCAGCTGGCGACCGACGAGCCGGTGATGGCGATCGGCGGCTTCAACGGCACCGACCAGGCGCCGAGCCTGGCGCAGTTCGAGAAGGACGTGAGCGCGGGCAAGATCCACTACTTCATCGGCGGCGGCCGCGGCCTCGGTGGTGGATTGGGCGGCAGCTCGCAGCGTGGCAGCAGCGACTCGAGCGAGATCACTGCATGGGTCGGGTCGCACTTCACGGCCACCACGTTCGGCGCCATCACCGTCTACAACCTGACAGCGTCGACGTCGACCGGCACGACCGCAACGGCGGCAGGCACGTAGGTCATAGCGTGACGTCATGGTGGCACGAGATCGCAGCGAACCTCGACGGTACGGGCTGGGTTCCATCCTGCTGACCATCGCGGTCGTGACCGCGGTCGGCGCAATGCTCGGCGTGCTCGTCGCCCACATCGGTCACTGACCAGCGACCCTGGCTGCCTTAACGATCGATGTGGTGAAGGGCCGTGGCGCCGGCTTCTCGCTCGAGTCGCCGACCGGGCACCGGTTCCTGATCCGATCGCGGCTGATGTCGGACACCGAGGCCGAGCGTCTCAACGGCTCGCCGACGGCCTGAGGTTGAGGGCACCGGCGCCTGACGGTCGGGCAGCGCCCTCAGTGATGCAATGCGTGCAGGGCTCGGTCCGCTGTCGAGTGCCGACATCGCCAGCACAGCCCCTGCGAGGCGAGCGCGTTGATGCGCAGGTGCCCGCATGACTCGTGGTGCGGACCGCTGCGTGGAGTGATCAGGCTCATCAGCCCGATCCACTCCATGTACGCCGTTGCGCAGAGAAGACTGGTGCCGAGCACGATGATGACGACGAGAAATGCGGTCATCTGGATTCGCGGCCTTCCTTGAGATCAGTACCGGATGGTGCGATGTCGCCACTTGAGAGCTCTCTCGCACCTGACTGGGAACCTCCAGCCGCGATGGAGTCGAGCCGGATCGTGAGCCGGACGATCTCGCCGGGTGGCAGCCGCGTGAACCGGTTGGAGACGATGGCAGGACGGCGATCACCGAACACCTGCTCACGGACCCTCATGACGATGTCGAGATAGTCGCGGCGAGCGAGCTCGACGGTCAGATGGCTGGCAGTCTCGACGCCTTGGCCGAGCCCGTCGAGGAAGTCCTTGAGTCGCGAGAAGCATCCCAACGCCTGCACCTCGGCCGTGCCGCCGGCGGCCTCGAACTGGGCGACGGTCACCGCTGGACTCGGCGCGGGGGTGGCTCATCGGGGCATTGCCTCCATCCTATGCATAGTGCACGCATGCACAGTGCAACTATATACCTGATGGCGCGGACACCGTACGATCACCAAGGCAGGGCGCCTCATGGCGTGGCGGGCTCTCGGGCGGTCGTTTTCGGGGAGAGTGCTTTAGATGGCGGCGAAGCGTGATCAGGCAACACCGAGTCAGGACGAGCTCACTGACGCGCTGGTTGGTGCGAGTCGCGCGCTCATCGCGATCGCGGTCCGGTCGCTCGCCGACGCCGCTGACGGCCTGACATTGGTGCAGTACCGAGCGCTTGTCGTCCTTAGCTATCGCGGCGCGATGCGGGTCGCTGACCTCGCGGAGCATCTCTCCGTCAACAGTTCGACGGCCACCCGACTGTGCGAGCGGCTGGTCCGCAAGGAGCTGGTCAGTCGAGTCTCCGATCCTGATGACGGCCGCGCTACCAGGATCGCGATAACGACTGCTGGCAACAGCGTCGTTGCCGCGGTCACCACCCGGCGTCGTACCGAGATTTCGAAAATCGCGCGGCGGATGCCGGTGGAGCACCGCCGGGCGGCGGTGGAATCCCTCGAGGCGTTTACGCTGGCCTCAGGAGTTGCTCCTGAGCAGAGCTGGACACTCGGCTGGACCAGCTGAGCGCAGTCGGCCGCTCGCTAAGACGAAGGCTCCGGGCATGGTCGGCGTCCCATTGCGCGATCAGTCCGGTGGGGTCGGGAATCGGTCGATGCGCCGCAACGACGCGAAGACGACGCCCCAGGTGAGGGCGACGACCAACGTTCCGACCCCGCCGACCACGATGGATCCGGTGGTTCCCAGCAGTTGGCCCATGACTCCGGACTCGAAGCCGCCGAGCTCGTTGGACGCCCCGATGAACACGTTCTCGACGGCGAGCACCCGGCCGCGCATCTCCGGCGGGGTGGCGAGCGGGACCAAGGTCGAGCGGATGAACATGCTGACCGCGTCGGCGGCCGAAAGCGCGAACATCGCGATGAACGCAATCGGGTACGAGTGGGTAATGCCGAGCACGATCGTCCACACGCCGAACAGAGCGACCACTCCCAGCAGCACTGGCCCGACCCGCCGCTGGACCGGACGGAACGCCATGACAAGCGTCATCGAACCGGCACCGAGGCCGACCGCCGCGCGCAGCCAGCCGAGGCCGACCGCGCCTACACCCAGCCGTACGGCGATCGCCGGCAACAGCGTGACGGCGCCGCCCAGCAGTACGGCGAACAGGTCAAGGGAGATGACGCCGAGAAGGATCGCGTTGCCCCGGACGAAACGGAGACCTTCCATCGCCTCATGCAGCCCGCCCTTGGGTGCCGGGATCCCCTCCTCGAGGACGTGGCTCACCGTCTCGAGCTCCCTGATGTTGACGGCGGAGGGGCGCTCACTCGCCGGGGTAGGTTCGAGCTCTCGGATACCGAGCACGACCAACGCGCCGGCTGCGGACAGCGCCGCCGCGCCCAGCAGTGGGATTGTGCCGTCGCTGCCGTAGAGCACCCCGGCGAGCACCGGGCCGAGGATTGACGCGGCCTGCGAAGCAACTGAGCGACGAGCGGTCAACCACGGCAGCCCGGCGCTGCGGACCATGGCCGACGGGATCGACCGCAGCGCCGGTGCCAGGAACGCCTGCCCTACTCCGAACCCGAGCACCAGCAGGAAGATCGGGGTAATCGACCCACCGCCGGGGCGATGCACGTACCACGCAAGAGCGAGCGCGACCACGGCGTTCGCTATCGCGCTGACGGCGCACACCCGACGCCGGTCGAAGCGGTCAGCGGCCGCGCCCGCAACCAGGACCAGCAAAGCGGCCGGGGCGAACTCAGCGAGACCGAGGAACCCGAGATCGAGCTCGCTACCGGTACGGCGATAGATGAGCAGACCCAGCACTGTGGTCTGGGCGACGTTCGACATCTGGGTCGTCAGGGCGGCGGCTGCGAGCGAGGAGACCTGCAGAAGCGGCGGCCGATCCGGACGACTTGGCAACGCCACTCCGATATGACAGCAGGGACGAACCTATCGGTAGGACGACAGGCTTTAAAATGCTTGAGCCGTACTGGCGCGACGGTAGCCGATGGCGGTGCCGCCCCTGGTCGTCGCATATTGCCCGCCGCCGCCGGGCGCGCGGACCAGTCCGCGAGGCAGTCAATCAGGACCGCCGGCTTCTGACGAGCACGTCACCAGTCATCTTCAATGGCCACTTTGGTCCAGTCATCAGCCGCCCGCGCAACGGGCAGCCGGGGGGTGGGTGCCTGGTAACCAAGCGAACGGATCGCCTTCACAGCCCAACGGTTTATGTACTACTGAACACTCAAAGTCGCGCTGCGATCAGAACCGTAGAGCCGCAACCGAAAGCGCACGCACCGTCTGTGCCGACCGTCGAAGAACGCCTGTACTGCTCAAAAGCTCCGCTCACGCTCGCTGACTGGCCGGCGGCGAGCCCGCTCAGAGTTTTTGATCGGCACAGGGTGTTCATCGGCGGCAATGTTCACCGAACTTGCCTCATAGGTTCGCGTGTGGGGTGAGCGCTCTGTTGTCTGGGCCAGCTACATCGACAAGTTCGACAAGCGAGCCTGAGCCATCTACGCGACTGACTCGACGTAAGCAGCCGGCTTAAGGTCAACGTCCCGGCAAAGGTTGTGGAGGCTCGGGGCGGTCGTCTCGACTGCCATTTCGCCAGTCCGCGCCGTCACCGCGAGCGAGAGCATCGCGGCGTCACCGGTGCCCGCCGCGATATGGCAGGCCGTCCAGTACAGCAGCGATCGCGCTTCCTCAAACTGCGCAAGGCTGTCGGTCAGCGGATGGCTGACCTTCTCACAAGCGGAGCGCGGGGCGGGGCATACATCGCGAGATGTATGCCCCGCTCGTCGATATCAACCTCCCGCCTCACGTGCCAGGACCTAACCACACCTAATGTCGGCTGGTGACAGTCCGATGCGGTCCAAGGGACGGCCCGGCGCGGCGTCCCGCTTGTTGTCTCAGCGCTGGGCGCGCCCGGTGATCGAGGCGCTGAACCTGACCAAGAAGTACGGCGACAAGCTCGCCGTCAGCGATCTGAGCTTCACCGTCGAGCCTGGCATTGTGACCGGTTTTCTCGGCCCGAATGGCGCGGGTAAGTCGACGACGATGCGGATGATTCTCGGCCTCGACATGCCGACGTCGGGTCACGCGACGGTTAATGGCCGCGCGCTCGCTGATCACAGCCGGCCACTTCATGAGGTCGGCGCGTTGCTCGAGGCTCGAGCCGTTCACACTGGGCGGTCGGCGCGTAACCATCTGCGGGCGATGGCAGCGACCGCGGGGATCAGTCGCCGACGAGTGCAGGAGGTCATCGACTTCACCGGGCTGACCGACGTTGCCGACGACCGCGCCAAGACGTTCTCGTTGGGGATGGGTCAGCGACTGGGAATCGCCTCGGCGCTACTCGGCGATCCGCGCACGCTGATCCTCGACGAGCCGGTCAATGGTCTCGATCCTGATGGAATTCGCTGGATCCGGAATCTGCTGCGCGGTTTGGCCGACGAAGGGCGGACCATCTTCTTGTCCTCGCATCTGATGAGCGAGATGGCGATGACCGCAGACCACCTCATCGTCGTCGGAAAGGGCCGCCTGCTGCGTAATCAGCCAATGCGCGAGCTCATCGCGGCGGCCTCCCATGCCGTGGTTCGGGTCCGATCGCCGCAGGCGCATGAGCTTGCTCTCACGCTCCGGCGGCGAGGACGGACGGTGCGCGAGACCGCCGCGAACACACTCGAGGTCGAGGGTTGCTCAACTGATGATGTGGGGCTAGCTGCCGCGGAGGCCCGCATGACGGTGCTCGAGCTGACCGAGTTGACGGCCTCGCTCGAAGACGCCTACATGGCGCTCACCGAGGACTCCCTTGAATACACATCGGTCGGCGGTGCCATCCCGGAAGCGGCGGGTCTGGGCGAGGCGGCGAGACGATGACAGAGCTCTCTGTTCGCCCGGACATCGTCGACTATGGCGAGAGGTCAAAGCCGGTGTCTTTGGCCCGCGTCCTGACCTCTGAATGGATCAAGTTCACGACGCTGCGCTCTACGGTGTCTGTGCTGGCCGGTGCCGCCGCCGGCATGATCGTCGTCGCCCTGCTCGTCGGTTACAACACCCGGCAGCTTTCCCCGTCACTGGACGCGAACGACGTCGTCGCCTCATCCCCGATGCAGGGCTACTACCTCGGCCAGCTCCTCATCGGAGCGCTCGGCGTACTTTTCGTGACCGGCGAATACAGCACCGGCATGATCCGCGCCACACTGACCGCCGTTCCCAAGCGGGTCCCGGTCCTGTGGGCAAAGCTCATCGTGTTCGTCACCGCTACTCTCTCGACACTTATCGTCGTCTGCCTGATGGCGTTCCTGGCCGCTGAGGCACTCATCTCCCACTACCGTCCCGGGATCTCACTTGGCAGTCCCGGCGCCCTACGGGTGGTCCTTGGGACCGCCGTGTACCTCACCCTGCTCGGGACTATCGGCGCCGCTATCGGCTGGATCGTGCGGAGTACCCTGGCGCCCTGGTGACCTACCTCGCGACTGTGCTCGTGATCCCAGTGATCTTCGGTGAGGCGATCGGGCACTGGGGTAAGCACGTCGCTGAGGTATTGCCGAGCGAGGCCGGAGCCAGCTTCATCAACACAATCCGCGACCAGCCGAGCCTGCACCCATGGCCGGGGCTCGTCGTCATGGTCCTCTGGACGATCGGCTTTCTGGCGATCGCTGTTGTCTGCCTCCGTCGCCGCGACGCCTGATCACTCAACTTCGCCGCTCCACGGCACAAATGGCTCCCTCGGCAAGTGCCAAGGAGTCCTTCGAAAGTCCCACCAGCGCACTTCGTCGTCAGCCCGAAGTCTGACGCTCGCGGTGGCCGAGGGTCCCTATCGTCGCGACACGCCAAGAGATACCAGCGAAGTCCGCGCATCGCCGTGACGACCCGAGTTCGCGACGAGTGATGCACACACCGGCGTGGGGACGGTTGCGCCATGCAGAGCAGGCTTGAATGCTCGACAGCCCATCTCACATGCAGACGATGTTGGCCTAGGGCAGACCTTTTAGGGCACCGCTACGCACAATCACGTTCCAGACCTGTTGCCGGAGGTGGGTCAGGATCTGCGTGGTGTAGTGGTTGACGTTCCGCCAGACCGGGATGCCGTCGATCATCGGTAGGCATGCTGGTGCGGTGGGACATGCAACGCGGTTGATGTTGAACGTAAAGATCTTGTTGGACCGCGAGGCCGCGGCGTTGTAGTAGCTGTCGCTGATCGGCGGAGTGTGCGGCACGCTGACTTCGCACTGGCGCAGGTAGGTCGAGCTGGCCAAGCACTGCAACGGATCGAAGCTGCTGATGATGATGCTGTCGAGGATCAGCGCGCGGGCACCGGTCCTGGTGATGCTGGCCAAGGTCTCGTTAGTGGTGTCGTTGATCAGCTGATGCAGCGATTCGTTGGAACCGCTGGTGCGTAGCAGGCTGTGCCCGTAGATCGACACGTCGTCGCGCGCGTAGGACGCGAGGAGCACCAGGTCGGGATGCAATTTGGGCAGCACCTCGCGATACCACGCAGCTCGACTGGCCGTGCACTGCGCCTGCGCCTGTGGCGTCATCGCGAGGTTGGTCAGATCTGCCTGCCAGGGGCATGAGGACATCGCGTTGATCGAGAGCGTGAAGCCGTGCTCCTTCGCGAGGGCGATCAGCACCGGGGCGAGCATGCGGGCGTGACTGTCGCCGACTAGCAGGACGCTCGGGGCGGCCCCCTTGACTACCACGCATTGTTGGGGCGCGGCCGCGGTGCAGGTCCGGGCTGGCCCGTTGTTGTTGACGAAGGACTGCCAGTTCAGGTTCGGGATTCGGGCTTTCGCCTGGGCCTGGAAGGACTTCCGGTGCCGCACCGGAACGACCAATGCTGGGAGATGGTGCTCGGGTTGGGACACCGCAGTCGTGACGGTGGGCCGTCGGGTACTGTCCAGCACCGGCGGCACGAGCGCGAATGCCGCCACCGTGCACAGCGACACTCCCGCCGCGACGGTGGGCCACCGAAACCGATCAAGGGTTTGCGAGCGCCGCACCGGCTGCTCCAGGATCATCGACGACAACGCCGCGAGCGCCGTCGCGGTCACGATGGCGATCCCGGCGACCTCTAGCGGCGACACGGCGTAGAGCGCCGTTGTTGCAATGATGATCGGCCAGTGCCAGAGGTACGTCGCGTATGAGATCCGCCCGAGATACACCGGCACCGGGCGCGACAGCGCGGCACCCAACCGTCCGTGTTCGGCGGCCGTCAGGCCGCCGATCAGCAGCACGCTTGCAACGGCAGCCGCGATCCCGCTCCGGGACACGCTGATGTCCGCCAACCCGCTGCCGAGAAGCAGCACGCCGACCATCCCGGCGACTGCGGCCACCTCGGCCGTGACCTCACCTCGTCGAGTCAGCCGAGCCCGCGGGGCGCGCAGCGCCATCGCCAGCAGCACACCCGCAAGCAGCTGGTAGGCCCGGGTGTCGGTGCCGTAATAGGCGTGGTTGGGGTCGCGCTGGGCCCAGTAGACCTGCGCCGTTAGCGACAGCACGAACAGCGTGCCGAAGGCTGCCGCCGGGACCCACCTGTACCGACGACCGGCGCGGACCGCCGCCAGGAGCAACAGCGGGAACACGATGTAGAACTGCTCCTCGATTCCCAGTGACCAAAAGTGCAGGAACGGGCTCTTGCTGAAGCCGGTGGCGAAGTAGTTGTTGCTCTCGGACAGGAACCGCCAGTTCGCGACGTACAGCAAGGCGCTTTGCGCGTCGCGCACCAGCGGCAGTCGCTCGACGATGTTCGAGATCAGCAGAAACACGACACAGGTGGTGCCGACCACGACAACGGCGGGGAGTAGCAGCCGGCGAGCGCGGCGGGAGTAGAAGCTCCCGAACCGGACCCGGCCGCCTTCGTCGATGTCGTTGAGCAAGACGTTCGTGATCAGAAAGCCGGAGAGCACGAAGAACAGATCGACCCCGATGAAGCCGCCGCGAGCGGCCGCGAGCCCGCTGTGGAATAGCACGACCAGATAGACCGCGATTGAGCGCAGCCCGTCGAGCTCTGGTCGGTACCGCCACGACCCGCTTCGAACGTCGTCGGCCATCAACCCGACACTATCTACTACAACATGTAGCACAGCCGGTTCAACGGGTACATCGCAAGTCTGGTTTCTGTCATGGCATCTACCTCTCGAGGCTGACGCTTCGATCTCGCCGCGCGCTGTAGCGTCCGCTGACGGGTCTGTCAGGTCGTGCCTGCCCAGGCTGGTGGGGGACAGGGTGAGTTCCGTGACCTGGAGGTGAACGATCGTCCCGAGAACGCTGGTGGTGACAGGTCACTTCGCGCCCGGGCGCGGCGGCGTCGAGCGCTTCACCACCGAGATCATTCGCCGGCTACCTTCTGATCAGGTGGTGCTCGCGGCTCCCGGTGACGCGGCGACTGAAGGTTCGGATCGCCAGCTCCCTTACCCGGTCTATCGCTACGGCCGCAAGGTGTTCGCCAACCCCACTCTCCCGGCTGCGCTGGCCGCTATCGCCGACCGGCACGACTGCCAGGCGGCGTGGATCACCTCTGGCCTTCCCCTCGGCGTGGTCGCACCCGCGCTGCGTCGGGCGGGCGTGCGTCGGATCGTCGTGTCGACCCACGGCTTGGAAACCGGTTGGGCTGGCTGGAAAGTCGCCGCAGCCGCGCTGCGCCGAGCGACGCAACACGTCGACGTCGTGACCTACCTCGGTCGCTACACCCGCGATGCGCTCTCCCCTGCGTTGGCACCATCGGTCGAGCCGCGGCAGCTGGCGGGTGGCGTTGACACCGGCCGGTTCAGTCCGGCCATGGCCAGGCCAGAGCTGCGCGAGGAACTAGGTCTCGCCGACCGACGAGTCATCGTTAGCGCGTCTCGGCTGGTCCGTCGAAAGGGCCAGGACAGGCTGCTGAGAGCGTGGCCAGCGTTGCTGCGCCGGCATCCTGACGCCGCCCTTCTCGTGGTGGGCGACGGTCATCTTCGACCAGCGTTGGAGCGGCTGACCCGCCGGTTGCGGCTCGTGCCCCATGTGCGATTTGTCGGCTCGGTTGCCGACGAGCAGTTAGCGCAATACCTCGCGCTCGGCGAGCTGTTCGCGATGCCATGTCGCACGATGTGGTGGGGCATGCAGGTGGAAGGCCTCGGATTGAGCATCCTGGAAGCTTCCGCTACCGGACTCCCGGTGGTCGTCGGCCGATCGGGTGGCGCTCCGGATGCGCTGATCGACGGACACACCGGCGTGGTCGTCGACGACTGGAGCGCCGACGGTCTGGCCACGCTGCTCGGCGGGCTGCTCGATGATCCGGTACGGCTCGAGCAGATGGGGGTGAACGGTCGCAGCTGGGTTGAGGACCGCTGGTCCTGGGAGGACGCCGCTGATCGGCTGGCTGGCTATCTGCACGGATCTGTCAGCGTCGCGCCATCGGCGACCGGCTGCCGAGCAGCAAGCGACGCGACGCCGTTCGTCGATGACCGCGGCTGCGGGTAGCCGCGCTGAGCCGGGCACACTCATGGAATCGCGGTGGATCCGCTGGCCGGTCCAGCTACTGGTTGTCGGCCTCGTGGTGTGGCTGTTGGTCGTACCCAAGGTCGTCGCGTCTCGCACCTCGCTGCATCTGCTGTTCGACGTTGACAGTCAATGGATCGCCATCGCAACCGGGGCCGAGCTGGCCTCGCTGGTCGGCTTCGCGCTTGCCACGCGGGCGTTACTGGCACGGCGCACTCGACCCGCTGCCCACCAGGTGCTGCGGATAGACCTCAGCACGATCGCCCTCAGTCATTGCCTGCCTGGCGGCAGCGCGGCTGGGACAGCACTTGGGATCCGGTTGCTGACCCGTGCGGGCGTCCCCGTCGCGGATGCGTCGTTCACCAAGATTGCCCAGGGGCTGGGATCGGCGCTCGTGCTGCAGGCATTGCTGGTCGTCGCGTTGTTGTTGCGGGTGCTGCTGGGTAGTCGATCAGGCTGGGCAGTCTGGCCGCTGGTGGCAGAGATCGCCCTCGTCGTCGCCGGATTCAGCAC
The DNA here is from genome assembly GCA_036268295.1 of Mycobacteriales bacterium. Taxonomy (GTDB): domain Bacteria; phylum Actinomycetota; class Actinomycetes; order JAFAQI01; family JAFAQI01; genus DATAUK01. The sequence goes on along the minus strand of DATAUK010000033.1, from coordinate 47,313 downwards.
CGCGACGATGGTCCAGCTGGTGCGCAAGCGCCGGCGACACAGTCTCGGCGCGCCGCCAACGCAGACCAGCCCGCGTCTGCGGCGCCTGCGCGCGCGCCTCGATCACGGCGTTCGCGTGCTGGGCGCACAACTCACGAGCCTGCAGCGCGACCCTCGCCGGCTGTCGACCGCGACCAGCTGGGTCGTCACGAACTGGCTCTTCGACGCGGCCGCACTGTGGGCCGCACTGCGTGCGTATGGCCATCCGTTGCCGGTCGACGGGGTGCTGCTGGCGTTCGCGCTCGCGAACACACTCGCCTGGCTACCGTTCTCGCCTTCCGGGCTTGGCCTTTCCGACGCCCTGCTGGTGCCTGCGCTGATTGCTCTCGGGGCGGGGCGCGCGGACGCTGTCTTGGGCGTCATCACCTGGCGATTGCTGTCATTCTGGTTGCCGATCCCGCTCGGGCTCGCGTCGTACGGATCGCTGCGCGTCCAATCTCGACGAGTCAGCCGGCGCGCCGCACACGCTCAGATCCATCCGAGTTAGGTTGACCCGCGGCACGATCTAATACTGTCGGTGCCGAAAACTTCGTCTGGGCGTGTACTGGTGGATTAAGCCGCCGACCCGGTCGCGGCGGCGGACGCGGAATATGTCGAGACCGGTGACAGGTGCGGGCAGTGCCCGTTGCGGGGCAGCTTGCCTGAGGGAGCGGTGCGGGCGGCGCGGGTTGATTCGTTGCGCACTCGTGCAGGACCTGTCGTAGGTGACGTTGGTTCCAGATCAGGGTCTGATCGAGGAGTTCACGTCGGCAACTCCCGATCCACCGTTCCATGATCGGGCTCGCACGAAGCGCTCGGATCGGGCTACGCAGGGTGATACTCGGCAAACAAATGCGCGCTCACCGCGGTGTCATCCGTCCTTGACAGCGGTGAAGTCGAGCATCTCCAGGACCGTGCGGATGGAGCGCGGATCGCCGGACCGAGCGATCGCCTCGCACACAGTGAGAGCGGCTCACCGCCGTTGCACCGGCGACAGTGATCCAACCTGCATGGCATCGATGGCATTGTGAACATGAACGACGTCACCGTCACCCATTGGCAGCATCACGGCGAACCCCTTTGGTCCCGCACCCTCGTCCTGGCACATCGCCTACCCTGCCTCGAGACGTTCCACCCGCCGAGCCGAGGTCGGGCAACTCACTGATGGCGGATACTTGGTTTCCGGCTTTCGCGCGCGGGCACAGTGCGAATAGCTCAGCAGCGAGCCCCCCTGTCAGATCCCGGACGTTTGCTTGCAGCCGGGCTAGCCAAAAAGGTCGCCTTATGACCACGGTCGTCGATCTCGAAACCGAAATCCGCTCGCTCGACGTGCGCGTCGCCGTCGAGTTGGGGTTACTTCAGGAGCGTCTTCGCGCCGAGTTTTACTGTGTGCCAAAAAGTGCGATCGCCCGTTGCGTCAATGCGGCCCAACGACGGGTGCGGACCGCCCCGGGCGAATCGGCCTACATGACGCGAGTCGAGGAGCAGGCACGACCCGAAGTCGCGGCGCTTCACTCGGCGAAGATCAGGGGCGTCGTTATTCCCATCTCAATAAACTGATCTAGCCCGGACGCCGTCATCAGCACGAGATCATCGGCTACGACCCTGAACGGTCGCTGCTCAAGAAAGCCGGTGTCGCCCTCGAGGTGCTTGTCTCCGGCTGCGGCGGGCCGGCCGGGAACTTCGGGTTCGAGCAACGACACCACGAGTACCGCAGCGACAGCGGCACCTACGGCGGCGGTGCAGGTTGTCGCGGCAGCCGGCTGAGTCATGTCCACGGAAGAAGGAGGAACTCGCAGGTCGGGCAGCGTTGCGGGCCGGGAACGTCGGGCCACGTGTAGCTGTCGATCTGGGCGAGTCGTATACCTGTCCCGCACAGCGCTGTACCGTCCCCGTCAATCGCGTGTACGACGCCGAGGTCCAGGAAGTCAGCCGTGGCGGGCGGCGGGGTCCCAGCTGGCATGTTCATGACTGACGGTGTGCCCGTTGACCTGGCGTTGTACGCATCAGACCCGAAACTCGTTCCGCTTCCTGCATCACGGGCAGGGACCGGACCGGTCCGAATCTGGATGACTTGGGTCCGATTCGACGGCCTATCCCTGGGTACAAGACTCAGTGCTCGACAGTGAGCCTCCAGTTGTCGGTGCCCGGAGATGCCTGGGCCCGGAGTGGTTGTGAGGCGATGTCGGTGACGTACACCATGGTTGGGCCGATCGGTGTTGCTCATATTCTGGCGGGCTTGGTGGCGAGTCTTGCGGCGGAGTTCCCGTCGATCCGCTGGTCCCGACTCCTCGGATGCGTGGAAGGTGCGCATGACCACGCTCGCGGCTTCCTCCCTGATCTGTCCGATTACGCGTCGGCCGTCGCTCGGATTGCCCGCGCGGATCTGGCAGCTCAGGTGAAGGTCGAGGCGTGGCGATGAGCGGCGTGTCTGCCGTTGATCCGACGACGCTGTGCACCCATCCGCACGTCGACTGGTCAGAACTCGCCGGTCACTTGGTTGCGGCCTTTCCGCTCGCTTCGCGAGGTGAAGTGATGGGCGAGCTCTTGCGCGCCAAAGGCGCGGGGGATCTGTTCGGTCTTGATACCGCCGCCCAGCTGCGCATCGCGGAGTCAATCTGTCGCTATGAGTTGGTGAAGCGCGGTGATCGTTCGTCCTCGGGTGCGCGATCGGATCCGCAGTCGCTTCAGCAGCCCCGAACGGCACCCAACCCGGACCGCTGATCAGGTGAGGGCAGTTCGAGATACGGTCGCCCGGCTCGGGAGAGTATGGCCGACGCGGACAGGTCGACGAGACCGCTGGGCGGCCGCCCCCCGTTATCGAGGATCGCGGCCGACGATGGCTTTCCCGCCACGACGGCGCTAGCGAGATCGAACAGGTCGAGCACCCGCATGATCCTTGGTGAGGGACGCAAAAGGTAGAACTTGATCCCGCACGCTTCGGCCTCACGGCGGGCGACGCAGAGCGGGCGGGCGCCCACGATGTCGATAAACTCCAACTGATCGCAGGCCACAGCAACTACCCGCCAGTCTCCTGAGACTGCCGCCGTCAACGCTGCCGTCAGGTCAGGCGCGGAGGCAATGTCGATCTCGCCGGAGAGTGTGACGATGAGGATGCTGCCGCTGTTGCGTACATCGATCATGGCACTCCAAACGGGGCCCACGGTGCGCCCGGTCTGGGAGATCGCTGTTTGATCACCCGGCAGTCCTCGACTCAGCAATGACTGACCACCTCTCACCGTAGCGATGTGGAGCGACCCCTTCAAGCGACGTCCCCGGCACAGCCGTGGGGGCGCCGCGCCTAAGCAGGACACGATGTCGGCGTCCGTTCGGGACCGGTAAGATTAGTCAAATCGCGCGAGCCGCAGCCCCCGATCCCGGCGACCAATGGAAAGGTGCACGAGACGAGACATGCCTCAGTTTCGACAACTCGCGGAACTCTTCACGGGCCTGGGCGCGCAGATCGGCGGCCTTGTCAACGTTGAGGACGCCCTCACGATCGTGACAAGGACCAGCGTCGAGGCAATCGATGCTGCCACGTCCGCCGGTGTGACGCTGCGCCGCAATGGACGGTTCGAGACCGTCGCCGCGACCGATGACCTGTCGGTCCAAGTGGACCGTATCCAGTATGAGCTTGGCAGCGGACCGTGCGTCGATGCCGTCGTCGAAGACACTGTCTTTCGCAGCGACGACCTGCGCAGCGATCCGCGCTGGCCGCAGTTCGGACGCCGCGCGGTGGCAGAGACCCAAGTGCGCTCGATGATGTCATTTCGGATGTACTTCGAAGGCAACGACACCCTCGCCGGACTGAACGTGTACGCAACTCGGAAGGGCGCGTTCGATGACCACGCCGAGACCACCGGCCTCGTACTTGCCACCCACGGTGCGTTGGCGCTCACCTCGGCTCTGCAACTCGAACGGATCGAGAACCTCGAACGTGCACTGCTGACCAACCGCGACATCGGGGTCGCGATCGGCATCGTGATGGCCCGCCACTTCACCACCAAAGAACAAGCCTTCGATCTACTGCGCATCGCGAGCCAACGCGCGCATCGCAAACTCGCCGATATCGCCCACGACGTCATTGAACAAGGCGACGTTCCAATTTCAGGCCTCGGGCCCCCCACGACCCGAGAGTCGCCGCGAATCCTGCAGTCCGGTACCGCAGATGCTCCCATGACGGCGCCTCAACGACTGGCTGGTCGCTCGAGTGAACCGACCGTTAGTTAGCCGTGAACCGATGCGTCGTGAGCAGGTTCGCTGCTCGCCATCAGAGCTTTGCGCTGCTCGAGCAGTGCGTCGATCTCTCGACTGGCCGCCCCGCGATCCAGGTCCGTCGTGGCGTCCAGGCGACGATTGCGCCACTTGGCGAGTTCGACGTCGATGTCGGTGACACTGGTCCGGCGGCGACGCATAAGTTGCTGTTACCCAACCGCAGGCCGAACCCAAACGATGATCGGTCGACCGGGTCGTTGAGAACTCTCTTGCGAAAGCGCAGCGGCAAGCGCGGTTCGTGATGCGTAGCTCTGCCGTGAAGCGCAGCCTAGTGTTGTGAGCGTTCTGGGTTCGCCATCCGCTTATCCTCGCTGTCCTCAGTGCTGAGGTCCCGCTCGGCATCAACCTCTTCGTGACGTCGCTTCTCCTCGAGGTATTCGCGCTGTTCCGGCGGAGTCTCGTCCGGCATCGGAATGGGTTCTGTCATGGCTTGATCGTGCCCGCGTGATCGTCGACCACACCCGACTCCGCGACTTCGGTCGGGTTTGCTACGGGTTGTTTGCTCCCGCCGCTTCGCCTCTTCCTACGCCGCCCCCGGTCATTAGACAAAGACTGCCACTTGGTTCCCGTGCCTATCTGGTGTCTTTCGGCCCGATCTGACCCGGCGCGGGCCCTCGCCGGCCAACGCCTAGAGTCGAGTGCATGGCCAACCGTCTGGCGGACTCGAGCAGCCCGTATTTGTTGCAACACAAGGACAATCCGGTCGACTGGTGGCCCTGGTGCGACGAGGCATTCGCTGAAGCTCGGTGTCGAAACGTGCCAATACTGCTCAGTGTTGGTTATTCCAGTTGCCATTGGTGCCACGTCATGGCGCATGAGTCGTTCGAGAACGAAGCGGTAGCCGCCTACATGAACGAGCACTTCGTGTGCATCAAGGTCGACCGCGAGGAACGACCCGATGTCGACGCGGTCTACATGGAGGCGACCCAGGCGATGACCGGCCAGGGTGGCTGGCCGATGACCTGCGTCCTCACGCCCGCTGCCGAGCCGTTCTTCTGCGGAACCTACTTCCCGCCGGCCGATCGGCCGGGCATGCCGTCGTTCAGCCGGGTTCTTCGGTCGGTCGCCGGCGCGTGGTCGTCACGACGATCCGAGGTCGAAGCGTCCGGCGCCAACATCGTCCGCCAGCTCGCCGAGCGGGGGGCTACATCGCCGCTGACCGGGAATGGCATCGACGAGGCCACTCTCGATTCCGCGGCGGCAGTCCTGAGCAAAGAGCACAACGACCAGACCGGCGGCTTCGGTGGTGCGCCGCAGTTCCCGCCGTCGATGGTGCTGGAGTTTCTGCTCCGTCACGCCGCGCGGACCGACTCCGAGCGCAGCCGGGAGATCGTCGCCAGGACGTGCGAGCGGATGGCGCGCGGCGGGATGTACGACCAGCTCGGCGGCGGCTTCGCGCGCTACTCCGTGGACGCCAACTGGGTGGTGCCGCACTTCGAAAAGATGTTGTACGACAACGCTTTGCTGGCTCGGGTCTATGCGCACTGGTGGCGATTGACGGGCAGTCCGCTTGCGCGCCGGATCGCGATCGAGACCTGCGACTGGATGATCACCGACTTGCTCGGCACCGCTGGCTTCGCCTCGTCGCTCGACGCTGACAGCGAAGGTGAGGAGGGCAGGTTCTACGTCTGGACTCCGGATGAGGTCGGGCCGCGTGCCGCCGCAATCTTCGGCGTGACCGAAGCCGGCAGCTTCGAGCACGGCCGGTCGGTCCTGCAGCTGCTGGAAGACCCAGTGGACGAAGCCGAGTACGCCGCGGAGCGACACCGGTTGCATGCGTTGCGGAACCAGCGCGTGGCGCCGGGCCGCGATGACAAGGTCGTCGCCGCCTGGAACGGCCTCGCGATCGCCGCGCTCGCAGAGGCCGGGGCGTTATTTGACCGGCCTGATCTGATCGACGCCGCTCGACGAGCTGCCCAGCTGCTGGTGGACCTCCATCTGATCGGCGGCCGGCTGCGGCGGGTATCACGTGACGGCGTGGTTGGCGAGCCGATCGGGGTGCTCGAGGACTACGGCGACGTCGCCGAGGGTCTGCTCGCGCTGCACCAGGTCACCGGCGAGCGGCGCTGGCTCGACCTGGCCTGCCAGCTGCTCGACGTTGCGGTCACGCGATTCGGTGACGGGACCGGCGGCTTCTTCGACACCGCCGATGACGCGCAGCCGCTGGTCCGCCGGCCGCAGGACCCGACCGACGGCGCCACTCCGGCCGGCTTCTCGTCGGTGGTTGCGGCGCTGCTGACCGCGGCGGCGCTGACCGGCCGCACCGACTTTCGCGACATTGCGACGGCGGCACTCGGATCGGTCTCGCCACTAGTCGAGCGATACCCGCGATTCGCCGGCTGGTCGGCGGCCGCTGCTGAAGCACTGGTCGCGGGTCCGTTGGAGATCGCCGTCGTAGACGATCCAGCGCTCGCATCGGTCGCCCGCCGCGCCACGTCACCGGGCGCGGTTGTCGTGACCGGTGGCGATTCACCACTGCTCGAAGATCGCGCGGGCGGCGCGGCGTACGTTTGCCGTGGCTTCGTCTGCGATGCGCCGACGACCGACCCGGGCGCGTTCGCCGCGCGGGTCGGCGCGCTGATCGTCGGCGCGTGACATGACGGGGTAACACCGCGCACATAATCTTCCCCAATGGGCGACCTGCTTGGCGGCTACCTCGAGCGCCAGCATGCGACCGGTGCGTACGACGAGGTCTTCGCCCCGGACGGCTCGGCGCGGCCTGTCTATCGTTCTGTCGTCGCGGCACTCGAGTCGCTGTCGATGAGCGATCTCGCTGCGCGTGGTGGCGCGTTGTCGAGCGCGTTCACCGACGCCGGCGTCACGTTCTCACTCTCCGGCGAGGAGCGGCCGTTCCCGCTCGACGTCGTGCCGCGGCTGTTCACGACCGATGAGTGGGACCTGATCGAGCGAGGCGTCGCGCAGCGGGTGCGGGCGCTCGAGGCGTTCCTCGCCGACGTCTACGGCGCGGGTCGAGCGTTTCGCGACGGCATCCTGCCGCGGCGGCTCGTGACGACGTCGCAACACTTTCATCGCGCTGCCCACGGCGTCGAGCCCAGCAACGGCGTCCGGGTCCATGTTGCGGGCATCGACCTGGTGCGCGACGCGGCCGGCGAGCTGCGCGTCCTCGAGGACAACCTGCGGACGCCGTCCGGAGTGAGCTATGTCCTCGAGAATCGGCGCACCATGGCCCGCGTCCTCCCGGAGCTGTTCGGCGGCGAGCGGGTGCGTCGGGTGTCGGGTTATCCGGCGCGGCTGCTCGCGGCGTTGCGGGCCTGCGCGCCCGCCGGTGTGGACGACCCGATGGTCGTGCTCCTTACGCCGGGTGCCTACAACTCGGCGTACTTCGAGCACTCGCTGCTTGCCCGCCAGATGGGTATCGAGCTGGTCGAGGGTCGCGACCTGGTGAGCCGCAACGGCGTGGTGTTTCTCAGGACGACCGAGGGTGAGCAGCGGGTCGATGTCGTCTATCGCCGGATCGATGACGACTTCCTCGACCCGGTGCACTTCCGGCCGGACTCGGTCATCGGCTGCCCGGGGATCCTCGGTGCCGCCCGGACCGGCTCGATCGCCATCGCGAACGCCGTTGGCAACGGAGTCGCCGACGACAAGCTCACCTATACCTACGTGCCGGAGATGGTCGACTACTACCTCGGTGAGAAGCCGTTGCTGCGCAACGTCGAGACGTTCCGGCTCGAGGAGCCGGACGCCCGCGCCCACGTCCTCGACCATCTCGACAAGCTCGTCCTCAAGCCGGTCGACGGCTCCGGCGGGTACGGCCTGGTGATCGGACCGGCTGCCACGGACCGGCAGCTGGCGAAGCTGCGCCGCGACGTGATCGCTGATCCGCGGCGATGGATCGCGCAGCCGGTCGTTCCGTTGTCGACCGCGCCGACCCTGGTTGATGGCGAGCTGGTCCCACGACACCTCGACCTCCGGCCGTTTGCCGTCAACGACGGCCAGCGGGTCTGGGTGATGCCCGGCGGGCTGACCCGGGTCGCGCTCGTTGACGGCAGTCTGGTCGTCAACTCCAGCCAAGGCGGTGGGTCGAAGGACACCTGGGTGCTGAGCGGTACGACGGAGCCGGTCGAGACCCGGGCCGATCGGGTCACCACGACCGGCGGCCCGCTGCACGTCGGCGTGCCCGCCGTCGCGCCGCATGTCGGCCAGGCGCAGCAACAGCAACAGGGCGAGCAGCCGGCGGCATCATGCTGAGCCGGATCGCCGAGTCGCTGTTCTGGATCGGACGGCTGGTCGAGCGCGCCGAGGACGTGTCGCGCATGCTCGACGTCTCGGTCAACGTGCTCCTCGAGGAGTCATCCGCGAGCGATGTCGAGGCGTGCCGCACCCTGCTCTCGGTGGTCGGCGTGACCGAGGATCTCGACGAGCGATCGTTCGACACCGACCTCGTCCTCGACCGGTTGGCCTACGACCGGGTCAGCCCGGTCTGGAGCTCGCTGGAAGGTGCCCGCGAGAACGCGCGGACGGTTCGCGAAGTCATTTCCTCGGAGATGTGGCTGTGCCTCAACACCACCTACAACGATCTGCCGGCGCAGCGGGCGCGGGCGAAGCGCGGCAGTCCGACGACGTACTTCAACTTCGTCAAAGAGCGAGCGGCGCTGGTTTCCGGGCTGATCGATGGGACGATGAGTCACGACGACGGTTGGCGGTTCCTGGTCCTCGGCCGCAGCATCGAGCGCGCTGACATGACGGTTCGGGCGCTGTCGCTCTATCAAGTGGCCGGTGATCCGGCGACGTCAGCGGGCGCGTTGCTTCGCAGCTGCGGCGGCTACGAGTCGTTCCTTCGGACCTATCGCGGCAGTCTCGATCCGCGTCACGCGACCGAGTTCTTGTTGCTCGACAGGCTTTTTCCGCGTTCGGTGTACGCCGCAGTCGCGACTGCGGAGCATCGGTTGATGGAGCTGACGCCGTCGGCCGGCTCTCGGGTCGGGGTCGCCGATGTCGGTCTGCTCGAGCTCGGCCGCACCCGCACCGATCTGGAGTTCTCGCGGGCCGCCGATGTCGCGGTCGGCCTGGCGCAACGGCTCGACGACATCCAGCGGGCCTGCGTTGCCGTCACCAGCGCGGTCGCCGACCGGTTCTTCCGCGGCTCGGCGATGACCGAGTGGGTCGCGAGGGCGGCGACGTGACCTGGCGGCTGGAGGTAGTGCACAAGACGACGTACGACTACGAGACCGCTGTGAAGTCGTCGTACAACGAAGCGCGGATGACACCGATCACCGACCTTCATCAGGCGACCGTGAACGTCCGGTTCACGATCGAGCCGGCCACGCCGATCCGCCGCTACTGGGACTACTGGGGCACCCAGGTCACCGCGTTCGACCTCTGCGATCCGCACGACCGGCTGGTGCTGACCAGCGCGGCGGTTGTCGAGACCGAGGCGGCGCAACCGCCGGTGCGAGGCGCCGGGTGGGACGACCTCGCGGCGCCGGCGATCCGCGACGAGCACGCCGAGCTGCTCGCGCCCACGGCTTACACCGCGCAGGACGACGAGCTCGCGGAGATGGCCGCCTCGCTGATGGCATTGAACCCCGACCCGGTTGACGCGGTGCTTGCCGCGATGCGTTGGGTCAACGAGTCATTGACCTACCAGCCGGGAGTCACCGGAGTGCACACGTCAGCCGCGCAGTCATGGCAGGCCAGGCTCGGCGTCTGTCAGGACTTCGCCCACGTCGCGCTGGTGGTGCTGCGGGCGATGGGAGTGCCGTCGCGTTATGTCTCCGGCTATCTGCATACCCAGAAAGACGCCGCGATCGGCGACCGGGTCGCCGGTGAGAGCCACGCCTGGGTCGAGGTCTGGACCGGTGACTGGTGGGGCTTCGACCCCACCAACAACCAGGAGATCGGACATCGCCACATCGGCGTCGCGAGGGGTCGCGACTACGCCGACGTGGCTCCGTTGCGCGGGGTCCATTCCGGCGGCGGCAAGGCCTCGCTCGAGGTCGAGGTCAACCTGACGCGGTTGCGCTGAGCGCTCCGGTCGTCTCGAGGTCTTCGATCAGCTGCTCTTCCTCGCTCGGCGGCTGCGCATGGGTGGGCAGGCTGCGGATGGCGAAGATGACGAGCAGAAGCGTCGCGAAGACGAACAGCGTCGCGACATCGAACGCGCGGTCGGCGCCGGCGACGAACGCGTGATTTGCCGCCGCCGTCGGGTTCAGGCCCGCCGGGGGATGACTAGCGGCATGCCGGTCGGCAGCCCCGAAGATCGTGACCAGGATGGCCAGTCCAAGTGAGCCGCCGACCTGCTGCATCACGTTGACCAGCCCGGAAGCGGCGCCGGCGTCCTCCGGCTCGATGCCACTGAGTGCGGCGGTCGTCAACGGCACGAACGCAAGGCCGTTGCCGATGCCGAACAGGGCTAGCGGGCCGAACAGCATGCCGTACCCGCTGTCTGCCGAGAGCTGGGTCAGCCACGCGAGCCCGGCCGTCGAGAGCACCAGGCCGATGATCATCAGTAGCTTGGCGCCGACCCGCTCGATCAGCCCCTTCGACGCCGCCTGCGATGACGCGAACAGCAAGATCGTGATCGGCAGGAAGGCGAGGCCGGTGCGGATCGGGCTGTAGTGCAGGACGTTCTGCAGGAACTGGCTCAGGAAGAAGAACATCCCGAACATCCCGGCCACGACGAACAGCCGGGCAAGGTAGGAGCTCACCCGGTTGCGATCGGCGAACAACCGCAGTGGCGTGATCGGTGACGAGGCACGTCGCTCGGTCAGCACGAAGGCGGTGAGCAGTACGACGCCGATGACGAACGCGACGATCGTGTCGGTGTCGCCCCAGCCGTCGCTCGCGGCGCGGACGAAGCCGTAGACCAGCGAGCTCATCCCGACCGTCGAGGTCAGCGCGCCGGCGAGGTCGAAGACGCCCTTGTGACGTGCGGTCTCGGGGATGACCATCCGGGCGAGGACGACGACCACAATGCCGATCGGCACGTTCACGAACAGCACCCAGCGCCACGACACCAGCTGCACCAGGACGCCACCGGCCAGCAGGCCGACTGCGCTGCCGCCGACCGACACCGCGGTGTAGAGGCCGATGGCCCGGGTGCGCTCCCGACCGTCGGAGAACATTGACATCAGCAGTGCCAGCGCGGCCGGTGAGGCCAGTGCGCCGCCAACTCCCTGCGCGGCGCGCGCGGTGAGCAGCTCGCCGGAGTTCTGTGACAAGCCGCCGAGCATCGAGGCGACAGTGAACAGCGTGATGCCCCAGACGAACGTCGTACGCCGGCCAAGGATGTCGCCGGCGCGGGCACCAAGCAGGAGCAGTCCGCCGAAGCTGAGGGTGTAGGCGTTGAGGACCCAGGACAGGTTCGCGGTCGAGAAGTGCAGGGCGTGGCGGATCTGCGGCAACGCGATGTTCACGATCGTTCCGTCGAGGACGACCATCAGCTGGCAGGTCAGTACCACGACGAGCACCAGGCTCGGGTGACGTTTGGTCAAGCGGCCGCCGGAAGTGACGATCAAGGTCTCACTACTCAATGTGTTGGTGCTCCAGACGTTACGATCAGCTAAACGGATGGTGCCTCCGCTACCCTAACGGAGGTAGCCTCCGGTTAGCAACCGGGTTATCCATCGGGTGCATCGACATCGAACCCGACGAACATGACCAGCAGGCAAACGGCTCGGCGGAAGGAAACGGCGATGACGTCGACGCGAGCCCCGCGCGCCGACGCCCGCCGTAACCACGATCGGCTGGTCGCCGAGGCTGCCCTGCTGTTCGCCGAGCGCGGCATCGACGTCTCGCTCGAAGAGATCGCCCGCCGCGCCGACGTCGGCATCGGCACCCTGTACCGGCATTTTCCCACTCGTGACGCGCTGATCGAAGCGGTTTATCGCCGCGAGGTGGAGCTGGTGTGCGACTCCGCCGACGAGCTGCTGCGTGAATGCCCGGCAGCCGAGGCGCTCGAGCAGTGGTTGTTGCAGTTCGTTGAGTACGTCGCCGCAAAGCGCGGAATGGCCGCAGCGCTCAAATCCGTGATCGGTGCCGACTCCGAGCTGTTCGTCGACTCGCATCGCCGGATCAGCGATGCCGTCAACCGGCTTGCTGCGGCCGGTGTCGACGCGGGCGCGATTCGCGACGACGTCGAGCCGTTGGACCTGCTGCGGGCGGTCAGCGGGATCTGCATCGCCTCGGACCGCTCGGACTGGCGCGAGCACGCCAAGCGCCTTGTCGGCCTGCTCATGGACGGCATGCGGTACCGCGCGTAGCGGGGCTCGCGGGTAGTCGACGGGCTCGCTCGGCTCTACCGCTGGACCTTCCGTTTCGTGAAAGCCCATACCCGCAGCGTTCACCCAGTCCGCTTTCGGCTTATTCTCTCGACTCGCGGCTGAGATGTGATTACCTGTAATCAGGTAATCACAAAATGGAGGTTGCGATGAGCGAGGAGATCAGTAGCTGGTTGGGCGGGCGGTTGCCAGCGGAGTGGTTCACCGAGGCGCCGACTGTCACGGTCGACCGCGAGGAGATCACGATCCTCGGTACGGTCGCGGCGCCGGAACCGGGCGGGGACGCGGCCGCCGAGGCCGAGCAGGGCCGGATCGCCCGATTTCGGGAGCAGACCCGCGAGCAGCGGATCCAGATCGCCCGGGAAGCCGAGGAGCGCTTCGGCCGCAAGGTGGCTTGGGGCGCGAAGTGCGGTGACACCGAGACGATCTTTACCGCCATCGCCGTACCGGTCATGACCCGGCTGCGGCAGTCCGACCGGATCGTGCTCGACACTTTGGTTGCTGCCGGCGTTGCCCGCTCACGCTCGCACGCGCTCGCGTGGTGCGTGCGGTTGGTCGGCCAGCATTCCGGTGACTGGTTGGGCGAGCTGCGTACCGCCTTGACCGATGTCGAGCGGCTCCGCGCCGCCGGGCCGGACGCCGCAGCGAGCTAGTACGTGCTGTGGTCCGCTATCGACGGTTGGATGGGTCGCGTCGCGGGAATATAGAACGAGCGTTATGCTTGGCGCTTTACGCCGAGCAGGCGCACAGTGGTTCTAGAGATCCTGACCACGGGGTTCGTTCGAGGAGATGCAATGACCGTCGCTGACACGATTCCAGGTATTGATGATGCGCCGACGAAACATGGCCGGCTCGTCGCCTGGGTCCGCGAGGTCGCCGCGCTCACCACGCCCGACCGGGTGGAGTGGTGCGACGGTTCGGAAGAGGAATGGGACCGCGTCACTCGCCAGCTCGTCGACGCCGGCACCCTGGTGCGGCTGAACCCCGACAAGCGCCCGAACTCCTTCTACGCCAAGTCCGATCCGGCCGATGTTGCGCGGGTCGAGAGCCGGACGTTCATCTGTTCGGAGTCCGAAGCCGACGCCGGCCCCACGAACAACTGGGTCGTGCCGGGCGAGATGCGCGAGACGCTGAACGGGCTGTTCGCCGGATCGATGCGCGGCCGCACGATGTACGTCGTGCCGTTCTGCATGGGCCCGCTCGGCTCGCCGATCTCCGCGCTCGGCGTCGAGATCACCGACTCGCCGTACGTCGTCATCTCGATGAAGATCATGACCCGGATGGGCAAGGCCGCTCTCGACGAGATGGGTGATGACGGCTTCTTCGTGCCGGCAGTTCACTCGGTCGGCGCGCCGCTCGAGCCCGGTGACACCGATGTCGCGTGGCCGTGCAACATCGAGAAATACATCGTCCACTACCCCGAGACCCGAGAGATCTGGTCCTACGGCTCGGGGTACGGCGGCAACGCGCTGCTCGGCAAGAAGTGTTATGCGCTGCGGATCGCGAGCGTCATGGCGCGTGACGAGGGCTGGCTCGCCGAGCACATGCTGATCCTCAAGCTGACCTCGCCGGAAGGTCTGGCGCGCTACATCGCGGCGGCGTTCCCGAGCGCCTGCGGCAAGACCAACCTCGCGATGCTGCAGCCGACGCTGCCGGGCTGGAAGGCCGAAACGGTCGGCGACGACATCTGCTGGATGCGCTTCGGCGACGACGGCCGGCTGCACGCGATCAATCCGGAGGCCGGATTCTTCGGTGTCGCGCCCGGCACCGGCGAGGCGACCAACAAGAACGCCATCGACACGCTCTATGCCAACTGCATCTTCACCAACGTTGCCCTGACCGACGACGGGGACGTGTGGTGGGAGGGCCTGACCGAGACGCCGCCGGCACACCTCACTGACTGGAAGGGTCGCGACTGGACTCCGGACTCCGACGAGCCGGCTGCCCACCCGAACGCCCGCTTCACCGCGCCGGCCTCCCAGTGCCCGACGATCGCGCCGGAGTGGGAAGACCCGGCCGGCGTGCCGATCGACGCGATCCTCTTCGGCGGCCGCCGGGCGTCGAGTGTGCCGCTGGTGACCGAGTCCTTCGACTGGAGCCAGGGCGTCTTCCTAGCCTCGAACGTCGCCTCGGAAGGCACTGCCGCGGCGGAGAACAAGGTCGGCGAACTGCGCCGTGACCCGTTCGCGATGCTGCCGTTCTGCGGCTACAACATGGGCGACTACTTCGCCCACTGGCTGAGCATCGGCGCGAATGCGGATGCCTCGAAGCTGCCGAGGATCTACTTCGTCAACTGGTTCCGCAAGAACGACGCCGGCAAGTACGTCTGGCCCGGTTTCGGCGAGAACAGCCGGGTGCTCAAGTGGATCTCCGACCGGCTGGCCGGCAATGCGGAAGCGACCGACACCGCCATCGGGCGAGTGCCGACCCGCGACGGGCTCGACACCGATGGCCTCGACCTCAGCGACGAGTCACTCGACCTGCTGCTGAGCGTCGACGCCGAAACCTGGCGTGAGGAAGCGGCGTTGGTCAAGCCGCACTACGAGCGGTTCGGAGACCACCTTCCGGCTGCGCTGTGGGACGAGCTCGCGAAGCTCGAGGAACGGCTCGGCTGAGCCGCTCAACTCGCTTCGGCGTACCAGCAGTTTCATCGCAGAGGCGTACCCTGCCGCCGTGGGTGTGCGCGACCTCGTCTACGGGGTCTACGAACAGCGACTGCAGCGATCCCTGGCTGATACGCCGCGCCCTCGCCATGTCGGCGTCATCCTCGACGGCAATCGACGTTGGGCGCGGGCAGCCGGTGCGGCCAACGTCAGCCAGGGTCATCGCGCCGGCGCCGATCACATCATCGACCTGCTCGCGTGGTGCACCGAGGCCAAGGTCGAAGTAGTCACGCTGTGGTTGCTCTCGAGTGACAACCTCAGCCGACCGTCCGAGGAGCTACTGCCGCTGCTCGACATCATCGAGGCAACGGTGACCGATCTGGCCGCCGCTGAGCGGCCGTGGCGGGTGCATCCACTCGGCTCGCTCGACCTGCTGCGCGACTCGACAGTTCGGGTGCTCAAGGAGGCCGACGAGACCACCCGCGACAAGCCCGGGCTCGTCGTCAACGTGGCGATCGGGTACGGCGGGCGGCGGGAGATCGCGGACGCGGTGCGCAGTCTGCTTCAGGAGCATGCCTCGCGCGGCGCGTCGATCGAGGAAGTCGCGAACGTGCTCGACGTCGAGCACATCGCGGACCATCTGTACACCCGCGGGCAGCCGGATCTCGACCTGGTGATTCGCACCTCGGGCGAGCAGCGGCTCGGTGGCTTCATGCTCTGGCAGAGCGCGCATTCGGAGTTCTACTTCTGCGACGCGCTCTGGCCTGACTTCCGCCGGATCGACTTCCTTCGGGCGTTGCGCTCCTACGCGCAACGGGAGCGCCGCCACGGCGTCTGATCTCGCCGTCTGAGGTAATCGCCACAATAGTGCTGCGGCTGCACGGATTTTCCGGTTAGCCGCGCCATGATGGGCAGGTGTCAGGTCGCCATCGCAGAACGCGGCACTCGCCGCCGCGCCACGTCGGCCGGCACCGAAAGCCGCCGTCACGCCGGCTGACCGTCCTGCCGACGGTGACCGTGGTGGCGTTGCTCGCGGTCGGCGGCGTCGGGCTCGGCCACGCGTTCGCCAACGACGGCCCGCATGTCGCCTCGGCCGATGTCCCCGCGGTCACGACCCCCGTCCCGCCGGTGCTGGCAACAACAACACCACCGACCGCTTCGGCGTCGCCTGCCGCGCCGAGCGCTCCCGCCACCCCGACGGTGCCGCCGATCACAGCGACGCGATCGGCGTCGCCGGCGGCGCATCACCCGCCGCATCGCAGGACCGCGCCGGCCGGGTTGACCGTCACCGATCTCGGCCCGGCCTGCTACCTCGAGGTGAAGACCGCGACGGGACACCTGCTGATCCGCCGGATCCTGCGTGGTCACCAGCACGTCACGTTCAGCCAGCACGGTCTGCACGTCGTGCTCGGCAACGCCGGCGCGGTGCGGATCGCCGTCGATGGGCATCCGGCGCACCGCGCCGGTCGGGTCGGACAGGTGCGGCGCTTCAAGGTTCGCTGAGCCACCTCACCCAACGGCCACCTGTCGATCATGCTGTGCTCGCGTGTCGTTCTCGTCGGGGACCGGATCGGCGACGTACGGTCGGCCAAGACGGTCGACGATCCGTCGGCTGTGTCCCCGGAGGCCACGTGACCCCAGCCGCGAGCAGCGCCGCAGGTTCGAACAAGCGGCGCAAGCCGCGCCGGCGCGTCTACGTCCTCGACACCAGCGTCCTGTTGGCCGACCCGTCCGCGATTTCGCGCTTTGCCGAGCACGACGTCGTCCTGCCGGTGGTCGTCATCACCGAGCTCGAGGCCAAACGCAACCATCCCGAGCTGGGCTGGTTCGCTCGGCAGTCGTTGCACGTGCTCGACGACCTGCGGGCCCGCCACGGCCGACTCGACGCGCCGCTTCCGGTCAACGAGGTCGGCGGCACGGTGCGGGTCGAGCTCAACCACAGCGACCCGTCGGTCCTGCCGGTTGGCTACCGGCACACGGACAACGACAGCCGCATCCTCACCGTCGCGGCCAACCTTGCCGCCGAGGGCGAGGACGTCGTGCTGGTCAGCAAGGACATGCCGCTGCGGATCAAGGCGGCGAGCGTCGGCCTGGCTGCCGAGGAATACCTCGCGGAGCAGGTGGAGTCCGGCTGGACCGGCATGACCGAGCTCGACGTTTCCGGCGATGAGGTCGACGCGTTGTACGCCGAGGAGACCCTCGACCTGGCCTCGGCGCGTGAGCTGCCCTGTCACACCGGCGTCGTGCTGCTCTCCGAGCGCGGCAGCGCGCTGGGACGGGTCGGCCCGGACAAGACGCTGCGGCTGGTCCGCGGCGATCGTGACGCGTTCGGCGTACACGGCCGAAGTGCCGAGCAGCGGATCGCGCTGGACCTGCTGCTCGACCCTGACGTCGGCATCGTGTCGCTCGGCGGCCGAGCCGGCACCGGAAAGTCGGCGCTGGCGTTGTGCGCCGGGCTGGAGACGGTGTTGGAGCGTAGGCAGCACAAGAAGGTGGTCGTCTTCCGGCCGTTGTATGCCGTCGGTGGTCAGGATCTCGGATATCTGCCGGGCAGCGAGGCCGAGAAGATGACGCCGTGGGCGCAGGCGGTGTTCGACACGCTGGGTGCACTGGTGGCGGAGAACGTCATCGACGAAGTTGTCGACCGCGAGCTGCTCGAGGTCATGCCGCTGACCCACATCCGGGGCCGCAGCCTGCACGATGCGTTCGTCATCGTTGACGAGGCCCAGTCGCTCGAGCGTGGTGTGCTGCTGACAGTGCTCTCGCGGATCGGTCAGAACTCCCGCGTCGTGCTGACCCACGACGTCGCCCAGCGCGACAACCTCCGGGTCGGGCGCCACGACGGCGTCGCGGCCGTGATCGAGGCACTGAAAGGGCATCCGCTGTTCGCCCACGTGACGTTGACCCGGTCGGAACGCTCGCCGATCGCCGCGCTCGTCACCGAGATGCTGGAAGACATCGGTAGCTGACCCGGTCGCTGGACCATTGTGAGCCACGGTTCTACATTCAGCAGATGATCAGGCACGGCCACAGCCTCGGTGATCGGCTGATCCGCCGCGTGACCAGTACGTCGGACTTCCTGCGACGACTGCACCGCAGTTGGCGGGCGCCGTGGCTGCCGGCGCTGTGCCTGCCGGCCGATACCGACCGGGTCCGGACCATCGGCCGGGGGCCGGACTGCGATCTCATCGTGTCGGATCCGACCGTGTCGCGGCGCCACGCGCAGCTGCGGCCGCTGCCGCATGGCTGGGAGCTCGCCGATCTGGGCTCGACGAACGGCACCCGACTCAACGGCTGGCGGGTGGGGGTGGCGCAGGCGCTTCACCCGGGCGACGTCGTCACCTTCGGCGCGATCTCGTTTGCAGTCGCCGACGCCTCGGTGGACTAGCTGCTCTTCGCGATGTTGTCGGTCGCGTGGTGGTGCGACGGCAGCGATGGCAGCTCGAACCTGCCAGCCGGGTTGCGGTCGAACGCAAAGACGTCGGTGACCCAGCCGACCTCGAGCGGGCCGTAGATGTGCGGGAAGCGCTCGTTGCCGCCGTCGAGACTTTCGATCTGGATGGTCGCGGTCACTGCGGCCGGGTTGATGCGCAGCAGCACGAGCGGCTCGGGCGCGTCGGTGTAGACCAGGTTCGCGACCATCGCGACCTGCGTGGCGAAGGAGCAATGGATGTAACCGACGTCGGCGAGTCTCGCGTCGCGGGTGGACCACTCGTAACGGCCCGACTCCTTGGCCGCGGCCCAGTCGTCAGCCTTCGCGATGTGGAAGATCCCCTCGCTCATCATTCACCGGCCGTGTGGATAGGCCATGGCGAGTACGTCGAGGGCTTCATCGAGCTGCGTCTCGGTCACCTGGCCGTCACCGTCGCCGACGAAGCCGAGATCGACCACCGCCTGGCGCACCGTCGTGCCATCCGCGAGCGCTTTCTTGGCCGCTTTGGCTGCATTCTCGTAGCCGATGTAACGGTTGAGCGGAGTCACGATCGACGGTGATGACTCGGCGTAGGTGCGGCACCGATCGACGTCGGCGGTCGTGCCGTCGATGCAGCGGTCGGCAAGCAGCCGCGAGCAGTTGGCGAGCAGCCGGATCGACTCGAGCAGGTTGCGCGCGATGACCGGCAGCATGACGTTGAGCTCGAGGTTGCCGGCCGCGCCGCCGAACGCGACTGCGGCGTCGTTGCCCATCACCTGCGCCACGATCTGGCACACCGCCTCGGGGATGACCGGGTTGACCTTGCCGGGCATGATCGACGACCCCGGCTGCAGGTCGGGCAGATGGATCTCGCTCAGCCCGGCGCGCGGGCCTGAGGACATCCAGCGCAGGTCGTTCGCCAGCTTGTAGAGGCTCGCCGCGATCGTCCGCAGCTGACCGCTGGCCTCGACCAGTGCATCTCGCGCGCCTTGGGCCTCGAAGTGGTTGCGGGCCTCCGACAGCGGGAGGTCGAGGCTGTCGGCGAGCATCGATACGACCTGTGCGGCGAAGCCGGCCGGAGTGTTGATGCCGGTGCCGACGGCGGTGCCACCCAGCGGCAGTTCGCCGATCCGCGGCAGCGAGGACTCGAGCCGCTCGACGCCGTTCCGGACGGCTGCGGCGTAGCCGCCGAACTCCTGGCCGAGGGTGACAGGAGTGGCGTCCATCAAGTGGGTCCGGCCGCTCTTCACGACCTCGGTCCACTCCTCGGCTTTGCGGGTCAGCGACGCCTCGAGGTACTGCATTGCCGGGATCAGCTCGGTCACGATCGTTCGGGTCGCTGCAACGTGGATGGCGGAGGGGAACACGTCGTTGGACGATTGCGAGGCGTTGACGTGGTCGTTGGGGTGGATGTCACGGCCGAGCGCGCGCGAGGCGAGAGTGGCGATGACCTCGTTCGCATTCATGTTGCTCGACGTGCCGGAACCAGTCTGGTAGACGTCGATCGGGAAGGCGTCGTCGTGCTGTCCGGCGGCTATTTCGTTGGCAGCATTAGTGATCGCGGTCGCCAGGTCGTTGTCGATGACACCGAGCTCGGCGTTCGCCGTCGCCGCCGCGGCCTTGATCGCGCCGAGTGCGGCGATCAGTGCAGGATCGATCGTGACGCCCGAGAGTGGAAAGTTCTCGACCGCTCGCTGGGTCTGCGCCCGCCACAGCGCGTCTTTCGGAACGAGCACGTCGCCCATCGAGTCGTGCTCGGTGCGGAACTCTTCGTCGGTCATCTGCTCATTGTCTCGCAATGGCGCCGACGTACGGCGCTCAGCCGTGGTGGTCGAAGTCGACCGAACTGTAGGCGCGGAGCTTGGTGAGCTGGTGGTCGCTGTGGATCGAGCGGATGGTGCCGCTCTTTGAACGCATCACCAACGAATGCGTGGAGGCGCCACCGGCGCGATAACGCACGCCTTCGAGGAGCTCGCCGTCGGTGACGCCGGTCGCGACGAAGAACACGTTGTCGCCGCTGACAAGGTCGTTGGTGTCGAGGACCCGGTCCAGGTCATGACCGGCGTCGACGGCCTTGGCTCGCTCCTCGTCGTTGCGCGGCCAGAGCTTCGCGAGGATCACGCCGCCGAGGCATTTGAGGGCGCTGGCCGCGATGATGCCTTCCGGGGTGCCACCGATGCCGAGCAGAAGGTCGACCCCGGTGCCTTCGCGCGCGGCCATGATCGCGCCGGCGACGTCACCGTCCTCGATGAAGCGGATCCGGGCACCGGCCTCGCGAATCTCGCGGACCAGGTCGGCATGGCGCGGCCGGTCGAGGACCACGACGGTGACGTCCTCGGGTGAGCAGCTTTTGGCTTTCGCGACGGCGTGGACGTTGTGTTCGACCGGCGCCTCGATATCGACAACACCTGCGGCGGCCGGGCCGGTGACGAGCTTTCGCATGTAGAACAGCGCCGACGGGTCATACATCGCACCGCGGTCCGCGACAGCCATGACCGAGATTGCGTTGGTCATTCCCTTTGCGGTCAGCGTCGTGCCGTCGACCGGGTCGACCGCGACGTCGCAGTCCGGGCCGTTGCCGTCGCCGACCTCCTCGCCGTTGTAGAGCATCGGCGCCTCGTCCTTCTCGCCCTCGCCGATGACGACCGTGCCGTTCATCGAGACGGTGGAGACCAACTGTCGCATCGCGTTGACCGCTGCCTGGTCGGCGCCGTTCTTGTCGCCGCGGCCCACCCAGCGACCGGCTGCCATCGCCGCCGCCTCGGTCACCCGGACTAGCTCGAGGGCGAGGTTGCGGTCAGGACGCTCGCCGCCGACGTTCAACGAACTCGGAACCTGTCCTTCGCTCATCCTTCGATCTTGTCATTGACTGCCCCAGTCGTCGCATCGCCCGATGCCGAAGTAGTGGCAGAGTAGGGGCGTGCCGAGTCGCCGGATTGCCGCTGAGGGCGGTGGCAGCCGAGCGCAGGCCACCCGCGCGACCCTGCTCGCCGCCGCTCGCGACGTCTTCGCCGCCGGCGGTTTCGCCGACGCAAACATCACTGACGTGGTCGCGAAGGCAGGCGCCAGCGTCGGCAGCCTTTACCACCATTTCGGCGGCAAGGCTGACCTCTATCTCGCGCTGTTCGACGACTACCAGGCGAACCAGGAGCACCGCGCGGCAGAGGCGGTTCGCGCTGCTCGCCTGCAGGGCATGAGCGACACGATGCAGCTCTGGCTGGTGGGTACGACGGCGTACCTCCGGGGGTGTTGGGACGAGCGCGAGCTGGCGCGGGTCTTTCTCGACGGCGGCGGGCCGCCAGGCTTCGAGCTGATCGCGCGCCGCCGCTACCGCGAGTGGGTGCGGGTCAACACCGCGTTGCTCAACAACGAGGACCAACCACTCGGCGAGACCCTCGTCGTGGTGCTGACCAGCGTGGTCGCCGAGGCGGGCCGTGAGGTGGCGGTTCAGGAGACCGAGGAGGCCGCGATGCGGCTCGCGGCTGAGTTCGTCGAGCTGCTCGGTCGGGTCGGCGCCGGCTAACCGGTTGGTTCTGTCCGGGTCACCACTGACCGCGGTGGACCACGTCCTCGGTCTCGCGCCGGCGTGACCGTAGGTCGCGCTTCGGTACGTCCGGATCGGTGTGGCCGAAGATTACGACACCGACGACATCGTGATCCGCAGGCACTCCGAACGCGCCGCGGAACGCCGGAATCACTTCCGGCTGCATGCCGATGAACAACGCGCCGAGCCCTTCGTCGACCGCCTGAAGCAGCATCAGCAGCGCGACCATGCCGGTGTCGATGTGCCAGAACGGCACCGGCCAGCGCGACTCGTCGCGGTCGGTCCAGCCTTTGTCGTCGCGGGCGTAGCGATCGAGATACGCGCGTTTGCACGACATTGCCACCGCGACCACTGGCGCCCGCATCACCGCCTCGCGGGTCTCCGGCGGCCAGCTTGCGGTCTCCTGCTCGGTTTCGGTGACCTGCCAGAACTTCGCCCGGTCTGCGGCCGTCTCGAGCACCAACAGCGCGTAGCCCTGAGAGAACCCGGCCGACGGCGCGCGCAGCCCCGCCGCGATCACCCGGTCGACGACCTCGGGATCGACCGGCTGATCGAGGTAGTGACGGACCATCTTGCGCTGCTTGAGAACCTCGGCGAACTCCATCAGCCAGTTCTATCGCGCCGGCTTCGGGCACGTACCAGCGGCCGTGGCGTCGCAACCCTCGCTGCCGGCGCTTTCGTCGTTCAGCCTCGCTCGTGTGCCAATAGCCAGTCCTTGGTGGACAGGCCGTAGTAGTAGCCGCCGAGGGCGCCGCCGGTCCGCACGATCCGGTGACACGGCACGATCGGGGCGATGAGGTTACGGGCGCATGCACTTCCGGCTGCCCGCACCGCTTTCGGGTTGCCTGCCCGGCTGGCAAGCTCGGCGTAGGTGATCGTTTCGCCGGGTGCCACCTCGCGCATCACCTTCCAGGCAGCTTGGTGGAAGTCCCCGCCGGGCTGCGAGACCGGCAGGTCGTCGAGGGCATGTAGCTCGCCGTCGAAGTACGCCGTCAGCGCCGCAGCCGGCCGACCGAGGTCGCGGTGGATCACGAGCGGCTCGTCGGGCATCCGGGCCGCCATCGTCTCGGGGGTGGCGAAGCCGGCCGCGACGATCACGTCGTCGCGGGTCAGCAAGGACAGCGCGCCGATCGGAGTGCTGATGGTGGTCGCGTCGAGGGTCATGAGATTGCTCCTGTCGTGATGAGGTGATCGAGCCAGAGGTGCATCGCGGCGTATGCGCGCCACGGCCGCCATCGGTCGGGCGTAAGGCCGGCGATCTTGCGCCGCAGAATGAGGTCGGAAGCGGGGAAGGCGTCGGGGTCGCCGAGGCCGCGCATCGCGACGTAGTCGGCGGTCCACGGGCCGACCCCCGGCATCGTGAGCAGGCGCGACCTCGTCTCGTCGCGGTCCGCACTCGGGTCGAGAACGAGCTCGCCCACGGCGTGTGCGGCGGCTACCGCGCGCAGCGTCCTGATCCGGCCGCCAGTCAGCCCGATGCCGTCGTACGACGCGTCAGCGAGGACATCTGCGGTCGGGAAACAGGCGGTCAGTGAGCCGATCGGCGAGTCGAGCGGCTTGCCGTACGCGTCGACCAGCCGGCGGGCGAACGTCTGTGCCGAGGCGAGTGAAACCTGTTGTGCCAGAACAGTTCTGATCAACACCTCGAAGCCGTCGGCGGCCCCGAGCACCCGGACGCCGGGCCGGGCCGATACGAGCGGCGCAAGGTCCGGATCGGCGGCGAGGGCTGCGTCTACCGCTTCTGGATCGGCGTCGGCGTCGAGCATCCGCCGGCATCGCGCAACGGTGTCGGGAAGGGAGCGCAGGTCGTCGATCCGCGTCACGAGGCTGACCGCATCCTCGCCGAGCTGCATCGCGACCACCGATCCGGACGGCAGCGCCCGCCGGTAGGTCGTGCCGTCGACCTCCTCGATGCCGGCGACGAGGTGCAGCCGCAGCCAGCCGAGCATCGGATCAATCGCGTACGGCGCGCGATGGGTCAATCGCAGCGTCAGTGATCCCGTGCTTGCCAGCTGCTCGGAGGGCCGCCGCCGGATCTCGCGCGGCGCCATCCCGAAGTGTTCGCGCATCGTGTCGTTGAACTGCCGGAGGCTGGCGAAGCCGGCGGTGAACGCGATCGTCGAGATCGGGAGGTCGGTAGCGTCGAGCAGCAGCCGTGCGGTCTGTGCCCTTCGGGTGCGGGCGAGCGCGAGCGGTCCGGCACCCACCTCGGCGACCAGGACCCGGTTCAGGTGGCGCTCGCTGACGTGCAGCGAGCGGGCAAGCGCTGGGACTCCTGACTCACCGTCGCCGCTGGAGCCGTCGATCGCGCCGGCAGCGATCGCGCGCAGCGCGCGGGCCGCCAGGTCGCCGCGCAGGTCCCATTCTCGGGAGCCGGGCGCCGCCTCGGGCCGACAACGCTTGCAGGCCCGGAAGCCGGCCGCGACGGCGGCCGCCGCGCACGGATAGAACCGCACGTTTTCACGCTTAGGCGTCTGCGCGGGGCACGATGGCCGGCAGTAGATGCCGGTCGAGCTGACGGCGGTGACGAAACGGCCGTCGAAGCGGCCGTCGCGGCTGGCGACGGCTCGATAGCAGCGATCCGGGTCTTCATACATGTGACCATCCTGCCTCGACCTCGAGCAAACGTCTGGCGGATTTCGGACATGGCAGGCTGTGACCATGCACGACGACCTGCTGGCCCGGCGCGCCGACTATCCGATCCTTGATCGCAAAGGGGCGTACCTCATCAACAACTCGCTCGGTGCGATGCATCGCGGCACCCGCGAGCGGCTCACGGAGTTCGCCGACCGGTGGGACCACGACGGCGTCGTGGCCTGGTCGACCTGGTTCCCCGAGATGAGACGGGTCGCGGACTTGATCGGCACGATCATCGGGGCGCCGGCTGGCACGACGATCCTGCGGCAGAGCGTCGCCGACGCGATCATCGCCGTGGTCTCGTGCCTTGAGATCACGCCGGCCCGCAACCGGATCGTCACGACCGCCGCCGACTGGCCCGGCACGCACTACATGTGGGCCGAGCACTGCCGGCGACACGGCGGCGAGCTCGTCGTCGTGCCCTACGAGCCGGACGGCGTCACGATCGACCCGCAGCGGGTGGCCGACGCGGTGGACGACCGCACCCTGTTCGTCTCGGTCAGCCTGGTGCAGTTCCGTACGTCGGCGCTGCTCGACCTGCCGCCGGTCCGCGACGCCGCCCGAGCGCACGGCGCGATCCTGTTGCTCGACGCCTATCAGGCGGTCGGTGCCGTGCCGGTCGAGGTGGCGGCCAACGACGTCGATATCTGCGTCGGCGGATCGGTGAAGTTCCTCTGCGGCGGTCCCGGCAACGGCTGGCTGTACGTGCGGCCTGACCTTGCCGACACGTTGCGACCGACTGCGGTGGGCTGGATCTCGCACGAGCGGCCGTTCGACTTCGAGTGGGCCGAAATCGCTTATGCCCCAGGCATTGCGCGGTTCGCAGGCGGCACGCCGAACGTGCCGGCGGCGTACGCCGCGTCACCGGGATACCAGGCGATCGTCGACATCGGGCTGAGCCGGGTGCGCGAGCGGTCGCAGTGGCTCACCCAGCTACTCGTCGACGGTGCTCTCGAGCGGGGTCTCGCGGTACGGTCGCCGCTGGATCCACATCGACGTGGTGGGCACGTGACGGTCGACATCGACGATGCCCAGCGCGTGCACGAGGTGCTGATCGACCGCGGGTTCGTGGTCGACTACCGGCCGGGCGGCGGGGTCCGGATCGGGCCGCATTTCTTCTCTACGGCCGAGGAGTGCGTCGGCGTGCTCGACGAGATGGTGGCGATCCGTGACGTCGACTGACGTCGCGCAGCCCAAACGCGGCCGCGAGAGCGCGGCGGACATGATCCGCTCGCTCGGTCTGGTCGGCGTCGTTATCGCAGCCACGCTGATCTTTGTGCCGGGACTGTTCCATCCGAGCAAGTCGCAGCAGTTCCCGGCGCTCGACTACTCCGACTATGTCTCGGGCTTCCACCAGGAGACCGGCAGGACCGCGCTGACGCCGCGACCGTTGCCGAGCGGCTGGAAGGGAAGCGCTGCGACGCTGACCGGGCCGGCCGCCGTCGAGCACCTGCACATCGGCTTCGCGACACCCGGACGTCAGTACGCCGGGCTCGAGGAGAGCGTCGCGAACGTCACGGCGTTTGCCCCGACGGTGCTCGGCGCTCGCGGCTCGGCGGTCACCGGCACGGTCACGATCGCCGGCGCATCCTGGCAGACCAGGACGTCATCACGCGGTGAATATTCGCTGAGCCGCACGATGCGCGGCGTTGCGGTCGTGATCACCGGCTCGGCGACGGACGCCCAGCTCCAGCTACTGGCCGGCTCGCTGCACTAGTCCGCAAGTGCGAGCCGACCCCGACTACGAGTCGCTGTCGTCTTCGGACGCGGGAGCGCTCTCGGACCTGGCCGCATCGAGGCGGGTGGTTGCGCCGTCGAGCCACTCCTGGCAGATCGTCGCGAGCTGCTCGCCGCGTTCCCAGAGCGCGAGTGACTCTTCGAGTGTCGCGCCGCCGGTCTCGAGCCGCCGGACGACCTCGGCAAGCTCCTCGCGGGCCTGCTCGTAGCTCGGCCGTTCCTCGGCGGCAGGTGGCTTCTTCTCGGTCACGAGAGCACATCCTCGACTACCAGGCCGACCCGGCCGCGGGCGAGTCGCCCGACCAGGTGCTCGCCGGCGGTGAGACCGTCCGCGTCGCGGGCGACCGAGCCGTCGGGTCGCTGTAGCACGGCGTACCCGCGGTCGAGCGTGCCCTGCGGCGACAACGCCGCAATCTGGCCGCGGAGCAGCGCAACTTCGGAGTTGGCAGCCGCGATCGCGCCGAGCGTCGCGCGCCGGCTGCGTTCGCGCGCCGACTCGAGGTCGAGCCGCCATCCGGTCAGCACACCGAACGGGTCGGCCAGTGCCGGCCGGGACCGCAGCGCGTCGAGCCGCTGTTGTTCGCCCTCGATCCGGCCGGTGACGGTACGACGAGCCCGGTCGATGAGGCCACGAACCCGGGTGCGCTCCTCGGCGACGTCAGGAACGATCAGCTTCGCCGCGTCGGTCGGTGTCGACGCGCGGCGATCGGCGGCGTAGTCGATCAGCGGCGCGTCCGTCTCGTGACCGATCGCCGACACCACCGGGGTCCGGCAGGCCACCACCGCCCGCACCAGCGACTCGTCGGAGAACGGCAGCAGATCCTCCATCGACCCGCCACCACGGGCGATCACGATCACCTCGACCGCCGGGTCGGCGTCGAGTCGCTGAACCGCTTCGATGACCTGCGTCACGGCGTACGCACCTTGCACTGCCACCGCCTCGATCCGGAACTTAACCGCCGGCCAGCGGCGCTGGGAGTTCTCGACGACGTCGTGCTCGGCCGCGCTCGAGCGGCCGGTGACAAGACCGATCGTGGCCGGCAGGAACGGCAACGGGCGTTTGCGGTCGGCCGCGAACAGGCCTTCGGCGGCAAGCAGCTTGCGAAGCTCTTCGAGGCGCGCGAGCAGCGCTCCGATGCCGACCGGGCGCACGTCGACCGCGGCGAACGTCAGTGACCCCCGCGCGGCCCAGTATTCAGGCCGGCCGCACACCACGACCCGCGCCCCTTCGGACAGCCGCGGGCTGATCGCGTCGAGCAGCACGGCGCGACAGCTAACCCGAAGCGACATCTCGGCGGCGGTGTCGCGCAGCACCAGGAACGCGGTCGGCTGGCCTGGCCGCCGCGTCAGCTCGGTGATCTGACCTTCGACCCAGACCTGGCCGAGCTTGGCGATCCACTGCCCGATCGCGTTCGCCACGGTGCGGACCGGCAGCGGTGACTCCGGGCTGGACTCGAGCGCCATAGCGCCAACCTACGATGGAGTCGTGACACCCGAGCCGGAAACCCCACAGCGTCGCGTGCTGCTGGCCGCGCCGCGAGGCTACTGTGCCGGCGTCGACCGCGCGGTGCAGACTGTCGAGCGAGCGCTGGAGCAGTACGGCACGCCGATCTATGTCCGCAAGCAGATCGTCCACAACTCTCACGTCGTGGCGCGACTCGAAGGGCTTGGCGCGATCTTCGTCGACGAGACCGAGGAAGTGCCGGAGGGCAGCGTCGTGGTCTTCTCCGCGCACGGTGTCGCGCCGGTCGTGCATGAACAGGCAGCCCGCCGCAACCTGCACACCATCGACGCGACCTGCCCGCTGGTCACCAAGGTCCACGCCGAGGCCCGGCGGTTCGCCCGCGAGGACGTCGACATCTTGCTGATCGGCCACGAGGGCCACGAAGAGGTCATCGGGACGACGGGGGAAGCGCCGGACCGGGTGCATCTGGTGTCCGGCCCTGACGCCGTCGCCGAGCTCGAGGTCCGTGACCCCTCACGGCTGGCGTGGCTCTCGCAGACGACGCTCTCGGTCGACGAGACACAGGAGACGGTTGCGGCGTTGCGCGAACGATTCCCGCTGCTTGCCGACCCGCCGAGCGACGACATCTGCTACGCGACGCAGAACCGCCAGGTCGCAGTGAAGCAGATCGCGGCACAGTCCGACCTGGTGCTCGTCGTCGGCTCGCGGAACTCCTCGAACTCGGTACGGCTGGTCGAGGTCGCGCTCGGCAGTGGCGCGCCGGCGTCGTACCTCGTCGACGATGTCAGCCACATCGACGTCGGCTGGCTCGACGGGGTGAGTACCGTCGGTGTGACGAGTGGTGCGTCTGTGCCGGAGTCGCTGGTCGCCGACGTCCTGGCCTGGCTGGCCGATCACGGCTTCGGCACCGTCGAAGAGTTCACCGCGGTCGAGGAGCATCTGACCTTCGCGCTGCCCCACGAGCTGCGCCGCAACCGCCCCGCGGTGTGAGCAGGGTTGACTCAGCCCGGTCCCGAGCCGTCGAGCGGGACGCTGACGTGCAGTGCGGTCGAGCTGTAACCACCGGCGCTCAAGCACACCTGCCAGCCGGTGATCGAGCGGATCGCGGTCACCGAATAGGGGCTGGGTACGCCGAACCATGGCATCGGCGCCCGAGATGTCACGCCTTGAGCGCTGTAGGACTTTCGCCCGAATCGTCATCCGGGCGCCCAAGGCCGTAGTCGTCAGCCCGGCCGAACAGGTCGTCTGCCTGCGGGACCGGGTCAGCGAGGGCCGACGGCAACGCGATGACCGAGCGGCGATCTTCGGCGGCGGCGACGAGCTCGGGCGCACCGAGCGGACGGACCGGCTCCTCGATCGGCACCCGCTCGGTCAGCTCGGTGCCGACAACGTCGAGATCGTTCAACTTGCGCGCCGCGACGAGGACGTTCTTCTCGAGCGAGCCGACCGTCCGGTTGTAGTCCTTGACGGCTCCGGTCAGCGAGCGGCCGAGCTTGTCCATGTGGTCGCCCATCGTGCCGAGGCGACGGTAGAGCTCGCGTCCGAGCTCGAAGACCTGCTGTGCGTTGGCCGCAAGCGCGTCCTGCTGCCAGGTGTAGGCGACGGTCCGCAGCGTCGAGATCAACGACGTTGGCGTGACGATGTGCACGCCTTTGGCGAGCGCGTCCTCGAGCAACGCCGGATCGCGGTCCAGGGCGGGTGCGAGGAATGCCTCGCCCGGCACGAAGAGCAGCACGAACTCCGGCGATGGGGAGAACTGCGCCCAGTAGCTCTTGGCCGCCAGCTGGTCGACGTGCTGGCGCAGGTGACGCGAGTGGGCTTTGAGCTTGTCTTCGCGGACGGCCTCGTCGGTCGCGTCGTGAGCCTCGAGGTAGGCAGCCAGCGTCACTTTGGAGTCGACCACGAGGTTCTTGCCGCCGACCAGTCGGACGATCAGATCCGGCCGGAGCACGCCATCGGAGGTCGTGACGCTGGTCTGCTCGGTGAAATCGCATCGGTCGGTCATGCCGGCGAACTCCACGCACCGACGTAGCTGCAGCTCGCCCCAGCGCCCGCGGGCCTGCGGCTTCTGTAGCGCGCTCACCAGCGAGGCGGTCTCGTGACGAAGCGCCTCACCCGTCGTCCGGACGAACGCGATCTGCTGCGTCATTGCCTGTGCGGCTCCAGCGCGCTCCTTCTCGATCTCGCGGAGCTGGACCTCGACCTTGCCCAACGTGTCGGTGAGCGGTGCGCCGGCCAGCTTGAAGCGGGAGTCGGCCATCTCGAGGAACTGGGTGCTGCTGCGCTCGAGGGCTTCGCTAGACATCCGGGCGAAGGTGTCCTTGAGCTGGGCCTCGGCCGCCTTGAGCTGCTCCTCGGTGTGCACGAGCGCCTGCAGCCTCGTGGTGGCTTCCTTGGTCTGCAGCTCGGCGGCGCGAAGCGTTGCGGCCATCTCGTCGCGTTCGGTGCCCATCCGGTCGCGCTCCGCTATCGCGGCATCACGCTCGGCGTTCGCTGCTGCAGCGCGGTTGGAGGCGTTGGTGCTCATCCCGGCGGTGCGGTTGGCCGCGAGCGCCCAGCCGGCGGCGAGCCCGGCGGCGAGCGTGACCAGTGCAAGGAGCACAGCGGCGATATCCATGCCTTGCATCGTGACCCGAGGGTCGGACAGTTTCCGGCATGCCGCGCCGAGCCGGTCGCCTAACCTGGGTCACCGGCAAGTTCGCCAAGTTCGCCAAGTTCGGCAATTGAGGAGACCGTGGCACTCAGCATTGCGATCGTCGGGCTGCCGAACGTCGGGAAGTCGACGCTGTTCAACGCGCTGACAGCGAGCGACGTACTGGCCGCCAACTACCCGTTCGCGACCATCGACCCGAACATCGGCGTCGTCAACGTGCCCGACTCGCGGCTGGACGTGCTCGGTGAGATGTTCGCGAGCGCAAAGATCGTCCCCGCCACGGTGAGCTTCGTCGACATCGCCGGGATCGTGCGTGGCGCGAGCGAGGGTCAGGGTCTCGGCAACAAGTTCCTCGCGAACATCCGCGAGACCGATGCGATCTGTCAGGTGGTGCGGGCGTTCGCCGATCCGGATGTGACCCATGTCGATGGCAAGATCGACCCGGCCGATGACATCGCGACGGTCAACACCGAGCTCGTGCTCGCCGACCTGCAGACCCTCGACGTTCGACTCGCCCGGCTCGAGCGCGAGGCGAAGCTCAAGCCGGATCGGCGTGCCGAGCTCGCCGCGGTGCAAGCCGCTCGCGCCGTTCTCGACGATGGCCGCCCGATCTCGAGCGACCCGAGCCTTGACCACGAGGCGTTGCGGGAGTCGTTCCTGCTCACCGACAAGCCGTTCATCTACGTGTTCAACCTCGACGACGGCGATCTCGGCGACGAGGGCCTGCGGGCAAAGCTCGGCGATCTCGTCGCGCCCTCACCTGCGGTCTTTGTCAGCGCGAAGCTCGAGTCGGAGTTGATCGGCCTCGACCCGGCCGATGCCGCCGAGCTGCTCGAGGAGTACGGCCAGCATCAGTCCGGCCTCGCGATCCTGGCGGGAGTCGGCTTCGAGACGCTCGGGCTGCAGACCTACCTCACCGCCGGGCCCAAGGAGTCGCGGGCCTGGACGATCAAACGCGGCGCCACCGCCCCGGAAGCCGCTGGCGTCATCCACACCGACTTCCAGAAGGGTTTCATCAAGGCCGAGATCGTGTCGTACGACGACCTCGTTTCGGTCGGCTCGATCGCCGCCGCCCGCGCCGCCGGCAAGGCTCGGATCGAAGGTAAGGACTACGTGATGGCCGACGGCGACGTCGTGGAGTTCCGCTTCAACGTGTAGAAATCGGCGTTTGTGCAGGTCAGAGGCTTGTTGGTGTCCCTGGGCCCGCTGTGGGCCGTGGGAAATTTCGCTGAATGCGGCCGCGAAGAGCGCTCCTGCGGCCGGGTGCGGTCTTGGGCGGTTGGGCGCAGGTGGGCATAGGTGTCCAGGGTGGTAGTTGCCTTGGCAGGTCCGAGTGCCCGCTGGACGGCGACAACGTCACAGCCGGCCGCGATCAGGCCGCTGGCGTAGAAGTGCCGAAAGTGGTGTCACGGTCCCACCGCCCGCCGACCCAAGTTCCGAAGATCTGAGAACTTCGCCCGGGACTTCGCAGGATCCGGACGATCGGGAGGCGGCGGGACGACACTTGCGCTCGCGGTGGGTGTCCACTACGACTGAAGGTGAGCAGAGTCGGGGCGCGCAACGAGGGGACTGCAGATGGAGATCGTCAATCTGGGTGAGGCGGACGGGCTGCCGCCGATCGACTGGGCCTTCGTTGCGGACCGGCTCGACGCGGGCTCGGCGCCGGATCCCGAGGCACACAATGCCCGGACGAAGTGGCTGACCACTCTCAACGAGGACGGCAGCCCGCACGTCACGGCGGTCGGCGCCCTGTGGGTGGACGGCGCGGTTTGGTTCCAGACCGGCACCGGCACGCGGAAAGGGAGAAACGTCGAGCGCGATCCGCGGTGTTCGCTCGCATTGTCGATCCGTGACGCCGACGTCGTCATCGAGGGTGAAGCGGCGAGGGTGACCGAGCCGGCCGAGGTGGCGCGGATCGCGAAGGCGTGGGCCGACGGCGGCTGGCCGGTCGAGCCTGACGCGAGCGGGTCAGGCATCACCGCTGCGTTCAACGCGCCCTCGCAGGGACCGCCGCCGTGGAACGTGTATCGCGTGCACCCGCGTTCCGCGACCGTGGTCTTGGGCGTGGAGCCCGGCGGCCTCACCCGCTTTCGGTTCTGACGCCGTTGGGTGGCGATGGTGGCCGCGCTCTGGCCGGATGAGCACACAACCAATCGCGGTGGAACGAACCTGAGCGCGGCCGCCGGAGGCCACCGCACTCAGCACGCTCGGTTGTGTGCTGATCGGTACACCGAGGTTGACCCCGCCTGCCTAGCGGACGAGCGGGATTGACGTCTCGCCGCCGACGTCGAATGCGCAGGTTGTTCCTTCGTCAACTGAGAGGATCACCAGCCGCGCCGTCCTGACCGGCCCAGACGTGGTGAACGCGTTGATCGTGGTGTTGAAGTTGGCCTGGAGGTGGTTGACTCCACCGCCTTTGGACGGTGGACCGAACGAATAGGTGCCGCCACCACTCGGGTCGAAGTACGTGTACTGCAGATCGTGTGACGCCGTACCGACCGGGGCGATCGTCACGCCTGGCGTCGTCGGCGATGCCTGGCACGAAGCAGTCACGACCGCCTCGTTCTTCAATGAGAAGAGCTGGAATGAGTTGGTGCCCGCGGGCTTGACCACCCGGAACGCGATCGGCGTCAGCCCGCCCAATTCGCTCGCGGATTTCGCCTTCGGAACCGTTGCCAGCGTCGACTCCTTGACCTGCTTGCCGCTGATCGAGTTGGCTTTGATCTGTGAGCCGTTGATCTTCTTCTGGCCGGCCACCGTGGTGGCCGCAGCGGTGCCGCCGAGGGCGACGATCAACGCGAGGGTCCCGATGACCAGGGCGGGTGTTGGCTTGGGCATCGTTTTCATGATCGAGAACATAGCGCCCGTTCACTCGATCTGTCAGCGCGTGACGGCGCCGGGGCGCCTGCACCGTCTGACGGATCGCAGCAGTTAGCGGCGGCGGTCGCGCCAGGTGCCGACATAGCGAGGGTCCCACGCAGGCTCGCGCCGATCGACCTCGCGCAGGTCGGGCTCGCGCAGGTCGGGCTCGCGCAGGTCTACGGTGCCAGCCCTCTGCTCCGGGATTGCCGGCAGGATCAACGGCTTGCGTGTGCCGTTCTCCTCGTCACGCGCCGCGATCAGCTGATCGCGCATTGCGACGAAACGCACCCAGGCGACTTCGATCGGGTCCAGCGGCATGTCCTTACCCTGACCGACCCGACTGGCTAGCGCCAGACCCTTTCAGCGCAATCTTCGGTGCCTCGGATGGTCCAGCCTCGTCGTCGCGATTAGACCGCGATCAGGCAGTCCGCGGGTGTGCGGCGAGGCTGGCCTCAGCCGCGGCGTCCGGTTCGGCCGGCGATCGGTGTTTGGTCTGCATCTCGTAGATCTTCGCGAGGTAGTCATAGGCGAGCGCCTCGACAATGTTCGCGAACGCCTCCGGGTCGTCCGCCACCTCTTTGGCCGGCTCGCGCGCTACCTGGACGCACCGCAGAACCTGCTCGCGGGACATCGTGGGGAACTGCGATTCCAGACGCTTGGCGACGACAGCGATCAACTCGGCAGTGCGGAAGGAGAAGACGAATCCGGCCGACATGTCACCTCGATGAGAGGCCAGCCGCCCATCAAGCAGTGGCTGGGAACGGGTGCTGCGCTCTGCTGTGGGCTAGCTGAACGGTACAACCACCGCGCGGCGACCGGCAAGTTCGGGAAGCCGTTGACCGTAGAACGGCTTCACCGGATCTTGAGGGTTGAGCTGGTGGATGACAGCCACGATGCCGTCCGTTCCGCGGACCGGGTGGGTAGTAACCGGCTGACTCGCCCGATCGCGCGGAGCGCCGTGAAGCCGATCAGGATCATTACGCCGAGCAGCGTGGTCGGTCCCCAGACCACCAGCAGCACCCAGGTCCACCACGACATGCTCCGAGCCTGCGACATCAGCTGACCCGCTTGATGGGCCGAACGGCTGAACTTCGCGTTCCCCCAAACGGCCGGCCTGCGCCCGCCAACGGCCGCGGCCCAGGAGCGGGAGCCCGGGCTGCGGCCGCTGTTGGGCCGGCGTGCGTTACTTGATGACCTTGTTGAGCACTGCGGTGTCGGGGGCGCCGAGACCGGTGACCTCGTCGTAGCCCGGCAGGGCGGGGTAGGCGCCGTTGCTGCCGACTGTGATGTCGGTGAACCCCGCTACCGGCGCCGGGTTCGCCGCCGGGATGGTCACCGGGATGCCGACCGGAGTCGTCTCGGTGGTGCCCGGGTTGATTGCGTCGTACACCCGGTAGAGGTCGATCGAGGCGAGACCGAGGGTGTTCTTGTGCGAGGTCTCCATCCGCGCCCACAGGCCGAGCATCAGCGGCGAGGACAGGCTGGTCCCGCCGACTCCTTCAACCGAGCCGTCGACGTAGATGTTGGCCGGCGTGGCGAGGTTGGGATCGGCGTCGAGGGCGATGTCGGGCACCGCGCGGCCACCCGAGACGTCCTCGGCGTTGTAGCCGAGGTCAGTGTCGGCAGTCCAGAAGCCGGGATTCTCGACCTCGCTGATGCCGCCGCCGCTGCCGATCCAGCCGAGCTCCTGGATCCGGTTGCCGTCGCTGTCGCTGATCAAGCTGGTGCCGCCGACCGCGGTCGTGTAGTCACCAGATGCCGGCCAGTTGGTGCCCGGCACGCCGGCCGGAGCACCTAGTGCCGCGACGTACATGCAGGCGTCGCCGTTGTCGCCGGAGGAGGCGAACAGGGTCTGACCCTGCATCGCTGCTTCCTGCAGTACGACGTCGGTCGACACCAGCGAGCCATCGAGGTAGGCATTGACGTCGCAGCCGCCGATGCTCGCCGACATCGCCTGTGCCTTGTCCTGTGATGCGAAGGCGGCGAGGTCGGCGTCGATGTCGGAGTCGACCAGCGAGCCGATGTTGTAGAGGTAGAGGTGCTTCACCGATCCGGCTACCGCGGTCGAGACCTGGGTGTCCATGTCGAACTCGTCCGCGCCGGAGGTGTCGGTCGACTGCGGCCCGACCGGGACGACAGTCACCGCGGCCTTGGACAGACCCTCCTTCGACTCGGCGAGGCGAAGCTGGGTCAGCACCGTCGTGGTGTCGCCCTCGGTCAGCAGCGCGATCGAGGTGTTCGAGCCGGCCGGCGTGCCGGTGGCGTCGTACGTCGTGTCGAACTGCGCCGGATTCAGGCCCCCTTCGATGTCAGGCGAGCCGGCTTCTGGCTTGGCCTGCAACGGTTTTGGCGTCACCAATGGCAGGTTGTTGAGGCCGATGACGGCGGTCACCGCGTTGCGCAGCGAGGTGGGGACCATCGCCGCCTTGGTGTTGCCGTAGATCGTCTTGTCGCCGACCTTGAACTGCGAGAGCGAGGTGTGGAAGGCCGACTCCGCCTGCGCGGCGGTGCCGGTCGCGGTAACGAGCAATCGATCCCCGGCGGCGTGCACACCGGTGAAGCCGGCGGCGGTCAGGTAGCGGCGTACCGCTGTGACGGTGGCCGGGCTCGCGCCGTACTTCGCGGTCCACTGGGCAGGCGTCAAGAAGTGGTCGAACGTTGCGCTGCCCGGTGTATACATCGCGCGGGTGGCGGCGTTGAGTTGGCTCTGATTGCGGGGCGCGAGTGCGATCGCGAGGCTCAGCTTCGTCTTGTCGGGGGTGGCTCCGAGCAGCGTCGCGCTTGGCAGCGAGACCGCCTTGGTGGCGGTGCTCGCCCAAGCGGCGGTGCTGGCGCCGGCGGTCTGGGCGATCGCGGCGCCGCCGAGCGAGGCGGCGGCGAGCGTCACGGCGAGACCGAGTCGGCGAACGGACATGGATGACTCCAAGGCGTGGGAGGGAGTTTGCGTTACCGAGACAACGACTCATTTCGCCCTCGGTGACGCCACTTCCTGCCCGACCCGCCAAACAACCGATCGCCAAACTTGCGCGTGTCAACCGTTCGGACTGGGTCAAACGGTCGATACGCGCAAGTTTGGCGTTAAGACAGCAGCGCGTCGACCCGACGGGCGTAGGTCACGTCGAGGTCGGTGACGCCGCCCTTGGAGTGGGTGGACATCGTGATCGTCAGGTCACTTCCTGAGCCCTCGATATCGGGGTCGTGATCCAGCTCGCGGGCGATCGATTCGAGACTGGAAAGGAATGCGCCGGTCTC
Organism: Mycobacteriales bacterium; assembly: GCA_036268295.1. Lineage (GTDB taxonomy): Bacteria > Actinomycetota > Actinomycetes > JAFAQI01 > JAFAQI01 > DATAUK01. Next base: position 10,612 of record DATAUK010000033.1, on the reverse strand, counting down.
GGCCTCGGGGATATGAACATGACGGGTGATGGCCGACCGGTCGCCGTGCCAGTCGTCGAGGGTCGCGAGCGCTGCCGAAAGTGCTTCGTCATCAAGCAACGTGGCCATCTGTCCTCCGAGGGTCTCGTCGTAGCCTGCCACCGTGAACGCCGTTGCAAACAGCCCGCGCCGACTTCTGCTGGTGCACGCGCATCCCGACGACGAGACGATCGGCACCGGCGCGACGATGGCGAAGTACGCCGCGGAAGGTGCGCACGTCGCGCTGGTTACCTGCACCCTCGGCGAAGCGGGCGAGATCCTGGTGCCGGAGTTCGCTCACCTCGCCGCCAACCGCAACGGCGGTCTCGGCGACCACCGCATCGGTGAGCTCACTGCCGCAATGGCCGCACTCGGTGTGACCGATCACCGCTTTCTCGGTGGATCTGGCCGTTGGCGCGACTCGGGGATGATGGGCGAGCCGTCCAACGACCGGCCGGACTCTTTCTGGCAGGCCAACCTCGACGATGCGGCCGGCGAGCTGGTTGCTGTGATCCGTGAGGTGCGGCCGCAGGCGGTTATCAGCTACAACGACAACGGCGGGTACGGCCACCCGGACCACATCCAGGCGCACCGGATCACCGTGGCGGCATTCGACGCAGCCGACGACCCGGGTCGATACCCGGAGGCCGGCGACCCATGGACGCCGGCGAAGCTCTATGAAACTGCGATGCCGATTTCGTTGCTGCGTATGGCTTTCGACTCGTTGCGCGAGCTGGGCGAGGAGGCGCCGTTCGGCGTAACCTCGCCGGAGGACCTGCCGTTCGGCGTGGCAGATGACGAGATCACCACCGCGATCGATGCCCGTGACTACCTCGACGCAAAGATCGCGGCGATGCGCGCCTACCCGACCCAGATCTCGGTCGACGGCCACTTCTTCGCGCTGTCCAATGACGTCGGCCAACGGGTGTTCGGGGTGGAGCACTACCGCCTGGTTCGTGGCGAGTGTGCTCCTGGCGGCGGGGTCGAGACCGATCTGTTTGCGGGCGTCGAGTAGTCCTTGCAGAAGGCTCAGCTCTTTCGGCATTGTCTGGTTGTTCCTGGTTAGCCCGACCGGGTGAATCGTGCCCCGGGCGGGCCCAACTACCGCTACTCGGTGACAGACTTCTTTACCTAGCAGAAAATCTTGTTTATCGAGCGCGAATCGGAGGCTCCGTGGAGCGTGCACCGGCGATGGCCGACCTGCCGATGAATCCACTGTTGGCGTCAGGCGCCGACACGGTGCTGTCGGTCGCGGACGCCGATGTCGGTGTCAAGCGCGAGTCACAGCGCCGCAATCGGCTGTGGCGTCTGGCCGCGTGGGTCGGAATCCCGGCCGCGTTCCTGTGGTGGCGCATCCTTGACCATCGGCCGTTCGACGTCCTGGCGATGCCGAACATCAACTGGGCGATCTGGGCGCCGCTGGTCTTCCTGGTCCTGATCGTTGTCCTCTACGCCGCGTTCATCCTCTATTCGCGACGGTCGCCGCACACCATCTACCGCCCGGAGCAGATCGACGTACGAATGAGCGACGTCGTCGGAATCGAGCCGGTGAAGGAAGAAGTCATCCGGTCGATCAACTTGTTCCTCGCGCACAAGGCATTCGCCTCGGAGATGGGCGGCACCCCGCGCCGCGGCCTGCTGTTCGAGGGACTGCCCGGCACCGGCAAGACGCACACCGCCAAGGCGATGGCGGCGGAGGCCGGCGTTCCGTTCCTGTTCGTGTCGGGTACGTCGTTCCAGTCGATGTTCTACGGCGCGACAGCCGGCAAGATCCGGGCCTACTTCAAGGTGCTGCGCAAGACCGCCCTCGCCGAAGGCGGCGCGATCGGGTTCATCGAGGAGATCGATGCGATCGGTGGCACACGCAACGGCATGAGCATGACCTCACTCGACGGTGTCGCGAAGTCTTTGCAGTGCTGCGGATCGTTGGAGAGCCTGCCCGCGACGTTCCTTTCGGCGTCTCGCCCGGTCATCAACCGGGCGATCAGCGAGGGCGTCGGCGGGGTCGTCAACGAGTTGCTCGTGCAGATGCAGTCTTTCGATGAGCCGATGGGCTCGCAGCGGTTCTGGGGAGGCTGTGCCAGCGGACTCAACAAGCTGCTGCCGGCCCATCGCCAGATCCCGCGGCCGAAACCGCGCCACGCCAACATCTTGCTGATCGCGGCGACCAACCGTGCCGACTCGCTCGACCCGGCGCTGCTCCGTCCGGGTCGCTTCGACCGCTCGCTGACCTTCAGCGTCCCGGACCAGAAGGGCCGCCGTGCGCTGACCGACCACTTCCTGGTCAAGCGTTCGCATCACGATGAGCTTGACGACCGCGAGCGCCGCAACGTCCTCGCCAGCGTCACCCAGGGCTACACGCCGGTGATGATCGAGCAACTCCTCGACGAGGCGCTCGTCAACGCGGTGCGCCGCGGCGACAACAAGATGAACTGGAAGGACGTCGAGAGCGCGCGGCTGACGTTGCAGATCGGCGTCGGTCAGCCGGTCGGGTACACCGACCACGAAAAGCGGCTCATCGCGACCCATGAGGCCGGCCACGCGACCACGGCGTACCTCATGGCGCCGAGCCGCCGGCTCGAGGTGCTCTCGATCATCAAGCGTCGCGATGCGCTCGGCATGCTCGCGCACGGTGACTCTGAAGAGGTCTACACCCGATCGCGCAAGGACCTGATCGGCCTGATCCAGATCTCGCTCGGTGGTCAGTGCGCCGAAGAGGTGTTCTTCGGTGATGTCACGACCGGTCCGGCCGGCGACCTGCTCTACGCGACGAACGTCGCGGCGCAGATGGTCGGGGCGGCCGGGATGGCCGGCACACTGGTGTCGTTCGCCGCGATCCAGGGCAACACGTTCAATGACACCAATCTGGTTGGCCGGGTGCTCGGCGACCCGGATGGCCGCCGCCGGGTCGAGGAGCTGCTGCAGGAGCAGAAGGTCGCCGTCAAGGGCGTGCTCGAGGCCAACCAGCACCTGGTTGCGGCGCTGTGCGATGCGCTGCTCGAGCGCGAGGAGCTGGTCGGCAAGGAGATCAGCGCGGTTCTCGACGCGGCTCGCGCTGCCGGTCCGCCGCCGGCAATGATCGATCTGGTCGCCGCCGAGAAGGCGCTGGTCTCCCGCTAGCCGGATCGTCCCGGCCGAGCGGCGCGCCGTACGCTCTCGCCCGTGGTTGAGCAAGCCGTCCAGCGATCGGCTCCGGGCCGCGAGCTCGGTGTGCTGATCGCGACGTACGTCGTCCTCGCGGCGATCGGTGTCGTCCTCGCGATCATCGAGTCATTCCTTGTGCCGCAACGGATCTTGGGCGGCGTCGAGGGGCTCTCCGCGGTACTGGCCTTTGTCGGCAATACCGCGGTCGGATCCCTCGGCGGCGTTGGCACCCGTACCGTGGCCGGCGCGATCGTGCCGGTCGCCAGCTGGTTCGTCACGGTCGGGTTCGTCTCGCTCTATGCGCCGGGTGGCGATGTCGTCATCGCCGGGAAGCTGCCGGCTGATCCGGGTGTGGTGGTCACCGGGATGGCGTTCCTGCTCGTTGGTGTGCTCGCCGGCGGTGTTGCGTTGGTCGTGACCGTGCGCTCTGTCAAGTCGCGCTACACCACGGGAGCGAACGCGCCGACATCCATGACGTGACCGACTCGCTTCCGCCGGCGTCGATCGACGAATCCGACGCCACTGCGCCGGAGTCGAGGGCCGAAGGCGACACGACCGACGCGATCGTGGTGCGCATGGGCGGCGGCCGGTTTGCCATCGAGCTGGCCTTCGTCGCCGAGGTCGGCCGGACTCCGACGGTGACCCGGGTGCCAGGTCTTCCGGCCTGGCTTGCCGGCGTCGCGAACTGGCGTGGCCGGATCCTGCCGGTGCTCGACCTCCGTCCGCTGCTCGGCGCCGAGGCTTGCGAGTTCGACTCAGCAGCGCGACTCGTCGTGCTCACCGATGTCGGTGTGGCGGTAGGCATGGTGGTCGACGCGGTCGAGGGCACAACGCCGATGTCCGGCGTTGCTGCGTTTCCCTCGCTGAGCTCGGTCGGTGGTTTCGCGTTGCTGTCCGGTCAAGTGCCGCGAGAGGACGGACCGCTCGCCGTGCTCGACGTACCTGCCGTCCTGCGGCTGCGCGAAGGCCTGCCCCGAGGCCGCCGCTCCGCCTAACCGCACGCATGTGCCATTGGTGGGCCGATAGGCCCACGGATGTGCCATTGGTGGGCCAATAGGCCCACGCATGTGCCATTGGCGGGACTCGGCTACAGCAGGTGGTCGAAACGGACGAAGACTTTCAGGCGGGTGCACTTCGCCGACTCGCTGACTACGGAGTGATCGTGGACTTCAACAAGAAGCTGAGCCGCGTTGCGGCCGCTTCGACGTGGGTCGGCATCGTTCTCGCGGTCATCGGCGCGATCGTGCTTCACCGCCATCCCGCGCCAGGCGTCGACGTCCACCTCAACGCCATCTACGGCTGGGAAGCGCTCGGCATCGTCAACGCGACGGTGATGACCGTGCTGCCCCGGCTGCAGAAGGCCAGCGCGCATGTCCGCCGCCGGATCACGTTCTACCGCTTGATCCTGCTGCTCTCCACGATGCTCTCGGTCTCCGCGGCAGTCGCGGTCTCCGGTGGGCTGCGCGGCCCGTTCTGGATCCTCTACCTTCCGGCGTTACTGTTCGCGGCGACCACGCTCAAGCAATGGCAGGCGGTCGTTCTCGGCTGCGCCAACTCGGTGGCGCTGGTCATTGCCGCACTCATCGCGCACAGCGTCGACGCGGCGACCGTCGCCTGGCTGGTCCTGGTCCTGCCGGTGTTCCCGGCACTGACCTGGTTCAACAGCGTGCTGTCCCAGTCGATCTGGGCGATGCGCGCGATGGCCCGTGCCGAGCGCGACGAGCTGCAGTCACGCGTCGCCGACCTGTCCCGGGTGCTCGCGCAGGCCGCCGAAGGCGACCTGTCGGTGGTGATGGAGCGGGACAGCGCCGACCACGCCGCGCTCGAGGTCCTCTCCGGCGCCTTCTCACACACCCTCGGCAACCTGCGCGGCCTCGTCAGCCAGATCCGCTCCGGCGGCGAGCAGATCGGCGACGCGGCCAGCGAGCTGCTTGCGACCGCTGAGGACCACGCCGCTGCCGCGACCCAGCAGTCGTCCGCGGTCACCGAGACCACCTCCACGATCGAGGAGCTCGCCGCGACCGCCGCGCAGATCGCCGAGACCTCCGAGGCGGTCGCGAGGTACGCCGCGGAAACCCTCCGTCACGCTGACGATGGCCGGACCGCCGTGCAGTCGAGCGTTCTCGCGATGAACACGATCGCCAACCGGGTCGACTCGATCGCTGCCCGCGCCCTCACCCTTGGTGAGCGCAGCCAGGAGATCGGGCGGATCCTCGAGGTGATCAACGACCTCGCCGACCAGACCAACCTGCTCGCGCTCAATGCCGCGATCGAGGCCGCGCGCGCCGGTGAGCACGGCCGCGGTTTTGCTGTCGTGGCCTCCGAGGTCCGCAAGCTCGCTGAGCGGGCGCAGGAGTCGACCGGCCAGATCGCCTCGATCGTTAACGAGATCCAGTCCGAGACCAACGCCACGATCATCGCCAGCGAAGAGGGCGCGAAAGAGGTGCGGACTGGATCCGACCTCGCCAGAGGCGTCGTCGACGCGCTGGAGCGGATCAGCGGGATGGTCGACGAGACCACCACCGCGGCCAAGGAGATCTCGATCGCGACCCAGCAGCAGCGCTCGGCCTCCGACCAGGTCGTCTCCGCGATGACGCAGGTCTCCGACGTCTCCCGGCAGTACGCCGTCGGCTCGAAGCAGGCCGCCGCCGCGGCCTCCCAGCTCAACGTCCTCGCCGCCGAGCTCCGCGCCTCGATCGCGCAGTTCAAGGTGGCCTGACCTGACCGCCTGACCCGTTGTGGCCATGCCGCGCTAGTCCGTTTGGCTCCAGGTTTCGCGGCAACCGGCCGATGACATCAGCACGACGATCGACGATCTGCGAGAAGGGTTCGACCTCGTGCTGGACGGCGCGCTCGACGAGCGGTCGGTGACCCCGGTCGCCACCGCGTTGCCGGTCGACGTCGAGCGCAAGCTCGCGGAGCTCGTCGGCATCGACCCGATCGTCGTCGATCGCGCGGACGACACCGATCCCGACGCCGACCCGTCGTACGACGAAACCACAGCAACGCATTTTGCGAAGCGGGTGCTGCAGGTCTCCGAGCGGGTAACCGTCGGCAGCCTGGTGTTGCTCGTCGGCTGCGCCGTCGCGGCATCCCGGATCGACAGCACGTCGCTGCGGGTCCATCCGATCCCGTTGACGCTGTGGGCGATCGCGGCGGCGATGTCCGCCGTCGGTCTGGCCGCGCTCGTCACCGATCCCGATGTCGCAGGCCAGCTCAGCGCCGCCAAGCATCGGGCGCTCGGCTCAGCCCTGATGGCTGCGCTGCTCGTCGCGGTGACCGGAGTCGTCACCAATGCCGACGGTGTCGCCGCGCCCGCCTGGGTCCTGTTCCTGCCGGTCGTGGTGGTCTCTGGTGCCGTGCTCGGCCCGGCGCTCGGTCTGCTGGTCGGCGCGCTCGCCGGCGGCGGGATCTATGCGGCCGCCGGCTTCTCCCACACCCTGACCATCGCCGGGGTCGGACGCCTGGTGGTGATCCTGCCGGCCTGCCCGCTGTTCGGCTGGGCCGCTGGTGCGCTCGCCAGCGGTGCCCACGAAGCCGTTGCGGCGGCTCGCCGCCAGCGCCTTGCGCTCGAGCACGACGTGGACCGGCTCTCCAGCCTGCTCGACGCCGTCTCGGCCGGCGACTTGTCCAACGTGCCATCGCTCGACCAGCCGGCCCACCAGGCCACCGCCACGCTCGCGGTCGTGTTCGCCGACACCGTCCTGTCGCTGCGCCGGCTGGTGCGCCAGCTCAGTGGGGTCTCCGAACAGCTCGCCGACAACGCCAAACAGCTCGCCGGCAGCTCCAGCTCCCATGTCGCCGCGGTCGAGCAGCAGGCGTCTGCCGTGGCTGAGACGACCAGCACGATCGAGCAGCTGGCGGCCACCGCCACCTCGATCGCCCAGACCGCTGAACAGGTCGCGAGCTTCGCCAGCACCACCAGGCGCGACGTCGATCTCGGAATCGGGTCGGTCGCGGCGTCGGCCGCCTCGATGAAGGCGATCGGCGCCCGGGTCGAGGAGCTCGGGCGGCGTACCAGCACCCTTGACGAGCGAGTCGCGCGGATCGCCGTCATGACCGGCGGGATCGACGAACTGGCCCGGCTCACCACGATGCTCGGCGTCAATGCCGCGATCGAGGCGGCCAGGGTCGGCGAGCAAGGTCATGGCTTCGCCACCGTCGCGACCGAGATCGGCCTGCTGGCCGGCAAGGCACGGGCGGCGACGGCGGGGATCTCCAAGATTGTCTCCGAGCTGGAGTACGAGGTCGCCGCGACCGCCACCGTGAGCAACGAGGGCATCGCGGCGGTGGCAGCCGGCCTGAGCCGTCAGCACCTCGTCGAGACCGCCCTCGCGCGGATCAGCCAGCGGGTCGATGACACCACCCGAGCCGCCCAGGACATCACCAGTGCCACGCTGCAGCAGCGGGTCGCCAGCGACGCCGTCGTCACCGCGATGCACACCGTTACCGGCGCCAACAACACCGCAACCTCTGCGACGCGTAGCCACGCGGCGTCTGCCGGTCGACTGCGTGACCTGACTGAGACTTTGCTGGGCGCCGTCGCGAGGTTCAGGGTCGACTAGCGCGCGCCGATGCTCAATACGTGATAACTCGTGCCGGAGGGCCTGATGGCCGGCTGGGCTGACGACCCGGAGCTGCTGGCGACGTTTCGCGCTGAGGTCGAAGAGCGCGTTGCGTCGCTTCAGGCTGGGCTGCTCGCGCTCGAGGCGCACCCCTCGCCGCGCCATGTCGTGGCGAGCCTGTTCCGCGACGCTCACACCGTCAAAGGCTCGGCCCGCATGCTCGGCCTATCCGAGGTGCTCGCCGTGGCGCACAGCGCCGAGGACCTGCTGGGCGCGCTCCGTGACGGCCGACTCCCGGTACGCCGTGACCTCGTCGACCTGCTGCTGGCATCCTGCGACGGCATCTCCGGCGCGCTGCCTGGGACCGACAACCCGGTGCCGGACGAGCACCTCGCCGCACTCGCCGACGCGATGCAACGCGCGACCGAGGGTGAGGATCCGGTCGTCGTCCCGGTATGGGTGTGCGCGACTGTGGTTGACGAGGACGACAGCGCCGACGATGCGCTGCGTCGCGGTGGTGACTCGGTGCGGGTCACCACTGCCAAGGTCTACGAGTTGATCGACGTTGTCGGCGAGGCCGAGCTGGATGCGCGGCGGCTCGACCGCACCACGATGACGATCGACGCGATTGCCGGTGACAGCTCGCGCTGGCTGCGCACCTTGCGTGACTCGCTCGCCGTCGGTGGCGACAGCAATGAGACCGCGCTGGCAATGACCCGGCTGCTTGCCGCCGACGATCAGATGCTCGCCGCCACCCGTGACCTGCGCGAGCTCGCCGAGGACTCCCAGGGCCGGCTCTCCCAGGTCCGGGACGGCGCCATGGGTCTGGCGATGGTCCCGGTCCGCCGCGTTGTCGCCGGACTGCCGCGGGTCGTCCGCGATCTCGCCACCGAAACCGGCAAGGACGTCCGGCTGGTGCTCCACGGCCAGGATGTCGAGCTGGACAAGCAGGTTCTCGACGGCGTCTCAGACGCCCTGAAGCATCTGGTGGTCAACGCGGTCGACCACGGCTGTGAAACTCCGGCCGAGCGGACCGCGGCCGGCAAGGTCGGCTACTCAACCGTCACGGTCACGGCGCGCGCGGCCGGTGGCACCGTCGTCATCGAGGTCGCCGACGACGGTCTCGGCATCGACGATGACGACCTCCGACAGACCGCGATCGCTCGTGGCGTGATCCTGCCCGACTCGGCGCTCAGCGGCCAGGCGCTTCACAACGTGTTGTTCTTCCCCGGCTTCTCGACGTCGTCGGAGGTCACCGAGACCTCCGGTCGCGGCATCGGACTCGATGTGGTGCGCAGCGCCGTTGAGGGTCTCGGTGGACTGGTCGAGCTGCGGACCGCGCCGGGTGCTGGCACGACGTTCGTCTTGACCTTGCCCGTCACACTCGGCGTGCTGCGGTGTCTGATGGCGCGGGTCGGACCCGAGCGGTTCGCGTTGCCGGTGCCTGGCATCGTCGAGTCGCTGTCGCTGAAGAACGCGACGGTTCACTCGCTGGCCGGCAGCCCGGTCATCGTGCGCCACGGCGAGACGCTGCCGCTGCTCGATCTGGGCGGCGCGCTCGGCGTCGTCGGCGAGCGGTCGCCGACGGCTGCCGTTGTAGTGCGCCACGGCGACCGGCAGGTCGCCTGGGCCGTCGACGCTCTCGACGGCGAGCGCGAGTTCGTCGTCAAGGACCTCGGCTCGTTCATCGGCCGGCCGCCGGTCATCAGCGGCGCGACGATCGATGGCGACGGCAGCGTCGTGTGTCTGGTCGACCTCCGCGAGCTTGGCGAGGACACCAGTGGTCGCGGCACCTCGTCGTACGACGCGATGCTCGAGCCGGCCGCCTCCGGCGAGCTGGCGACGCAGCCGCGGGCGCGGGTGCTCGTCGTCGAGGACTCGATCGGCGTCAGGGAGCTCGAACGAGCGATCCTCGAGAGCGCCGGCTATGACGTCACCACGGCAGTCGATGGCACCGACGGTGCGTCGCGCCTCACCGGCGACCCGGCGGACCTCGTCCTGTCCGACGTCGAGATGCCGGGCATGGACGGCTACACGCTGACTCGCACGATCCGGCGAACCCTCGGCTGGGAGCAGGTGCCGGTCGTGATCATGACCAGCCGGGCAAGCGAGGAAGACCAGCAGGCCGGCTTGGACGCCGGTGCGAGTGCCTACTTGTTGAAAACCGAGTTCGATCAGGAGCAGCTCGTCGAGACGGTACGCCGTCTCGTCGGGCGTTAGGGAGACCGTTATGCCAACCGTGGTCATCGCCGACGACAGCCCCACGCTGCGTCGCATCCTCACGTCAGTCCTGACGCGGGAAGGCTACGAGATCGTGCCCGCCGAAGACGGTGTGTCGGCGGTCCAGCAGGTGTTCCGCACCATGCCGGACGCGGTGGTCCTCGACGTCCAGATGCCACGGGTCTCTGGGTACGTCGCGGCCCGGCTGCTCAAGGACGACTGGCAGACCGCGGACATCCCGATCATCCTGCTCACCTCGCTGGACGCCGCGAGCGATCGCTACTGGGGCGCGCAGACCGGCGCCGACCGTTACTTCACCAAGGACTTCGAGGCGCCCCAGCTGGTCGCCGCGGTCCGTGAGGTCATCGAGGACGTGAACGCCAAGGCGCAGGGCCGCGTGCTCAAGGCCGACCCCGTCGACCTCGGTGACGACGACGTCATGTCCCGGGTCTGCGACCTGCTCGACCGCAAGCTGTTCGAGACCTCGGTCGCGGCCGAGGTCACCGAGCTCGCGGCCACGACGCATGGCTTCGAGCAGACCGTCGCCGGCGTGCTCGAAGTGCTACGCCGGTTCGTCGACTACGACCTCGCTTCCGTGCTGCTGCTCGAGGAGCACACCGCGTACGTCGCGGTCGCGCAGGAGACCTCACAGGCGCAGTACGCCG
>DATAUK010000032.1:0-53492 GCA_036268295.1 Mycobacteriales bacterium | reverse complement strand
GTTGCGGTTATGGCAGGAAGTACATCGGGTTGGGGAGCTTGAACCGGTGTGCGGCGAACCCGCCTCGCAGGTCGGAGAACTGGTCGCCGAAGTTCGCGACGATCCGGAACCCGAGTGACTGGATGTGCTGGCGCGTGAGCGACTTGTACTGCGTCGTAGTGCAGTTCGGCGTGCACGAGGACAACCACGGGTCTGAGGTGTCCTTGAGGAACATATGGCTAGCGGGAACCTTCGGGTAGCCAACGTTGTCAAGGTTCTTCACGGTGCCGGGGGTCTGACTCGTCGGCCGCCCGGTGATGAAGAAGATGTGGTCGCCATCGGCCTTGGCCTTATGCGCCAGGCGAGGCATGCCGAACACCGCCGGGAAGGCGGCCGCGTTGACGAAGTCAGCGTTGGTGGTCGGGTCGTAGACGAAGTTGCTGTAGATCTCGTAGTTGTAGGTGTTCAAGGTCGTGTCGTCGACATCGAGGACGATCGCGCGCTTCTTCGTGCCGGCCTTGTGGCCGCGATGCGCGAGATACTTTTCGGCCCTCGCCTCGATCCGGTGCATCTGCTTCGCGTAGGCACCGGTCGGGGACGCCACGTGCAGCATCGTCGCGCCGTTGACCGGGTCGGGCGTCTGGGTGGGCGTGTCGCCGTAGTAGGCCTTGATCGCGGTCTCGACCTGGTCGAGGTTCTGGATCTGGTTGGCATTTGTCGGGGCCGCCGGCGGCGCTGGGACGGAGCGGCCAGCGTGGTGGTGCTTTACCGGTGCCGCCGACCCGGCGGACACGAAGCCCAGCACGGTAAGCGCAGCGACGGCAACGACCGCAGTGGCCGACCAGGCTCGCGACCGCAGGTGTGACGGGGAGTTGGGCATCAGGTTTGCACCTTTCTCGTGGGAATCCTTTCAATTACCGCCGTTCCCAGACGAACCGGACTTACACCTCTCCCCGAAGTGTCAGACCGCCAGGGCGCTAACGACCGGTGCTTCTGAGACGCGTCGCTATTTCTTGACCTTGGTGATCGTGGTGCGCGGCGCCGCGAGCACCCGGGTCAGCTCCGACACCGACCCGTCGGGCGCCCGGCATCAGGTCATCGGAATCGCAGCGCCGCCCTCTGATTGGGACGCTGGGTTCGGCGCGGAGTCCGGGGTGGCTTGGGTGATCGCGACGATCCCGGCGGTGGCCAGCCCGAGCAGGCCCGCGACGGCGTAGATCGTCCGGGGCGACAGCGCCGCCGCGACGGCGCCGCCGAGCAGAAGCGAGACACCATGGGCGCCGCCGAGGACCGCGTTGGCAGTGGCGGACACCCGGCCGCGCGCGCTGTCGGGAGTACGGGTCATGAGCAATGTCGACAGCGCGGCTCCGGCATAGCCATTGCCGATACCGCCGAGCACCGAGAGCGGAACGAGCATCCACACCGTCGTCGCGCCGGCGAAGCCGGCCAGCCCCGCGCAGGTGAGCGCAACCCCCGCGATCGTCGCGCGGACCTGACCACGCTCGGTTCCGACCCGGCCAGCCGCGAGCGATCCGGCCACCATGCCCGCCATCCACGAGGCCTCGGTGACGCCGTACCAGACGCCGCCGGCATGAAGGGTGTCGCGGACCAGGTAGACGAGTACGACGTCGACCATCCCGACCAGCAGGACCACGAGCGCCACACCGGCGAACAGCGGGGCGAGCATCTGGTCGGCCCGCAGGATCGTGAACCCGCCTCGCAGCGGGCTCGGATCGTCGACGGTCGGAGCCCGATCGGGCGCCCTGCGAGTGCGGACCAGGGCGGCGGCGACGGTCAACGCGACGAAAGAGGCGGCGTCGAGGGCGATCGGCACGCCTGAACCGAAGGCCCCGGCAAGCAGGCCGCCGAGCGCCGGACCGCCGACGAGGGCGAGGATGCTGAGGGACTGCTGGGCTGAGACTGCCTTGGCCAGTTGGTCCTCGCCAACCACTCGGGGAATGAGCGCCGCCCAGGTTGCCGAGGTCACCGACGAGGCCGCGCCGAGTACGGCGACGAGCGCCACGAGCGCCACGACGGAGTGGATGAAGATCAGCGGTGTGGTGGCCGCAGCCTCCACCAGGCCACCGGCGACGAGCAGCCGCCGGGAGTCTTGTGAGTCCACCAGCCGGCCGACCGGACGGGCGAGCAGGAGCAGCGGGATGACGCCGGCGGCGAGCAGCAGGCCTACCTCGTACGGCCGGGCACCATCGGTTTGCAGCCGCAGCGTCAGGGCGATGAGAGCCACCCCGTCGCCGAATGCCGACACCATGCGCCCCACGAGTGACACAAGGAGATCCCTGCGACCCTTGGAGATGTTAAGCATAAACTAAATAATAGTTCCTTAACATCTGGAGGTCAAGCGCTATGTTCTGAGGCGATGTCTGCCGATCGGTCGTCCCGTCACAGCGAGAAGCCATCTCCTCGGCTGGGTCGCACTCAGGCCTCCGAACGCCGGGCCGGGGCGGCGCAGGACACGCTGTATCTGCAGGACTCCCGCGACATCCGGGCGCTCGCGCACCCGGCCCGGCTAGCGATCATTGACGCTCTCGGGTCCGGGGACGAGCTCACCGCTACTGAGTGTGCCGAGCTGACCGGGCTGAGCCCGAGCGCGACGGCGTACCACCTGAAGATGTTGCAGCGCTACGACTTCGCCGAGCGCGCGCCGGCTCGGACCGACGGGCGCGAACGACCGTGGCGGGCGACCGGTCGCCAGCGCAGCGTCGATCTCGAACCGACGACGCCCGCCGGAGTTGCCGCGGCCGCCACGGTGGCCCTGACCTTCTTCGACCGTAGCCGGGCGGTAGCGGCGGAGTTCATCGCGACCGAGCACGAGGAACCCCCGGAGTGGCAGGACGCCGCGTCACTTGCCAGCGCCGACGTCTGGCTGACACCCGAGGAGACCCGGGCAGTGGTTGCCGCCCTCGCCGCCGTCGTCGAGCCCTATCGGGACCGAGCAGCTCCCGACCGACCGGAGGGCTCCCGTCGGGTGCGGACTATGAGCGTGGTCTTTCCCCACCGAAGGACCTGACCCGCCACGCCCGACGCGCTCCAAGCGTCAGACCGTACCGGTCCTATAGCGCCCGCAGACTCTGACAGATCGGAGATCCGCGGGTTACGGGTTGGGGCAGGTCTTGAACTTCAGTGTCGCGGCTACCGTCGAGTGGGCGTGACCGTGGCTGAACACCACGGATCCCTTCAACTTGTACGCCTTGCCAGCTCGAAGCGATGCGCCGTTCAGCGACGACCCGACGTGCTTGCCGCCGAGGGTGATTTTGTGCGAGTGGGCCTTCCACCCGTGCTTGCCGTGACCCTTGACCGAGACTGACAGACTCGACGCCGGCAGGCATGACGCCGGTCCGACCAGCGTCACGCTGCCGTGCTTGCCGTGTTTGGTCACGGACTTGTGCAGCCCGGCCAGCCGGAACGGCTGCACCAGGATGCGGTAGCCCGAGGTGGTTTCGACTGCCCACATCGCGACGCCGTGGCCGCGCGGCGTGCTGCCGACCTGCGCGTCGAAACCGGCGGTGGTGCCGTGGGTCGAGAACCGGAACGTCGCCGCGTGCACGGTGTCGGCGAGGTTGGCGACGGCGAACTGGGAGTTTTCCTGGGACAGGTTGACAAGCCTGCCGCTGTGATCGGTGACGTCGTCGTGGCTCGATACCTCAGTCGTGTCGCCGGTCGAATGGATCGGTGCGAAGGCGCTACCTGTCCACCGCGAGACGACCGAGGCATAGATGTTGGTCCTGCCGTCACCGGTGATCAGCCGGACACCTGCCGACGTCGCGGTCAGTCCGATGTCTCGGCCCGAGGACCACGCGCCGCCGGGCACCTTACGGAACGCCTTCCAGCTGCTCCCAGGCCGGTAGGAGTACCACGGCGGCTGAGTGATCAGCGAGCTCTCGGTAACCGCGAGAATGGGTGTGGATCGCGCGAACGCCAGGTGCGCGAAGCCAATCTCGAACGGCGTCTTTACCTGAACCGGATCATTCGTGACGCCTGCGCGCAGTTCCAGGCTGGTCCCACTTCCGTCGTACGCGACCGTCCAGATCGTGCCGCCGGGACCGACAACCGCGTCGAGCAGCTCGCCGTGGCTTGGGCCACTGGCGACGTCGGTGGGCGGCGAAAGGACGTTGTTGGTGACCGTCGCCTCGGCGATCTGCGCCGCGTGCGGGTTGGTGCCCGAACTCGCCGTGTCGTGATACCAGACGAACGTGATCTTGCCGCCAGGCGGAGCCAGGACGAACAGATCCGCTGCCGTGGAGGGGTCGCCGGAGTCGATGGTCTGGACACCGCCCTTGCAGGTACGCGCGCCGAGTGGCAGCACGCACAGGTGCACCAATCGGTCATTGGAGTTGTCGATGCTGGCGGAGATCCACCCGAGGTACGCCGTTCCGTTCGAGGCCATCGCTATGTCGCCGGACTGGCCGGTCAGGGAGACATGCTGAGCGATTGCGAAAGCCGAGCCGACCGGACCAGGTCGCGCGACGGCCGCCGGATGGGCCGGCGCTGAGGTGGCCGGCGGGGCAAGTGCGACCGCGCTGGAGGCAGCCACCGCGATCGCCCCTGCGGCGACAGCGAGGCGACGGGCGACCGAGCGACGGTAGCGGGACGGTGCAGGCACGGCAGACCTCCGGTAGAGCGAGCGGTTCGCGCAGTTATCCCCCATACCGATCGCAGTCCAGTCGCAACCGATCGTCAGCCCTCCGGGGCTAACCCCTCGATCAGTCAGACGCCCAGGGCGCCCGGGCGCCCACACGCTCTGACGGATTGGAGTTTCGGCGGAGCTGGCGAACGCGACAGCCGCGTTCTGAGGCGCATGCGGGGGTGGCCGCGACGGTGGGCCAACATCTGGACCTGCGGTCAGGTGGACTTGCTGCGGATCCGCTTGGATACGACCCACCGGTGCTTGCCGAGCTGTCGATCACGCTTGAAACCGAGCTTCTCAAACGTGGATAGGTCACCGTGGTAGAGGAACCCTGCCGGGACCGCGCCCGCGGGCTCGGGATAGCCCTCGACCGTGCCGCCCCCGAGGCGCGCGATCAGTTTGACTGCTCCGGCCAGGGCGGCGGCGGACACACCTGCGCGCCGGTGGCCCTTTCCGACGTAGCAGCAGCCGATCCGCCAACGCGGCGCCGATGAGTTGCCCTTTTCGTAGGTAGCGCGGTTCTTGATCCGCGGGATCTCACGCGGCGACCCAAATTGGGCCCAGCCGAGACAGCGGTCGCCGTCGAACGCGAGTGCCGCGTGAGCCGTGCCCGCGCGTACCCGTTCGAACTTGCGCTCCCGGTTCGGTCGGTCGTCGCCAGTCTCGCGGGCCGGGTGCATGGCCATACACCAGCACCCACCAAAGATCCCGCCGTTGGCCTCGACGAGTTCCGCGAACGCGGGCCAGGTCGACTCGTCAAGTGCACGCACCGTGTAGTCGGGCACGGAGCCAACCTATCCGGCAGGGGGCGACGACTGACCCAACGCCCGCCCCGCAGTGCCCGGGGTCGCGGGCCTAGCGGCGGAGGTGGACAGCCTCACGAAGCGTGGAAGCTACGCCGTGGGACGCGGGGCCTGTCTGCCCATGGCCGAATGCCCATGAGCGCGTCGACCGATGCCAACCGCGGCCGGGTCCGGCCCAGCCGACGGGGAACATCCACCGTCACCGCCGAGGTACGGCGGAACCTACGACTACTTGCATGCGGGACTAACCGGGTAGGCACCTCGCGTGCGTCCCCATGAGTGTCGTTGACAATGGAGCGCGTGCGCCGCCAAAGCCATTCGAAGCCTCGGAGCCAGCCGTGAATGAGACTGGCTTCGCATCGTTCTGGAGCTTCGGCGCGTTCGACAGCCCGCTGATACGTCTCGGCTAGGCGTCGCCCTGCATCAACTCATCTAGCTCAGCAGCCGCCCGCATCGCTAGCGTCTTACGTTCTGCGCCACCAGGCTCGTCGCTGGCGTCTCGATCCGCGACATGCAGTACGCGATGTTACTGGTCGGCGAGCGGGACCGGTGTGGGATCTGTGGTACCCGGGGCGAGGGTGCCGGCCTGGCCGTCGGCGTCGTTGCCCCAGCACCAGATGTCGCCGGGGTGGGGATTGCCGAGGAACGCGCAGCTGGCGTCGAACCCGGCGCTCACCCCGAGGACGTGGGTGAGATGCGCGACGGTCACGGGTGTCGAGCTATCGGTGCTGTGACCGTCACCGAGCTCGCCCAGGTTGCCCTGGCCCCAGCAGACCGCATGGCCGGATGCGAGAGCCGCACACGTGTGGAAGCCACCGGCCGACAGTGACACGACCTTGGTGACGCCCGCTGTGGTCACGGGCGACGTGTGCTCGATGGTGTCTCCGGTGCCGAGCTCGCCGTTGTCGTTGTCGCCCCAGCACTTCACGTTCCCGTTCGCGAGCAGTGCACACGTGTGCTGGTAGCCGGCCGTGACGGTGGTTGCGTGCGTGAGTCCTGTGACGGCTACCGGCGTCGAGGAGTCGACGTAGGAGCCGCGACCGAGCTGGCCGTGGTTGTCGCTGCCCCAGCACTTCACCGCGCCCGCCTTGAGCAGTGCGCAGGCATGAGCGAAACCGACCGTCACTGCCGTGGCGCTGCTGATGCCCGTCACCGTCACTGGCACGTCGCTGGTGCTGTAGGCGCCATTGCCGAGCTGGCCGCTCGAGCCGACGCCCCAGCACTTGACCTCGCCGTTGGAGATGATGGCGCACGTGTCGTATTCGCCTGCCCCGATCGCCGTCGCATGAGTGAGGTCCTTGACGCGAACGGCGGCGCCAAACGTCGGATCCGGGTCCATGCTGCCATCGCCGAGCTGCCCATTGCTGTTGTCGCCCCAGCAGTCAACCTGACCGCCGGCGAGCAGCGCGCAGGAGTGCCTGTAGCCGGAGGTGATGCTCTTGATGCCGGAGACACCGGTGACCGGGTAGGCACCGGTGCTGTCGGGAAGACCTTGATATCCCAGCTCGCCGTGGTTGTCGCTGCCCCAGCAGAAACCGTCGCCGGCGTTGTCGGCGGCGCAGTCGTGGTTATGCCCGGCCGACAGCGAGACCGCGACGCGCCGGACGTAGACCTCGACGTAGGCGGCCGCGGCGGAGTGGTAGCGGGTCTTCGCGACGGCGACGACGTACGCGGAGATGTCGGCGTTCTTGGGCCTGAAGGTGAAATCGAAGCGGGAGTGCCAGGTGAGCTTCTGCGTCGCGATGGCCGTCGGCGCCGTTGCGCCGTCCGGCCACCGAAGAAGCGTGACGGTGCGGCCGGCCGCGGCGGGAGTCACGGTGCCGCTGATGTGCACGGCGTGCAAGGTTCGCGGGATGTGCGGGGACACGGCCGCGGTGATGCCCCAGATGAGCGGCGCGATGTAGCTCGGGACGTTGTTCTCGGCGCCGGCGCCGTCGCCGAGCTCGTGGTTGCCGTCGGACCCCCAGCACTTCACCCGGCCTGCGGTTAGGGCGCAGTACGAGCTGTAGTCCGCGACGACGGAGGTCACACCGCTGAGATGCTCGGCCGTGACTTTGCCGGTGGCGGTTGTCGTGCCGTTGCCGAGCTGCCCGACGGCGTCGGTGCCCCAGCACTCGACGTGTCCGGTGCTCAGCAGGGCGCAGGTCGAGCCATATCCGCTGGCCACGTGCACGGCCTGAGTCACGCCGGTGACCGCGGCGGCAGTGGAGCGGTCGGTGGTCTGTCCGTCGCCGAGTTGGCCGCTTCCATCCGTGCCCCAGCAGTCGAGTGTGCCGCCCTGCATGAGAGCGCACGCGTGGTCACCACCGACGCCGAGCGACAAGGCGGTAGCGGTGAGTCCGGTCACTGGTTGCGGCGTGTTGTCCTCGCCATTGTCGATGAAGTGGGCGCCCCAGCAGTCGACCGAACCATCCGAAAGCGTTGCACAGGCCGTGCCGGTGCCTGCGGCCACCGACGTCGCCGTCTGGATCCCGGACACCTCTTCTGGGATGGATGACGAGGAGCCGCTCGAGCCGGAGCCGAGCTGGCCGGAGTTGTTGTCGCCCCAGCACCAGATCGTGTGGTCGCTCAGCAGTGCGCAGACATAGGTGTTGCTGGCTGTGATGGCGGTGGCCGTCGAGATTCCTTTGACGCGCACGGGGGTGTAGGTCGTGATGTCCGTGGACGAGCCGTTCCCGAGGTCGCCGAGCGCGTTGTTGCCGAGGCACTCGATGTGCCCGCCGGACACGATGGCGCACACGATGTCGTAGTTCTCGGCGACCTCGGTGACGTGGGTGAGATGCGCAACCGCAAAAGGCGTGGGGTATTCGTCGCCGTAGACGCTGCCCCAGCACTGGACAGTGCCGCCGCGCACGACGACGCAGTTGACGGCGCTGTCGTCGGAGGCGAGCGCGACAGCGGGCGATGTATGCACCGTCAGCGCGAGCGTCTTGCTGACCGCGGCGTGGTGATGCTTGGTCGCAGGAAGCCGCACGCGCAGCTTCCAGCCGCCGACATCAGGAGCCTTGTAGTGGATGCGGTACGACGACGACTTCGGAAGCTTGGCGGTCGTGATGGTGTGCCAGTCCTTGCCGTACTTGGCCTGGAGCTGGAGGTGTTGCTTGGCCGCCGCCGGATGGACTTTGCCGTGCACGATCACGGTTTTGCCGAGGGTGATCGTGTGCGCGCTGATCGCGGCGCTCACCTTGTAGGACGTCGCGGCGTGCGCCGAACGGGCCAGCGCCGGTACAGCGACCGTCAGGGCCGCGGCCGCCGCGATCGCGGTCAGGAAAGCTAGCACCCGGCTGGCGCTGGCGCGATGAGTCAGCACGACGTCTCCCTGCTACTTGTAGACCGCCTCGAGGAGCATTAGGCAGCCGTCGGTGTGATTTGGTGGCTCGAACATCAGCTGGTTGTCGCCGCCACCGTTGCAATACTCGAAGTTGATCTTCTTGGCCCGGACGGCGAGGAACTCGCCCTGCTTGACCGCAAGATTCACCTTGATGGTCTGCACCTTGTAGGGCGCTCCGTCGTATTCACCGCCCGTACCTTGTCCCTTGTAGTGGATGACCGGGGCGACAGCCACCAGCTTCGCCTTCTGATTGGCGACGTTGGCTTTGGCCAGCTCAAGCCGGAACGCAGCCGGCACGCCGGCAAAGTTCACGATCTTGCCGATGGTGCCGTTCTTGCGAACGCTCGCTGCACCCACACCGGCGGCGCTTGTCCCGTCGGCAGGCACGTACAGGTCCAGCAGGTATTCAGGCATCGGCGCGAACGCTATGGCTTGGGGACAGTCCCCTCAATACCGGAAACCCTCAATGCTCAACATTCACAGGTTTCGTGCCCGCAAGTTGCAAGCGGACGACGGCCTCAGCCTTTGTCGGGGCAGATGTATGAGGCTTCAAACAACCGTCCGGAGCGAGTGCTCACCATCTCCCAGGCGGTACAGATCGGAAGCGGGCTCGGCGGCTGAGCCGTGCCGGTGTAAGGCGGGGTCGAGTTCGGGATGAAGAATGCATAGACCGGCGAGTAGGTGCGGCCGACGCTGTTGGTGAACCGTCCGAGGTATCCCACCGTGCCGGAGCCGGCACGGCCAGCGTTGGGATGTATCGCTCGCGACCCTCCATGGGCGATCCAGGCCTGGTCGAGGGAGAGCGTCGCTCGCGAGCTCGCGCGTAGACGGGTGAAGAACTCACCCGTCCCAAGACTCTGAGTTTGACCGACGGCGAGCGATGAGGGCTGCGCACCTTGAAGGGCGTCCCCGGGGGTGGCCACTGGGCGTGTAACCACTGGCTTCGGCGGAGAACTCGGCCCACTGCATCCAGCGACCGCTGCTATTACGGCGAATAGGAGGCCGCCGCAGGCAACTAAGTGACGCGCCACAGCCATGAGACTCCCGCAAGCGGACTTCGGTGCCACCCGTCCCGAATGCAGTCGGCGATGGACTGGGCCACATCTGGTCCACAGCTCTCGGAAACAGGAGTCAATCGAGGGTTCCGGCGGTCAACCTGGAAAGCGCTCAAGATCGTTGATCATAGGTTTGACCTGCTGTTTCACGCCTAGGATGCGTGGAGCGGGTGACGGGAATCGAACCCGCACTGTCAGCTTGGGAAGCTGATGTTCTGCCATTGAACTACACCCGCGTACGCCGGTTCGTCACCAGCGAACGCGCCGAGGATAGCCGCCCGAGCAGCCCCGGGTGCGATTCATCCGCGGCACCTCGGTGGCTGCTGCCCTCGCCGGGAGGCGTCGGCGCGACGGGGCATCGGCCCGCTCGGCCGGTCGGCCCGGGGCCGTGCTCAGACTGCCACCGACGTCCTGGTCGAGAACGGCGTCGGGGGGTTTTCGGCCACGGTGGGGTTTTCGGTTGCCGCCACCGCTCGGTTTAGCGCTGCCGCCGGCGGGTCACGCGACCGGATCCGGCGCGGTCACCAGCCGGTCACCGTTCATCGCCGATGCCGATACCCTCCACGGGTGCTGCTGAGCGACCGTGACATCAAGGCCGAGATCGCGGCCGGCCGGTTCGGCCTCGACCCGTACGACGAGACCCTCGTGCAACCATCGAGCGTCGATGTCCGCCTCGATCGGATGTTCCGTGTCTTCGAGAATCACCGCTACCCGCACATCGATCCGGCGGAGCCGCAGGAGGACCTGACTCGCCTGGTCGAGACCGAGGATCCGGACCCGTTCATCTTGCATCCCGGCGAGTTCGTGCTTGGCTCGACCTACGAGGTCATCAGCCTTGCCGACGACCTGGCGGCGCGGCTCGAGGGCAAGAGCTCGCTCGGCCGGCTCGGGCTGCTGACCCACTCGACCGCCGGGTTCATCGACCCCGGCTTCTCCGGCCACGTGACGCTCGAGCTCTCCAACGTTGCCACCTTGCCGATCAAGCTTTGGCCCGGCATGAAGATCGGCCAGGTCTGCGTCTTCCGGCTCAGCTCACCGGCCGAGCATCCGTACGGCTCGTCGGTCTACGGCTCTCGCTACCAGGGTCAGCGCGGCCCGACTCCGTCGCGGTCGAGCCTGAACTTCCGCCGCGGCGGCCTTTCCTGACGGTCAGGACTTGACCGTCAGCGGCTTGGTCGCGACGACGGTGCCGGCGACGGTCGCGCCGCTGCCGGTCACCCTGAACATCCGCACGTTGTATTGGCCCGGCGGCACGCCGACACTGAACTCGCCGTGCGCGGTGCACTTCGTCGAGATCACTGCGTTCAGCGCCGCGCCTTCCGTCGTTCCCGGCCGGCCGCCCGGGTCGGGCACCGGGTGTAGCTGTCCGGGCTTGGCCCCCGGGACGAGCTGCGCGGTGCCGACGAAGATGACGAAGCGGGTGTTGGCCGGACCGGTCGTCGACCAGCGGACCAGCGACCCCTTGTGGGTGCTCGAGGTGCTCAGCGCCATTGCCGGCGTCGTGCAGCTCGTGGTCAGGCTCGGTGCCTGGTTGCTGAGGCGGTTGTGGATCAGGGCAACTATGACCAGGACCACCAGGCCGAGCGCGGTCCACTGCCAGGTCGGTCGCCGCGGCAGGTCGGCGGTGGTCTTGAGCGGGTTGGGCAGGTCGGGGGGCACACCGCCGGCGCGGTCCTTGCGCTGGAACTCGGCGTCCTCGAAGGCGCGCTCCTGCCAGTCGCGAGACTGCCGTCGCCGTGCCATCCGCGCAATCTAGCCGTGCTGACCAGCAACGTTGGTTGAACTGCTCAATGTTCGGTTCAACTCGCCGATCATGCGCAACTCAACCGTTTCCGGCTCGAGAACGGTTGATTCGCGCAAGTTCGGCGCGAGACGGCCATGATCTTGGCTGCGGGCATCAGCTTTCGGCGTCAGGGGGCGTCGTGCTGCCGGTTTGCTCGCCCGGCTCGCCCGGCTCGCCCGGCTCGCCGGACGCCGGCTCGACCGTCTCGCCGTTGTCGGCCGGCTGGTGCACCTCGACCGCATCGCCGTCGCCGACGGTCGATGTCGACGTTGGAGCGGCGGACTCGGCGGCCTCGGCGGCTTCGGCGGGCGCCGCGGGCTCGGGGGCACCGGCCATCGCCGGCTGCTTGCGTAACCCGATCGAGTCGGCGAGCACCTGCGCGATGTCGATGACCTTCACGCCGGCCGCGCCGCCCTCGGACTTCTTGGCGGTGACCGCGTCGTCGAGCATGATCAAGCAGTACGGGCACGAGGTCGCGATGATCTCCGCGCCGGTGCCGAGCGCCTCGTCGGTCCGGGTGACGTTCACCCGCTTGCCGATCCGCTCCTCCATCCACATCCGCGACCCGCCGGCGCCGCAGCAGAACGCCCGCTTGCCGTGGCGCTCCATCTCGACCCGTTCCAGCCCGGGTACGGCGTCGAGGACCGTGCGCGGTGCGTCGTACTCGTTGTTGTGCCGGCCGAGGTAGCACGGGTCGTGGTAGGTCAGCTTCGCGACGATCGGATCCTGCGGGCTGAACTTGCCCTCGGCGACCAGCCGGCCGAGCAGCTGCGAGTGGTGGACGACCTCGTAGTTGCCGCCGAGCGCCGGGTATTCGTTGCCGATCGTGTTGAAGCAGTGCGGGCATGACGCGATGATCTTCTTCACGCCGGCGCCGTCGAGGGTCTCGATGTTGGCCTTCGCCATCTCCTGCCAGAGGTATTCGTTGCCCAGGCGCCGGGCCGGGTCGCCGGTGCACGACTCGGCCGCACCGAGGATCGCGAACTTCACCCCGGCCGCGTTCATCACCCGGGCGATCGCCTGGGTCGACTTGCGGGCGCGGTCGTCGAGCCCACCGGCGCAGCCGACCCAGTAGAGCCACTCGATGTCGTCCGGGATGTGGTCGCTGACGACCGGGATGTCGAACTCGACGGCCTCGGTCCACTCCATCCGCATGTCCGCGCGCAGCCCCCACGGGTTGCCGTGGTTCTCGACGTTGCGAAGCATCGTGCCGGCCTCGGACGGGAACGAGGACTCCATCAGCACCTGGTAGCGGCGCATGTCGATGATCGTGTCGACGTGCTCGATGTCGACCGGGCATTCCTCGACGCAGGCGCCGCAGGTCGTGCACGCCCACAGTGCGTCCGGGTCGATAACGTCAGGCACCAGCCGGACCGGCTCGATGTCCGAGCCGTCCTCGGCCTTGGCGCCGAGCAGCCGGTCGGCCTGGGCGAGCATCGTGTCGCGCAGGTTGGTGATGATCAGCTTCGGGTTGAGCGGCTTGCCGGTGTTCCACGCCGGACACTTGTCCTGACACCGACCGCACTCGGTGCAGGCGAGGGTCTGCAGAAGTTGTTGCTGGTGAAGGTTCTCGATGATGCCGGCTCCGAGGACGGCGTCCTCGTCCTCCATCAGTGACTCGATGTCCGGCGTCGTACCAAGCGCCCCGAGGCCCTTGGGTTGGCGTTTCATCGAGGCGGTGAGCGGCGCCGTGAAGATGTGCATGTGCTTGCTGTAGAGCACCAGGATCAGGAAGCTCTGGACGACCGCGATCTGGGCGACGATGAAGACTGTCTCGAACGCCTCGCTGTTGGGTGTGATGTAGGACGTCGCCTTCGAGGCGAACGGAAACCAGCCGTCGTTCTGGTACGGGAAGTGGCCGCTGGAGATCTGCGCGCCGCGATAGAGCAGCAGCGTCGCGATGACCAGGAAGATCATGCCGAGCACGATGAACGCCTGGTCGGTGTGCGAGCCGTAGAACCGGGAGCCCCGACCGCGCCGGCGCGGCGAGTTCTTGAGCCGGATGAACGTGAAGGCGATCAGGGCGAGCAGTACGGCGACCGCGAAGATGTCCTCGATCAGGCCGAGCGCCCGGCTGTGGCCGATGCCCGGGATCGCGAAGTTGCGGTCGAACAGCGCGCCGTAGGCCTCGATGATCGTCAGGAACAGCACGATGAAACCCCAGAAGGTCATCGCGTGCGCCGAGCCCGCGACCCTGACCTTGAACAGCTTGCGCTGCGCGAATACGTCGGTGATCTGCGCCTTGACCGCGCCGAGGATGTTGGGCTTGCGCTCCGGCGGGATCGGCGCCCCACAGAGCACTAGCCGCGCCAGCCAGCGCACTCTTGCCCCGGCGACAGCGAGCGCGACAACGGTTACCAACAGTCCGGCGATCAGGCGAACAGTCACTGCGGAAGCCTACGAGCCCACCGAAGCAAGTTCGCGTCCGGCTCGGGGTATTGGCTCGCCGACGCCGAGCGGGCCGCCGGCTCAGAGCTGGTGGGCGAGCCAGTCGACCAGTGGGATCATCAGCAGGGGCGCACTGAAGACGAGCAGCCCGAAGATGATCAGCGTGGCGAGAATCCGGATCCGCAGCTTGGGCTCACCCCGGGTGTCCTGCAGCCTGCCGAGCATGGAACGCACGGTACGCCGACCCCGCCGGTTTAGGGTTGCGAACCTCTCCGAAAAAAAGTTGAGTGTGATTCGCTCAATCTGGAATGACAATTGACCCAGCCGTGGTTAGCATGAGCACAGGCGGCTCAACTTCCGATGGTCCGCACCCTTATCACTTGAAGCGAAAGGTCACCACAATGGGAAGAGCGGTTGGCATCGACCTCGGGACGACGAACAGCGTCGTCACCGTGCTCGAGGGCGGAGAGCCCAACGTCATCGCTAATGCCGAAGGCTCGCGCACCACACCGAGCGTTGTGGCGTTTGCCAAGAACGGCGAGGTGCTGGTCGGCGAGGTCGCCAAGCGGCAGGCGGTCACCAACCCTGACCGCACGATCCGTTCAGTCAAGCGCCACATGGGCACTGACTGGACCGTCGACATCGACGGTAAGAAGCAGACGCCGCAGCAGATCTCTGCGTTCATCCTGCAGAAGCTCAAGCGCGACGCCGAGGCCTATCTCGGTGAGTCTGTGACCGACGCCGTGATTACGGTGCCGGCGTACTTCTCCGACGCTCAGCGTCAGGCCACCAAGGAAGCCGGCCAGATCGCCGGCCTCGAGGTGCTGCGGGTCGTCAACGAGCCGACCGCCGCAGCGCTCGCCTACGGCCTCGACAAGGAAGCCGACCAGACGATCCTGGTCTTCGACCTCGGTGGTGGGACGTTCGACGTGTCGCTGCTCGAGATCGGCGAGGGCGTGATCGAGGTCAAGGCCACCAGCGGTGACAACCACCTCGGTGGCGACGACTGGGACTCCAAGGTCGTCGACTGGCTGGTCGAGAAGTTCAAGGGCGGTCACGGCATTGACCTGTCCAAGGACAAGATGGCGATGCAGCGACTGCGTGAGGCGGCCGAGAAGGCCAAGATCGAGCTCTCGTCGTCGTCTGACACCACGATCAACCTGCCCTACATCACCGCGAGTGACGCCGGCCCGTTGCACCTCGACGAGAAGCTGACCCGCGCGGAGTTCCAGCGGATCACCGTCGACCTGCTCGACCGGACCAAGGGCCCATTCAGCCAGGTCATCAAGGACGCCGGCGTCAAGCTCGCCGACATCCACCACGTCGTACTCGTCGGTGGCTCGACCCGCATGCCTGCGGTCGTCGACGTCGTCAAGGAGCTGACCGGTGGCCGCGAGCCCAACAAGGGCGTCAACCCCGACGAGGTCGTCGCGGTCGGCGCTGCGCTTCAGGCCGGCGTGCTCAAGGGCGAGGTCAAGGACGTCCTGCTGCTCGATGTGACTCCATTGAGTCTCGGCATCGAGACCAAGGGCGGGATCTTCACCAAGCTGATCGAGCGCAACACCACGATCCCGACGAAGCGCAGCGAGATCTTCACCACGGCCGACGACAGCCAGCCCTCGGTGCAGATCCAGGTCTTCCAGGGTGAGCGAGAGATTGCGTCGTACAACAAGAAGCTCGGGATGTTCGAGCTGACCGGCCTGCCGCCGGCGCCGCGTGGCGTCCCGCAGATCGAGGTCACCTTCGACATCGACGCCAATGGCATCGTCCACGTCAGTGCCAAGGATCTCGGCACCGGCAAGGAGCAGTCGATGACGATCACCGGCGGCTCGGCTCTGCCGAAGGACGACATCGACCGGATGATGCGAGAGGCCGAGGAGTACGCCGACGAGGACCGCAAGCGCCGCGAGTCGGCAGAGGCCCGCAACCAGGCCGACGGACTGGTCTACTCGACCGAGAAGTTCCTCGCCGACAACGGCGAGAAGGTCCCGCTTGATGTGCAGGACGAGGTCAAGGCCGCGGTTGCCGAGGTGAAGCAGGCGCTCGAGGCAGATGACCTCGATGCCATCACCCGGACCGCCGAGGCACTCGCGACGGTGAGCCAGAAGATGGGCCAGGCGATCTACGCCGCCAACGCCGAGGCCGGCGCGCCCGGTGACGGTGAGCCCGGAGCCGAGGATGGCTCAGGCAGCGATGACGACGTTGTCGATGCAGAGATCGTCGACGAGGCGCCAGAGAACGACGGGAGTGCTGGGTGAGCGACGGATCGCACGATGAAGGACCGCTCGATGAGGGTCCGATCGTCCGTGACCGGCGTCGCTTCGACCCGACCACTGGTGAGGTGCGCGCTGGGGTAGCCGATCCGGCTGCCTCAGCGGCACCCGTCGGCGCCGGCGCCGAGGACGCTGTGCCGTCGGAGCTCGAGGCTCAGATCGCCGAGCGGACCGCGGACCTGCAGCGACTTCAGGCGGAATACACCAACTACCGCCGACGGGTCGAGCGCGACCGGCAAGCGGTGAGCGAGGCAGCACTTGCCTCGGTCTTCGCCAACCTGCTGCCGGTGCTCGACGACATCGACCGGGCCCGCTCACACCAAGAGGTGACAGGCGGGTTCGCGCTCGTCGCCGACGGGCTCGAGGCGACGCTGACCAAGCTCGGTCTCGAGCGCTACGGCGAGGCCGGTGAGCCGTTCGACCCGTCGCTTCATGAGGCGCTGACCCACGGCTTCTCGGCCGAGGTGTCCGAGCCGGTCTCTGCCGAGGTGTTCCAGTCCGGCTACCGGGTCGGTGACCGGGTGCTTCGCCCGGCGCGGGTCGCCGTGGTCGAACCCGAGACGGCGGTCCTGCCCGAGTCCGCGACCGATGTCTACCCGCAGCCCTCGACTGACGGCGACGTCACCGATTGAGCAATGCCCGAATGACCGCTAGCGACCGGAGAAAGGAGAACCGATGAGCGCCCGCGACTATGTCGAGAAGGACTATTACGCGGCGCTCGGTGTCTCCAAGGACGCGGCGGCGCCCGACATCAAGAAGGCCTACCGAAAGCTGGCCCGCAAACATCACCCGGACGCCAACAACGGCGACGCCAAGGCCGAGGCCAGGTTCAAAGAGGTCTCCGAGGCCTACGACGTGCTCTCGGACCCGACGAAACGCAAGGAGTACGACGAGGCGCGTTCGCTGTTCGGCAGCGGTGGCTTCCGGGTGCCGCGAGGCGGCGGCGCACCGGGTGGCGCGACCTTCGACCTCGGTGACCTGTTCGGCGGCGGCGCCGCCGGTGGCACGGGTGGCGGGCTCGGTGACATCCTCGGCGGGATCTTCGGCGGGGGTGGCCGTCGTACGACGACCGCCGGCCCGCGGCGCGGCACGGACGCCGAAGCGGAGGTGACGCTGTCGTTCAACGACGCGACCCAGGGCGCGACGGTGTCACTGACCATCTCCGGGCCGCATCGCTGCCCGACCTGCGCCGGCAGCGGCGCGAGGCCGGGCACTGCCACCCGGGTCTGCCCGCGCTGCTCGGGCACCGGGATGTCGACCCAGAACCAGGGTGGTTTCGCATTCGCCGAGCCGTGCCGCGACTGTCGCGGCCGGGGCCTGCTGGTCGACGATCCGTGCCCGACCTGCAGTGGCTCCGGCGAGGCGATCACGACCCGCAACCTGCGGGCCAGGATCCCCGCCGGCGTGGCCGACGGCCAGCGGATCCGGCTCAAGGGCAAGGGCGAGAAAGGTGAGCGCGGCGGACCCGCTGGTGACCTGATCGTCACTGTGCATGTGCAGCAGCACGAGATGTTCGGCCGCAAGGCCGACAACCTGACGCTGAAGCTGCCGGTCACCTTCTCGGAGGCCGCGCTCGGCGCCACCGTGAAGGTCCCGACCCTCGACGGCCCCGCCGTGTCGGTCAAGATCCCGGCCGGCACCACCAACGGTCGGGTGCTGCGGGTGCGCGGCAAAGGCGTCACCCGCCGTGACGGGACCAAGGGCGATCTTCTCGTCTCGGTCGAGATCGTGGTGCCGAAGGAGATGTCCGAGGAGTCGCGCGAGGCGCTCGCGGCGTACGCCGCAACCCACGTCGAGAATCCTCGTGCGCATCTCGATGCGGCGGTGACCGGCAATGGTTGAGCGATTCGGGGCCGGCATGACCGGCCTGCCCGACGACGACGCGCCGGTCTATGTGATCTCGGTCGCGGCCGTGCTGGCCGGGATGCATCCGCAGACGCTGCGCGCTTATGACCGGATCGGGCTGGTGTCTCCCGGCCGCACCAGCGGCCGCGGCCGCCGCTACTCGGCGCGCGACATCGCGCTGCTCCGAGAGGTGCAGCGGCTGAGCCAGGCCGACGGCATCAACCTGGCCGGCGTCAAGCGCATCCTCGAGCTCGAGAGCCAGGTCCAGGCGTTGCAGTCCCGGCTGGTCGAGATTCACGCCGAGCTCGAAGCTATGCATGAGGAGATGGCCCGCCGCGAGCGGCAGGTGCATCAGTCCTACCGACGTGACCTAGTGCCGATCGACCAAGCCGCTGTCGTGGTCTGGCGTCCAACGCCGGGCCAGCCTTGAGCGGCAGATTTCCCTCACACCGCCAATGAAAAGTGACATCTGATGGAGACCTACCAGCTCACCACTCGTAGCCGCGAGGCGATCGCGGCAGCCGTGCAGGCGGCTGCCGCCGGCGGCCATCCTCACGTCGAGCCGCTGCACCTGCTCGCCGCGCTACTCGAGCCGGCAGACGGCGTACCGTACCCGCTGATCCAGGCTGCGGGTGGCGACCCGGACGCTATTGCCCGCGAGACTCAGGCCGCGCTCGACCGGTTACCGGCGGCTCGCGGCGCGACCGTCGCCGCCCCCGGGCTCGCGCGTCCGGCGATGGCCGTGGTCACCGCTGCCGCCGATCTCGCCAAGTCGCTCGGCGACGAGTTCGTCTCGACCGAGCACCTGATGGTTGGGCTCGCCTCGGCCGGCGGCTCCGCCGTTGCTGATCTGCTGCCCTCGGCCGAGGCGTTGCAGGAAGCGTTCGTCGCGGTGCGTGGCTCGTCGCGGGTCACCAGCGCCGAGCCGGAAGGCACCTACCAGTCGCTGGAGAGGTACGGCGTCGACCTCACCGCCCGTGCCCGTGACGGCAAGCTCGATCCGGTCATCGGCCGCGACACCGAGATCCGTCGGGTGGTGCAGGTGTTGAGCCGGCGTACTAAGAACAACCCGGTGTTGATCGGTGAGCCCGGTGTCGGCAAGACCGCTGTGGTCGAAGGTCTGGCACAGCGGATCGTGGCCGGCGACGTGCCGGAATCGTTGCGGGGCAAGCGATTGGTGTCTCTCGACCTCGGCGCGATGCTCGCCGGTGCGAAGTTCCGCGGCGAGTTCGAGGAGCGCCTGAAGGCCGTGCTCACCGAGATCCGGGAGAGCGACGGCCAGGTGGTGACGTTCATCGACGAGTTGCACACCGTCGTCGGCGCCGGCGCGACCGGCGAGGGCGCGATGGACGCTAGCAACATGCTCAAGCCGATGTTGGCTCGCGGCGAGCTCCGGCTCATCGGTGCGACGACGCTTGACGAATACCGCACCTCGATCGAGAAGGATCCGGCGCTGGAGCGCCGCTTCGCCCCGGTGATGGTCGGCGAGCCGAGCGTCGCGGACACGATCGGCATCCTGCGGGGTCTCAAGGGACGCTACGAGGCTCACCACAAGGTGGAGATCGCGGACGCCGCGCTGGTGGCGGCCGCGACGCTGTCCAACCGCTACATCACCTCGCGGTTCCTGCCCGACAAGGCGATCGACCTGATCGACGAGGCGGGGTCGAGGCTGCGGATGGAGATCGACTCCCGTCCGGTCGAGATCGACGAGCTGCAACGGGCCGTCGAC
Source organism: Mycobacteriales bacterium (assembly GCA_036268295.1). Classification (GTDB taxonomy): domain Bacteria; phylum Actinomycetota; class Actinomycetes; order JAFAQI01; family JAFAQI01; genus DATAUK01. The sequence goes on along the minus strand of DATAUK010000032.1, from coordinate 33,661 downwards.
CGGCTGCGGATGGAGGAGATGGCGCTCGAGCGGGAGAACGACGCAGCGTCGAAGGACCGGCTCGCCAAGCTGCGCGAAGAGCTGGCCGATCGCTCCGAGCAGCTGGCCGCGCTCAACGTCCGCTGGGAGCGAGAGAAGGGCGGCCTGAACCGGGTCGGCGAGCTCAAGCAGCGACTCGATGACCTGCAGACCCAGATGGAGCGGGCACAGCGACAAGGCGACCTGGAGACCGCGTCGCGGTTGCAGTACGCCGAGATCCCAGCCGCCGAGACCGAGCTTGCCGAGGCCTCAGCGGCGAGCGACGAGCGCGACGCGATGGTAAAGGAAGAGGTCGGGCCCGACGACATCGCCGAGGTCGTGGCGTCATGGACCGGCATCCCGGCCGGCCGGCTGCTCGAAGGCGAGACCGACAAGCTGTTGCGGATGGAGCAGGCGCTCTCGGCGCGAGTCGTCGGGCAGGACGCCGCGGTCCGCGCCGTCTCCGACGCGGTGCGCCGAGCCCGGTCCGGCATCTCCGACCCGGACCGCCCGACCGGATCGTTCCTGTTCCTCGGCCCGACCGGTGTCGGCAAGACCGAGCTGGCAAAGGCGCTCGCCGACTACCTGTTCGATGACGAGCGGGCGATGGTGCGCGTGGACATGAGCGAGTACTCCGAGAAGCACAGCGTGTCCCGCTTGGTCGGAGCGCCCCCTGGTTACGTCGGTTACGATGAGGGCGGTCAGCTCACCGAGGCGGTCCGGCGGCGGCCCTACACCGTGATCCTGCTCGACGAGGTCGAGAAGGCGCACCCGGATGTCTTCGACGTGCTGCTTCAGGTGCTCGACGACGGCCGGCTGACCGACGGCCAGGGCCGCACCGTGGACTTCCGCAACACGATCCTGCTGCTCACCTCGAACCTCGGCTCGCTTTTCATCAATGACCCGGCGCTCGACGACGACGCGAAGCGCGGCGCTGCGCTGGCGGCGGCGCGCGAGCACTTCAAGCCCGAGTTCCTCAACCGGCTCGACGACATCGTGGTGTTCAACTCGCTCGGCAGCGAGGCGCTCGCGGCAATCGTCGACCTGCAGGTCAGCCGGCTCGCGGCTCGACTCGCGGACCGCCGGCTCGCCCTCGAGGTCACCGACTCCGCCCGCGAGTGGCTGGCGATCTCAGGATTCGACCCGGTGTACGGCGCTCGCCCGCTGCGCCGGCTGGTGCAGACCGCGATCGGCGACTCGCTGGCGCGTGCCCTGCTCTCCGGCGAGATCCGGGACGGCGACGTCGTACTGGTCGACGTGACTGACGACCGCGCCGCCCTCAGCGTCCAAGCGAAGCGCGCAACGACCGCCGGCGCGGCCTAACCCGGCACCACCACCCCGGTGATCTTGACGAAAACTGGCCATCTCGGGCTCGCATCGACAATCCTCGTCAAGATCACGGAGGAGTGTGTTCAGAGGCGTCGCAAACCAGAGCCAGTAGGGTCGCGGACGTGGCTGACCGTGACGAACTGCTCACACTGATCAAGGCCGATGCCGTGGTTCACGGCCGCGTGACGCTGTCCTCGGGGCAGCAGGCGGACTACTACGTCGACCTTCGCAGGGTCACGCTGGCGGCATCGGCCGCGCCCCTCGTCGGCCGAGTCATGCTCGAGACGACCGCGGATCTCGACTTCGACGCGGTCGGTGGCCTGACTCTCGGCGCCGACCCGATCGCGGCCGCGATGCTGCATGCTGCGGCTGCCTCGGGCCGCCGCCTCGATGCCTTCGTGGTCCGCAAGGAAGGCAAGGCGCATGGCCTGCAGCGGCGGATCGAAGGCCCGGATGTTGCCGGCCGCCGGGTGCTCGCCGTCGAGGACACGAGTACGACGGGCGGCTCGGTGCTGAGCGCCGTCGAGGCGCTTCGTGAAGCCGGCGCCGAGGTGATCGCCGTTGCGGTCTTGGTCGAGCGCGGTGCGGCGGATGCCGTCGCGGCCGCTGGGTTGGACTACGCGTTTGCGTACTCCACCGCCGACCTCGGGCTCAGCTGAGGTGCCGGCCGCGCAGCACTATCGTTCTGCGCTGGTGACCGGTGCGTCGAGCGGGATCGGCTGGGAGTTCGCTCGACTGCTGGCCGAACGCGGCTGCGATGTCGTCCTGGTGGCGCGGCGTACCGAGCGGCTCGAGGCGCTGGCGAGCCGGTTGTCCGGTGTCAGCGTCGAGGTGATGACGGCCGACTTGTCGGCCGACGAGGGTGTCGCTGCGGTCGAGCAACGGCTGCGGGACTCTCCGATCGAGCTCCTGGTCAACAACGCCGGGGTCGGCAGCGGTGGCAGCTTTCATTTACTACCGGTCGGCCACGAGCTCGCCGAGATCCGGCTCAACGTCCTTGCCCTGGTCCGGCTGACCCACGCTGCGCTCGGTCCCATGGTCGCCGCCGGTCATGGCGGCATCCTCAACGTCTCGTCGCTGGCTGGTGACCAGCCGCTTCGCGGCTTCGCGACGTACGCCGCGACCAAGTCCTTCGTGACCTCGTTCACCGAGTCCGTCGCGGCGGAGTTGCGGGGCAGCGGAGTCCACATCACCCTGCTCAAACCGGGCTACGTCTACACCGAGATGAACCCTGACGGTCCGGATCCGGCGTCGCTGATGGGGCGGCTGTGGCTGCAGGCCGAGGACGTCGCTCGCGACGCGCTCGATGCAGTTGAGCGTGACCGACTGATCTCGGTGCCGGGGCTGCACTGGCGCGCCGCCAGCGCACTGATCAACGCGATGCCGCATCAGCTGGTTCGGGCGATGACGGCCCGGTTCGACGCGTCCGGCTAATCCGCCGCGGTCACACCACTAAGCCGCAGACGCCGGGGGCCGGTGCCGAGCCATATGGATCAGTGCCGGGACGATCGACGCGACGACCGCCACCACCGCGATCACCTCGACGTACTTGCGGATGAAGCTGATGTGGCCGAGCCAGTGTCCGAGCAGAATGATCGGCGCGGTCCAGATCAGCCCGCCGATGATGTTCGCCGGTGTGTATGACATCAGCGGCACGCCGGCGACGCCGACGATCGGGCTGGTGAAGGTCCGGACGACCGGCACGAACCGCGAGAGGACGACGGCCCGGCCGGCGCCGAATCGGTTGAGGAACTTCTGGGCGCGCTCGGCGTACGCCTTCCTGAACCATCGTGAGTCCCGCCGCTCGTGCAGCGTGGTTCCAGCGCGGCGCCCGACCTCGTAACCGAGCTGGCCACCGACGATCGCACCGCCGGCAGCAGCGAGCAGCAGCCAACCCAACGGCATGTGAAAGCCGAGCGAGCTGTGTCGATTCGTGGCGTAGCCGGCGAGAAACAACAGTGAGTCGCCGGGGAGGAAGAAGCCGACCAGCAGCCCGAGCTGCACGAAGATCACGACGAGAACACCGACCACGCCGAACGTCGACAGCAGGTGCGAAGGCGAAATTGCACTCAGTAGCGCGAGGTCCTGGTGCACGGCCGAAGGCTACCGTCTCATACTGAAACCGAAGCGATGTCGCGCCGCAACGGCTGGCAGTGACGTGACCGGACGACCAGGGAGATGCCGCGATGGGAATTGCCACCCCCGAGGTGTACGGCGAGATGCTCGACCGGGCCAAGGCAGGCGGGTTCGCCTACCCGGCCATCAACGTCACTTCTTCGAGCAGCCTCAACGCGGCATTGCGCGGTTTCGCCGAGGCCGAGAGCGACGGCATCCTGCAGGTCTCATGGGGCGGAGCGGAGTTCGCTTCCGGCTCGACCTTGAAGGACATGGTCACCGGTGCGGTCGCGCTCGCCGAGTTCGCCCATGTCGTCGCCGAGAAATATCCGGTCACCGTCGCGCTGCACACCGACCATTGCCCGCCGGAGAAGCTGGCCGGCTACATGCGGCCGCTGCTCGAGCTCTCGATCGAGCGGGTCAAGGCGGGCCGTGACCCGATCTTCGGCTCACACATGTGGGACGGCTCTGGCATCGAGCTCGAGGACAACCTCAAGACCGCTGATGAGCTCTTCGCGATGTCGATCGCGGCGCGCACCATCCTCGAGCTCGAAATCGGGGTGGTCGGTGGCGAGGAGGACGGCATCTCGAACGAGAAGAGCGAGAAGCTCTACACCTCGCCGAAGGACATGATGCGGGTCGCCGAGGTGCTCGGCGCGCCCGGCGAACGCGGTCGCTACCTGCTCGCCGCGGTCTTCGGCAATGTCCACGGTGTCTATAAGCCGGGTTCGGTCGAGCTCAAGCCGGAGATCCTGCAAAAGGGCCAGGAGTTCGTCGGCAAGAAGCTCGGGGTCGACAACCCGTTCGACCTGGTGTTCCACGGCGGCTCTGGGTCGATGCTCAACGAGATCCGCGAGACCCTGGGCTACGGCGTCGTGAAGATGAACGTCGACACCGACACGCAGTACGCCTACACCCGGCCGATCGCCGATCACATGCTCAAGAACTACGACGGCGTGCTCAAGGTCGACGGCGACGTCGGCAACAAGAAGGCCTACGACCCAAGGGTGTGGAGCAGGCTTGCCGAGGCGGGCATGGCCGCTCGCGTCACGCAGGCCTGCGAGGACCTCAAGAGCACCGGCTCCCGGATGAACTGAGCCTGGGCAGTTCGTAAGTTCTCTCCTGAGGTTGTTGAGGCAACGAAACGCCCTCGGCACACGTATTCTTAGTAGGGGAAAACGTTCTTACCCAGGGAGAACCATGTCGTCCACGCTGCGGGCTGTCGCAGTTTCCAGTTGTGCTGCGCTCATCGTGGCCGGCCTCGCCACCGGCGGCGTTGTCACCGCTGCCAGCGCGAGCCCATCGCCCGCCTTCACGGTCACTCCGCGGTACGGCCTGCAGGGCAGCACCGTGACGTTAGTCGGCACCGGCGACGAGTTCGCAGGTGAGACCGGCGTGTTCTTCGCCGGGGTTCCGGCCAAGAACATCAAGCTCGTGAACGGCAATCGGCTGAGGGCGGTCGTCCCGGCGGGGGTGAAGAGCGGGACGGTGACGGTCGCGGCGTCGACCACGCTGACCGGCCAGAGCTTCACGGTCCAGACCCCGACGATGGGTACGACAACGCTGTCGGCGAGCAAGCTGACCTTCGGCCACAAGCTGTTGGTGACCGGGCACGAGACGATCCGGCACAGCAGCTCGCCGGTGGCCGGCCAGACCGCCGCGCTGCAGCACGAGGCGTCCGGCTCCAAGGTCTGGCATCACGCCGCCGGCACGCCGAACAAGCTCACCAACTCTTCCGGTCTGGTCAGCTGGAGCCTCGAACCCGCCGCGAACGGTCGTTACCGGGTCAACTTCCGCAGCACCCACGCCTACGCCGGCACGCTGACCAAGCGGCAGCGGGTGCGGGTGCTACCCCGCCTCCAGCTGGAGCCGGTCCACACCGCCCCGGTCCTGTCGAGCACCTCGATCTCGGGCACGATCCACCCGAAGCTCACCGGGAAGGTCTACCTCCAGCAGCTCATCAGCGGGAAGTGGAAGACGGTGCGCAACTCCACCGTCGAGTCAGGTCATTACTCGTTCGCCATCACGCCGTCCTCGCTTGGCCAGCTGCGCTACCGCGTGGTCAGCCGGTACGACGGGCTGCACGCGAGCTCGGTGAGCAGGCCGATGCGGATCGAGGTCGTGCACCGCACCCTGACGCTCGACAGCTCGGGCCCCGACGTCAAGGCGCTTCAGAAGCGGCTGACCAAGTTGCACTACTGGGACGGCGCGAGCAACGGGGACTACGGCTGGGACACGCTGCACGCCGTCACCGCCTTCGAGAAGGTGCAGGGGATCCACCCGGACGGCGAGACCGGACCGAAGGTCTGGAGCGCGCTGAACCACCCGAAGAAGATCAAGCTGAAGTACCCGACCGCCGGCACCTACGAGGTCGAGGTGAACATCGCCAAGCAGGTCCTGCTGCTCGGCAAGAACGGCCACGTCTCGCACATCCTCGACACCTCGACCGCCGGCGGCTACCTCTACACGAACTCTGAGGGCGGCACGTCGCGGGCGATTACGCCGACCGGTCACTTCACGATCCAGTACAAGCTGACCGGCACCCGGGTCTCCAAGCTCGGCACGCTCTACTACCCGTCGTACTTCACCAACACCGGGTACGCGATCCACGGCGAGGGCAACGGCAACGACGGCGGCAACGTCCCGCCGTACCCGAACAGCCACGGTTGCGTGCGAATCACCGACGACGCGGTCCTGCACTACTACTCCTCGCCCTGGCTTGCCGTCGGCGCCTCGGTCTGGGTCTACGGGTGAGCTCGACCCCGGTCGCGGCATGACCCACCAGCACAACCTGCTCGGTGAGCCGCCGGAGACGTTGCTGCCCGACGTCCCGGAGGCCCGGGAGGCGCTCGAGCGCGGCGAGGATCCGGCGGCCGTCGCGGCGCGGTTCCCGTCGTACCCGGCTGCTTGGGCGGCGTTGGCGGATGCGGCGTTCGCGGCCGGTGAGGTCATCGAGTCCTACGCCTATGCCCGGGTCGGCTATCACCGTGGCCTTGACGGACTGCGTCGCGCCGGCTGGAAGGGCTATGGCCCGGTGCCGTGGTCTCACGAGCCGAACCGGGGCTTTCTGCGCTCGGTTCACGCCCTCGGTCGTGCCGCCGCGTCGATCGGTGAGTCCGACGAGGCGCAACGCTGCCAACAGCTGCTCGACGACAGTGACCCCACCGCTCCGCTGAGCTGACTGGACGAAATGCTGCCCCAACGTTTGGCGGCGTGAGGGTAAACTTTCCCCGCAAGAGGCTCCTGTCGCTTGCGACCGGGGCCTTTCGGCTGTTGTAGGTCCGGGGAATCGCCCGCGTTGAAGGGACGGCGCAGATGCCGGCAATAGCGCTGCTCGGAGCCCAGTGGGGCGACGAGGGCAAGGGCAAGGCCACCGACCTGCTCGGCGAGCAGGTCGACTTCGTCGTGAAATTCAACGGCGGCAACAACGCCGGCCACACCATCGTCGTGGGCGACGAGAAGTACGCGCTGCACCTGCTGCCGTCGGGCATCCTGACCCCGGGCGTCACGCCGGTGATCGGCAACGGCGTCGTGGTCGACCTCGGTGTGCTGTTCGGCGAGATCGACGCGATCACCGGGCGCGGCGTCGACTGCTCGAAGCTGGTCGTGTCAGCCAACGCGCACGTCATCACGCCGTACCACGTGCTGATGGACAGGGTCGGCGAGCGGTTCCTCGGCAAGTCGAAGATCGGCACGACCGGGCGAGGCATCGGTCCGTCGTACGCCGACAAGATCTCGCGGCTCGGTGTGCGGATCCAGGACCTGTTCGACGAGAAGATCCTCTGCCAGAAGATCGAGGGCGCGCTGGAGCTGAAGAACCAGATCTTGGTGAAGGTCTACAACCGCAAGGCGATCTCGGTCGACGAGGTGGTGACCGACCTGCTGTCATACACCGAGCGGCTCCAGCCGATGGTCGCCGACACCCCGCTGTTGCTGGCCAACGCGCTCGACGCCGGCAAGGTCGTCTTGCTCGAAGCAGGCCAGGCGACGATGCTCGATGTCGATCACGGGACCTATCCGTTCGTGACGTCATCGAGCGCGACCTCCGGTGGGGCCTGCACCGGTTCGGGGATCCCGCCGACCCGGATCGACCGGGTGGTTGCGGTGGTGAAGGCGTATGCGACCCGCGTCGGTGAGGGCCCGATGCCGACCGAACTGCTCGACGCCGACGGTGAGCGGCTGCGCACCGTGGGTGCCGAGTTCGGGGTGACGACCGGTCGGCCGCGCCGCTGCGGGTGGTACGACGCGGTCATCGCGCGCTACGCCGCGCGCGTCAATGGGGTCACCGACTTCGTGCTGACCAAGCTCGACGTTCTCACCGGCGTCGAGCAGATCCCGGTCTGCGTCGGTTATGACGTCGGCGGCGTCCGGCACGACGAGATGCCGATGACCCAGACCGAGTTCCACCACGCGACGCCGATCTATGAGCTGCTGCCCGGCTGGGACGACGACATCCGCGGCGCGAGATCGCTCGAGGAGCTGCCGAAGCCGGCGCGTTCCTACGTCGAGACGCTCGAGGCCATGAGCGGCGCGCCGATCTCGGTCGTCGGGGTCGGGCCGGACCGCGACGAGACCGTCGCGATCCGGGCGCTGGTCTGATGGCCAGCAGACCGACACCGATCGCTCCGGACGGCCGTGCCCTGATCGGCCGGATCGTCCGGCTGGATCAGGCCCGCGACGATGACGCCGAGGGACTTTTCGAGGCGCTCGACGACGACCAGGTCTGGGCGATGGCCTACTCGGCAAACCGGCCGCGGGCCGCGTCGGCAACCGACTGGTTGCAGTCGATTCAGCTTGCTCGCGAGGACAACCGGATCATGTACGTCGTACGCCTCATCGACCCCGACGACGCGACCGGCGGCCGCATCGTGGGGACCACAAGTCTCGGCGACATCGACGTCGGCAACGAGAAGGCGCACATCGGCTGGACCGCCTACTCCCCGTCGGTGTGGAGCACAGCGGTCAATCCGGAGTGCAAGCTGCTGCTGCTCCGCCACTCGTTCGAGGACTGCGGGCTCGGCCGGGTGAAGTTGCGCACCGACCTGATCAACACCCGCTCGCAGGCCGCGATCGCCAAACTTGGCGCGACCCGGGAAGGCATCGCCCGCCGACACATCAAGCGGGCCGACGGGTCGTGGCGGAGCAGCGTCATCTACTCGGTGATCATCGACGACTGGCCGCAGGTGCGGGCCGGCCTGGAGTCGCGTGTCGCCGCGTTTGCCTCGCCGGCCGCGAAGTAGCGTCGCGCGGTGCGGGTGCTTGTCATTGGTGGCGGCGGCCGGGAGCACGCGCTGTGCCTGGCGTTGTCGCGCGACCCGTGGGTCAGCGGGTTGTTCTGCGCGCCGGGCAACCCCGGCATCGCCTCGCTCGCGACAACATTGCCGCTGCGCGGCGCGGTCGAGACGGCACTGGGCGTTGAGGCCGACCTCGTCGTCGTTGGCCCCGAGGCCCCGCTCGTCGACGGGGTCGCCGACGAGCTCCGCGCTGCCGGCTTCGACGTCTTCGGCCCGAGTGCCGCGGCCGCGCAGCTCGAAGGCAGCAAGGCGTTCGCCAAGGAGGTCATGGCCGCCGCCGGCGTGCCGACCGCCGGGCACTGGGTGGCGACGACGCCGCGCGAGGTCGCTGACATCCTCGACCGGCTGCCACCGCCGTACGTCGTCAAACACGACGAGCTCGCTGCCGGCAAAGGGGTGATCGTCACCCTTGACCAAGCCGAGGCCGAGCGCCACGCCGTCGGGCACCGGGTCGTGATCGAGGAGTATCTCGACGGGCCTGAGGTGTCGCTGTTCTGCCTGACCGACGGTGAGACGGTTGTGCCACTTGTGCCGGCGCAGGACTTCAAGCGGGTCGGCGATGACGATGCTGGCCCGAACACCGGCGGCATGGGTGCCTACGCACCGCTGCCCTGGGCGACGCCGGATCTCGTCGATCAGGTGGTGACCCACGTGGTGCGGCCGACGATCGCCGAGCTGGCACGGCGGGGCGCGCCGTTCTCCGGCTTGCTCTACGTCGGCCTCGCATTGACCTCGAGCGGCGTCAAGGTGGTGGAGTTCAACGTCCGGTTCGGCGACCCCGAGACGCAGGCTGTCCTTGCCTTGCTCGAGACGCCGCTCGGCGGTTTGCTGCAGGCGACGGCGACCGGTGAGCTCGACGCCCAACCGCGGCTGACTTGGCGGGCCGGCTCGGCAGTCACTGTTGTCCTCGCGTCGGCCGGCTACCCGGCCGACCCGCGTACCGGTGACACGATCACCGGACTCGAGGCGATTGAGGGCGCGAGCGTGCTGCACGCCGGCACGGCGTACGACGGTGATCGGCTGGTCACCAGCGGCGGCCGAGTGCTCTCGGTGACGGCGGTGGGCGAGTCATTGGCGGCTGCGAGAGAATCGGCGTACGCCGGGGTTGCCAAGATCAGGATCGACGGCGCGCACTACCGCACCGATATCGCAGCCACGGCTGCGAAAGACGAGGCAGCAGCCGAACGACCGGAGACCTCATGATCGAGCGCTACACACTTCCCGAGATGGGCCGGGTGTGGAGTGAGGCGCACAAGTACGAGCTGTGGTGCCGGGTCGAGACCATCGTGCTCGAGGCGCACGCCGCGGCGGGCACGGTCCCGGAACGTGCGGTCGAGCCGGTGCGCAACGCGCCGCCGCCGACGCCGGCTGCCGTCGAGGCAGTCGAGGCGGTCACCCAGCACGACGTGATCGCGTTCCTGACCGCGTGGGCGGACACGACCACCCCCCGCGAGGCGGCGGCGTGGGTGCACTACGGCATGACGTCGAGCGATCTGCTCGACACTGCGCTTGCCCTACAGCTCGTCGACGCCACTGATCTGTTGGTAGCAAAGGCCTCTGCCCTAGTCGCGTCGCTGCGAGACCACGCACTGACGCATCGTGCAACGCTGCGGGTCGGACGCACCCACGGCGTGCATGCTGAGCCCGACGTCTGGGGCCATCGGGTCGCCGACTTTGCGTTCGCGATGGCCCGCTCCCGCGACCGGCTGCTACGGGCCCGCGACGCCGTCGGGGTCGCGAAGATCTCCGGCGCGGTTGGCACCTACTCCAACATCGACCCTGCGGTTGAGCAGCATGTCGCCGCATCGCTCGGACTTCGCCCGGCCGATGTTGCCACCCAGGTCGTCATCCGCGACGGCATCAGCGAGTGGGTGTCGGCGCTCGGCGTGCTCGCGACGGTCTGCGAGGCGATCGCACTCGAGGTGCGGCACGGGCAGCGGACCGAGGTCCGCGAGCTGGCCGAGCCGTTCGGCTCGGGCCAGAAGGGATCGAGTGCGATGCCGCACAAGCGCAACCCGATCCTGTGTGAGCGGATCTGCGGCCTGGCCCGGATCGTCCGGGCGCAGATCGTGCCGGTCATGGAGGGCATCCCGCTGTGGCACGAGCGCGACATCTCCCACTCCTCAGTCGAGCGGATCGCACTGCCAGACGCCGCGATCGGCACCGACTACCTGCTGCATCTGACCTCGCGGCTGGTCAACGGGCTGGTCGTCGACGGCCCCCGGATGCGGGCCAACCTCGACGCGACCGGCGGCCTGATCTACTCCAGCGCTGTGCTGCTCGAGCTCGTCGAGTCGGGGCTGTCCCGCGAGGACGCCTACGCGATCACCCAGGCCGCCGCGATGGAGACCTGGTCGAGCGGCGTGCCGTTCCGCGAGACGTTGCGCAAGCACGGCGCCGATGTCGGCTGCCCGCTCGACGAGGCCAGGCTCGATGAGGTCTGCCGGCCGGAGCGCTACCTCGACCGGCTGGATGAGGTCTTCGACCGCGTCGCGGGACTGGAGTGATCGAATGGCGGGCCTGAGCGGACTCGACGAGTTGCGGGTGCATGCCGGCAAGGTTCGCGACCTCTACGCCGCGGGCGACGGGCTGCTGCTGATGGTCGCCAGCGACCGGATGTCGGCCTTCGACGTGGTCATGCCGACCGCGATCCCGGACAAGGGCGCGGTGCTCACTGGGCTTTCGCTCTGGTGGTTCGAGCAGCTTGCCGATGTCGTGCCCAACCACGTCGTCACAGCCAAGGTCGAGGACTATCCAGCGGTCTTCGCGCCGTTCGCGGACCAGCTTCGTGGCCGCTCGGTGCTCTGCCGTCGACTTGAGATGGTCAGCGTCGAGTGCGTCGCGCGCGGCTACCTCGCGGGCAGCGGCTTGCGCGACTACAACGAGAACGGGTCGGTGTGTGGCGTCTCGCTTCCGTCTGGTCTGCGCGACGGGTCGCGGCTGCCGGAGCCGATTTTCACGCCGACGACCAAGGCACCGGTCGGCGAGCACGACACTGCGATGACCTTCGACGAGGTGGTCGCGGCGGTCGGGGCTGAGCAGGCCGAATCGTTGCGGTCGGTGACCCTCGACATTTACCGCCGCGGTCTCGATCTCGCCGGCGAGGCCGGCATCATCCTGGCCGACACCAAGGTCGAGCTCGGTCTCGACCGCGACGGCAACCTGGTCCTCGGTGACGAGGTGCTGACCCCGGACTCGTCGCGGTTCTGGCCCGCCATCACCTGGGCGCCCGGCGGCGCTCAGCAGTCCTTCGACAAGCAATATCTCCGTGACTGGCTGACCGACGACTCAGGCTGGGATCGCAGCTCGCCGCCGCCCGATCTTCCCGATGACGTGGTGGCCCGCACCCGTGAGAAGTACGTCGATGCCTACGAGCGCCTGACCGGCCGGAGCTTCACGTCGTACCTGTCCGGCGCGTAGTTGGCCGGCGGCTAGGGTTGGCGCATGCCGCGAGTGATCGTCGACGTGATGCCGAAGCCGGAAATCCTTGATCCGCAAGGGCAGGCGATCGCGCGGGCGCTGCCGAACCTCGGCTTCGACAACGTGACCTCGGTGAGGCAGGGCAAGCGGTTCGAGATCGAGGTTGCCGACGGCGGTGACCCGCTCGAGGTTGCCCGGCTGGCCGCCGAGGCAATGTTGGCCAACCCGGTCATCGAGGATTTCACCGTCCACGTCGCGCCGGACTAAGCCGCTGCGCAGACCTGGTGAATCGCCGACGGGGCAACGGATCGATGCCCGGCGCCGCCGGTAGCCTTGGGCCTGTGTCCGCCTCGATCACCGTCGGCGTCGTGACGTTTCCCGGCTCGCTCGACGATCGAGACGCGGCGCGCGCGGTGCGTGCAGCCGGAGTCCAGGTAATACGGCTCTGGCACGGCGACGCCGATCTGCATGGTGTCGATGCGGTCGTCCTGCCGGGCGGCTTTTCTTACGGCGACTATCTGAGGGGTGGCGCGATCGCTCGGTTCTCCTCGGTCGTGGGCGAGATTGTCGCGGCTGCCGGCGCCGGGCTGCCGGTCCTCGGCATCTGCAACGGCTTTCAGGTGCTGTGTGAAGCGCACCTGCTGCCCGGCGCGCTGGTCCGCAACGCCGGGCTTCGATTCGTCTGCCGCGACCAGGTCCTCGCCGTCGAGAACCCGTCGACGAGCTGGACCAACCAGTACGCCGCGGGCGAGCAGATTCTGATCCCGATCAAGCACGGCGAGGGGCGCTACGTCGCGGACGCCGTCGTCCTCGACGAGCTCGAGCAATCCGGCCGGGTGGTCTTCCGATACGTCGGCGACAACCCCAACGGCGCACTCAACAACATCGCCGGCATCGCAAACGAGGCAGGCAACGTGGTTGGTCTGATGCCGCACCCCGAGCACGCGATCGACGAGCTGACCGGCCCGAGCAGCGACGGCCTGACGATGTTCGCCTCGCTGTTGAAGGCGCTGGTCGCCGCATGACCGAAGTCGCCCAACCGTTCGCGGAGCTTGGCCTCAAAGACGATGAATACCAACGGATTCTCGAGATTCTCGGCCGCCGCCCGACCGATACCGAACTCGCGATGTATGGCGTGATGTGGAGCGAGCACTGTTCCTACAAGTCGTCAAAGGTGCACCTGCGGCAGTTCGCCGACAACGCACCATCGAGTGAGGCGATGCTCGTCGGGATCGGTGAGAACGCCGGCGTCGTCGATGTCGGCGACGGCCTCGCGGTGACGTTCAAGGTCGAGAGCCACAACCACCCGTCTTACGTCGAGCCCTATCAGGGAGCGGCCACCGGCGTCGGCGGCATCGTCCGCGACATCCTGACGATGGGCGCGCGCCCGATCGCGGTCATGGACTCGCTACGGTTCGGTGAGGCCGAGGCGCCCGACACCAAGCGGCTGGTGCAAGGAATCGTGGCCGGCGTCGGCGGCTACGGCAACTGCCTCGGGTTGCCCAACATCGGCGGCGAGGTTGGCTTCGATCCGACGTACGCCGGCAACCCCCTCGTCAATGCGCTGTGCGTCGGCGTCCTGCCGCATGATCGGTTGCAGTTGGCCCAGGCGAAGGGCACCGGCAACGTTGTCATCCTGCTTGGCGCGAAGACCGGCCGGGACGGCATCGGCGGCGCGTCGGTGCTCGCGAGCGCCACCTTCGATGACGAGAGCCCGACCAAGCGGCCAGCGGTGCAGGTCGGCGATCCGTTCGCCGAGAAGGTCCTCATCGAGTGTTGCCTCGAGTTGTTCGACGCCGGACTGGTCACCGGCATCCAGGATCTTGGCGCGGCCGGCCTGTCCTGCGCGTTCGCGGAGACCGCGGCGCACGGTGACGGCGGCATGCACGTCGAACTCGAGAAGGTGCCGCTGCGCGAGGCCTCGATGGTGCCGGTCGAGATCCTGACCAGCGAGTCGCAGGAACGAATGCTCGCGATCGTCGAGCCGGCCAATGTGGCTGCGGTGCTCGCGCTTTGCGAGAAGTGGGGCGCGCTCGCCACAGTGGTTGGCACCGTCACCGACACCGGCCGGCTGGTCATCACCTGGCATGGCGAGACTGTGGTCGATGTTGTTCCCGGTTCGCTCGCCGACGACGGGCCGGTCTATCACCGACCGATTCAGCGACCGGACCTCGAGCAGGATGCGCTCGCGGCGGACAGCTCGGCGTCGCTGCCCAGACCGTCGACCGGCGAAGCGTTGCGCGAAACGGTGCTGCGCATGGCCGCTTCGCCGGAGCTGTGCTCGCGTCGATGGGTGACCGAGCAGTACGACCGTTACGTCATGGGTGGCACGGTCCTCGCGATGCCGCATGACGGCGGCGTCGTACGGATCGGCGATGACACCTCGCGTGGGATCGCCCTCGCCCTTGATGGCAACGGCCGGTTCGCGAAGCTCGATCCGCACGACGGCGCGCAGCTGAATTTGGCCGAGGCCTATCGCAACGTCGCGTGTGCCGGTGCGACTCCGCTTGCGGTGACGGACTGTCTCAACTTCGGCTCGCCGGAGGATCCCGCGGTGATGTGGCAGTTCGCCGAGGCGACCCGCGGGCTGGCCGAGGCGTGTCGGGCATTGGGCACCCCGGTGACCGGAGGCAATGTCAGCTTCTATAACCAGACCGGCGCGACGGCAATCAACCCCACGCCGGTTATCGGCGTACTCGCTGTCCTCGACGATGTCGCGAAGCGAGTGCCCAGCGGGTTTGGTCGAGAAGGTGAACACGTCATTGCGCTCGGCGAGACCGCCGACGAGCTCGACGGCTCGGCGTGGGCGTGGGTCATGCATGGCCATCTCGGTGGCCGACCGCCAGCGGTGCGTCTCGACGCCGAGCGGTCGCTCGCGGCGCTGCTTCGCCGCGCTGCCGCCGACGGCTTGGTCGCCTCGGCGCACGACTTGTCCGAGGGCGGGCTGGCCCAGGCGGTGGTTGAAGCGGCGCTGATCAACGGGGTTGGTGCGACCATCGAGGTCATCGGCGATCCCTTCACGTCGTTGTTCAGCGAGTCGGCAGCGCGCGCAATCGTGACCACCGACGATGCCGAGGCGCTGCTCGCGTTGGCCGGTGAGCACGGCGTGCCGGCGACCCGGCTCGGCGTGACCGGCGGTGACGCGGTTGTCGTCAGCGATCTGTTCGACCTCGGGCTCGACGAGCTGCGTGCGGCTTTTGAAGGAACGCTGCCCGCGCTGTTCGGCTAATGACCAGACTCGACGAGCTGCAGTCGGCGTACGCCGTGCAGCAGTCGCTACTCGTGACCTGGCTGTCGGGAATTCCCGCAAGCGCGTGGGATCGGCGGTCGCGGCTCGCGGGCTGGTCGGTGCGGGAGCTCGGATTTCACGCGACCGACATGACCTCGGTCGTCGTGCGCGCACTCGCCACCGGGCCGGTGACCGATGCGCCGCTGTCAATCGCCGGCTACACCTCGGCGTGGCTGGCGGCCGGCGCGCAGATCGCGGCCCGTGACCGCGAGAGCGCGGCTGGTCTCGACCCCGCCGCTGTCCTGGTCAATGCCGCCGCCGCGAGAGCCGACCTGCTCGGTGTATTGGCATCGGTTGCGGGCGACCCGGTCGTCCCCGGTCGGCGCGGACCGCTTCGACTCAGTGACCTGATGACCACCCGGGTCAATGAGCTGGTCGTGCACAGCCTCGACCTCGCCGCCTCGCTGCCCGATCTGGAGCCGCTGACGATCGACCGGCAGGCGCTCGGCATCTCGTGTCGGATGCTGACCGGCATTCTCGCCGAGCGGGTGCCCGGTCGCACCGTCGAGGTCAGGGTGCCGCCGTACGCCGCGATCCAGTGCGTCGAAGGGCCGCGGCACACCAGAGGGACACCGGCGAACGTGGTCGAAACCGATCCGGTGCCATGGGTCGAGTTGGCGACCGGCCGGATGGCCTGGGCCGACGCCGTCAGCGCCGGCCTGGTCCGAGCCAGCGGCGAACGAGCCGACCTCTCGCCGTACCTCCCCGTCCTGTCCTAACCCCGCGCATGTGCCATCGATGGGCCTATAGCCCCACCGATGGCACATGCGTAGGGCCCTGGGCCCACTGATGGCACATGCGCGGGGTTAGGAGCCGGCGAGTACGTCGAGGCCGAGGTCGTCGTCGCCACCGTGGGCATGGATCAGCCGGCGACGAGCGCGTTTCGGCGGCTCCGGCTCGTCACCGGTCGCGGTCTCGGTGTCGGCCGCGGTCGCTTCCGCAAGCGGCTCGCCGAGTCGGGCGATGATGCGCTCGACCCATTCCTCGACATGCTCGCGATCGCGGAAGTCGCCCGGCTTCCCCCAGGCAAGCAGCGCCGAGAGGAACCTCGACGGTCGCTTCTCGAGCACGCCACCGAAGGTCATGTGGCCGCGGATGTCGGCCCGTCGCGCCAGATCCTGGACCTGGTCGACCGGAGCCATCGCGCCGTCCCGAGCTGAGTCATCGAGTGGCCCGCTGCTGAAGAACCAGACCGGACGCTGCCGTAGGTCTTCGAGGTTGCGCTCGACGAACCAGCTGGCATCGGGGTGCCAGCGACCGTTGTAAAGCGCGCCGCCGAGTACGACCGCGTCGTAGTCGCCGATGTCGTCCACATCTGCGGAGTCGCCGACGTCGGCCAGAATGTCGCGCGTGACAAAGGCCTCGGCGACCATGTGTGCCAGCTCGGCGGTGCCACCCCGCGACGAGCCATACACGACCAGAACCCGCACCGACCCACCCAAGCGAGGAGATTATTGGTCTGCATGTCGTAGCACCGTCGCGGCGGCGGGGCAAGCCGGAGATGGCACCGTTACACTGAGAGCCTCGAGCAACACCTGCGTCGACGACGACAAGGAGCCCGGTCGGTGGCGCTAGATCCAACCGAGTTCTGCATCCCCGACGACTGCATCCCCGACGAAGCCCCACCCAAAGACGCCTGTGGTGTCTTCGCGGTCTGGGCGCCGGGTGAGGAGGTCGCCAAGCTCACCTACTACGGGATGTACGCCCTGCAACACCGTGGCCAGGAGGCGGCGGGCATGGCGGTCTCGGACGGCAGCGCGGTCGTGGTTTACAAGGACCTCGGCCTGGTCGCCCAGGTCTTCGACGAGCCGATCCTCGGCGCGCTCTCCGGCCACCTCGCGATAGGCCACACCCGCTACTCGACGACCGGCTCGTGCACCTGGGAAAACGCCCAGCCGTCGTACCGTCCGTCCCGGCAGGGCGGCGGAATCGCGTTGGGTCACAACGGAAACCTGACCAACACCGCGGATCTTGCGGCGGCCGTCGCTGATGACCACTCGCAGTCGGAGGGCCCAAGAGCCACCAGCGACTCGGACCTGATCACGGCGCTGTTGGCAGAGCACCCTGATCTGTCGCTCGAGGCCGCCGCGATGGAGGTGCTGCCGGCGCTGCGCGGCGCGTTCTCGCTGGTGTTCATGGATGAGCACACGATCTACGCCGCTCGTGATCCGCACGGCGTGCGGCCGCTGGTGCTGGGTCGCCTCGAGCGCGGCTGGGTCGTCGCGAGCGAGAGCGCGGCGCTGGACATCGTCGGTGCGTCGTTCGTCCGCGAGGTCGAGCCGGGTGAGCTGATCGCCGTCGACGAGCATGGCCTGCGTTCCCAGCATTACGCCGAGGCGACCCCCAAGGGCTGCTTGTTCGAGTACGTCTATCTCGCCCGGCCGGACACCTCGATCGCCGGCCGCTCGGTGCAGGAGACGCGGGTCGAGGTCGGTCGTCGGTTGGCGCGCGAGCATCCGGCCGAGGCAGACCTGGTCATCCCGGTGCCGGAGAGCGGCACGCCCGCGGCGGTCGGGTACGCCGAGGCGAGTGGCATTCCGTACGGCCTGGGTCTGGTCAAGAACGCCTACGTCGGGCGGACTTTCATCCAGCCATCCAACACGATTCGCCAGCTCGGAATCCGGCTCAAGCTCAACCCGCTGCGTTCGACGATCGCGGGCAAGCGGCTGGTCGTCGTCGACGACTCGATCGTCCGAGGCAACACCCAGCGCGCTCTAGTGCGGATGTTGCGCGAAGCCGGCGCCCGCGAGGTTCACGTGCGGATCTCCTCACCGCCGGTGCAGTGGCCGTGCTTCTACGGCATCGACTTCGCCTCGCGCGCCGAGCTGATCGCGAACGGCCTCACCGTCGAGCAGGTCTGCGCTTCGATCGGCGCGGACTCGCTCGGCTACATCTCGCTGGCGGAGCTGGTGTCGGCGACAACGCTGCCGGCCGAGAAGCTGTGCCGGGCCTGCTTCACCGGCGACTATCCGATCGAGCTGCCGGCGCCCGAGCTGCTCGGCAAGCACATGCTCGAAGGCATCTCGCGGGTCGTCGAGCCCGATGCCGGCTCGCCGGACCGGGCTGATGAGCCGTCGTTCGAGCAGCTGTTGCCGGGGGTCGGTGCGGCCGACGCCCTCCAGCGTCCCTGACTCGTGACGACGTGACCGAGCCGACCGAAGGCGCCGCGACGTACGCCTGCGCCGGGGTCGACATCGAGGCCGGCGAGCGGGCGGTCGAGCTGATCAAGGCGCGGCTGACCTCGACCCGGCCGGAAGTAGTCGGCGGCCTCGGCGGCTTCGCCGGGCTGTTTCGCATCGATGCCGACCGGCTGCTCGCGACCTCGACCGACGGGGTCGGCACCAAGGTCGCGATCGCGCAGGCGATGGACCGCCACAACACCATCGGGCACGACCTGGTCGGCATGGTGGTCGACGACATCGTGGTCTGCGGCGCCGAGCCGCTGTTCATGACTGACTACATCGCCTGCGGCCGGGTCGTCCCGGAGCGGATCGCCGACATCGTGGCCGGCATCGACGCCGGCTGTGCTCTCGCGGGTTGCGCGCTGATCGGCGGCGAGACCGCCGAGCATCCCGGTCTGCTCGGGCCCGACGACTACGACCTCGCAGGTGCCGCGACCGGGATGGTGCGCGCCGAGGACCTGCTCGGCCCCGACCGGGTGCGCGCCGGCGACGCGGTCGTCGCGATGGCATCGAGCGGCCTGCACTCCAACGGCTACTCCCTCGCCCGCCACGTGCTGCTGTCGGTCGGTCGGCTCGCGCTCGACTCGACCGCCGACCTCGGCGAGCCGCTTGGCGAGGTCCTGCTCACTCCGACCCGGATCTACGCCCGCGACTGCCTCGCGATGGCTGCGGCGCTGGAGGTCCACGCCTTCTCGCACGTGACCGGTGGCGGGCTGCAGGCCAACCTCGATCGGATCCTGCCGGCCGGCGTACGTGCCGTGATCGACCGTAGAACGTGGACGCCGCCGCCGATCTTCGACCTGATCGCCGACCGCGGCAACGTCGCGCCGGAGGAGATGGAACGGGCGTTCAACCTCGGCGTCGGAATGCTCGCGCTCGTGTCGTCCGACGTTGCCGACCAGGCGCTCGAGCTGTTACGCGCCCGCGGGGTCGAAGCGTGGGTCTGCGGCGAGGCCCTCTCGCTGCGGCCTTAGGTCAAAACCAAAGCGCTCACCAGGAGAAAACCGGCCTTCGAGCCGGCCCGCTTTTCCCGTGATCTTGACGCAGCGTGTCTTGCGGAGCCCGAGTAAGACACTCTGCGTCAAGATCACGCAAGGATCGGGCGCTACTTGTCGTCTTCGTCGTAGGGATCGTCGTCGTCGGAGTCCTCCGAGGACGGTGTGCTGGTGGAGTAGCTCCCGCCGCGCTCGGCGGCTAGCTCCTGCTGCAGGCGATCCAGATCCGTGCCGCCGCTGGAGTACTTCAGCTCGCGAGCAACCTTGGTCTGCTTTGCCTTGGCTCGGCCGCGCCCCATTGGCTCGACCCCCTCGTGCGCCGGGCCGACCCGTGTCGAGTCAGCCGTGTTCGACAAGATTCGGCGTACCCGAACCTGGCGTCCAGGATAACGTGCCGGCCCTAGCGGGTGGGCAACCAGACCCGGCGAAGTGCCCCGATCTGGTCCATCCGCCGCTCGGCGAGGCGGTCGGCGGCCACCGACGGCGGCACGCCCTCCTCGGCGGCGAGCGCGAAGATGCGCAGTGTCGTGTCGTAGATGCCGGTTGCCTTGGCCCGGGCCCGGGGCTCGCTGTAGCCGGCGATTTCGTCGGCGACCTGGATCAGGCCGCCGGAGTTGACGACGTAGTCCGGGGCGTAGAGCACGCCGCGCGCCTCGAGCAGCTTCTCGATGCCGGGATGGGCGAGCTGGTTGTTGGCGGCGCCGCACACGATTTGCGCCGACAGCGCCGGCACGGTCTCGTCCGAGAGCGCTGATCCGAGCGCGCACGGGGCATAGACGTCCATCGGCTCGACCAGCAGCGCGTCGGGATCGACCGCGTCGACCTCTGGGTGCACCACCCGTACCCGGTCGACGGCTTCGCGCGCGACATCGGAGATCACGATCGAGGCGCCGTCTGCGAGCAGGTGCTCGACGAGGTGGTGGCCGACCTTGCCGACGCCGGAGATCCCGACCCGGCGGCCGCGCAGCGTCGGTGAACCCCATGCGACTTGCGCCGCCGCCCGCATCCCTTGGAAGACACCGAACGCGGTCAGGATCGAGGAGTCACCGGCGCCGCCGTACGCGGGTGACCGGCCGGTGACGTACGAACACTCGCGAGCGACGATGTCCATGTCCTCGACGTAGGTGCCGACATCGCAGGCGGTGTAGTAGCGCCCGCCGACCGCTTGAACAAACCGGCCGTACGCCCGCAGCAGTGCCTCGGTCTTGTCGCGCTGCGGGTCGCCGATGATCACGGCCTTGCCGCCGCCGAGGTCGAGCCCGGCGCAGGCCGCCTTGTAGGCCATCGCCCGTGACAGGTTTAGTACGTCGTCGAGAGCGTCGTCCTCGCTACGGTAGGGGTAGAACCGGGTGCCGCCGAGGGCGGGCCCGAGCGCGGTGGAGTAGATCGCTATGATGGCGCGCAGGCCGCTGGCCGGGTCGTTGCAGAAGACGACCTGCTCATGGGATGAGCCGGCCTCGAAGACGCTCACATCATCAGAGGCTAGACCCGGTCCGCCGGCGTTCTGACGCGTGGCAGGATGGCGAGCGTGATGGGATACGCCGCCCACCTGCGGATCTACGAGCCGATGTCTGGCTTGCCGGACTCCGAGCGGGCGCGATGGCAGGCCTACGTCGCGCAAGGTGACCTGCCGAGCCGGCCGGTACAGATGGCGCGCGAGCACGAGGTCGCACTGTCGGCGGTGCTCTCGATGCCGCCTCGGCTGAGCCTGACCGACGGCATCGACCAGGCCTATGTCCGCCATCTCGACGGCCTTACCTACGTCTGCCCGTGGCGGCTGCAGTTGCGGGCCTGGGATGCGCTCGACAGTTTCCGCTCGGAGTTGCCGGACGAGTTGCGCGACGCCTTCTTCCCGCCCGCACTCAGCGCCGCTGCTGATGACGCCCGCGATGCCTGGGTCGCCAGCAATCCCGAGATCAAGGCCGGCATCATGACCGCGACCTGGCAGGTGCCGATCGCCTGGTTCTCGGTGTTCGAGGCGCAGGAGCGGCGACTGGTGCTCGGTGACCGCCGGGCCGGCGGCGGTGCGGACGGCAGCGGCCTGGACCGCGCCTTGGTCTACCTGACCGCGATGTCACGGGCCCGCCGCCGGGTCGCCCAGGCGCTGCGCATCGTGCGCAAGGTCTTCGACGAGGGCCCCGCGACGACGGCGATCGAAGACATCGGCCGCTGGCTCGAGGAGTTCCATCCGCATTCCCTGGTCGAGCTCGACTACGGCGGGCTGGTTCACCTCTTCGACGACGAGTCGCTCTCGGCCGACACGTCGGTCGCCGAGGTCAGCGAGTCGCTCGAACGACTCGCCGTTGGTGACGTCCGAGCGGCCGGCGAGTGCTACGAGAAGGTGATCACTCGCTGGCGGACGATCGCCGCTCTCGAGCACGCGAATTGACCCGCCGGGACGTTTTCGGTCCGAAATCGGGCAATCAGGACTAGTTACCCGGCTAACAAAGATGGTTCTGATGGGCCATACCGGACATCGCGCCGAATCTGCACTATGGACACTGATCGACCGGTACTACGGTCGCAAAACCCTGGAGTTCACGATGAGCACTCGCACCGCCGACGCTGAGCCGTTGCTCACACCTGCCGAGGTCGCGACGATGTTTCGCGTCGACCCCAAGACCGTCACTCGCTGGGCGAAGGCCGGCAAGCTGACCTCGATCCGCACCCTCGGTGGCCACCGCCGCTACCGCGAGGCGGAGGTTCGCTCGTTGCTCGCGGGCGTGCCGCAGCAGCGCACCACCTGAGCCACCTTAACTAGCCGCTCCGCGCCGCCAGCCCAGTGGCGTCGCGTCGCCAAAGCCACCAAGCCGTGCCACCCCAGAGTGGTACGGCTTTCTGGCGTGTCCGGGTGGCCGACCATCGCAAAATCAGTGCGGCTGATCACCGCCTCGCACGTAGGCTCAACGTATGGATCTTCGCCAATCCGACAAGCTGCGAGGAGTCGCCTACGACGTACGTGGACCGCTGCTTGACGAAGCGGCCCGGATGGAGGCCGAGGGCCACCGGATCCTGAAGCTCAACATCGGCAACCCGGCGCCGTTCGGTTTCGAGGCGCCAGAAGAGATCCTGCAGGCGGTTACCCGCAACCTGTCGACCGCACAGGGATACAGCGAGTCCAAAGGGCTGTTCTCCGCTCGTACCGCGGTCGAGCAGTACTACCAGCTGCACGGGCTCGACGATGTCGGCGTCGACGACATCTATCTCGGCAACGGCGTCAGCGAGCTGATCTCGATGACGTTGCAGGCGCTGCTCAATGACGGCGACGAGGTGCTGATCCCGGCTCCCGACTACCCGCTGTGGACGGCGGTCACCAGCCTGTGCGGTGGCAACGCGGTGCACTACCGGTGCAACGAGCAGGACGACTGGCTGCCCGATCTCGACGACCTCGCCGCGAAGGTCAGTGACCGAACCAAGGCGCTGGTCGTCATCAACCCGAACAATCCGACTGGCGCGGTCTATCCGCGAGCGACGCTGGAGGCGCTGGTGGAGTTCGCCCGCCAGCACGACCTCGTGGTGCTGGCCGATGAGATCTACGACAAGATTCTCTACGACGGCGCCACCCATACCGTCCTCGCCTCACTTGCCCCCGATGTCTTCTGCCTGACCTTCGGCGGGCTGTCGAAGTCCTACCGCGTGGCGGGGTTCCGCGCCGGCTGGGTGGTGGTCAGCGGGCCGAAGGAGCACGCCCAGAGCTATATCGCCGGGCTGTCGGTGCTCGCGAACATGCGGCTGTGCCCGAACGTGCCGTCGCAGCACGCGATCCAGACCGCGCTCGGCGGCTACCAGAGCATCAACGACCTGATCCTTCCGGGCGGCCGCCTGCTCGCGCAGCGCGACGTCGCCTGGGAGCTGCTCAATGCGATCCCCGGGGTCAGCTGCACCAAGCCCCAAGGTGCGTTGTACGTCTTCCCGCGGCTCGATCCCGAGGCCTACCCGATCGTCGATGACGAGCGGATGGCTCTTGACCTGTTGCGGGCCGAGAAGATCCTGATCACTCACGGCCGCGGGTTCAACTGGCCCGATGCCGACCACGTCCGGATCGTCACGCTGCCGTCCGTCGAGGTGCTCACCGACGCGATCACCCGCTTCGGCGACTTCCTGTCGACGTACCACCAGTAACGAACACGTACGCATGTGCCATCAGTGGGGCTATCACCCCGCGCATGTGCCATTGACTGCGCCGTAGCCCCACTGATGGCACATGCGTACGGGTGTTGGCAGTTGGGCCGAACGAGTGATTCAGAAATTCGCCCGATACGCCGACATACCGGCTATGAAGTCGCAGGCTGCGACGCCCCGCTCGGCGTCGCGGCTGTTTGCCACGTACGTGATCGCCAGTCTGGTTCCGGTGCTCGCGCTCGGCCTTGTGCTTGCTGACACCTATCGTCAGGACGCGAACGAGCGCGGCCTGTCCGAGGGCCAGGCCGAAGCGGCGTTGCTGGCGCACACCGCGGTCGAGCCACTGCTCGACGCGCATGACCTGCGAAATGGTCTGCAGCCGGCCGAGACCGTAGGCCTCAAGCGGATGAGCAACGAAGCTGTCTCGACCGGTGAAATCGTCCGGCTGCGGGTGCGCGCACTCAACGGCAAGGTGGTCTACTCCAGCGACGGCACTGGCCTGAACGACACCGCGGACGACGAGGCACTTGACGCCGCACACGGTGAGGTCGTCGCCGACATCACCAGGCTCGACGCCGACGACAATCCCGACGGCCCGCAGGGCATCAGGGTCGCCGAGGTCTACCGCCCGCTTTCGGTGAACGGCCGTCGCGTCGGTGTGCTCGAGGTCTACCTGCCGTACACACCAATCGCTCACGACGTGACCGCCGGGCTCGGGGCGCTCTATCGCGACCTCGGCCTCGGTCTGGCCGTGCTCTATCTATTGCTCGCCGCGATCTCGCTGTCCGCGACCCGCCGGCTGCGAGCCCAGGTCGCCCGCAATGCCCACCTTGCTGAACATGACGCGCTGACCGGCCTGCCCAACCGCGAGCTGTTCCATCGCCGGGTTGTGGAGGCGCTCGACGACGCTGCCCGCGGTGGTCCCGAGATTGCCATCGCCGTACTCGACCTTGACCGGTTCAAGGAGGTCAACGACACCCTCGGCCACAGCAACGGCGACGCCCTGCTCGTCGAGCTCGGCCGCCGGCTTGAAGTCGCTGTCGGTGACGACACCGTGGCGCGGCTCGGCGGCGATGAGTTCGGCCTGATTCTCAGCGATCGCGGCGACCCGCGGGCGCTCCGGTCGGCGTTGCAGGATATCCGCCAGCTGGTCCAGCAGGAGATCGAGATCAGCGGCCTGCCGATCGCCCCGGAGGCGAGCATCGGATACGCCGTCTCCCCGACTGACGGCGACACCGCCGACACCCTGTTGCAGCACGCGGATGTCGCGATGTACGACGCGAAATCCGCCCACCGCGGCGTCGCTCGTTACGAGGCGGTGCTGGACACCTATGACTCCTCCAAGCTGGCGCTGGTCGCCGAGCTCAGACGCGCCATCGCGACCGATGAGCTGGTGATGCACTATCAGCCGAAGGCAGCGATCTCGACCGGCGAGATCATCGCGGTCGAAGCGCTGGTTCGCTGGAACCACCCCGATCGGGGCCTGCTCTATCCCGATGCGTTTCTTCCGATCGCCGAGCAGACCGGCATCATCGACTCGCTGACCCGCTGGGTGCTGGCGACCTCGCTCGCGCAGCTCAACCGGTGGGGCGCCGGTGTGGAGGTGTCGGTCGCCGTCAACATCTCGGCCCGCAATCTGTCGCGGCCGGACTTCGCAGACGGAGTCCTGGACGCGCTCGCGGCCAGAGGGGTTGCTGCTGAGCGGCTGCTGCTGGAGATCACCGAGACTGCGCTGTTCGCCGATCCCGACCACGCCGCCAGCACGCTGCGGCGGCTGGTTGCCGCCGGCGTCCGCATCAGCCTTGATGACTTCGGCTGCGGCCAGACGTCGCTGAGCTATCTATCGACGCTTCCGCTGCATGAGGTCAAGATCGACAAGGGTTTTGTGCTCGACATGCTCGCCGACCGGTCGCACGCCGCGATCGTCCGATCGGTGGTGGACCTGGCGCACAACCTCGGCTTCGAAGTCGTTGCCGAGGGTGTCGAAACCGAGCAGATCCTGGCGGCGTTGACCGATCTGGGATGTGACATCGCGCAGGGTTTCCTGCTGGCCAAGCCGATGCCGGCGGCCGCCCTGCCGGGCTGGCTCGCCGCGCATCAGCTGCCGGCCGTCCCAGCCTCGATCCCCTAACCGTGCCAACCATCCCCGCGCATGTGCCATCGGTGGTGCCATAACCCCGCGCATGGCACATTGGTGGGGCCCTGGCCCCACCAATGGCACATGCGTACGGAGGTACGCGGCCCGGGGCGGGCTACGGCGTGACGTCGACGACCTGCGGGTCGTGGTCGCTGACCTGGTTGGCGTACTCCGAGTTGACATGGACGACCTGGTAGTCGTACTTGCGGATTCCCTTGGTCACCAGGATGTGGTCGAGCACCTCGGAGATGCCGTCGAAGTCGTAGGTGTACTGCTGGTTGACCGGCAACGTGGTGATCAGATCGGTCAGTGTCGAGGGTCCGGAGCCGTCCGCTGTGCCGGTCTTCAGCACCGATAACGCGGGGCTGAACTGGTAGTCGTTGAGGTCGCCAACGACAACCACGTCGGCCCGCTTGTCGATCGCGAGCAGCTTGCCAACGAAGTCGTGTTCGACCTGCGCCTGCCCGGCGCGTTGCGTCGCCGAGCTTTGCGCCGGGAACTGGAACCGGCCGTCGGCGTTCTGGTCGCCGAGCTTGGCATCGAAGTGGTTGGCGATGACGAAGACGTCCTTGCTGTTGAACCGGAACTCGCCTACCAGCGGCTTGCGACTCGAGGTCCAGACCGGGTTCGTCGGGTCGAGACGCCCGGGTGAGAGCGTCAGCGCGGGCTCACCGTGACGCTTCTCGACCTGGGTGCCGGTCGTGGAGCGGTCCACGGTCGAAGAGCCGGTATCGACGAACGAGACGACCTTGGGGTTGTAGAGGAACGCGACCCGGATGTTGCCGCCCGGCTCGCCGCCGTCCTGGTCGTTGACCGGGTCGATCTGCCGCCAACTGTACGACGGCCCGCCGGCCGCAGTAATCGCGGCCGTGAGCTTGGTCAGGGTCTGATCAGCCGCCACGACACCGTCGTCCGTAGCACCGTCGTTGTCCTGGATCTCCTCCACCGCAATGACATCCGGCGCCGCGAGGTTGGTGACCACGCCGTGTGCAAGCGCCTGGAACTTGCTCGCCGGATCTGTCGCCGCGAGGTTCTCGACGTTGTACGTCGCGATCGAGAGCTGCTTACGTCCTGGCCCGTTCGCCACGACCGGCGGCAGGTTATTGTGCTCGACCGTGCCGAGAGTCGTCGCGGCGATGAGGTAGCCACCGAACAGCGAGTAGTCGATCGGACCGATCGTCGGTCCGCCGAAGACGTCCCCGACGTTGACCTCTGGGTTGCTGCCGTCGACCGGCACGACCTCGAGCCGGCCGGATGGCGTCGCGTTCTCGGCCCGAAGCATCGTCCCGCCGCGGTAGCTGGTCAGCTGGTCCGGCTTGGTGGTGATGTATTGCTCGCCGAAGGAGTCGGACGGGCCGACGACGCGGGCGTTGTCGACCTCGACGCGCATTCCCTCGATCGACTCGTAGTAGTCGAGCGCGGAACGCGACGGGGTGATCGATGTCGACTCGATGTTGGCGCCGCCGAGGTCGGGAGCGTAGGTGGCCGGCACCGTCGACGGACCGAGCACTATCGGCGCCGGCAGCGGATTGCCGCTGGACAGCGTGGTCGATGACGTCGCATCGATCTCGGTGATCGAGAGGTTCGACGTCGCGGCCACGGTGTCGCCGCTGGCCAGCGGGTAGAACTCACTGACCTTTCCGGAAACCAGCACGCTGTCGCCGACTTTCACCGTCGGGGCGCTGTCGGTGAAGACGAAGATGCCCTCGCTGGTGGCTGGGTTGGCGTCGGGGTTGGCGTCCTGCAACCAGTAACCCTTGCTCGAGCCGGTTCCGTGTACGCCGGTCACGATGCCGGGTACGTCGGTGACGGTCTTGCCCGCTTGGGACGAGAGCCACGTCGTCCCTTGGATGTCGTGGATGCGCAGCGGGCCGGGCGTGCCGGTGCCGCCACCACTGCTGGCGGAGTTCGCTGCGCCGGGTGTCGGCGTGGCGGTGCTGAAGTCCGTGCCGTTGTTGTCCGAGTCCGGCCCGCTGAGGCGCTGCGAGGAGGTGGTGTTGTCCGTCGCCGGTGCATCGCTGCCGCCCTCGTGGATGACGGCGCTGCCGTAACCGACAAGGTCGACGATGCTGGAATCGGCCGCGCAGTCCGCGGCTGTCTTGCAGGTCAACGCGGTCGCGTCGTCAACGAGGGCGACGGTCCCAGACGTGCCGGACAGGTTGACGGCGCCGGTGGCCTGGGTGGTCGGAAGCGCGGTGGTGCCGCCGGCTCCGGCCGCTTCGCCGATCAGGTAGAGGTCGTCAGCGGAGACCGAGCCGGACAGCGGAGTGACCTGCCAAGTAGTCGTTGCGCCGGGACTGGCCGAGATGTACTGCACCGACCAGCCGTCGACGCTCGCAGTGGCCGATCCCCGGTTGGCCAGCTCGATGAAGTCATTGGTATAGGTGGCGCCACTGTTGCCGCCACCGCCGTACACCTCGTTGACGACGAGGCCGGTCGAAGCCGCGGCGCCGGCCGACGGGGTGAAGGCGACCGCGCCCCCGACGCCAGCGACGGCGATGAGCGAAGCGGCGATGGCGGTGAAGCGGGCTCGAGACTGGCGCATCGTAGTTCCTCCCAGACGACGGATGAGGTCGGCGTTCAGCTGCCATCATCTCCGTATAAAACGGCTGTGAAGCGAACATAATGCGCAGACCATACGAACGGCGAATCGCCGGCGTGCGGTTCGTGACCGGGGGGCGGATCACTCCGGAGCCGGTCAGCGAGGTCGAGCCGGACTGACCGGACAGCTCAACCGGTCGCCGCGGTGTCGCGACCCGCGCCTGGCAGACCGGCCGCGATCGTCCGCTCGACCCGGCGATCGGGGACCAGCCACATGAGCGCGACCACGACGTACAGGGCGAAGCCGACCCAGCGATTGACGAACGCCACCGGGATCGCGACGGAATAGATCGCGGGGGACACCTTGCCCTTGACGTCGTTGCCGATCGCCGCGGCGAGCAGTCCGTCCGGGCCTTGCACTCGTACCAGCGCGCGTGACAGCCCGTAGAAGGCGAACGCGGCGGCGAGCAAATTGATGCCGTAGACCGCGACCGGGATCGTGGCGAAGTGGTTCTCGCCGAGCCAGCTGGTGGTGAACGGCACCAGCGACAGCCAGAACAACAGGTGCAGGTTTGCCCACAGCACCAGCCCGTCGACCTTGTCGGTGGCCATCAGCAGATGGTGATGGTTGTTCCAGTAGATGCCGAGGTAGATGAAGCTCAAGACATACGTGAGCAGGGTCGGCGTGGTCTTGCGCAGCGCGCTCCAGTCGGTGCCGTGCGGATCGTGCAGCTCAAGCACCATGACGGTGATCAGGATCGCGATCACACCGTCGCTGAACGCCTCCATGCGGCTGGTCGGCATAGCCGAACGTTAGTGGCCCGCGCGCCCTTGCGCTAACGAGCCATGACTCGGCTGACAGCGCTCGTCTGAGCTGCTGGCGCAACGCGGGGAATCGCTCGATCGGGAGGGTCGGTTTCCAGCGACCGCATGCCGAACGGGTTGACCCCAGTGAACTGCGCCTGTGCCAGTGCCGGCGTGATGTCAGCGGCGTCGAGCGGGCGTCCATAGAGATAGCCCTGCAGCAGGTCGCAGCCGATGTGCTGCAGGAACGCTGCTTGCGCCTCCGTCTCGACACCCTCGGCGACGACGGTCAATCCGAGCGCGTGGCCCATCGCCACGGTTGCCGTGACGATCGGACCGGAGTCTGCCGACGGTGCGTTGATCCGTTCGACGAACGACTTGTCGATCTTGAGCTCGTCGATCGGCAGGTCCGACAACCGCGACAGCGAGGAGTATCCAGTGCCGAAGTCGTCGACCGCGAGCTTGAGGCCGAGGCCTCGCAGCTGCCACAGCGTTGCGAGGGCTGCCTCACTGTCATCGACGACGAGACTCTCGGTGATCTCGAGAATGATGTGCCCAGGGTCCAAAGCGCTGCGCCAGACGATGTCCCGGACCGCCTCGACGAAGCCGGGCTCGAAAAGCTGACGCGCCGAGAGATTGACCGCCATCGTCAGATCGCGGGCGCCGGCGCGATTCCACGTGCCGAGCTGGTCGCAGGCCTGGGTCAGTACGGACAGGCCCAGTGGAACGATGAGTCCCGAGCGCTCCGCCAGTGGGATGAACTGGTCCGGCGCGACCATGCCACCGTCCGGTTGCCGCCAGCGCGCCAGCGCCTCGAACGAGGCGATCCGACCGTCGGCGCTGCGAAACAGCGGCTGATAGAAGCACACCACCTCGCCCGCGACGATCGACCGGCGAAGGTCTCCTTCAAGCCGGTTGCGCTCAGCCGCGGCGGCGAGCAGGGCGGGCGCAAACAGATGAGCGGAGTCACCGGATGGGGCAGTTGCTGCCGCGATCTCGGACCGGTCGATCAAGTCGTCGGCGGTGGGAAGCTCACCGTCGCTGCGCACCACCAAGCCGGCTTGTGCATGCACGCTGATCGTGAGGTCGTCGAGAGTCACCGGCTCCTTCAGCACCGCGACGAGCCGGTCGCCGGCATTCTGGGCGTCCGCCTCTGTCAGGCCGCGCAACAGCAGGCCGAAGATCTCCGCACCGAGCTTGCCCGCGGTGTCATTGCCTCGCAGGCTGCGGCTCAGTCGTTCCGCAACCGCCCGCAAAACGCGGTCGCCGACGACCGCGCCGTAGCTGCTGACCACCCGACCGAAGTCGGTCAGCATCACCGCCATGACCACGAACGGCTCGGGATGCTCTAGCGCTTGGCCGATGTCTTCGATGAAGCACTCCCGGTTCGGTAGCTGGGTCAACGAGTCGTGCTTTGCCCAGAAGTCCAGTTGAGATGCCAGGTGGTCCCGCTCGGTCGCCTCTACTCGGTCGCGATGTGCGCGCTCGTCGAGTGCTCGGCCAAGCGTGTCTCGCAGCCGTCGTCGCTGCCGTTCGGCGCGCTCGGCGATCAGGCCAACGAGCAGCACGCCGGTCAGCACAATCACGATCGCGAGTGCTTTGCTCGCCAGTAGCAGTGCGCCGATTCCCATGATGGCGATGGCGATGCCGACGTACAGACCGAACGTCATCTGGTCGACGTCGCTCAGCGCCGACGGCTCGTGGTCAGCGTCGACGTCAGTAGTCGGGCGCGGGTCGTCGACGCTCATGACTGGGTTACCCGCCGCACTCCATTTTATCGGCAGGCCGGCGGCGAACTTGACACCCGCGCCGCGCGTAACCGCTCGTCAACCGGGCGACGATCTCGGCTCAGTCGACGACGACGAATGCGGGGTGGAGGCCGGTGATCTCGAGGATGCGTCGTACCGTGCGAGACGGCTTCACGAGGGTGAGTTGCCGGCCTGCATCCTGGGTCGCGTTGTTGATCTCGATGAGCGCGGCGAGGCCGCTGGAGTCGATGAAGCTGACCTGCGACAGGTCGACCGCGACGCCGTCGTTGGAGGCGGCGGCAATGCCGGCGTCGCGCAGCTCGTCGGCGACCTGGAGGTCGATCTCGCCGCTGACATGAAGCACGGACCGCCCGTCACCGTCCGGCTTCAACTTCAAATTCATGGCGTCACCGTATCGCCCCGGTTGGCCTCGACATCGAGCTCATCCCGATCCGGCCGCGAATCATGCGTCGCGCGGTTCCAGCCGGGTACGACGTCTACGGACAGCGCCTGACGGGGATAAGCAACCGCGGAAGGAATGACGAGCGGATATGTGCCGGCAAGGCGAGGTGTCACTGTTCTGTGACGCCGCCGCCGCGACCGGGGCACGGCGGTTCGGCGCGCAATGGCTCGCTCAGGTGCTCGGCGAACGCCCCGACGCCCAGGACTGCATCGACGACGCCGTCCTGGTGGCAAGTGAGTTGGTCAGTAACGCCGTCAATGCCGGCTGCGCCTATACGCTGATCGCCCTAACCGTCCACCGCGGCCTGTCCGAGTCAGCGTCGAGGATGACGGCGACGGATATCCGCAGGTGCACTATCCGCCTCCAAGCGCATCCCATGGCCGTGGGCTTCAGATTGTCGAGCGCCTCAGCCTCGACTGGGGTATCTCACCGACCCAGACCGGTAAGCAGGTGTGGGCGGATCTGGCCCTCCCGGTTGAGCTGACCGCAGATCTGCACTGTGAGCTCGACTCAGCCCACTAATGCCAGCGGGGGCAGTACTCCCGCAGATAGCAGCACTCAGCTCGTGGTCAGGCGCCTCACGATGAGGATGGCGATGTCGTCTTCGGTGACATCTTCGCCCACCAGCTCGGTCAGAACGGTGGTGCACGCGGTGTCCGCGTTGCCCGGTCTGGCCAGGTGAAGCAGTCGGCGAAGCCCGTCGCCGATCTGGTCGGCGTCGAGGTCGCCTCGGGCCGGCCGACGCTCGACCAGGCCGTCGGTGAACAAGCACAGCGACGCACCCACCGGCAGTTTGACGGTCGTCGTGTGCCGACTGCGGACGTCGGTCGAGAAGCGCACCCCGACGGGTGGGTCCGGCGCGACATCCGTCGCCTGCGCGCTGCCTTCTGCCGTGACCAGGACCGGAGCGAGATGGCCGGCGGAGCTGATCACGAAGTGGTCGTACGGCGGTTCGGCGACGGCGTACAGCACGGTCGCGATCGCGCCGGCTTCGAAGTGGGAGATCTTCATGTCGAGCAGGCGGAGTACTTCCGCCGGATCCGAGTGCTCAAGGGCATAGGCTCGCAGCGCGCTTCGCAACCGTCCCATCACGACCGCCGCTACCAGGCCGTGGCCGGCGACGTCCCCCATCACGATCCCGACCCGGTCGTCCGGCAGCTGGAACACGTCGTACCAGTCGCCACCGAGATCGCCGTCCGCGGGCACGTACCGCGCGGCGATGTCGAGACCCTCGATATCCGGCGTCACGTCCGGCAGCAGACTGCGCTGCAACGCGAGCGCGGCGATGTGCTCCTCGTTCGCCCGCCGCCGCAGGACTTCGACAGCGAGCTGGTCGGCGAGACTTTCCAGCAGGCTGACGTCGTCGACGGTGAACTCTCGGGGAGTTATCGACCCGACGTGCACGACACCCAGCACGCGGGGTCGGCCAGGAACCGGGACGCCCAGCAGTGATCGGATACCTCGGCGGTGGATGGCCGGGTTGAGGACCGTCTCCGGACTGACATCGGTCAGGATCAACGGCCCACCGGTCGCCGCGACCCGGCCGGCGAAACCGGCGCCGACCGGCACCCGAAAACCGCTGTGCGCGGGGCTGTCGAGCCCCGACACCGCGACCGGGACCAGCGCGGCGCCCATCGTGTCCATCAGCAGGAGTGCCGCCTCGTCCGCCCGCAACGCGGAGCGGGCTCGGTCCAGCAGTCGCGTCACCTCGGTCCACCCACCCGCAAGACCGCTGAGCACCGTCGCGCGACCCGGCGCCGAGTCGCCGTCGTGTCGCTCAGATCCCGGTTGCCTCGTAGACACAACTCGCAGAGTAAGCGAGCCGAGCCTGATCCGTCCCTTTAACTGCCGAACATTCGAACGTTGGGCCGCTGCGCCGGATCGCTAGAACTCGACGGGTTCTAGTCCACGTACGAAGAGAAACTGACTACTGTTCCGTTGAAGGCGAGCGGTGTTCCTGGGACTTGTTTCTTTGCCCGCATCGGGAAAGCGACGATGGAGAAGCCAGGTGCGCTCACGGCGTCGAACTGCGCGCTACACGGTGTCCAGGGTGCTTTGAAGGTTCGACCGGCGAGCGTGTTGAGCGGCGACGGGTCCACGCAGGCAAGCTTCCTGACCGTAAGGCCGAGCGGCTGTACGGCACGAAGTGCCGCTTGCATCGCTTGCGCTGGCGGCTGCGAGGAGCTGAAGCACCGTTCGAGCAG
>DATAUK010000031.1:0-4956 GCA_036268295.1 Mycobacteriales bacterium | reverse complement strand
GGGCCCCGGGCCACGACTGGTGTGTGGTGCGGTGGTCGCGCTGACCGTTGGGTAGGAAGGGATTCGTGAGCAGACCCATCGGCGTCATCGGCGGCTCCGGTCTGTACTCCCTGCTTCCGCACGCCGATGAGGTGACGGTCGAGACGCCGTACGGCCGGACCAGCGATCCGCCGGTGATCGCCGATGTGGCCGATCGTCAGGTGGTGTTCGTGCCGCGTCATGGTCGCGATCACCGCCACCCGCCGCACCGGGTGCCCTACCGAGCGAACCTGTGGGCGCTGCACTCGCTCGGGGTGCGACAGATCCTCGCGCCCTGCGCTGTCGGCGCCCTGGACCGCACGCTGTCTCCCGGTGATCTGGTGGTGCCCGACCAGATCCTCGACCGCACTTGCGGTCGGGACGCGACGTTCTACGACGAGGGCGCCGTCCACGTCCCGTTTGCCGATCCTTACTGCCCGCACGGCCGGGCCGCGGTGATGGCGGCCGGCGCCGACAGCGGTTGGGAGGTCCGCGACGGCGGCACGATGGTCGTCGTGGACGGGCCGCGGTTCGGCACCAGAGCCGAGTCGCAGTGGCACGCGGCAGCCGGCGGCACCCTCGTCAACATGACCGGGATGCCCGAGGCGGTACTCGCCCGCGAGCTGGCGGTGTGTTACACGGCCGTCGCCTTGGTGACTGATCTCGATGCCGGGATGAGTGCCGGTGAGGCAGTCACTCAGGACGACGTCTATGCGGTCTTCGGCGAGAGCGTCGGACGCCTGCGCTCACTGCTCCTGGATGTCGTCACGGTGCTGAGCGACGAGCGTGATTGTGCGTGCGGTCTTGCTCTTGACGGCACGCCGGCGGAGGGTCGCTGGGCGTGACGCGACACGCGCGGTGACGTGTCGATGACGATCTTGTTGCACGCTCACCGCCCCCAGCGGTCGTCGATGATGTCGCCCTGCGGTCGCACTGCGTGGTTACCCGGCGGCGACCGCGATGATGCGCCTTCTGGTCCGGCGCGCCATGCTCGGGATCACCTTGATCGCGACGTTCCTCGTCGTCGCGGCGAACGTCATGATCGATCGGGTCTATGCGTTCCTCGACCCGGGTGACGCTTGCCTGATGAGGTCCGGTCAGTCGATCGGACCGGTCGCTTCGACCGGCGCATCGACGGAGAGCTTGCGCAGCACCAGCAGCGACAGCAGCACCGGCAGGCCGATGACCGGCCACATGATCGCGTAGCCATGGGTGCTCGACAGGAACGACGTCGAATTGGCGACGGCGGCGCCGACGAGCACCGGCCCGAGCACCACGCCGACACCCCGGGAGAAGTCGACCAGACCGGCCGCCGCTCCCTGACTCGCGCCCGGCGCCAGGGTGAAGGCGAGCGCCTGCGGAAGGGTCATCAGCATCGAGCCGGTGAGCGCCCCGACCGGCAGGTCGATCAGCATCGGGGTCGGCGTGGTCGGGATCACCCCGAGGCAGAGCGCGATCCCGTATGCCGCCGCAGACCAGGCCATCACCGGGACGATCCCGAAGCGCTCGGCAAGTCGACTCGCGATCGGCGCGCCGACGATGTAGGCGACCGCGACGATCGCGATGAATGCTGACGCCTCCCGGTTCGACTTCCCGAGACCGTGCGTGATGTAGAGGATGATGAACGTCTTGAGCCCCGCCAGGCTGAACTCCCAGAGCGCGTTCGCCGCCGCGAAGAGCTGCATCTGCCGGTTGTGGAGGAACAGGTCCCGGGCCGAGGTCTCGTCGCCCTCGCCAGTGTCATCGTCATCGTCGTCGGCCGCTTCGGCGCGGTGCTTCTGCAGTCGCACCACCGGCTTGAGACTGAGCGTCGCAAGCCCGAGGACACCGGCGCCGAGAACGAACGGCAACGGGGTCCAGGCGCTGAGCAGCAGGCCGCCCGCCACTAGCGCGATGCCCAGCCCGGCGCCGCGCTGGATCGCCTGTGCCGACTGGCCCCTTGCCAGGAACCGCTTGGGGAGCAGGTCGGCGTAGATCGCGCGGTACGGCGGGTAATAGAGGTAGTAGCCGACGAAGAAGATCAGGATCGTCACGCCGGCGAACTGGTACTCCGGCGCGAACGGCAGCAGCGCCAGGCCGGCCGCGGCGAGCGGTGCACCGACCAGGACGAACGGCATCCGCCGCCCGCCCGGTGTCGAGGCCGGCAGCCGGTCGGAGAGCGCGCCGGCGATCAGCGGGACGACGAGGGCAAACGCGCCTTCACCGCCGATCAGGGCGCCGACCTTGGCCGTCGAGTGCGTGAGCGGGAGCAGGACGGGCGGACCGTACGTCGTCAGGATCGTGATCGCGAAGGCCAAGCCGAACGTCGGCAGGCCGAGGGCGAGCAACAGCGGCCGGATCTCCCGCGCCGTCGTGTCGGCGCCCGGCAGCTCCAGCCGGAACCGGCCGCGCGGCCGCGAGGGCACAAAGGACATTGCCTCCGAGGACTTGGAGGTGGTGTCCGATGTCATGGGTTCATGATCGCTGATGACAGCGCTGGCGCAGGGTGTCCGCGTTACTGCTGATTCGAGTCAGTCGGTCAGCTCGCCTCGGCGGTTCCGCGCGAGACGATCAGGTTGTATGCCTCGCAGATCGTCTCGCCGTCGGCGGTGATGATGTCCATCCGCATCTTCATCAGCTCGTTGTTGCCGGCGTTTCGGATGTCCTCGACCGTGCTCTTCGACGACAGCACATCGCCAGGGCGGGCCGGCCGGTGATGGACGAAGCGCTGCTCGCCGTGGACCACCAAGGCGAAGTTGAGACCGAGCTCCGGGTCGGTGATCGGGCCGTTTCCCCGCAGGCTCATTCCGACCGTGGTCAGGAACGTCGGCGGCGCGATGACGTCGGGATGGCCCAGCGCCTTGGCCGCCGCCGGATCGGTGTATGCCGGGTTGTCGTCGCCGATCGCCTGCGCAAAGCGGCGAATGTGCTCGCGCGAGACCTCGAACGTGCCTTCACCGTCGTAGGACCGTCCGATGAAGTCGCGGTTCAACGCCACGACAGCCTCCCTTGTTGCGACCGGATTCGTCGCTGACGCTAGCAGTGGGCAATGCCCGCGGTAGCGTTCGAGGACTAAATCTGAAAGGGAGTCAGATTGAGTGCGGCGGTGACCACCGACGACGCCCTCGGGGCGGAAGTCGAGACCGATGTGGCGGCTGGCGCATCGCCGCGCCCATGGTGGGTCGAGCTCGGCTCGGTCGTGCCGCGGTCGGTGTCCTTCGCCGCTCGCGCAACCCATCCACCGGCGTACGGTGGAATCCCCTCGCTGTCGGTCAACCCGCTGTCCTGGGCCACGATCGCGATCGACGAGCTCGCGGTTTCCACGGCCTACCTGCTGAGCCGGCGCCGCGCCGGTGAAATCAGCCTCGAGCGGATCGAGGCAGCCAGGGCGGTCGTCGAGCTGTTGCGGTCGGCCGGCGTGGTCGAGACGCCATCGCTGCTCTATCCCGCGCCGCCAATGCCCGCCCCGGTGCGGTTGAGCCGGCGACGTCGAGGCGGGATCGACTTCGAGCAGCTGTCATTCGACAGCCATGTCCCGGTGCCCGAGCAGGTTCGGGCCCTGGCCGACTGGACAGCCACGGGCAACGCCCGCGCGCACGCCTACCTGTTGCGTCATCAAGACCGGCCGCGGCCGTGGGTCGTTGTAATTCATGGTCACCGGATGGGGGAGTCGCGCGACCTGCGGCTGCTCGGTAGCCGGCGGCTGTATGAGGAGCTTGGCGTCGACGTCGCGCATCTGGTGCTGCCGATGCATGGCCCGCGGGGTCGGGTCGACGGCCAGGCGTTCCCCGGGATCGACCCGGTTGCGAATCTGCTCGGTGTCACTCAATCGGTGTGGGACTCGCGATCGTTGCTGGCCTGGATCGGCAGCCAGTCCGATCAGCCGATCGGAGTGTTCGGGGTGTCGCTCGGCGGTCAGGTTGCGGCCATACTGGCCGGGTTCGAGCCGGCGCTGGCGTGCGTGATCGCCGGCGTGCCGTTGACCGACATCGCCACGATGCTCTCGGACACCGTTCGCGGCCGCTGGGGGGATCAGGCGGTTGCTGATGCGCACCTGCTCGACGATGCCGCGCTCGAGCTGAGTCGCCTCTCGTCGCCGTTGACGTTCGACCCGGTGATCCCACTCGAGCGCCGGTTCCTCTACGCCGCGATCGGTGACCGGCTGGTGACCGCAGGGCAGGCGGCGAGGTTGTGGCGGCACTGGGACACCCCGGAGATCCTGTGGCTGCAAGGTGGTCACATCCTGAACAACACCGGCGCCAGCCGGCGGTTCGTCGCCCAGGCGCTCCGGGCCTCCAGGGTCTGCGCCCGGACGGCGACATGAGACAGCTGAGCGGCGTGGACGCGTTGCACGTGCTCGAGGAGTCAGCCGTCCAGCACATGCACACCATCAAGCTGGTGATCCTCGGGCCGGGCCCGGATGGGCCGGTCTCGGTCGAGGAGATTCGGGCCTGGGCGCAGGAGCGGCTGCCGCAGATCCCGCCGATGCGCTGGCTGGTGCTGAAGATCCCGCTCGGTCTCGGCCGTCCGGTATTCGTCGACGCCGGCGCGTTTGACGTCGACCGGCATCTGTTCGTCGAGCACCTCGCCAACGGCGACGACCACGAGTTCGACGAGCTGGTCTCACGCATCACCAGCGTGCAGCTGCAACGCGACCGGCCACTGTGGGACCTCACGATCGTCGAGGGGTTGCAAGGAGATCGGGTCGCCATGGTCTTCAAGATCCACCACGCGATCATGGACGGCCAGGCCAGCGTGCGGTTCTTCGAGCTTGCCTTCGACAGTGCGGTCGAC
This sequence comes from Mycobacteriales bacterium, assembly GCA_036268295.1. Classification (GTDB taxonomy): domain Bacteria; phylum Actinomycetota; class Actinomycetes; order JAFAQI01; family JAFAQI01; genus DATAUK01. The sequence goes on along the minus strand of DATAUK010000031.1, from coordinate 165 downwards.
CATGACTTCGGGCCGGTCCCCGACCGCCCCGAGCGGGTGCCGAGCCGGGCGCGCCTGATGGCCTTCGCGCTCAGCTCGCAAGCCAAGCTGTACGGCCAGCTCCCGTCGGTCGCGCGCCGTTCGATGGCGGCGAGTCGCGACAAGCGGGCCCGTAAGGCGTCCGGC
>DATAUK010000030.1:0-116485 GCA_036268295.1 Mycobacteriales bacterium | reverse complement strand
GTTGTTCGCCGAGATCGGTCCGGGCTTCGCGTCACGGGCCGGCGGCTACACCCGGGTCACGAAGATCGGCCCGCGTAAGGGCGACAACGCCCCGATGGCGGTCATCGAGCTGGTGGAGTTCCGTACCGTCGCTCAGGAGGCGGTCGCCGAGGCCGAGGACGCGCGTGGCACCCGCTTCGCGCGCCGTCGCCGGCCGACCGGCGCCACCACCGAAGCGGCGGCCGAGCTGGCCGGCGAGTCTGACGTGGCCGCCGGCGTGGTTGCTGAGGGCGAGGCTGCAGACGCAGCCGAGGCCGAGGCGCTCGAGGGCGGCGAGGTCGAGGGCGAAGGCAGTGAAGCCGGCGACGTCGAGGCGGTCGAGGCCGAGACAGCCGAGGCTGAAGCGGGTGACAGTGAGGCGGCTGACACGGACACAGCCGATGCTGAGCCGGAAGCAGCTGCGGACGAGGCTGAGGCGGCGGTCGCTGACGAGCCGGCCGCAGAAGTCGAGGCACCTGCTGCGGTGGACTCGGCTGCCCAGGCGCCTGACGCCACCGGCTCTGCTGATGACGCCACAGGCTCCGCTGATGACGCCACAGGCGACGCTCCGGCGGAGTGACCGCAACGCACGAACCGGCTGAGCCCGCTGACCTCGTTGAGGACGGCGGGCTTTGCCGTTTGCGTCTCGACCTGAGCTACGACGGCACCGACTTCTCCGGCTGGGCCCGCCAGCCGGAGCTGCGCACCGTCGCGCAGGTAGTTGAGGACGCGCTCGCAACCGTGATGCGGCTCGGTGGTCCGGCGCGGCTCGTCGTCGCCGGCCGGACGGACACCGGGGTGCATGCCCTCGGCCAGGTCGCTCACGTCGACGTCCCGATGCTTGCGGGGGACCTCGCGATGACGGCCCGCCGGTTGGCGGGCATCCTTCCGGACGACGTCGCCGTCCGCCGGCTCACGATCGCACCGGCCGACTTCGATGCCCGGTTCTCTGCTCTTGCCCGCCGTTACGTCTATCGGATCGATGACGGGCCGGCGAACCCGCTGCGTAGACACGACACGCTGAGCTGGTCGCGGCCGCTGGACGACGAGGCGATGCACGAGGCCGCCCAGGGGCTGGTCGGTCACCACGACTTCGCGGCGTACGCCAAGCATCGCGAGGGCGCGACGACCATCCGTACGTTGCAGCGATTGGACGTCTCACGCGATCGGGACCGGGTGGTGGCGGTCACCGCGAGCGCAGATGCGTTCTGTCGCCATCAGGTGCGCTCGATGGTCGGGGCCTTGCTCGCCGTCGGTGAGGGCCGGCGCCCGGCCGAGTGGCCGGCCGAGGTGCTGCGCGACGGGCAACGGCTGCCAGTGGTTAATGTCGCGGCCGCGAAGGGCCTGACCCTGATGACGGTCGACTACCCGCCTGACGATCAACTCTCGGATCGCGCGGCGCAGACCCGCCAACGCCGCGTGGCCGCCGGGCTCGCACGAGCACACAACTGACAGCGGCTCGGCCGGCATAGGCGCCAAATGACAGCGGCTCGGCCGGCATAGGCGCCAAAGCGCCTCAAATGCAGCGTCCGAGGCTCGGTTGTGTGCTGCTCCGGACGAATCAACCCGGCAGCAGGTGTTCGAGCAACGCCTCGAGCCCGAGTGTGAAAACCGCGCCGTAGTCCAGCGGCGCCGACAGCGCCTTCACCAGCGCCGCATCGTGACGCTCGGGCCAGGCTGCCGCGTCGGTCACGCCGGTGACCGGGCCGCGCCCGGCCGTTCGTTCCATTACGACCGAGGCCGCAACGTGGAACTGCAGCGCGCGGATCGCAGGCGCCGCGGCGCGGCCGGACAGCCCGACCATGGCGAGCTCGCTGGCCAGCGCCATCTGCATCGGCTCGAACATCGCTGCAGTCTGGCCGCGGGCGTGCGCGAGACCGATCAGGTGCGGCTGCGCCCACAGCCGGACACGCCACTGGTTGGCGAGTGAGGTGATGCGAGCCCGAGGTGTGCGACCGGAGATCCGGACCTTGCCCATGTCGACCAGGAGCCGGTCGACCAGCAGGTCGAGCAGTGCGTCGCGGTTGCCGACGTGCCAGTAGATCGAGGTGACCGCAGTGCCGAGCTCGGCCGCCAGCCGGCGCATCGTCAGCGCCGAGATGTCGTTCTCCTCGATCAACCGCAGCGCGGTCTCGACGACAACGTCCCGGCTGACCTGCTCCCGAGCCGGGCGGCTCGGTGATGTACTGCTCAGGACGCGACCGGCGCGAGCGGGAAGTCGTGGCCGGTCAACCAGTGACGGCCGACCTCGCGGTGTCCGGCCCAACGCGCCACGTTGGCGGCGTCGTCGGTCTGGCCCAACGTCGCGGGCGTGACGTTGATCCGCTCGGCGTGCGGTCGCAGCGCCGTGAGGTCGCCGGCGTTAGCGGCCGGTGGCTGGTCGGCCAGGCTGGCCTTGGGGAAGAACGGCGGCACCGTGTTCGGGTAGATGACCTCGGCGACGATCCCGTCGGCCTCGAGCTCCTTGAGCCGGCGGTCGGAGTCCCAGTTGCGGTCGCCGTCCGGGCCCTTCATGTCTTCGTACGGGATCTCATACGCCGCGGCCCACTGGTCGAACTGCTCGTGCCAGCGCGAGGTGAGGTAGGGCCGGTAGTCGGTGATGTTGCCGCCGCCGTGACAGTCGGCGGAGATGATCATGTAGCGCTCGTCCGACATGACACCGGCTCCCTGACGTGGGCCACTGTAACGCCGTTACAATACCGCCTCGACGGTCCCATCGACGGCTCGAAGCGATGATCAGGTTGTGACGGTGATCGCCCCGCCGACGTCTGCGTTGGCACCGGCCGGATTCAGCGCAGCACCGCTAGTGCCGGAGGCATGCACCGCCCAGACGTACGAGCCTGCCGATACCAGCGTGCCGCCGCCGTCGCGGCCATCCCAGGACACCGAGGCGACCCCTAGCGCCGCCTGGGAGGAGTAGCAGGGCAACGCCCGCACGACGGTGGAGCCTTGGCTGATCGTCATGGTGCAGGTCGTCAAAGGCGTCGAGTAGGGGATCGACGGCTGCCACATTGTCGAGCCGTTGGCGACCAGGCTGGCGGGCGCGATCGGATCGCCGAGCGATCGCGGTTGGGCGACCGGGACGTTGATCGGCGCGACCTTCAGATTGCTTGCCGTGCTCAGCCAGCCCATCGCGTCGTCCTCGACCTGCGGTCGGGTTCCTTCCAAAACCTGCGCGCGGCTGCGCAACGTGACCGTCTTGCCGGCCCAGGTGTGAAGCTGGAAGCCGGCTGCGTTCAGGATGACCACGCCCGCCGAGCTGATCCCTGGCGCGACGTTGAGTGGCGACCGTGGAATCACGGTCTTCAGGCGCGCGACCTTGCCGGTGCGCACGTCGAACAACTGCGAGTCGACGAGCACGTAGTCGCCGTACGTTTCGAGCGCGCGGAGGCTGAAGTTCTTGGCGATTGTGGTGACGAGGACTTTGCTGCCACTGCTCAGATTCTGGCGGATGACTGATCTTCCATGCAGATACACCAGGTAGTTGCCCCAAAGCGACGCGCCTGCGCTGCCGCCCTGATCGGCCGGCCCGACGTCACGGGTCGTGCCGGTACGCAGGTCTCGCAGCGTCCATGTCCATTTGAGGTCATTGCCGGTGGCCGCGTGCTCGTAGAGCACCCGGTTGCCCGACAGCGTGACGGTCGGCGCAGAGGTGTCGGGAGCCAGGACGTCCGGCATGGTGACCACGCCGGACGGGGAGATCACCCGCAGGGTGCTTGCGAGATTTTGCCGGCCGTTGACGAAGTAGGCCGTGGCGTCGCCCGAGGCTGCCACCGCCGGCCCGTACACCGCTTGGTTGTCTACGTCACCTCCGACGACCGACGCAGGGCCGGCCGTCAGGGTGGTTGGCGTGGCGGCAAGCGTCCGCGATCGGACCGAGATCCGGTGGGTCGGGTGGTCGTGGTCGACCTGATCGTCTGTGTCAGTGATCCGGCCGGCCGAGAGTGCGAAACCCCCGATGCTGACCGGCGACACCGGAGCGTCGAAAAGAGTGTGACTGTGCTGCGCCGACGTCGCGCCGACCATCGAGTCACCTTCGATGGTGCTGAAGACCGCCTTTTTGTACGCCGAGGTCGGCGTGCCTGTCACCGGCGGTGCTGTGGCGGTGACCGCTTTGGCGCCGGCAGCCAGGCTGATGATTGTCTTGTTGTCGCAGTGGGATTTGGTGTTGAGTGTCTGCGCGGCTGCCCAGATCGCTCTGCGACCGGAGCCGGCGGGGATCCCGGGGCACGTGTGCGAGCCGGTCGGCTTGCTGCCAGTGAGCGGGACGACGAGGTCGAACTGCGGAGTGGCGGAGTCATCGTCGTCGCTGAATCCGTAACAGGTGGCGTCGGTCGCGCTGACCGCAGTGCACTGGACCGGCTCACCGCCGGTGCCTCTGGTGCGCAATCTCACGCTGTGACCTGGCCGGTTGTACGCGACGTACTTCGTGATCACGTCGCTGCGCGTGACGACGACGCCGTTGGGTCCGGCGACGGCGGTGCTGCCGCCGATGCCGGCGTTGATCGGCTGGCCGTAGCTCCGCACGTGGCCGGAGGAGACGTTGAGCCGATCGAGGCGACCATGGGCCGAGGTGAAGAACAGCCCGCCGGGCGCCGAACTCACGTACCCGGCGCCGCGGGCGAGCGTGCAGGTGCCATGGGCGTGGGTCGTGAGGTTCCACCAGTCGATCTTGCGGCTCGGATACGGCCGGGCGGCGGTCAGGACGTTGGCGGCGAGCGACCAGCCGGTGTCCGCCACCCGAGACTTGCTGACCCTCTCGGTGGTGCCGTCGGTACGTCGCGCCAGAATCACCCGGGACGCGGCGTCGTCGCTGGTTGTCGGGATCGACTCACCGTCGAGGCTGGCGTGTGCCACCACCTGCGCCGCTCGTTGGTAGACCAGCCATAACGCCGACCCGGTCAGCGGTGTGACCACGTCGCCGATCGCACTCGGCCTCATGGGGTTCACGACGATGGTGCCGGCCGGGGTCGATCCTGAGGCCGACCCCGCGGCGATCCCACCGAAGACGGCGGCGACCGCGGCTAGGCCAGCAAGAGTTCGTTGACGTGACATCCAGATCCTTTCGCGGTGTTCGTACTCTCTCAACGCGCGGGCCACAACTGAGGTTGACAGCGGGTGCTGAACCGAACGCGTCAAATTCGCTCGTCATCGCTGAGAGACTGGACCGATGGGACACCTCGACGTGCAGCGGGTGGGTTTCGCGCTGCCCGACGGCCGGATGCTGCTCGACGAGGTGACCTTCCGGGTCGGCGACGGCCAGAAGGCCGCGCTCATCGGTCCGAACGGCGCCGGGAAGACCACGCTCCTCCAGATCATCATCGGTGATCTGGCAGCGGACACCGGCGCGGTGACCGGCTCCGGCGGGCTCGGCGTCATGAGGCAGTTCGTCGGGTCGGTGCGCGACGAGTCCACGGTGCGCGACCTGTTGCTCTCGGTCGCGCCGCAGCGGGTCCGCGACGCGGCAACCGCCGTCGACGCCGCGGAGCTCGCGATGATGGAGACCGACGACGAGAAGACCCAGCTGCGGTACGCCAACGCGCTCGCGGAGTGGTCCGACGCCGGCGGCTGGGAGATCGAGGTGGTGTGGGACGTCTGCACCGTCTCGGCGATCGGGTTGCCCTACGACCGCGCCCGATGGCGCGAAGTGCGGACGCTGTCAGGCGGTGAGCAGAAGCGGCTGGTGCTCGAGGCGCTGCTTCGAGGGCCGGACGAGGTGCTGCTGCTCGACGAGCCGGACAACTATCTCGACGTGCCGGCCAAGCGGTGGCTCGAGCAGCTGCTGATCGATACCCCGAAGACGGTCCTCTACGTCTCCCACGACCGTGAGCTGCTCGCCCGTACCGCCGACCGGATCATCACCCTTGAGCTCGGCGCCGCCGGCAACACGACCTGGATCCACGGCGTCGGGTTCGCGTCGTACGCCGCAGCGAGGACCGACCGCAACGCCCGGCTGGAGGAGCTCAAGCGACGCTGGGACGAGGAGCACGCCAAGCTCAAGGCGCTGGTGCTGCGGATGTGGGAGAAGGCGAAGTACAACGACGGCATGGCGGGCGCCTACCAGGCCGCCTGCACCAGGCTGGAGCGCTTCGAGCGCGAAGGGCCGCCGCAGGCGATCCCGCAGCAACAGACCGTGAAGATGCGGCTGGCGGGCGGCCGGACCGCGAAGCGCGCGGTGGTCTGCGAGTCGCTCGAGCTGACCGGGCTGATGCAGCCGTTCGATCTCGAGGTGTGGTTCGGCGAGCGGGTCGCCGTGCTCGGCTCCAACGGCTCGGGCAAGTCACACTTTCTGCGGCTGCTCGCGGCCGGCGGGTCCGATCCCGACATCGAGCACCAGCCGGTCGCCGGCGCGCCGATCACCTCGGTCGCGCACACCGGCATCGCGCGGCTCGGCGCCCGGGTCCGGCCCGGCTGGTTCGCCCAAACACACGAGCATCCCGAGCTGATCGGCCGTACGTTGCTCGACATTCTCTGGAAGGGCGATGAGCATCGCGCCGGGATGGGCCGCGAGCAGGCGGCTCGCGTGCTCGACCGTTACGAGTTGGCGCGGGCCGGCGAGCAGCCGTTCGAGACGCTCTCCGGTGGTCAGCAGGCGCGGCTACAGATCCTGTTGCTCGAGCTGTCCGGCGCCACCCTGCTGTTGCTCGACGAGCCGACCGATAACCTCGACATCGCCTCGGCCGATGCCCTTGAGGTCGGGCTGGCATCATTCGAGGGGACCGTGCTCGCGGTGACCCACGACCGGTGGTTCGCGCGTTCGTTCGACCGGTACGTCGTCTTCCGGTCGGATGGCACGGTCGCGGAGTCCGACGAGCCGATCTGGGATGAAGGCCGAGTGGAGCGGGTGCGCTGATGTTGGTTCATCCATGGGACGCGCCGAACGATCCCGATGAATGGCGGGATTTCGTCGCGGCACAAGGTTTTGGGCAGTTGATCGCCCCTGGCCGGGACCGCGAACTGCCGGTCGTGGTGCCGACGCAGTTCATCGTCGACGGCGACACCGTGCTGCTGCACCTGGCTCGCCCGAACCCGGTCTGGGATGCGCTCGACGAACGCCCGGTCGCGCTGCTGTCGGTGGCGGGTGACTGGGCGTATGTGCCATCGGCCTGGAAGGCGCTCGGCGACGAGGACCCGGCCGAAGGTGTCCCGACCACCTACTACGCCGCGGCGCAGCTGACCTGCGACGTGACCGTGGTCGACGACGACGAGGGCAAGCTCGCGATCCTGCGACAGCAGCTCGCGGCGATCGAGCCCGGCCTCGGTGCCGCCGACCCGTCCGTGCACCTGCGAAAGCTGCCCGGCATCCGTGGTCTTCGCCTTGCGGTCCGTGAGGTGAAGGCGAAGTTCAAGTACGGCGGAAACGTCGATCGCGAACATCGGATGGCGGTCGCGCAACGGCTCGCGGACCGAGCCGGTCCGGGCGATCAGGCGGCGCGCCGGCAATTGCTCCGTCGTACCGAGGTAGAGGGCTGATGGCAATCGCGAGCTTCAAGGATCTGTGCCTGGACGCGGTCGAGCCCGACGTGCTCGGACCGTGGTGGGCGTCGACGCTGGGTCTGACCTGGCGGCAGCGCGAGTCCGCCGGCGGCGCGGTCGTCGGCCCGACAAGCGGTCACACGGTGTGGATCTGCCCGGTGCCGGAGTCCAAGTCTGTCAAGCAGCGGGTGCACCTCGATATCTACGCGAGGTCGCTCGCCGAGCTCGAGGCGACCGGATCGGTCGTCGTCGAACCGCAGCGCGAGGGCTGGGCCTGGACCGTCATGGCCGATCCCGAGGGTGGCGAATACTGCGCGTTCCTGCGCGACGAGCTTCCCGCGGACCGGCTGCACGGAGTGGTGATCGACAGCGTCGATCCGGCCGCGATCGCGCAGTGGTGGGGCGATGTATACGGCGCCGATGTCGTGCACCAGGAGAGCGGCTACTCATCGGTCGAGCACATTGCCGGCATGCCGATCCTGAGCATGGACTTCGTGCCGGTGCCCGAGCCGAAGACGGTCAAGAACCGGATCCACTGGGACGTCGTCGCGCCCGACCAGAACCTGCTGGTCGCGGCCGGTGCGCGCGTGCTGCGCGTGCCCGACGACGACATCGGCTGGACCGTCATGGCCGATCCGGAAGGCAACGAATTCTGCGTGTTCGCCCCGCCTGAGTGAGCCGGCGGTCTCCTACTTTGACCCGTTGCGAGGACCACGGGTAGCCTCGAACGGTCACGCGGGCGTTAGCCTGCGCGTCCGGCGCAAGCAGCCGAAATCCTGACAGCGACAACGTGAAGGCCCCTCTGTGCGTACGTTCCAACCGAAGGCCGGCGAGATCACCCGCCAGTGGCTCGTCATCGACGCGACCGACGTCGTGCTTGGCCGGCTTGCTAGCCGGGCGGCCCAGTTGCTGCGCGGCAAGCACAAGGCGATCTTTGCTCCGCATGTCGACACCGGTGACTTCGTCATCATCGTCAACGCCAGCAAGATCGCGCTCAGCGGCAACAAGCGCGAGCAGAAGCTGGCCTACCACCACTCCGGTTATCCCGGCGGTCTCTCGGCGACGCCGTACTCCACGTTGCTCGACAAGCGCCCTGAGCGCGTCGTCGAGAAGGCGATCCAGGGCATGCTGCCGCACACCACGCTCGGCCGTCAGATGGCCGGCAAACTCAAGGTGTACGCCGGCCCCGAACACCCGCACCAGGCGCAGCAGCCGGTGCCATACGAGATCACGCAGGTGGCGCAGTAGTGAGTGAGACAGTGACCGAGACTGAGCTTGTGGCTGACGACGCCGTTGTTGACGGCGACGTCGAGGCGAGCGACACCGAGTCGGGCGAGGCGACCGAGCAGGTAGCGGCGCCGGCGCCGGTCCGGGTTCCCCGACCGGTTGCGAGTGGTCCGGTGGGCGCCACCGGACGGCGCAAGGAAGCGATCGCCCGGGTGCGACTGGTGCCCGGCAGCGGCACCTGGACGATCAACGGCCGGACCCTCGAGGACTACTTCCCGAACAAGGTTCACCAGCAGATCGTCAATGAGCCATTCGTCACCCTCGACCTGGTCGGCAGCTACGACGTCCTGGTTCGGGTGCAGGGCGGCGGCATCTCCGGTCAGGCCGGTGCGGTCCGGCTAGGCATCGCCCGCTCGCTCATAGAGGCCGACGGCGAAGCCCGCCCGCCGCTGAAGAAGGCCGGCTTCCTGACTCGTGACCCGCGGGCCAAGGAGCGTAAGAAGTATGGGCTGAAAAAAGCCCGCAAAGCCCCGCAGTACTCGAAGCGCTGAGCGCACGACTGGCGGCGGTCTCGTCGGCTTGCGTGCCTTCGCACGCGGCGGCTCCTGCGGCGTTGCCAGCCTTCGATTCAGCGCTTGCTGAGACACGTAGGTCAGAACTGGCGGTGTTCTTGTCGCGAGCGATCTTCAGGTCGCCGTGGGCTGGCGGGGTCTGAAACGTGGCGCGGTGGTTTGGGACCGATGGGGTTCGCGGGGTTGCCGGCGTTGAGCTGACAGCTGAGCTCGCCTCTGCTATCGCTGCGGCTGCTGTCGCCGAGCTTGCCGGCTCTGAGTTGCGGCCGCTGGTTGTTGTCGGGCGCGATCCCCGGCCATCTGGCGGCTGGCTGCAAGACGCTGTCGTTGCTGGTCTGACAGGCGCGGGTGCCGACGTCGCGCTGCTCGGCGTCATACCCACTCCGGCGGTTGCTCGCGCCGTCGCTGACGGCGTACCCGGATTTGCCGGGCAACCATCGTTCGGGATCGTGATCTCGGCCAGCCACAATCCGGCGGCGGACAACGGGATCAAGCTGTTCGGCGCCGGCGGGCTCAAGCTCGGTGATGATGTCGAGGCTCGGATCGAAGGGCGCCTCGATGACGAGCCGCTCGCATCAGGCGGCGGCGCGGTCCGGGTCGACCTGTCCGGCGATCAGTCGTGGTACGTCGGGGCGCTGCTGGCGGCGATGCCGACCCGCCTCGACGGCCTGCGGATCGTGGTCGACTGCGCCAACGGATCGGCGTCGACCGTCGCTGCGGCGGTCTACTCCGGCGCCGGCGCGTCCGTGACCGTCATCAACACCGACCTCGACGGCGAGCGGATCAACGAGCGATGCGGCGCTACCCATCTTGAGGCGGTGCTGGCCGCCGTGCGCGAAACCGGCGCCGATCTGGGCATCGCCCACGATGGCGATGCCGACCGCTGTCTTGCAGTCACAGCGACGGGCGAGATCGTCGACGGCGACGCGATCCTCGCGGTGCTGGCGATCGATCTGAAGCGGCGAGATTCGTTACGCCGCAACACGATAGCCGCCACTGTGATGAGCAACCTCGGCTTGATTCGCGCGCTGAGTGCTCACGATGTCTCGGTGGTCACAACTCCGGTCGGAGATCGAAGCGTCGCCGAGCGGATGCGGGCGGACGGTCTGTCGCTCGGTGGCGAGCAGTCGGGTCACGTCGTCCTACTCGATAAGGCCACGACCGGTGATGGCATCCTCACCGCGCTCGCGCTGATGTCCGCGGTCGTTGCCTCGGGCCGGTCGCTCGCCGATCTCGCGTCGGTCGTCGTACGGCTGCCGCAGGTGCTCGTCAATGTGAGGGTTGCCGACCGCGATCAGGCGCTCGCCGCGGCCGCGCCGCTAACCACGGCGGTCACCGCCGAGCTCGGCGACGAAGGCCGGGTACTGGTGCGCGCGAGTGGCACCGAGCCGCTGGTCCGCGTAATGGTCGAGGCAACGACCGAGGCCAGGGCCAGCGAGCTAGCCGAGCGAATCGCCGCCGCCATCCGCTAACCCCATACGCATGTGCCATCAGTGGGCCTATAGCCCCACCAATGGCACATGCGCGGGCCTATAGCCCCACCAATGGCACATGCGCGGGGTTAGTCGGCGAGGATGCGGAGGCGTTTCGGGTCGTAGAGCGGCGGGATCTGCAGCCGGGCCGGCAGGTTGCGGGCAGGGGTGTGCAGGGTGAAGCCACCCTCGGCGAGCCAGTCGCCGGTGACGCCCTCCTCGTGGTGGACCTGCACCAGGCCGACCGGGCCACCGACGGTGTGACCGAAGCCAGCGGCGCGCACGTAGCCGACCCAGCTGCCGTGGTGCAGCAATGGCTCGTTGCCGAACAGCTCGGCGTCCGGGTCGTCGACGATCACGCTGACGACGCGATCCGGCGGCGGGCCCTGCGCCTTGCGTGCCAACAACGCCTCGCGCCCGACAAAGCCGCCGGGCTTGTCCCAGGCGATCGTGAAGCCGAGCCCGGCTCCGAGTGGGGTGTCGGTGTTGTCGATGTCGATACCCATGTCGCGATAGCCCTTCTCCAACCGCAAGCTGTTCATCGCGGCAAGGCCCACCGGCCGCAAGCCCAGATCGGTGCCGGCCGCGCACAGCTCGTCGTACACATGGGTCGCGAACTCGGTTGGCACGTGCAGCTCCCAGCCGAGCTCGCCGACGTAGGTGACCCGGGCGGCGAGGATCGGGGCGTAGCCGACATGGATCGGCCGGGCCGAGAGGTACGGGAATGCAGCGTTGGACAGATCGGCGTCGGTCAGCCGGGAGATCAGCTCGCGCGATAGCGGACCCTGGACGGACAGCAATGTGACGGCGGAGGTGATGTCGGTGACGACCACCACTTCGCCGGCGCGCGACTCGCGCCGGATCATCGGCTCGACCCGTCGCGCGATGAGGTCGCTCGCGACGACCAGGAAGCGCTGCTCGTCGAGCCGCGTGACGGTGAGGTCGGTCATGATGCCACCGCGCGCATCGAGCCACTGGGTGTAGACCAGCCGTCCGACCTCACGGTCGACATCGCTGGTCGACAGCCGGTTCAAGACCGCCATCGCGCCCGGGCCTTGGACCATGAGCTTCGCCATCAGGCTCATGTCCAGCATGCCGACCGCCTCGCGCACCGTACGGTGCTCCTCGGCGACGATCCGGAAAGAGTCCTGCCGGGTGAAGTCGAGCGCGGTTTCCGGGTGTTCGGCGTCGACGTCGTACCACTCGGCGAACTCCCAGCCCATCGAGACGTTGAAGTGCCCGCCCTGGGCGACCAGCCGGTCGTGCAACACCGAGCGCCGCACGTTGCGCGCCGACGACGGCTTCCAGTTCGGGAAGACCGCGTCGCCGAAAAGTACGCCGAGCTGCTCGACCGTCCGCTCGGCACGGAAGCGCCGCGAGGTCTCGTGCAGGTTGGCCCGGTCGACGGCGTATCCGGTGATGTCGACCGGCGGCACGCCGTCGACGATCCACTGCGCCATCACGGTGCCGACCCCGCCGCCGAGCAGGATGCCGAGCGAGTTCAGCCCGGCCGCGACGTAGTAGCCGTCGAGCTCCGGCGCCGGTCCGAGCATCGGCCGAACGTCCGGGGTGAACGACTCCGGGCCGCAGAAGAACAGCCGGACTCCGACGTCGGCAAGTGACGGGATCCGGTCGAGCGCCGGCTCGAGATAAGGACCGAGCCGGTCCCAGTCCGGCGGCAGGGTCGTGAACGACGCGTTCATCGGGACCCCGTCGAGCGACCACGGCGCCGCGACCGGCTCGAACAGCCCGACCAGCATCCCATCACCCTCGGGTCGGTAGTAGCCGTAGCGATCGGGGTCCTCGATAACGGCAAGGTCGCGGTCCATACCGGGAACCTCGTCGGTCAGCAGGTAGTAATGCTCGGCGGCCTGCAGCGGGATGCTGACGCCGTTGCGCTCCCCGAGCTGGCGCGCCCACATCCCGGCTGAGTTGACGACGATCTCGGTCTCGATGCGGCCGTGATCGGTCAGTACGCCGGTGACCCGAGTGCCTTTGGTCTCGATCCGGTCGACAGTCACGCCTTGCACGATCTTGACGCCGCGCGCGGTCGCGCCCTTGGCGAGCGACGTCGCCACCCCGACCGGGTCGGCGCGACCCTCATCGGGGACCAGGAAGCCGGCGAGCACATCGGACACGTCGAGCAGCGGCCACATCGCGGCGAGCTCGGCGGCCGAGATCTCGTTGTCCGGCACGCCGAAGCCCCGGACGAACTCCGACTCCCGCCGCAGCGCCTCGAGCCGGCGTTCGTTGGTGGCGAGGCTGACGTGCCCGACCGGCCGGAATCCGGTCGAGTGGCCGGTCTCGGCTTCGAGCCGGGCGTAGAGGTCGCGCGAGTAGCGGCTCATGAACAGCGCGGTCTCGTCGGTCATTCCGGCGGAGGTGATCAGCCCGGCCGCGTGCCACGTCGTACCCGCCGTCAGCGCGTCCCGTTCGACGAGGACCACGTCGGTCCAGCCGAGGTGCGCAAGGTGGTAGGCGATGCTGCAGCCGATCACGCCGCCGCCGATGATCACGACCCGCGCACGAGCCGGCAGCTCGACGGTCCGGATGCCACCGCTGTCCGTCACGGATCCTCGCAATCAATCGTCTCGGTTGGCTGCTCCCGGCATCGGGTGCCGGGCAAGGATCTCATCTCGTCGCGGCAGGGTTATCGAGCCGAGCGCGCCGCCACCTCGAGCGCGCGGGCCAACGCTGGATCGCGGCTCGAGAAGTCCGCCGTCGCGTACCCTTCACCTCATGTGCGGGATCGTCGGGTACGTCGGCGCGCAACCTGCGCTCGACGTCGTGATGGAGGGCCTGAAGCGGTTGGAATACCGCGGCTACGACTCGGCCGGGGTCGCGATCCGCGATGCGGCGGGCGACCTCACGGTGGTGCGCAAGGCGGGCAAGCTGGCCAATCTGCAGGCCGCGCTCGCTGGCGTCAATCCGGACGACCTGGAGGGCACGCTCGGCATCGGCCACACCCGCTGGGCGACCCACGGTGCGCCGATCGATCGCAACGCGCACCCGCAGGTCGACTGCTCCGGCGCCGTCGCGGTCGTGCACAACGGGACGATCGAGAACTACGCCGAGTTGCGTGAGGCGCTCGAGCAGCGCGGCCACCTGCTGAGGAGCGACACCGACACCGAAGCGGTCGCGCACCTGATCGAAGAGAGCTACGACGGCGATCTCGCGGCGGCGGTGCGTGGCGTGTGCGGCGGCCTCGACGGCTCCTTCGTGCTGGTGGTTGCGCATCGCGACCACCCGGATCTGGTCGTCGGAGCCCGGCGCAACCTGCCGCTGGTGGTCGGGCTGGGCGAGGGCGAGAACTTCCTGGCAAGTGACGTGACCGCGTTCATCGCGCACACCCGGACCGCTCGAGCGCTCGACCAGGATCAGTTCGCCGAGCTGCGCCGCGGCGGGGTGCGGGTGACCGATGCGGCCGGAGCCCTCGTCGAAGGTGGCGAGTTCCACGTCGATTGGGACACTGCGGCCGCCGAGAAGGCCGGCTACGACTACTTCATGCTCAAGGAGATCGACGAGCAGCCCGAGGCGGTCCGCGAGAGCATCGGCGGCCGACTCGGCGCCGACGGCCGGCTGGTCCTCGACGAGCTCGCGATGAGCGACGAGGACGTGCAGGGCCTGAGCCACGTGATCGTCGTCGGCGCCGGCTCGGCGTACCACGCCGCCCTGGTCGGGAAGTACGCGATCGAGCGCTGGTCGCGGCTGCCGGTGCAGGTCGAGATGGCGAGCGAGTTCCGCTATCGCGACCCGGTTCTCGACCGGCACACCCTCGTCGTCGCGATCAGCCAGAGCGGCGAGACAGCAGACACCCTGGAGGCGGTGCGTCATGCCCGCCGCCAGCGCGCGTCGGTGCTCGCGATCACCAACACCGTCGGGTCCTCGATCGCCCGCGAGAGCGACGCGACGTTCTACACCCGTGGTGGACCCGAGGTCGCGGTGGCGTCGACCAAGTCGACGATGACGCAACTGGCCGCCGTCTATCTTGTCGGCCTGCACCTCGCCCAGGTCCGCGGCTATCGAGACGACGACGAGGTGCGCTCGCATTTCGGCGACCTCGAGCAGACTCCGGAGCTGGTGAGTCAGGTGCTGACCCGGATGGATCCGGTCCGCAAGCTGGCCCGGGAGATCGCGTCGCACGAGCGGGTGCTGTTCATCGGGCGCCACGTCGGATATCCGATGGCGCTCGAGGGTGCGCTGAAGCTCAAGGAGCTGGCCTACATCTCGGCCGAGGGGTTCCCGGCAGGTGAGATCAAGCACGGCCCGATCGCGTTGATCGAAAAGGGAACGCCGACCGTGATCATCGCGCCGAGGCATGCGTTGACGCCGAAGCTCGTCACCAACGTCCAGGAGGTACGGGCCCGTGGCGCCCGGACCATCGTCATCGCGACTGACGACGACGACAGCATGGTCGCCCACGCCGACGACCTGATCCGGATCCCGGACACCAAGTCCCTGCTGTCCCCGCTTCTCACGCTGGTGCCGATGCAGGTGCTCGCGGTCGAGTTCGCGATGGCCCGCGGCCTCGACGTCGACCAGCCGCGAAACCTCGCAAAGAGCGTCACGGTCGAGTGAGCGGGCCGGTCGACCAGGTGATCGCGGCGTGATCGTCGGGATCGGCGTCGACATCGTCGACTTGGCGCGGTTCGCGGTCAGCCTCGAACGCACACCCCATCTCGGCGGTCGGTTGTTCACCGCGGACGAGCTCGGCGCGGCCCCGGAGAGCCTGGCTGCGGCGTTCGCGGCGAAGGAGGCGGTGGCGAAGGCGCTCGGCGCGCCGGCCGGGCTCGAGTGGCATGACGTCGAGCTTCGCCACGAGGACTCCGGCAAGCCGTTCCTGCTTGTGACCGGGACGGTCGCTGCCACGGCGGCGTCGCTCGGTGTCGCGCGCTGGCATGTCTCGCTCTCCCACGATGGCGGGAACGCGATCGCGATGGTCGTCGCGGAGAGCATCTAGTGAGACACGGGTACGACGCGGCCGCGGTCCGCGCGGCCGAGGAGCCGCTGCTGGCGTCGCTGCCCGAAGGCACGTTGATGCAGCGTGCTGCCTTCGCGCTGGCGCGGCGATGCGCGGCGTTGCTGGGCGGTGTCTACGGTGCCCGCGTTGTCGTCCTCGCCGGCTCGGGTGGCAACGGTGGTGACGCGTTATACGCCGGCGCGCACCTCGCGTCGCGAGGCGCGCGAGTCGACGCGCTGCTGCTCACCGATTCGGTGCTCGCACCGGCGCTCGCGGCGCTTCGTCACGGCGGCGGCCGGATCGCCACGGCGGGTGCCGACAGCGACGCGGCGCTGCTCGACTCGGCGGATCTCGTGATCGACGGCATGGTCGGCATCGGCGCCACCGGCGCGTTGCGCCCGCCGATGGCGCGGTTGGCGAGGTTGCTGTCCACGGCTGCCGCGACGGTTGTCGCGGTCGACGTACCTAGTGGGGTGGACGCGTCCACCGGCGCGGTCGCGGGCGCCGCGGTCCGGGCCGACGTGACGGTGACGTTCGGGGCGTTGAAGACCGGGCTCGTCGTCGATCCCGCCGCCGAGCACGCCGGTCGAGTCGAGGTCGTCGACATCGGGCTGACGCTCCCGCCCGCCGAAACCACGTTGCTCGATGCGGCCGACGTTGCTGCGCTGATGCCGCAGCCGCACGGCGAGAGCGACAAATATCGCCGTGGCGTCCTCGGCGTCGTGGCCGGCAGCGACGGCTACACCGGGGCAGCGCAGCTGTGCGTTGGCGGCGCCCTGTCGGTCGGCCTCGGCATGATCCGTTACGTCGGGGAGGCGCGGCCGGCCGAGCTGGTCAGCCAGCGCTGGCCCGAGGCGGTCGTCACGAAAATCGCGCCCGGTGACGGCCAGGCGATGCTCGCCGCCGGTCGGGTGCAGGCGTGGGTGGCCGGGCCGGGTCTCGGCACCGACGACGATGCCGGCCGGATCATCGACGCGGTGCTCGGGACCGACGTGCCGGTGCTGATCGACGCGGACGGCATCAGCTGGCTGGCGTCTCATCGCGACGCGCTGAAGAAACGTTCTGCGCCAACGCTTTTGACCCCGCATGCGGGTGAGTTCGCCCGCCTGATGGGGGTCGATCGAGAGGACGTCGAAGCGCGGCGGCTCGATCACGTCCGTCGAGCCGCGGCCGAGCTCGGCGTCACCGTGCTGCTCAAAGGCTCGACCACGCTGGTCGCCGAGCCGTCAGGTGCGGTGCGGGTCAACAGCGCAGCCACCGCCTACCTTGCGACTGCGGGCAGTGGCGACGTGCTCTCCGGGGTGGGCGGTGCGTTGCTCGCAGGCGGCCTGTCGGCGTTTGACGCCGGGTCGGTCGGTGCGTTCCTTCATGGCATGGCTGGGCTGCTCGCCGCCGGCCGGCCGCCGGCGTCGGTCACCGCGCTGGACATCGCCGAGTCGATCCCCGACGCGGTCCGGGCGGTCTGCAGCTAGATCGGCGCGATGCTGACTGCCGGGTCGCGGTGGCAGACCGCTTCGAGCATCAGCCCGAACGGGTCGAGCCAGAACGTCGCGAAGTAACCAGGGTGATATTCCGGGAACTCCGCGGGCGCGCTGACCACCTCGCTTCCCAACCCGGTCACGGTCTCGTGGACCGCCTCGACGGCACCGCGGGTGTCGACGATGAACGCGAGATGCTGGACGCCGGTCCGAGATCGGGAGTAGTCACCGGCGGCCTGGCTCAGGTAGAAGAAGACGAACGTGCCCGGCGTCGCCTCGGCCGGCCGGTAGGCGAACTGGTCGTCGGCTCGCAGGAACGGCACGTATCCGAGCATCGGCATGACGACGTCGTAGTAGCCCTTGGCGGCGGGCAGGTCCGGGACGTTGATCCCGAGATGACCGAGCGGCATGACGCTCAGCCGCCGTCGATTCGCTCCATCAGATCGCGGCGGCGCCGCTCGAGCTGGCCGATCAGCGCTTCCTGCTGCTCGGCGGCCTCGATCGCCGCCGTCTTGTCGGCGGTCTCGGCGAGGTCGCTGCGGGTGTCGTCGACCACGCGCTGGAGCTCGGCGATCTGGGCGTCGAGCGCCCGGAGCTCCTCGCGCAGGGCGTCGGGCGAGTCGGTGGTTGTCAATGTGACCTCTTTGTCGGGGAGCCGCGAGAGCGGTTCACCCCATCATGCCCGAATCGCCGAGCGTGACACCTGAGACAATGGCAGGCGTGACGACGTCCGCGGCGCAGATCGACCTTGCCGCCGTACGCTCCAACGTCGCCATCCTGAACCAGCGCGCGGGGGATGCCGCAGTGATGGCGGTCGTCAAGGCCGACGGCTACGGTCACGGCCTGCTGCCCTGCGCGCAGGCCGCGCTGGACGGCGGCGCGACGTGGCTCGGGCTCGCGACCGCCGACGAGGCGATCGCGCTGCGGGCCGGCGGGATCGAGGCGCCGGCGCTGGCCTGGCTGCTCGGCCCCGGCGATGACTGGACCGCCGTCGTGGCTGCCGGCGTCGACGTCGGCGTCAACGCCGGCTGGGCGCTCGATCGGAGCATCGCGGCGGCCGCGACGACCGGCCGCTCCACCCGAGTTCATCTCAAGATCGACAGTGGACTGGGTCGAGCCGGCGCGACCCCGCGCGACTGGCCCGACCTGGTCGAGGCGGCGGCCAAGGCGCAGGCCGACGGCACCCTCGAGGTGGTCGGCATCTGGTCGCACTTCGCCTACGCCGACAACCCTGGCCACGCCACGATCGAGCGCCAGCGGTTGGCCTTCGAGGCCGCTCTCGAGGTCGCTGCGCGAGCCGGCGTCGAGCCGCAGGTCCGCCATCTCGCCAACTCGGCCGCGACGCTTGCGCTGCCGCAGACCCACTACGACCTGGTCCGCCCGGGCGTCGCCGTCTACGGCCTCTCGCCAGGTCCCGAGCTCGGTACGCCGTCGAGCCTGGGGCTGACGCCGGCTATGACGCTGACCAGCGAGGTCGCACTCGCCAAGCTGGTGCCGGCCGGGCAAGGCGTGTCGTACGGGCATCGCTACACCACGTCTCGGGAGACCACCCTCGCGCTGATCCCGCTCGGCTACGCCGACGGCGTACCGAGGCAGCTGACCAACGTTGGCGAGGCCATGGTCAACGGCGCTCGCTACCGGATCGCCGGCACGGTCTGCATGGACCAGTTCGTCCTCGACGTCGGTGACGATGCGGTCGAGGCCGGCGACGGCGTGGTGCTGTTCGGACCGGGCGACTCGGGCGAGCCGACCGCGGATGACTGGGCGAACGCGATCGGGACCATCAACTACGAGATCGTGACCCGGATCGGCGCGCGGGTGCCGCGGACCTACCGTGGAGCGCCATGAGCACCCGACGCAGCCTCGGGCTCGCCGCGCTTGCGACCGGCGCGGCCGGTGCTGCCGCGGCCGGGGCGCTGGCACTGGAGCGGCGCGCCGTCGGCCGGGCTCGGAGCCAACCCGACCCGTACGCCGGCCAAGCGCTGGGATCACTGCATTCGCAAGGGATCGACGTGATCGCCGACGACGGCGTGACCCTGCACGTCGAGGTCGACGGTGATCTTGAAGGCTCACCGACCATTGTGTTCGTCCACGGCTTCACGCTGTCGATGGACTCGTTCCACTTCCAGCGGCGGGACCTCGGCAGTCTTGGCCGGCTGATCTTCTACGACGCCCGCAGTCACGGCGCATCCGGCCGGTCCGCGCCGGAGCACGCCACCATCGACCAGCTCGGTGCCGACCTCTACTGTCTGCTGCACGCCGTTGCCCCGGCCGGGCCGGTGGTGCTGGTCGGGCACTCGATGGGCGGCATGACGATTCTCGCGCTGGCCGACCAGCATCCCGAGCTCTTCGGTGACCGGGTGGTCGGCGTCGGTCTGCTCTCGACCTCGACCGGCGAGCTCGCGAAGACCATCGTCGGGCTGCCCGGCTGGGCATCGCGGCTGGTCGACCCAGCCGTCCCGCAGGTCGCGAAGCTGGTCCGCCGCCGCGCCAACCTGATCGAGCGAAACCGCAAGCTCGGCACCGATTTCGCCTTCATGGCCACCCGCTATCTCTCCTACGGACCGGACGCGCCGCCGTCGCTGGTGGAGTTCATGGAGAAGATGCTGAGCGCCACCTCGATCGAGGTGATGGGGGAGTTCTTCGACACGTTCCTTTCGCACGACAAGCTCAAGGCACTCGGCGTGCTGGCGAACATCCCGGTGCTGATCTCCTGCGGCGCCCGCGACGTGCTGACCCCGGTCAGCCACAGCGAGCTGATGGCCGCATCGCTGGCCGAGGCAGACCTGCAAGTGATCCCGGCCGCCGGTCACATGGCGTTGATCGACCGCCATCCGATCGTCAACGACGCGCTTCGCCGGCTGGTGGCTCGAGCGGAGGAGTTCTCCCGCTCCGCTGTCGCTGGATGAGCCCTCGGGTCGCGGATCCGGCGGTCGACGAGATCTCCGGTCGCGCCGCCGGTTGTGGCGGCCTCGACGCGCTGGCGCTCGTCGTGCGAACGTGCGTCGCGTGTGCCGAGCTGGCAAGTGTCCGGACAACGGTCGTCGTCGGCGACACGCCGCCACGGCCGCGGCTGGTCGTGGTTGGCGAGGCGCCGGGCGCCAATGAGGACCTGGCCGGCCGGCCGTTCATCGGCCGGGGCGGCCAGCTGTTGGACGAGCTGATGGCACAGGCCGGTCTCGCCCGCGCCGACGCCGCGGTGCTCAACGTGGTGAAGTGCCGGCCGCCGGCCAACCGGACGCCGACCCGGGCGGAGACGGCGAGATGTGCCGGCTGGCTCGACCGCCAGATCGAGCTGATCGATCCGCCGCTGGTGCTGACCCTCGGCCGCACCGCGCTGACCTGGGCGCTCGGCGCGAGGGTAACGATCGACGGCGTACGCGGCCGGGTTCATGACTGGCGCGGCAGCCGATTGGTCGCGTCATATCACCCGTCGGCGGCGCTTCGCTTCGGCCCGCGCGGTGCGCCGCGGCTGGCGCTGGAGGCCGACCTTCGGTACGTCGCCGAGGTGATCGGGTGACGTTCACTGTGGCCTCACCCGACGCGATGCGCGATCTCGGCGAACGGATTGCGCCCGACCTTGGGGCCGGCGACCTTGTCGTGCTCAGTGGTCAGCTCGGCGCCGGCAAAACCACGCTGGCGCAGGGGATCGGTCGCGGGCTCGGCGTCACCGGTGCCGTAGTGTCTCCGACCTTCGTCATCGCGCGGGTTCACCGCGGCGGCCGGCTGCCGTTGGTGCACGTCGATGCCTACCGGCTGTCGTCGATCGAGGAGGTCGATGACCTCGACCTCGACGCATCGCTCGAGGAGTCGGTGACGCTGGTCGAGTGGGGTGAAGGTCTGGTCGAGGGGCTCGCCGGTGACCGGCTGCTCGTGACGATCGAACGCCCGGCAGCGAACGACGACGAGACCCGAAGCGTCGTGATCACCGGGTTCGGCGAGCGCTGGGACGGTCTGGTCAGCGGGCGCTGGCGTTAGCCCTGGCGGCGCGGGCGAGGTCGGGCAGCCGCGCCATTAGCTGTTGCGCTTCCTCGACGTCGCGACACCGCGCGTTGCCGGTGAACCGCTGGCCAGCGGTGTCGACGAACACGCTCGCGAGCCGGAGCCGCCGCGACCACGGGCCTTGTGACCAGCGGATGCTCTGCACCTTCGCCAGCGGTACGACGACGGTGTCGCGGCGGAGCCGGCCGGTGCAACACGAGATGTAGACGCCGTCGTGATGCAGCCGGGCGTACCGCCGTGCCAACGGCAGCCGCCAGACCGCTCGACGCGGCACGCCCTCGCTCGCCGGCAGCTCCGCTACCGCACCGGGCAGCAACCGGTCGAGCAGCCAGCGAGCCTGCTCGCGGGAGCCGACCGGCAGAAGCGCTTTCGACGTGGTCCCGGACTGCCGGTCGCCGCGGTCGTTGTTGCGGCGGCGCGCGACGTCGAACTCCAGCCGCACCCAGCCGAACGGCCGCCACCACAGCGGCTCGACCCAGCGCACCGCCTGCACGCGGCCGTGCGGAATCGTCTCGGCCCGGGTCTGCAGCAGACCGCTGCGCAATCGGATCCCGTCCGGTGCCTCGGCGAGCTGGAACTCCCACTCGGCGGAGATCTGCCGGGCGGTGACGAGCAGGTCACCGAACAGCAGCGTCACCACGGTGGCCAGGACTGGCCCGATCACCTGCGGGAAGAAGATGATCGTCGCGATCGCGGCTGCCACCATCACGGCGCCGACGGTGAAGCGGGTGCTGAGCAGGTTGGCCGTCACGATCCGCCCGCCCGGCACGTGAAGGATCGGATATTCGACCGGCTCCGGGGTGTCGTCGGACAGGCCGTGGGCGACGGCGAGGAGCTGCGCCCGGACCGCGACCGCTCGGTCCTCGCCGAGGTAGGCGAGCTTCGCAAGCCCGGTGTCATGGCCCGCGAGGATCAGCTTGAGCTCGGAGAGACCGAGCGCTCGGGCGAGCAACGGCCGGTTGGTGTCGATGCCCTGGATCCGGGTGAGCGGGACCCGGACCTGCTGGCGGCGGAACAGTCCGGTGTTGATCTGCAGCTCGCCGTTGTGGACCCGCCACTTCGTGACCGACCAGTAGACCAATCCGCCGATCACGGCGATGCCGACCGCGATCAATGCGCTCCACGGCGTTCGGTGGCGCTGGGCGGCGCTGTTCAGGGCCACGGCCGTCACGAGAGCTGCCGCCGCCCGCCCGCCGTGGACGACGGGAGACAGCGGGTGGAGTCGGGCCCATTCGCTGGGCAGCGGGGCGGGCTGGCTCACAGGCCGGTGGCCTTCGCCTCGCCCAGTGCGGCCAGTCGGTCGCGCAGTCGCTCGGCCTCGCCGGTGTCGAGACCAGGGATGCGGGCATCGGTCGAGGCAGCGGCAGTGTGCAACTGCACGGTCGCGAGCTTGAACAGCCGGTCGACCGGTCCGGCGGTGACGTCGATGAACTGCATCCGGCCGTACGGCACGACGGTGAGCCGGCGGATCATGACGCCTCGCCGCACCAGGAGGTCGTCCTCGCGCTCGGCGTACCCCCAGGCTCGGTAGCGCCGCCACAGCAGTACGCCGTAGAGCGCGGCCGCGACCGCGATGCCGGCCGCGACCGCGATGCCGGCCGCGGCACCTACGCCGATCCCGAGTCCGAGGCCGGCGGCCAGGATCGCGACGCCGGCGACCAGGCCCAGCTGCAGTTTGCGCGCCCGCCACATCTGAGGGGACGGCGACAGCCAGTCAAGCTCCACCCTTGATTCCTACCGCACCAGCGTGGCGCTACTAGCGTGGTCGGGTGCTTGTCCTCGCGTTCGACACCTCGACACCGGCCGTCACGGTCGCGGTCGCGTCGATCGATCCGTGGGACCTGCCGGCGGGCGGCTGGCTCAAGTCGACGTCGGAAGGGGTCACGGTCTTGGCGTCCGAGACCCAGGTCGTCACCAACCGTCACGGCGAGTTGCTTGCTCCCCTGATCGGGGCCGCGCTTGGAGCGGCGGGCGCCCTCGCATCGGACCTCGGTGCGATCGGTATCGGCCTCGGGCCCGGTCCGTTCACCGGTCTGCGGGTCGGGATCGTGACGGCCAAGGCGATGGCCGACGCACTGGGAATTCCGGCGTACGGCGCCTCGTCACTGCAGCTGATCTCAACCGGGCGCGCCGGCATCGCGACCAACGCGCGGCGCAAGCAGGTCTACTGGGCGGTGCCGGGAGGTCGTGGGTTCGTGGCCGGCCCGGATATCGCGAGCCCTACGGCCGCGGCTGCTGCGTTCGAGGCGGCCGGGCTCAGCCGGGTCGCCGGTGAGGGACCAGTGTTATATCCGGAGGCGTTCGCCGGCTTCACCGCACTGAGCGATCGGGTCTATCCGCGCGCCGAGTTGCTGGTCGCTCGAATCGCCAACCGGGTGCGAGCGGAGGCACCCGGCGAGGAACTCACGCCGTTGTATCTGCGGCGACCGGACGCCCAGCCGCCTGGCCGGCCGAAGCAGGTGACGCCGGCATGAGGCGGATGCGGTGGTGGGACATCGAGCCGGTGGTGGCGTTGGAGCACGAGTTGTTCGGCGACGAGGCATGGACCGATGCGATGTTCTGGTCCGAGCTGGCCGAGCGGGACACTCGGCTCTATCTCGTCGACGAGGCTGACGGGGTCGTGACGGCGTACGCCGGACTTTGCACGTACGTTCCGCACGAGGCCTACATCCAGACCATTGCCGTTGCGCCCGCGATGCAAGGTCGGGGCATCGGCACCGCGCTGTTGACGACGCTGATCGACGAGGCCACCCGACGTGGCGTCGGCCACCTCGACCTCGAGGTCCGGGCCGACAACAACTCGGCGCAGCGGCTCTACGAACGCCACGGCTTCACCAAGATCGCGGTACGCCGCGACTACTACCAGCCGAGTGGAACCGACGCGGTCGTCATGCGCAAGGAGCTTGCGACGTGACCGCGCAACCGATCGTGCTCGGCATCGAGACCTCGTGCGACGAGACCGGCGTCGGCGTCGTGCGCGGCAGCGAGCTGCTGGCCGATGCTCTTGCGTCAAGCGTCGAGGAACATGCCCGCTTCGGCGGCGTCGTGCCCGAGGTCGCGAGCCGCGCGCATCTCGAGGCGATGGTCCCCACGATGCACCTCGCGCTCGAGCAGGCGCAGCTCTCGCTCGACCAGATCGACGCGATCGCCGTCACTGCCGGACCTGGCCTGATGGGTGCGCTGCTGGTCGGGGTCGCGGCCGCGAAGGCCTATGCCCTCTCGCTCGGTAAGCCGTTGTACGGCGTCAACCACCTCTCGGCGCACGTCGCGGTCGACCGGCTCGTGCACGGCGACCTGCCGGAGCCATGCGTCGCGTTGCTGGTCTCGGGTGGTCACTCCTCGTTGCTGCTGGTCCCCGACGTCGCGGGCCCGGTGACCTCGCTCGGTGCGACGGTCGACGACGCCGCGGGCGAGGCGTTCGACAAGGTCGCCCGCGTCCTCGGGCTGCCGTTTCCCGGCGGCCCGCACATCGACCGGGTTGCCCGGGACGGCAACGCGGCCGCGATCGACTTCCCGCGAGGGGTGGTCCGGGATTCGGCGTACTCGTTCACGTTCTCGGGGCTGAAGACCTCCGTCGCGCGATGGGTCGAGGCGAGGGGGCGCGCCGGCGAAACGGTGCCGGTCGCTGACGTCGCTGCGTCGTTCCAGGAGGCCGTCGCCGACGTGCTGACGACGCGCGCGGTCGCGGCCTGCCGGGACCACGGCGTTGACATCCTCGTCATCGGCGGCGGGGTCGCCGCGAACTCCCGGCTGCGCGCGCTCGCTCAGGAGCGCTGCGACGCTGCCGGGATCGGGCTGCGTACGCCGCCGCCGAAGTTGTGCACCGACAATGGCGCCATGGTCGCTGCCCTCGGTGCGTTGCTGATCGAGCGCGAGGTCGAGCCCTCGGCGCTCGACCTGCCTGCCGACTCCTCGCTGGCATTGGTATGACCGATCCGACGCAGCAACCGACGGTGCCTGCCTCGCCACCCGCTCCAACCCCACACCTGCGGCGCGACCCGAATCCGAGCTCGGCCAACGGCCGCCGGGTGTTGATCGCCGTCTTCCTGTTCTTCCTGTTGCTCGTGACGTTCGTCGTCGTACTCGTGGTCACGATCGGCCTGCACAACCACGGCGTCATCATCCCGCCAGGCCCAGCGCCGCACGCGACGCAGCCGTCCTGACCCAACCGGTCGGGCGCCGGCGGGGATAGAAGGGGAACAACGGCGTGCTGACTGGCGTGAAAGAGGAGTGGCCCAGCCGAGCTGGTAGTTGTATGACGCAATAAAGTCGCGGCATGGCCAACGACGCGATTACTGCTCAGACCGTGATGATCACCGGACACGATGGCGACGAGATCGAGGCGTACGCCGCGACCTGTCATGACGGGGCGTCGCGCGGCGGCCTGGTGGTCATCCATCACATGCCGGGGTACGACCGCGAGTCGAAGGAGATCGTTCGCCGGTTCGCGGCTGCCGGTTACAACGCGATCTGCCCGAACCTCTACTGGCGTGAGGCGCCTGGCGCCGCCCCCGACGACGCCGCAGCGACAGCGCGCGCCTCTGGTGGCGTGCCCGACGAGCGTCTGGTCGGCGACGTCGACGGCGCCGCGAGCTGGCTCAAGAACCTGGGCAATAGCAACGGGAAGGTCGCGACGATCGGCTATTGCTCCGGCGGCAGGCAATCGTGGCTGGCCAACGGCAGCCTGCCGCTCGACGCGGCGATCGTCTGCTACGGCGCGTTCATCGTCGGCAAGGTGCCCGAGGGAATGCCCTCGCGGCCATCGCTGGAAGGACTGGCCAAGACCATGTCCGGCCCGGTTCTGGGTCTGTTCGGCAATGACGACTCCTATCCGACGCCGGAGCAGGTAGACGAGATCGAGCAGCACCTCGAGGACGCCGGCAAGCCGCATGAGTTCCATCGCTACGACGGGGCCGGGCACGCGTTCTTCTCGGTGGATCGACCGTCGTACCGGCCGGAGGCAGCGCTGGACGGCTGGGAGAAGATCTGGGCGTTCCTCGGCACGAACCTGGCCGACTGAGATGTGCACCTATCAGACCGAGCTGTTCGAGGCGACCGGCAGCGGCAAGGGCCCGGCCGAGTGGCTGCGGGTCACCGACGCGAGCGTCTACGTCGACCATCCGGTGCACGCGCTGGCGGGTCACACCTTGAACATCGATCTGCGCAATCCGGCGAAGGGTCCGGCGGCGCGGGTGGCGCTCGAGCTGCACCCGCAGACCGCGCGCTCGCTGGCCGAGGCGATCCTGCGATCACTCGACGCCGTACCCGCCGCAGTCCTTGCCGCCGGCTAACCCGTACGCATGTGCCATCAGTGGGCCTAGGGCCCCGCGCATGTGCCATTCGTGGGCCCAGGACCCCACCAATGGCACATGCGTACCGAGCGTCAAATTGACTCTGCTTCGATCGCTGACGTAACTTGGCACTCGGCACGGCAGAGTGCCAGCCGTCCATTCGATTCTTCGCAGGAGGTCAGGCCGTGGCCACCGCCACCAAGACAAAGATCAAGCCGCTTGAGGACCGCATCGTCATCTCCGTCCAGGAAGGCGAGCAGACCACCGCGTCCGGTCTCGTGATCCCGGACACCGCCAAGGAGAAGCCGCAGGAGGGCCTCGTGCTCGCCGTCGGCCCGGGCCGGTTCGAGGACGGCGTCCGCGTGCCGCTCGACATCGCCGAGGGTGACACCATCATCTTCTCCAAGTACGGCGGCACCGAGGTCAAGTACGGCGCCGACGAGTACCTCATCCTGTCCGCCCGCGACGTGCTCGCGGTCGTCCAGAAGTAGGTTTCAGCACTTCCTACGTCACACGGAGCCCCCGAGCGAAAGCTCGGGGGCTCCGTTGGTGTTGTGGGGGCTTTAGGTCGAAGGCAAAAGCGGGCCAATAGCGGGCCTGGGGGTGCGCCCCGTTTGTCTTCGATGGCGGGTTCTTTCTCCGCGATCTTGACGATAAGTGTCCAGGGAGGCCCTCCAGAGACACTTATCGTCAAGATCGACTTTCAGAATCAGGCGCAACCGGACAAAACGCCAGAGCCGTCCGTTAGCGAGCGCCTTTGCTTTTGGCCCGCTCATGCCGGCCCAGTTTGAGTCGTTAGCACTCTCGGGGCTAGAGTGCCAGTATGTCGAAAATCCTCTCCTTCCACAGTGACGCCCGCGACTCGTTGCAGCGCGGCGTCGACGCCCTCGCCGATGTCGTCAAGGTCACCCTCGGGCCACGCGGCCGCAACGTCGTGATCGACAAGAAGTGGGGCGCGCCGACGATCACCAACGACGGCGTCACCATCGCGAAGGAGGTCGAGCTCGAGGACCCGTACGAGAACCTCGGGGCCCAGCTCGCCAAGGAGGTCGCGACCAAGACCAACGACGTGGCCGGCGACGGCACGACGACCGCGACCGTGCTCGCCCAGGCGATGGTCCGCGAGGGCCTGCGCAACGTCGCGGCCGGCGCGCAGCCGCTCGGCCTCAAGCGCGGCATCGACGCCGCCGTCGAGGTCATCAACGACAAGCTTCTCGAGATCGCCCGCGAGGTGAAGGACCAGGCCGAGGTCGCCAACGTCGCTTCGATCTCCGCGCAGGACGCGACGATCGGTGACCTGATCGCCGAGGCGTTCGCCAAGGTCGGCAAGGACGGTGTCATCACCGTCGAAGAGGCGCAGACGATGGGCCTCGAGCTCGAGTTCACCGAGGGCATGCAGTTCGACAAGGGCTATATCTCGCCGTACATGGTCAGCGACCCGGAGCGCATGGAGGCCGTCCTCGACGACGCCTACATCCTGCTCAACCAGGGCAAGATCAGCTCGGTCTCCGAGCTGCTCCCGCTGCTCGAGAAGGTCGTCCAGTCAAGCAAGCCGCTGCTGATCATCGCCGAGGACGTCGACGGCGAGGCGCTCTCGACCCTGGTCGTCAACAAGATTCGTGGAACGTTCGCCGCCGTCGCCGTCAAGGCGCCCGGCTTCGGTGACCGCCGCAAGGCGATGCTCGCCGACATTGCGGTGCTGACCGGCGCGACCGTCGTCTCCGAGGACATCGGGCTCAAGCTCGACAGCGTCGGCCTCGAGGTGCTCGGCAAGACCCGCCGGGTCACCATCACCAAGGACACGACCACGATCGTCGACGGTGCCGGTGACTCCAAGGAGATTGAGGGCCGGATCGGCCAGATCCGCCGCGAGATCGAGACCACGGACTCCGACTGGGACCGCGAGAAGCTTCAGGAGCGGCTCGCCAAGCTTTCCGGCGGTGTCGGCGTCATCCGGGTCGGAGCGCACACCGAGGTGGAGCTCAAGGAGAAGAAGCACCGCCTCGAGGACGCGATCTCGGCAACTCGTGCCGCGATCGAAGAGGGCATCGTCGCCGGCGGCGGCTCGGCACTGGTCTCGGTGCGGGGCGCGCTCGATGGCGATCTCGGCCTCACCGGCGACGAGGCGGTCGGCGTCAACATCGTCCGCAAGTCACTCGTCGAGCCGCTGCGCTGGATCGCGCAGAACGCCGGCCTCGAGGGCTACGTCGCGGTTGCCAAGGTCAGCGACCTGAAGAAGGGCCACGGCCTCAACGCCGCGACCGGCGAGTACGTCGACCTGATCAAGGCCGGCATCGTCGACCCGGTCAAGGTGACCCGCTCCGCGGTACGCAACGCGGCAAGCATCGCGGGCATGTTGCTCACGACCGAGACGCTCGTCGTCGACAAGCCGGCTGACCCGGAGCCCGAGGCCGGCGGCCACGGTCACTCCCACGGCCCCGGCGGCCACAGCCACTAACGCGCGGATGTGCCATCGGTGGGGCCATAGGCCCACCGATGGCACATGCGTAGGGCTATCGGCCCACTGATGGCACATGCGCGGGGTTGTAGTCGATAGCCTTCGCGCGTGGCGCCGGACAGTGGACCCGACCTTGCCTCGCTGCTCGCCTCCGGCGAGCGCGCGGTCTTCCACGGCCCACCTGGCGCGGCGATCAGCAATCTTGAGCGCGCGGTGGCCGTCGCCCAGCGGGATGGCCGCCGCGCTGAGGTCGCGGCATCGGCCTGGCTACTCGGCGTCGCGATGTCGGCGTCCGGCCGGTACGGCGGGGCGCTGCGGGTCCTGGTGCCGCTGCTCGAAGCCGGCGAGAGCGCGGCCGAGGACGACCTGAGCCGAGAAATCCGGCTGTTCGCCTCACTGGCTGCCGCGACCGCGGCCAGCGTTCACCGCGGGCTGGGTCGCCACGCGGCCGCCGCCGAGCTCGACAGCCGCGGCCTGGCGATGACCGAAGGCCCGGGCGAGGCCGCGTTCGACTGCCTGCTTGGCCTGACCTCCGACGCAGTCGGCGCCGGCCGCCTCGACGATGCCCGCGAGCGGTTCGCGCAGGCGGCGTCTATCTGCGAGGGCCGCGGCGGCGACTGGTGGCGCCAGCGGGTGCGGCTGGACTGGGCGCGAGCCGAGGTCGCCCTACTTGCCGAGCAGCCCAATGACGCGATCCTCGCCGCTGCCGGCGCGGTTCGCGGCGCCGAGACCGCCCGCGCGCCGCGACACGTGGCGAAGGGCCTGCTGTTCCAGGGCGTCGCCGAGCTTCAGTCAGGCTCGCAGGACGCGATCGCGACGCTGCGTCGGGCGGCGAGCCTGGCCGAGGGGCTGGCCGCAGTGCCGCTGGTCTGGCAGGCCCGAGCCCTGATCGGCGCACTGCTCGGCGGCGAGGACACCGAAGAGGGCGCCCGATCGCTCGCTTCCGCACGCTCGGCGGTGCTGGCGATTGCCGGTGACCTGCCGCCCGACCTTCGGGATGAGTGGCTCGCCCGCCCCAACGTCAGCGCGCTGCTCGAAGGCTGATCGCGCGATCCGAACGCAGCCGCCACACTGCTCCGTTTGGACGTCGAACGTCGGCTTTGGCCGACTAAGGTTACTGATCGTGGGATTGTCACGTCTGCGACACCGGGCGGCCTTGGCCGGGTTCACCGCTGGCGTTTGCCTCGCCGCGCTGATCACCACCAATGGCATCGCCCATGCCGTGACTGATCCTTCGAACGACTCGATCGCCAACGCAACGCCGATCCAGATGAGTGTCCTCCCAGGTCAGAATGAGACTGATCACCTGCCGCAAGTGAGCATCGCCGACGCGACGGCCGACGACAACGCCGCCGATGGCGCGTTGACGACATCTGACGGCGCCGCCGAACACACCGTTTGGTACAAGTTCGATCCGGGTCCCGGGCAGGTCTCGATCACCATTAGTTCGTCGAGCATCGCGAGCGTCGTCGCGGGAGTGGTGACAACCACGACGAGTGATGCGGATATCAACGGGGTCAACGACACCTTCAACGCTGTTCAGACGAGCAGCGTCATCAACACCGACTCGAGCGAGTCCGGTTCGGCGCTTGCCCACACGACGTCGCTGAACCAGTCGGCGACCTTTTCCTTCACGGCTGACGCGGCGGTTCTCTCCGCTACCGGGCGCGATTACTACCTCGCCGTGGGCAGCGTTGGCAGCACGTCGGTGACCGACGACAGCTCGCTGGCGGTCCAAGTGTCTTACACCGCGGCGCCGCTGAACGACGACTTCGCTGATGCCACTGTGATCACCCCCAGCGTGAAGGCCTATAGCGACGACACCACCGGCGCGACTCCGGATCTCGCGCCGGACGGGACGAATCTCGATCCGGTCGTCGACGGGCAGCCGGGCATGTTCTCGGTCTGGTACTCGTTCACCGCACCTCGCAACGGCCGGGTCGCGCTGTCGACCGCTGGCAGCTCGTTCCCGGTCGTCTTCGAGGTCTGCCAGTCACTCGGAGGATCCCCGTCGCCGGATGCCTGCGGCGACAACGACCTCCGCGACTCGGGCGCGGGCGCCGCGCCGGCGACACATGCCACCTTCCAGGTGCTCGACCGTGAGACCTACTACGTGTTCCTAGACGGCCAGCAGGTCAGCGGGCAGACGTACAACGCGTTCGGGCCTTACCAACTCGGGTTCACCTTCTCGCCTTCCGCGATCGACGACGACATCTCGACGCCGACGGTGCTGAACCCCGCCGGCGTCGATCGGGTGAGCGGCAGTAACGTCGGCGCCCAAGCCGTGGTGCTGGGCTCGAACCCCCCGACCACGATCACGCAGGAGTCCGACGCCGGGCTGGTGTTCGACGGCGGCGGCCAGCAGCACTCGGTGTGGTACCGCTACCGGCCGCACAAGACCGCACGGATGGTGCTCTACACCACCGGCTCGCTCAACACCGATGTCGAGGTCTTCCGCGGCAGCGTTGCGGCCGGCTTCACCAACACCGGCTTCGGCAACGACAACTACTCGGCGCACCAGACCTTCAGTCGCTTCGTGCTGCCGGTGACCGCGGGCTCGATCTACTACATCGGGGTCGACGGCTCGACCACGGCGAACTATCCGGAGGGCAGCTTCGGCCTCGACCTCGGCGCGCTGCCGGCCAACGACAACGTCAAGGGTGCGGCGTTCCTCGCCAAGCACCGGGCGAAGATCGGAAAGAAGCACAAGACGGTGTCGCGCAAGTCGGGCACGGTGAAGGGCTCGACCGACTTCGCGACCTTCCAGTCCGGCGAGAAGAGTCCGAGGCACTTCACCGGCAATGCCGACGTCTGGTACACCTTCGTCGCGCCCAAGGCCGGTCACTACACGTTCAGCGAGTCGCTCCGCCACGCCGGCGCGTTGCTCGCGGCGTACTCCGGCAAGGGCAAGAGCAATCTCGGGCTCAAGCTGGTCGCTGCGGCGACCCACTCGGTGTCGAAACCGGCGTCGATCAAGATCAAGGCCAAAGCCGGCCAGAAGTTCAAGATCTCGGTCGACGGGAGTGCTCACGCCTTCGGCAACTTCACGCTGACCTGGAAGTAGTCGGCCTTCGCAAAAATTCGCCGATTGCTACGTCGTGCAGCGGTGAAGTCGGCCGAGATTCGTGCCGATAGGCAGATGTGACCACCGTGTTGATCTGCGACGACCTGCGCGCGGTGCGCGAAGGCCTGCGCCATTCCGTTGAGTCGTTGCCTGGCGTCGATCGGGTCGACACTGTTTCGAGTGGCGAGGAGGTACTCGCGCGCTGGCCCTCCGAGCGCCAGGACCTGGTGCTGATGGACGTCCAGATGCCAGGACTCGGTGGCGTGGAAGCGCTGCGTCGGCTGGTCCACGACCATCCTGAGGCCAACGTCGTCATGCTCACGCTGTCCTCCGATCGTGAAGCCGCTGCAGCGGCGATCGCGAGCGGTGCCCGCGGCTTCCTGCACAAGGACGTCTCGCGCGAGGAACTGTCCGCAACGGTGGCGAACGTCTTGACCGCGACCGGCCTGCCTGGGAACTCCCGGCCGGCGCCGATGGTCCGGACGTTCGACCCGGACGCGCCGGTCCTGACCGAGCGCGAGCGACAGGTGCTCGCCGGAATGGCGTGCGGCAAGAGCAACGCTCAGATCGGCCGCGATCTGTACCTGTCCGAGGACACCATCAAGACGCATGCGCGCCGGCTGTTCCGCAAGATGCAGGTCGGTGACCGCGCCCACGCGGTGGCGGCCGGCTTCCGCTACGGCTTCGTCAACTGACGGCCTGCTGACCCGCCCCGCCGGCCGCGCCCCGCTCAGCGTCCGGATGAGCACACAACGTGTCGCCGTAGGCTCCCTGAACGTCTACGTGTCGGCGCATCAGTGCGCCGACACGGGCAGTTGTGTGCTCGAACGAACCGATCGGTCGTCTGGCGACATTGAGTAGCCCATTTGGGCTAGTGGTCGCCGGCTGAGAGCATGGCGTCGTCATGGCGACACACTGGCGCTCCTGCGTGATCACCGCGACCGACGTGCCTCGGCTGGCAGCGTTCTGGGAGCATGCCACCGGATTTACCCGCGCCGTCGACAACGACGTCGAGGTCGTCCTGACCGAGTTCGGCGAGCGCGATGCGCATCCGGGCCTCGTCATCCTCGCCGGCCCTGCCGGCGAATCCGGGTCCGTCCACCTCGACGTCAACACCGACGACTTCGAGTCGGACCTGGCGGGGT
The DNA here is from genome assembly GCA_036268295.1 of Mycobacteriales bacterium. Classification (GTDB taxonomy): domain Bacteria; phylum Actinomycetota; class Actinomycetes; order JAFAQI01; family JAFAQI01; genus DATAUK01. Next base: position 83,322 of record DATAUK010000030.1, on the reverse strand, counting down.
TGGTTGCCCGCGGCGCAAGCCGCGCAGCCACCATGGGCGACGGCTGGGTCATGCTGCACGACCCGGAGGGCAATTCGATTTGCCTGAGGCAACTCGGCTGACTGAGCAGGCTTACTCGTCCTCGTCGGCGGTGAGCACGCCGTCGACGAACCCGCGGGCGTAGTCCCAGCTGACGTAGTCAGCCGGATCCGGGCTGTACGCCGGCTCGTGGATGTGTGGCGCGCCGAGGTCGAGCAGACTTCGCAGGTTTGCGCGCAGCAACTCCCACGCGAAGAAGTGGGCCTCGTGACAGTCGTCGCAGTCGACGACCAGCCCGCGTACGCCGCGGGGTTCGAGGACCGCCTGGAACGCGTCGAGGTCCTGCATGTCCTCGAGCAGATCCTGGCGCTCGTCGTCGGTCAGCGGCTCGTCGCTGCGGTCCTCGTCGTCGCCCAATGAAGCCGCCGGGTCCGACGGATCGCCCGCGAACGGGTCCTGAGGCGCGTCGTCTCGCACGCCTCCACGCTATAACCCGGATCGCGAAGTAGACTGATTTTTCTCGTCCACGCCTTGAAGAAGTTGGTGTTTATGGACCCGACAATGCCAGCGAAGTTCGCGCCGCTGGGGTTGACGTTCGACGACGTACTGCTGCTGCCGGCGGCCTCCGACCTGCTGCCGAGCGAGGCCGTCACCACGACGAGACTGTCCCGTTCGCTGACCCTGCACACACCGCTGCTGTCGAGTCCGATGGACACCGTGACCGAGGCGCGGATGGCGATCGCGATGGCCCGCCAGGGCGGCGTCGGCGTGCTGCACCGCAACCTCTCGGTCGAGGACCAGGCGATCCAGGTCGACATCGTGAAGCGGTCAGAGGCCGGCATGATCACCTCGCCGGTGACCTGTTCGCCCGATGACACGATCGCCAACGCCAACGCGCTGATGGGCCGCTACCGGATCTCCGGAGTGCCGGTGACCGACGGCGACGGTGTGCTGATGGGCATCGTCACCAATCGCGACATCCGCTTCGAGCGCGACGCCTCGCGGCTGGTGCAGGACGTCATGACCCGGATGCCGCTGGTCACCGCGCCGGTCGGGGTGTCACGCGACGACGCGCTCGCGCTCCTTCAGAAGCACAAGGTCGAGAAGCTCCCGATCGTCGACTCAGCTGACCGGCTCCGCGGCCTGATCACGGTCAAGGACTTCACCAAGAGCGAGGAGTTTCCGCAGGCCACCAAGGACGCTGCCGGCCGGCTCGTCGTCGGTGCTGCCGTCGGCGTCGGAGATGACGGCTTCAAGCGGGCGATGGCGCTGGTTGAAGGCGGCGTCGACTTCGTGATCGTCGACACCGCGCACGGCCATTCTCGGGCGGTCCTCGAGACGGTCGCCCGGCTCAAGGCGACCGTCGAGATCGACGTGATCGGCGGGAACGTCGCGAGCGCCGACGGCGCCAGGGCGCTGATCGACGCCGGTGCCGACGCGGTACGGGTCGGGGTCGGTCCGGGCTCGATCTGCACGACGCGAGTGGTCGCAGGGGTCGGTGTCCCGCAGATCACGGCGATCTTCGAGGTTGCGTCGGTAGCACGGCCGGCCGGCGTACCGGTGATCGCGGACGGTGGCATGCAGTACTCCGGCGACATCGCGAAGGCCATCGCCGCCGGCGCCGACACCGTCATGCTCGGCTCGCTGCTGGCCGGTTGCGAGGAGTCGCCCGGTGAGCTGCTGTTCGTCAACGGCAAGCAGTTCAAGTCCTATCGCGGGATGGGCTCGCTCGGGGCGATGCAGTCTCGTGGTCAGGTCCGGTCGTACTCCAAGGACCGTTACTTCCAGGACGACGTGCTCTCCGACGACAAGCTCGTCCCGCAGGGCATCGAGGGCCAGGTGCCCTACCGTGGCCCGCTCGCCGCGGTCGCCTACCAGCTGATCGGCGGGCTGCAGGCCGGCATGGGGTTCGTCGGCGCGCACACCATCGCCGAGCTGCAGGAGGCGCAGCTGACCCGGATCACGGCGGCCGGCCTCAAGGAGAGCCACCCGCACGACATCGCGATGACGACCGAGGCCCCGAACTACACCGGCCGATGAGTCGATCGAGTCGATGGTGAGAGACAGCGTCGAGATCGGCCTCGGCCGCTCCGCGCGCCGCGGCTACTCCCTTGCCGACGTCGCGATCGTGCCGTCGCGGCGCACCCGCGACATCGACGTGGTCTCGCTCACCTGGCAGATCGATGCCTACCGTTTCGACCTGCCGCTCGTCGGCTTTCCGTCGGACGCGACGATGTCGCCGTGGACGGTCGGTCAGATCGGCCGGGCGGGCGGCCTTGGCGTGCTCGATGCCGAAGGCCTCTGGACCAGGTACGACGACCCGCTGCCCCTGCTCGAGGAGATCTCCGAGCTGGAGCCCGGCGAGGCGACCGTGGCGTTGCAGCGGATCTATGCCGAGCCAGTGCGCGACGAGCTGATTACGTTGCGGATCAAGGAGATTCGCGACACCGGCGCGATCACTGCCGTGCGGGTCTCGCCGCAGCACACGTTGCGTCACGCGCCGGCGATCCTCGCGGCGGGAGTTGACCTACTCGTCATCCAGGGCACGATCGTGTCCGCCGAGCATGTTTCGGCGTCGGCGGCGCAGCCGCCGCTGAACCTCAAGACCTTCATCGCCGATCTCGACGTACCTGTCATCGTCGGCGGCTGCACCAACTACCAGACCGCCCTGCACCTGATGCGGACCGGAGCCGCCGGCGTGATCGTCGGGACGGCGTCGGATGAATGGTCGACCACGCGCGACGTGCTCGGCATCGAGGTGCCGATGGCTACCGCGATCGTCGACGCTGCCGGTGCGCGGCGCGACTATCTCGACGAGACCGGCGGCCGTTACGTCCATGTCATCGCCGCGGGCGGCATGGAGACCAGCGGCGACATCGCGAAGGCGCTCGCCTGTGGTGCCGACGCGGTCATGCTCGGCGAGCCGCTGTCGATGGCCGCGGATGCCCCCGGTCGCGGCGCCTGGTGGCACGTGTCGGCGTCACATCCGAAGCTGCCGCGCGGCCGCTACGCCAGCTCGAGCGAGAGCTGGCCGCTCGGCACGCTCGACGAGGTGCTTTCCGGCCCGTCGACATCGCCGGAGGGCTACCTCAACCTGTTCGGCGGCGTAAGCCGCTCGATCGCCAAGGCCGGCTACAGCGACCTCAAAGAGTTCCAGCGAGTGGAGCTTGTCGTCCGCTGAGCCGGTCGCTGCGGCGAGGCCAGCCGAACGGCGTCAGCCGCGGGCGAGCAGGGCGTTGTAGTCGTCCCAGGTGTCGACGTCGAGCGGGATCGGGCCCTCGATCTCGACGTCAGCGACGTCGTATCGGCCGGACTCGAGCAGCTTCCAGACTGCCTTGTCGCCGTGCAGCGTTCCCAGGTCGTCGAAGACATCGCGGTGGAACCACAACGGGTGGCCTCGACCGTCGGCGTAGTGGCAGATGCCGAGTGGCGACGAGGCAGCGCCCGCAGTCAGCCGGTGTACGGCAGCCGGCGTCACCCCCGGCTGGTCGCCGAGCATCAGCACGATGCCGGTGCTGCGCGGGTCGACCACGTTGACAGCCGCACTTATCGAGGAAGAACAGCCGGTCGCGAACTCCTGGTTGACGACGACCTCGGCGCCGGTGAAGTCGATCACGTCCTGGACCTCCTGCGAAGCGCCACCCACGGTGACGAGAAGCTGGTCGAACCGGCACCACCGGGCCAGTTGCAGCGTCGCGTCGAGCAAGGTCGTCCCGCGATAGGGAAGTAGCTGCTTGGGCTGGCCGAGCCGCGAGGACTTGCCCGCCGCGAGAACCAGGCCGGTGACGAACACTCCTAGCTAGCCGTCTTCGCCGCGAAGGTGTCGCGGCAGGCCGGGTTGCAGAACCAGTAGTCGACGTTGTCGATCAGCAGGTGCGGGGTGTGCGGCAGCACGATCACCGACATCCCGCAGATCGGATCGACCACCTGCTGCGGCGGCGCCGGCAGGGCATCGGTGTGCGAGTGCAGTCCGTCGACCCGAATCGCGCGGACGATCTCCGCGACGATCGAAAGGGCGACTTCCTCCGGCATGCGGGCACCGATCTCGATGCCAGCTGGGGTCCGGACCCGGGCGCGCTCCGAGTCGGTAAGCCCGAGCGAGTCGATCATCGCGTCGCCGCGGCGCTTGCTGGCGACCACCTCGATCAGCCCGACGCCGGCGTCGAGGGCCAGCCGGACCGCCGACTCCTCGCCGTCGCCAAGCCCGCAGATGATCGTCGCTACCGCGCCGTCCGGTGACTCTTCGGAGCTGGTACGCAGCACGGTGAAGCCGACATGCTCGGCGAGCGCGGCGGCCGCGACTGCCATCGGGGCAGAGCCGACGACGCTGATGACGGCAGGAGGCAGCTGCGGGTTCAAGAAGATCTCCAATGCTCCGCCGGACAGACAGGGGTTGACCGTGACCTTCGCGCCGGCAGCGTGGGGGAACGACTCTTTGTCGCCCGGCAGGACTCGCAGCAGCAGCGCGTCACCGGACTGAAGTGTCGCGAGGGCGGCCGTGCGGACCGACTCGCGGGCGCAGTGCCCGCCGACGAAGCCCTCCATCGTGCCGTCGGCGAAGATGATCGCGTCATCACCGGGCCTGGCGGAGGTGGGCTGGCCGGCACGTACGACGGTGGCGTGCACGAACGGCACGCGGCGAGCACTCAGCTCGGCCATCCGGGCCGTCGTACCTCGAGCCACCAGCGCTCCTGCTCACATCGTCGGCGTCGGGCGTCCGTCAATGCCACCCCACACCTGTAGTGATGTCAACGACGGCGTTTCGTGGCCCATTCCGCACTGCGCACGACCGGCCGCCGGTCGCCCGCTCGGCGATAGAATGTGGGATCACCCAGCAGGTGTCCGAAGTGCCCAGACCAAGGGGGTCGGCCGTGCGCGAGCTGCTCGACGATCTCGATCAATGGCGGGCCGACGGCAAGCGGGTCGCGATCGCGCGGGTGGTCGACATCGAAGGCTCCGGTCCGCGGGAGCCTGGCGCGGCGATGGCGGTCACCGAGGACGGGCTGGTGGCAGGGTCGGTGTCCGGCGGCTGCGTCGAGGGCGCGGTCGTCGAAGCCGCGTTGGCATCGCTGGAGACCGGTGAACGGCGGGTCTATACCTTCGGCTTCTCCGACGATGATGCGTTCGCCGTCGGCTTGACCTGCGGCGGCATCATCCATCTGTACGTCGAGCCGCTCGACTGGTGAGCATGTCGCTCTACGAGGATCTCGCCGGCGCGATGCGGACACTTCAACCGGTGGCGCTCGCGACGGTGATCGACGGTCCTGGCACCGGCGCCAAGCTGCTGGTCTCACCCGACGCGCCGTCGGTCGGCACCCTCGGCGACGTCGAGCTGGATCGGGTGGTCGAGCGCGACGCGCGCGGCGAGATCGCTGCCGGCATGACCCGGGTGCGTCATTACGGTCGGCGCGGAGAGACCCGCCTCACCGACGTCGGCGTCTTCATCGAGTCCTTTGTGCCGCCGCCGGTCATGGTGATCTTCGGCGCGGTCGACTTCAGTGCAGCGCTGTTGAAGGTCGCCAAGGTGCTCGGCTATCGGGTGACGGTGTGCGACGCGCGACCGATCTTTGCGACCCGGGCACGCTTTCCGCTCGCCGACGAAGTCGTCGCCGAGTGGCCCAACCGATTGCTCGAGCGGATCGGACCGACACTGACGCCGCGCGACGCGATCTGCGTGCTGACCCACGACATCAAGTTCGACATCCCGGCGATCGTCGCAGCGTTGGCGACCGAGGTCGGTTATATCGGAGCGATGGGCAGCCGTCGTACCAACCGCGAGCGCGAGGCGCGACTGCGCGAAGCCGGCGTCGACGATGCCGGGCTGGCGAAGCTGCACACCCCGATCGGCCTCGACATCGGTGCGCGTACGCCGGAAGAGACCGCGGTGTCGGTGTGCGCCGAGATCATCTCGGCCCGCAACGCGCTTTCTGAGGTCCGCCCGCTGATGGCGACCGAAGGCCCGATCCACCGCCGCGACTAGCCGGACCACTTGCTAGAGCAGTACGACCAGCATGTAACCCATCGTGATGTTCATCGCGACCTGACAGCACGCGACCGCACCGGGCGCGAGGATCGGCGCGGCGTCGCGGCCGGCGTCGTTGCCGTTGCGATCGATGTCGGCCTTGGCACCCGACCAGCGGTCAGTGACCATCACGGCGTAGCCGACCATGAACACGCCGAGCAGCAACGCCAACGTCGGAAACCGGGTAGATCCGGCCGGTCCGCTCATCATCGTCGGCGTGGCGGCGGCAGCCGCGACCGTCGGTGTCGCGACCAGCATGTAGACCATCGCGCCACTCGTGAGGAGATGCCGCAGATATGAGCCGGTCGCGATCGTCGTGCCGCGGACGGCGAGCAGGTTGCCGGTTGCGCTCACACCGAACCACGTTGCCGCCGCGATGAAGACCACAATCCACGGCGCGGTCGGGCCGAGATGTGAGGTCAGCATGCCGGCCATCGCGACGCCCATCGCGGTGTGCATCAGGTCGAACGAGTAGTGGGTCTGTCGACGGGCGAACCGGGCCACCACCAACCGGCTGGCGCAGTACGCCGCGATGGCGAGCATCACCACCGCGAGCCCGTTGCCGAGCCACGACGGCGTGATCATGCCGCGCCGGATTCGGTACGCGGGGCGAGCGGCCAGAACGCAAGAGCAATCACAACGAGCAGCGGGCCGGTGTTGGGGTCGGTGCCCTCGCTGCCGAACAACCCGCCGAGCGCCTGGGCGGTCACCCAGATCACGAGTGACAGGATGACTGTGATGGCGACGCCGGCCCGCATGACGGTTGCCGATCCGTACGCCGAGACGGCGATGGCCGCGCACACAACGGCTAGCCCGATCGAGACGCCGAGGCCGCGATTGGCGACGAGAGCGGCGGTGGCGTTGTCGATCGAGGCGAGCCAGGCCGGCTGGCCGCCGGCCATGTCCTTGATCACGTCGTGCAGGCCCTGCGCCGATCGGTTGCTGCCCTGGACCGCGAAGCCGGCGAGCGCGATCCACAGGATTGCCCAGCCCACTCGCGCCCTGCGGGCGCCCAACCGGCCGGCCGCGACGAAGGTCGCGTCACGTCGAGCATCGGCCGGCGGCCAGAGCATGATGGCGAGCACGGCGTACAGCAGTGCAGCACCGGGGCCGCCCGCGATCAGTCCGGCGTGACCGGTGAGCACGCCGCCGAGACCCTCGCCGAGCCACCACACCGCCAACGCCCAGCCGATCGATGCGGCGAGCGCCAGCTTGACGGTGGGCCGCCACGCGATCCCGAGCCCGAGCAAGAGCTGCGTCAACGCGAACGCCGCGTTGGCGCCCGCGGCGTGCGCCGCCACGAGTCGCGCGACGGCGGTGATCGGCGCGGCAATAACGCCCGGGTTGCCCTGCGCGCTCGGCGCGAGAACCGTCCGCGCGAAGGCCTTGGTGAACATGAACGACTGCAGTTGCAGCACACCATCGAGCAGCCAGAGCGCCGCGAGCGAGAGCTGAAGCCCGCGCCGGGCATCGACCGCGCAGATGACCGTCGTACGCCGGCGAGGCCAGGCCTGGGAGACCACAGCGCTGCTCACGCCTTGCCCTCCCCGGTCCGGACGGATCCTCGCTGTCGTGACCATTCTTACGCCCGAAGGTGGGTCGCGCGGATATCTACCGGTTAGTAGCCTTCGGTTATGGCGGATAAGGACTACGACGTTGTCGTCATCGGCAGCGGCTTCGGCGGCAGCGTCGCCGCGCTGCGGGCGGCCGAGAAGGGCTACCGAGTCGCCGTGCTCGAAGCCGGCCGGCGCTTCACTAACGACACGTTGCCCGAGACCAGCTGGGATCTCAAGGACTTCCTGTGGGCGCCGGCGCTTGGCTGGCTCGGCATCCAGAAGATCACGCCGCTGACTGACGTCCTGTGCCTGTCCGGCGCCGGCGTCGGCGGTGGTTCGCTGGTCTACGCCAACACCCTCTACACGCCGCTCGACGACTTCTTCGCCGACCAGCAGTGGGCACACATCACCGACTGGAAGGCTGAGCTCTCGCCGTACTACGACCAGGCGTCCCGGATGCTCGGTGTCGTCGAGAACCCGACGGAGACGGCCGCCGACGTCGAGATGCGGGCGGTCGCCGAGGAGATGGGCGCCGGCCACACCTACCACCACACGCCGGTCGGTGTCTTCTTCGGCGAGCCGGGCAAGACCGTCGACGACCCGTACTTCGGCGGCGCCGGGCCGCGGCGTACCGGCTGCATCGAGTGCGGCAACTGCATGATCGGTTGCCGTTACAACGCGAAGAACCGGCTTGACCTCAACTACCTGCACCTCGCCGAGGGACTCGGCGCGGTGATCCGGCCTGAGACGACAGTGACCGCGGTGCGCCCGTTGCCGGGTGGTGGGTACGCCGTCGAGACCCGCCACACCACGCGCCGCCGGCGCACGCTGACGTACCTGGCCGACCAGGTGGTTTTCGCGGCCGGGACGCTCGGCACACAGCGGCTGTTGCATCGGATGCGTGACGAAGGCATTCTGCCGCGGATCTCGCGGCGGCTCGGCGAGCTGACCCGCACCAACTCCGAGTCCATTCTCGGCGCGCGCAGTCGCGACAAGAACGCCGACTACTCGCGCGGGGTGGCGATCACGTCGTCGTTCCATCCGGACGCCAAGACCCACATCGAGCCGGTGCGGTACGGCAAAGGCTCCAACTCGATGGGCCTGCTGCAGTCGGTGCTGACCGACGGCGGAGAGGGCCGGCGCTGGGTCAAGGCGCTGAAGGAGATCAAGCGAAGCCCGCGCGATGTCGGCAAGCTGCTCTGGCTCAAGGGGTGGTCGGAGCAGACGATCATCGTGCTCGTCATGCAGTCGCTCGACAACTCGCTGACCGTCTCGCGCCGCAACGGCCGGTTCCGCGACAAGCTGGTGTCGCGGCAGGGTCATGGCGAGCCGAACCCGACCTGGATCCCGGCCGGCAACGAGGTGGCGCGGCGGCTATCGGAGCGCATCAACGGCATCCCCGGTGGCTCGATCGGGGAGCTCGGCAATATACCGATGACGGCGCACATCATCGGTGGCGCGCCGATCGGCCTGACCTCAGACGACGGCGTGGTTGACGCGTGGCAGCGGTTGCACGGTTATGAGGGCCTGCACGTCACCGACGGCGCGGCAGTGACCGCGAACCTCGGCGTCAATCCCTCGCTCACGATCACCGCGCAGGCCGAGCGGGCGATGGCGTTCTGGCCGAACAAGGGCGAGCCCGACCAGCGGCCGCGGCTCGGCTCGCCGTACGTCGCCCTCGAGCCGGTCACACCGGTGCGACCTGCCGTGCCCGACGCCGCCCCCGCCGCCCTGCGGCTTCCGCTCGCCGCGACCTGACTGAGCCGCGCGGTTGCGTCCTCGTCGGTCTGCGTCCCTGACCGAATCAGCGCACAACGGCGCCGTGTCAGGCGGCGCGTCGAGCGCGCTACGCGTTGCCGGAAAAGGTGCGCGGACGTCGTGGGTGAGTTGTGTGCTGGCGCGTGCAGCGCCCGGCATCACGCAGCGGCCGCGAGGAGGTCGCCAACCAGGTCGGTGAGATAACTGGGATTGCCCAGCACGTCGCGCCAGGTAACGACGACGACCCGCCAGCCCGCTCGGGTCAAGGCGCTCCAGCGGCGCCGGTCCCGCTCGAACGCCTCACGGTTCTGGTGGAACTCGAATCCGTCGCACTCGAGGACAACGCGGTGCTCCGGCCAGGCGAAGTCGACTCGGGCAATCCAGCGACCGGCCTTGTCACAGATGTCGAGCTGTGAAAGCGGTGCTGAGAGACCGGCGATCGCCATGTCGACCCGTGAGATCGACTCGAAAACTGATTCGGCTCGCGGGTCGAGCAGCGTCGCTGTCGCCACGACCGCTGGCCTTCCGGGACCGCAAGGAAGCCCGGCAGCCCATCGCTGGAAACCGGCTGGGTCCAGCAGCCCCAGTCGGCACAGGCTGTCGCCGACGGCGACCGCATGCGGCAGTGGCATCGATCGAGCCAGGTCGGCAAGGGTCCGCGCCGGCGCCGTGACCAGCGCTCCTCGAACGACCGCGAGATCACCGGGCGCGAGATCGGCACGATGCAGCCGCACGCCGCTGACGCAGTCAGTGCGTCGTCCGCGGGATCTCGGCGCCGTCACGTGAAGATGCGACGGTGGATAGGGGAGATCGGCGCCGCGCCACGCCGCCGCCGACTCGTAGCTGAGCGCCACCCGCATCGATCGCGTGATGCCCTCGGGATCGGGCCGCGCGATGCAGTCACCGATGCGGTAGACGCCCCGACCGATCCGGGACACGGCGCCGGCCCGTACCAGCTGGGTCAGTCCGCGACTGCTCACGCCGGTCGCCATGATCTCGCGCCTGACTACGACCTCCCCCGCGCGCCATCGTTCGATCTGCACCGATCGGCGCTGGTGCCGCGGCTGGCCTGTCAGGAAGCCGACGGCTGCGATTGTGGATGACCGAGGTGGCGAGGAGCGTTGTGGACAACGCGCGGCCAATGCCCGGCCGGCCACTTCTGACCGGATGAGCACACAACGGTGGTGCGTCGACGTACGGCGGTGCCTCGGCTGAGCGTGACCGCCTCGCACGATGCCGCGACACGCGCCGGTCGTGTGCTGGATCGGTCCGTGCGCGACGGTTGGAGACGCCTCGGCCGAGCGCCCATAGCGTGGCATCGCGGGGGGTGCGCAGCGCGGCGCCATAGGCTTGGCGGATGACAGCGGCTGACGGGTTCGACACCGTTCTGGTCATCGACTACGGCGCGCAGTACGCCCAGCTGATCGCGCGGCGGGTCCGCGAGTGCCGGGTCTTCAGCGAGATCGTGCCGTCCTCGATGCCGGTCGCGGCTCTGCTCGCGAAACGGCCGAAGGCGATCATCCTGTCCGGTGGCCCGTCCTCGGTCTATGCCGACGGCGCGCCGCAGGTTGACGCCGCGCTGTTCGACACCGGTGTCCCGGTATTCGGGATCTGCTACGGCTTCCAGGCGATGGCGCTCGCGCTCGGCGGCGAGGTCCGCAAGACCGGCCGATCGGAGTTCGGCCCGACGTCGCTCTCGATGACCGGCGATGGTGGCGTCGTACTCGCTGGGCTGCCGGCAACGCAGCAGGTCTGGATGTCACACGGCGACGCGGTCTTCGCGCCACCGCCGGGGTTCACGACGACGGCCGTGACCGAGGGCGCACCGGTCGCGGCGTTCGAGAGCGCTGAGCAGCGCCTCGCCGGCGTGCAGTTCCACCCCGAGGTGCTGCACACAGCTCACGGTCAGCAGGTCCTTGAACACTTCCTGTACGACGTCGCCCGCTGCCGGCCGACCTGGACGATGGTCAACATCGTCGAGGAGCAGGTCGACCGGATCCGTTCGCAGGTCGGCGGCAAGCGCGCGATCTGCGGCCTGTCCGGCGGGGTCGATTCGGCGGTCGCGGCGGCGCTGGTGCAACGCGCGATCGGCGACCGGCTGAGCTGCGTGTTCGTCGACCACGGCCTGCTGCGCAAAGGCGAGGCCGAGCAGGTCGAGCGAGACTTCGTTGCTTCTACCGGCGTACGACTGAAGGTCGTCGACGCCTCCGAGCGATTCCTCGCGGCTCTCGACGACGTGAGCGATCCCGAGGAGAAGCGGAAGATCATCGGGCGGGAGTTCATCAGGGTCTTCGAGCAGGCGGCGCGCGAAGTCGTGGCCGAGTCGGAGGCGTCGGGGGAGTCGGTGGAGTTCCTCGTGCAGGGCACGCTCTATCCCGATGTGGTCGAGTCCGGCGGCGGTGAGGGCGCCGCGAACATCAAGAGCCACCACAATGTGGGCGGGCTCCCCGATGACCTGCAGTTCGGCCTGGTCGAGCCGCTCCGCACCTTGTTCAAGGACGAAGTACGCCGAGTCGGTGAACAGCTCGGGTTGCCGGCCGAGATCGTGTGGCGGCAGCCGTTCCCCGGTCCGGGGCTCGCGATCCGGATCGTCGGCGCGGTCACCTGTGATCGGCTCGAGGTCCTGCGCGAGGCGGATGCGATCGCCCGCGAGGAGCTCTCGGCGGCCGGGTTGGATCGCGAGATCTGGCAGTGTCCGGTGGTGCTCCTGGCCGACGTACGGTCGGTCGGCGTGCAGGGGGATGGCCGAACGTACGGGCACCCGGCGGTGCTGCGGCCGGTGTCGAGCGAGGACGCGATGACCGCCGACTGGACCCGGGTGCCCTACGACGTGCTCGCGCGGATCTCGACGCGGATCACCAACGAGGTCCGCGAGATCAACCGCGTCGTGCTCGACGTCACGAGCAAGCCGCCCGGCACGATCGAGTGGGAGTAGGTCAGGCCGACCGGAGGTAGGTCAGGTCGGTGATCGGTCGCCCGGCGGCGATCCCGCGGCGCTCGAATCGGGTGAGCGGGCGGTCGGCGTACCGGTCGGTGATCCCTCCCCGCAGCGTCGGCTCGGCGTCCAGGACGGCCTGCATCTTCTCGGCATAGTGCGGCCAATCTGTCGCCAGCCGCCAGACTCCGCCGGGGGCGAGACGGGACGCCGCGAGTGCCGCAAATTTCGGATCGACGAGCCGTCGCTTGTGGTGGCGGGCCCTCGGCCACGGGTCCGGGAAGAACGTCCAGATCTCGGTGACGGTTGCCGGCGCGATGATGTTGGCGAAGCACCATGCGGCGTCGAGGGTCGAGAGCCGGGCGTTCGACACACCGGCCACGGCGAGCGCTGCCAGGCAGTCGGCGACGCCGGGCTGCCACACCTCGAAGCCGACGACATTGCAATCCGGTCGGATTGCGGCTAGCCGCGCGAGGGCGTCGCCGACCCCGAAGCCGACCTCGACAACGACCGGCGCCGGGCGCTCGAAGGCTTGCGGCAGCTGGAATCCCGGCGCGGTCTGGCTCGCCGCCGGAATCACCCAGCGAGCGGCGTGAGAGTCCCAAGCGTGACGCTGTCGTGCGTTCAGGCGCGAGCCACGGCGGCGGTAGCTACGGATCTGCCATGCGCCGTCATCAGGCCGGGTTGGGGCCGCGCCGGTGAGTTGCACGGTTCATCCTCGCAATCGATCGGTTGGGTGTGCTCGTTCCGGTCCGGCGATCACGCCGGCACGAAGACCAAGGTTCGAGTCTTGACCTCCGCGGTCGCCAGCCGCGCGGACACCGAGTGGCCCAGCGGCAGGCCGGAGCCATCGATCCGGGCCCGCACTGCCGGCTCACGGAGCTGGATCTCGCCGTGGTCTCCCTCGACCTCGACGATCACTCCGTCGAAGACCTCACCGACCCGATCCTGCATCAGCACGGTCTCCGCCAAGTTGACGACGGCGCGGTCGACCTGGTGAGCATGGTTGTCGGCGGCCGCCATCAGGTGCGGAAGTTGCGGTAGTCCGGACCGCGCCCAGTCAGGTACGGCAACGTCGGCAGAGACCGCGAGGCAGACCTCGGAGACGAACCGATCAGCGAGCCGCCGCAATGGCGCGGTCGCATGGGCGTACGGCGCGGCGACCGCGGCGTGCCTGGTCTGCGCCGGAACCTCGCCGTCGAACGCGACGTACCCCGCGCCGCGGAACAGCGCCGAGGCCAGTCGAATCATCGCGGCGTGGGCTGGCTTGGCCGGGTCGAGGCCGCGGATGACCTGGGCGTAGGGGGTGCCTTCCGGCCAGCCGATGCCGAGCGCGGCGGCGGTTCGGTGCAACGATCCGACGGTTCGGTGCCACGGCTTCGGCATGGTCCGGAGCAGACCGATCTTCGCGTCGATCATCATCGTGGCCGCCGCCATCCCCACGAGCAGCGAGAGCTGCGCGTTCCAGTCCTCGGCGGCGACCGGCGTGCGGGATTCGAGCTCCCAGCCGCCACCGTCCGCGGGCACCACATCCTGCTCGGGAATGTTCAGCGAGATGCCGCCGCGCTCACGTTCGCGGCGGGCGCGCAGCTCACCGAACCGGCGCAGCAGGACGGCGCTATCCGGGTCGGCGGTCTCGAACGACTGGTAGTCCAGCTGCGCCCGGCTGCGCACGATGGCACGTCGCACCTCGACCTTCCTCGGTTCGGCATCGGCGTCAAGATCGAGTCGCCACAACACGGCCGGTCGCTCGCCGTCGGGCAGCAAGCTGGCGGCGCCCTCCGACAGCACGGTTGGATACAGCGGGGTCCGGCCGTCGGGTAGGTAGAGCGTCTCGCCTCGCTTAGCCGCTTCAGCGGCCAACGGGCCGTCCGCTGCGACGAACGCGCCGACGTCGGCGATGGCGTAATGGAAGCGCAACCCACTGCCGACCGACTGCAGGGCGAACGCCTGGTCCAGATCGCGCGAGCCTTCCGGATCCAGTGTGACCAGCGGGATGTCGGTCGCGTCGGTCCGGGAGTCGCGCGACCAGGATGCACTCGCCGCCGCGGCGAGCACGTCGGGCCCGAACTCGTCGGGCACTCGAAGCGCCGCCCGTAGTGCGCGCAGCGGCACTTCAAGATCCGCGCCGCTGATGAAGGTACGACGCGTCGCCACGTCACGCACCCTATGGTGAGTGCGAACTTGTCAGAGGCACGGGCGCAGTCGAGCGACGGCCCCGACCGGCGCGGTTAGCCAGCACGAGTTGTGAACTGCGGCTCTCGGCCGCGGAACCTCCGCAGCGTCGCGGCCCGACCGCGGCCGGCGGTGGACGTCCGGAAGGACGCGATTGTGTAACCGCGCGGCGAGGGCGAGTTGTGCCAGCAACCACGTCGTCCCTCGGATGGTCGGTTGCATCCGATCAGGTCGGCCCGGGGGTGTTCGGTTTTCTCGGTCGGCCGGCGGCGGAGTGCCTTTCGGTTGAGGAGCAGGACAGCGTCGCGCTGCGGCTGCGGGCGGCAATGCGAGCATGAAGATCCGCCCGTCGAGTCGGAGGAGCACCGTCGTGTCGCTGTACGAGATCCCGTTGACCACGATCGACGGCAAGCCCGCCACTCTGGCCGAGCACTCCGGCGAGGTGATGCTCGCGGTCAACGTGGCGTCGAAGTGCGGCTTCACGCCGCAATACACCGCGCTGCAGGCACTGCAGCAGACCTACGCCGACCGCGGCTTCACGGTCCTCGGATTCCCGTGCAACCAGTTCTTGTTCCAGGAGAACGGATCCGAAGAGCAGATCGCGACGTTCTGCAGTGCGACGTACGGCGTCTCGTTCCCGATGTTCGCCAAGCTCAAGGTGCGCGGCCGCGGCCAGCACCCGCTCTACGCCGAGCTGACCAAGACCGAGGACGTGAACGGCAAGGCCGGCGGCGTCAAGTGGAACTTCGAGAAGTTCCTGATCAACCGCGACGGCGAAGTCGTCGGGCGATTCCGCTCCAAGACGACGCCGGATGACCCGGCGGTGCTGAGCGCGATTGAGTCCGCTCTCGGCTGAGCGAGGACGAAGGCTTCAGAGATCGGCGCGGCTGAAGGCGCGGACCGCCAGCGCACCGCACACCACGGCATAGCCGAGCACGTACAGCCACAGGCCGACGCCGCCCTCGTGCGCGCCACCGAGCGGCCCGAGCCGGACCAGTTGACCCAGTGGGCCCGCCGGCGACAGCCGGGCGAGCGAGTCCCGATACAGCGCCTCGAACGGCAGCGCATATGACACTGCGTCCGCGATTCGGCTCAGCGTCGTGGCATTGAAGGTCTCGGCAATC
The DNA here is from genome assembly GCA_036268295.1 of Mycobacteriales bacterium. Taxonomy (GTDB): domain Bacteria; phylum Actinomycetota; class Actinomycetes; order JAFAQI01; family JAFAQI01; genus DATAUK01. Next base: position 67,734 of record DATAUK010000030.1, on the reverse strand, counting down.
TCGCCGAGCAGGCCGGCGACGAGACCGGCGCCGTACGCCATCAGCACGCTGATGCCGGTCGCGACCGTCGAGAGCAGACACGACACCAGCAACGTCAGCATCGTGACGATCATGACGCCGACGACGAGTGGTGGGATCGCCTGCCACGCCTGTGGTGGCAGATCGGTGAAGACCAGTCGCGTGGTCAGCGTGCCAAGCGCGGAGACGATGAGGACGTAGCCACCGGAGACCGTGACGGCCGCCAACGCCCGGCCGCCAAGATAGACCGCGCGGCCGACCGGTCGCACCACAAGCGGTTGCACGAGACCGCGGTCGACATCGCCACGGACCGCACCCGCGGTCAGGAAGACCGCGAGCACGCTGCCCAGGAACAACGTCCCGAACGACGCGAGCCCGAGCATCGTCGCCGGCACGATCGGCTCGAGCTTCCCGCCGGTCGTGAAGTCGGTCTGCCCGACCAGGTGGTGCTGCAGGCTGACCGAGCCGATGATGTAGAGCGCGCCGCTCGCGACCGTGAGCACCGCCACGACGGCCAGCACCCGCCGCCGCAGCGCCTCTTGCAACGCCAGCCGCGCGATCACCAGGACGTCGCTCATCGCTGCGTCTCCCGGTCGCCGACCAGCTCGAGGTAGAGGTCCTCGAGGGTCGAGCGATGCGGGATCACGGCGTACACCCGCCGGCCGTCGGCGATCAGGCGCGCGACCAGGTCCGGCACATCGTCGCGGGTCGCCTTGGGGTGCTCCACCGTCCCCTGGTCGGTCTCGACGGTCACGCCGTGGCCGGCGGTCAGATCGGTGACAGTGCCGGCCGCCACCACGGTGCCGGCATCGATCAGGACCACCCGGTCGGCGAGCAGCTCGACCTCGCCGAGCAGGTGGGTGTTGAGAAGTACCGCGGTGCCGCGGTCGCGTGCTCGCGCCAGGACCTCACGCACGGTGTGCCGGCCGGCCGGGTCGAGCGCCGACGTCGGCTCGTCGAGCAGCAACACCGCCGGATCACCGATCATCGCCTGGGCCAGCCCGAGCCGCTGTTGCATTCCCTTGCTCATCGCCTCGATGCGGGTCGTCGCGGCGTGGGCAAGCCCGACCTCGGCGAGCAGCCGCGCTCGCTCATCGGCGTCGCCACCGGAGCTCGGTCGATGAGCCAGCTTCTGATGCGTCGTCAGCACTTCGGCGGCGCTGGCCCAGCCCGGGAAGCGGAACAGCTCGGCGAGATAGCCAACCTTCGACCGAGCGAGGGTGGAGCCGGCAGATGCACCCGCAATGCTGGCGCGCCCGCCGTCCGGACGGACCAGGCCGCACAGCACCTTGGTCAGCGTGGACTTGCCGGCACCGTTGGGTCCCAGCAGCCCGACGACCTCGCCGGCGTTGACCTCAAGATCGACACCGCGCAATGCGACCGCCCGCTTGTAGGACTTGGTCAGGCCGGTGGCCTGGACCAGCGCGCTCGGCGGATTGGACATGACCGAGACGCTAGTCGTCGTCGAAGCAGAACTACGGTGTTGGTGGCGGCACCGTGACGCCGAGTGCCTTGTTCAGAGCAGCCGGCAGCGTCGAGCTGAATGCCGGTTGGCCGTTGCCGTAGATCGCGATCACGTGGCGCAGGATCGGGAACGAGTTTCCGCCCTTGGCCTGGGTGAAGATCGGCTCGATCCACAGCATCTGGCCGCCGACCGGGATGGTGAGCAGGTTGCCGATCACGACCTTCGAGTTGCCCTGCCGGGCAAGGCTGAGCGCGTTGGTGATCTGCACGTCGGACTCGATGTCGGTCTGGATCTGCAGCGGGCTCTTGAGCGACTGCCCGATCGGTACGTCGAGCAAGGTAAACCTCCCGTACCCCGGACCGGGTTCGGAGTCGACCGAGACGAACGCCGCGAGGTTGCGGCTGTTGAGCGTCACCAACGGCGAGGAGAGGGTGTACTGCGCCGCGGTATAGCCGTTCGGTGAGAGCGACATGTACGCCGAGGCCAGCGACGGCGCGCTGGCGGTGACCGGGTTGCCCAGCGAGTTCAGCTTGCTGCTCGCCGCGACTGTCGGGTCGTTCGGGACGGTCCAGAAGTTGTCGCCGGCGTAGAACTCGCTCGGGTTGGACACGTGGTAGCGGGTGAGCAGCGAACGCTGGACGTTGAACAGATCCTGCGGGTAGCGAAGGTGCGGGAGCAGCGCCGTCGGGATCGTGCTCTGCGGCTGGACCAGACCGGGGAACGCCTTCTCCCAGGTCGACAGAATCGGGTCCGGCGTCGGCGACTGGTCCCAGGAATACAACGTCACCCTGCCGCTGTAGGCGTCGACGGTCGCCTTCACGGAATTGCGCATGTAGTTGATCGAGCTGCTCGGCTGGGTGACCGTCGCACCGCTCGAGGTCAACGTGTTGGTGGTCGCGCTGCGCAGGTTGATCTGCTGCGAGTCCGGATAGTTGTTCGAGGTCGTATATCCGTCGACCACCCACAGGATGCGGCCGTTGACCACCGTCGGATAGACGTCGCCGTCGAGGGTCAGCCACGGCGCAACCGCGGCGACCCTCGCCCGCGGGTTGCGCACCGTCAGCAGCTGCGAGTCCTTGTTGACCTCACTGGAGAACAGGATGCTCGCGCTGTGCAGCTTGTAGGCGTAGAGCAGCCGGTTGAACACCGATCCGAGCGGCACCCCGCCGCCACCGGTGTGGGTGTAGTTGACCTGCTGTCCGGAGCCGGTCGCGCTCGGCTGGTCGAACTCCCTGGCCTTGCTGCCGGCGGGCGCACCGACGATGGAGTACGACGGCGACATCTGGCCGTAGTAGATCCGCGGCTGGGTGATCCCGAGCTCGTTGTCCGTCGGCGGAAGGCCGCCGCCGATGAACGTCGGTGTTCCGTCAGGGAGCTCGTCGGTCGGCGCCGAGACGAGACCGTAGCCGTGGGTGTAGACGAGGTGGGTGTTGGTCCACGACTGGCGTGAGGACGGCAGGCCGCTCAGCGTCAGCTCGCGCACCGCGAGGGCGAGATCCTGTTGGTTGCCGTTGATCAGGTAATGGTCGATGTCTAGGGTCGATTTGAAGCCGTAGTAGCTCTGCACCTGCTGTTCGAAGTTGAACGTCGGCGAGAGCTGGTTCGGGTCGAGTAGCCGGATCTGCGCGTCACGTGCCACCTGTGATGCAAGTGCGGTGCCATGCAGCAGGTTGGTCCCGTCGTACTCGGTCGTGGTGGTGTCGCCATTGAGGCCGTACGCCTGTCGCGTCGCGGTGATGTTGTGCGCGATGTAAGGCAGCTCGACCTGCGACGCGCTCGGCTTCTCTCGGAACTGCTGCACGACCGCCGGCCAGACAACCCCGACGACGAGCGCTCCGAACGCCATCACCCCGATGCCGAAATACAGCAGCTTCGGGCGGCTCAAGACGACGTTGGCCAACAGCACGGCGGCGCAGATCAGCGCGATCACGATGAGCGTCAGCCGGCTCGGGATCACGGCGTGGACGTCGGTATACGCCGGGCCGGTGACGACACCGCGGTTGGAGGTCACCAGGGAATAGCGGTTGAGCCAGTAGGCGCCGGCCTTCAGCACCAGATAGAGCCCGAGCAGTAGGGAAAGCTGGCTGCGCACCGCCCGGGTCATCCGCGGCCCGGTACCGCGCAGCCGCACTCCGCCGTACGCGTAGGCCGTGACGAGGACGACGATCAGCGACGTCGCGACGATCCGGAACAGCAGCGTCAGCACCAGTCGATGAAGCGGGTAGACGAACAGGTAGTAGGAGGCATCGCGGTGGAACTGCGGGTCGATCTGACCGACCGGCGTGGCGTTGCGCCATGCCAGCCAGGTCTGCCAGTTGCTCGCGGCGCGCGAGCCCATCGTCACGCCGAAGTAGCCGACGATGATCACGAACAGCCAGCGGCGCAGTCGCCGCTCGATGCGGCTGAACTGATAGCGAGTGCGCTGCTTCGCAGGATCGGGCGCGAAGTCCCTCGGCCGGTTCAGATGGAACACCACGAGATTGAAGGCCAACGTCGCAGCCATCAGCAGGCCGAAGACGGCGAACAGAAGCGTCTCGGTCCAGAAGGTTCGGGTGTAGACCGACTCGTGCTGGACCGAGCGGAACCACAGCAGGTTGGTGTCGATCCCGACGAACGCTCGCAGCGCATACCGGAGTACGACCACGACGCCGATGACTACGGCAAGGGCGATGACCCGACGCCGAAGTTTTGGAAACGTGCGCACGACGGGGGGACTATCGGTCGGCGCTGACACCAGACCAACGCTATCAATCCCTTGCTACTCCGCGCGTTTGACGCTCTGACGTCGGCTACGGACGATGCGCCGGGAACTGCACCACTTGCTGGAACGTCGGCCGGTTCTGCCAGTCGATCAAGGGCTGGCCGACGATGCCGAGTGGCCGGAAGCTGATCGCATCGAACTGCGGCATCGTCTCGCCGGAGTTGCTGGTCGACTTCTGGTCGGCGATCAGCGCACCGTCCTTGGTCCAGCTCGCGACCGCCGCCGTGCCGTTGTCCGACTTCAGCGACCGGTAGGTCTTCAGTAGCGCCTCGTTGATGGCCGCGCGGCAGGTCGCCGGGCCGCCGCCGCACCATCGGCTGGTGATGATCGAGGTGAACGGGTCCCGAGGGTGCGTGCCGCGCAGCTGCTGCAGCGTCTTCTGCATGTAGCCCTCCCAGCCGCCGTCGTAGGAGCTGCCGAGATGCGCGTCGCCGCTGTTGGGGGTGTTGACGAACTGCATCGGCAGGATGTTGTAGCCGGGCGTCGTCGCGCCGCCGGTCGACCCCTGGCCACCGACGCCGCCGCCGGCCAGCAGCCGGTTGTAGATCGACTTGACCAGGTTGGGCTCGAGCTCATCCATGATCGCAATCGCGGCGTGTTGCTGGTACTGCGTCGAGGCGGGTTTCGCCTTGTGCCGGTGAGCCCCCGCCGCGCGCCAGGCGGTCAGCGCGCTGAGCATCTTCTTCACGCCGCCCGGCTCCTTGTGACCCTTGACGTACTTCAGCAGCTGCGGGAGCACGGTCAGGCCGTCGAGGTCTTGTGTCGCGCCGGCTTCCATCGCCTGGACGACATTGGCGCGGGTCAGCTTGTGGTGATGGATCTTGAGCTGGTGCTTGAGCCGGTTGACCAGCATCTGGGAGCGGTACGTCGGGCCGTACCCGTACTGGTCGTCGGCCGCTGAGAAGCCAGGTGCCGGTTTGTTGTTCCAGCTGACGAAGAAACCCTGCTTCGGATCGGTCTCGTGGACATGCCTCGACGGCGCCAGGAAGCCGTGCCATTGGGCGTCGCCGGTTCCCCAGGTCGGAAGGTTGGGGTTCGCGTGCTTCGCGCGCACCGGGTCGCGACCGCTGACGTAGTAGGCGGCGTGCTTGCTGTCGACGTAGAACCAGTTGAACGTGTAGCCGATCCGCGCAGCGCCCTGCTCCCAGGACTTGACGCTGTGCGTCAGCTTCGGCTCGCCCCAGCGCAGGAAGCCGACCACCGAGTCGACGTCATGGTTGAACGTTGAGCGCTGGTTGACGACCGCGACCGACTTGCCATGGCGGGCTGTCGTCCAGCCCTGCACGATGCCGTCATTGGTCAGGTAGATGTTGTGGTGGATCGTCGCTGCATCGCCCTCGCCACCAGGCTTGGGCTGGGCGCTCTCGCTGAACACCTCGTGCTTCATCGCGACGCACTTGCCCTTGTAGCGGTAGAACTTCCCGGTCGCGCCGGCCTTGCCGCCCTTGGGGTTGCAGATCAGCTCGAGCCGTTGGTCGATCAGGTCGCTGCCGGCTGACGTCGCCGACCAGGCGTAGTCCTCACCACGACCCAGCTCGACGATCCCGGTGCCGGGGAATGACGCGCCCTCGGCGTGGTAGCCCGGCGCGCTGATCTCCTCCTGGGCCAGGATCTGCGGCGCGAAGTAGGAGACCTGCGGGCCGAAGACCGCGATCGGGTGGTGTGCCTTGGTGTCCTTGGCGTCGACCACGATCGCGTTGCTGAACTGCTTCGGCAGCTGCCCGAGGGCGGCGATGTCAGCAGTCACGATCGGCGCGATCGGGATCGAGCCGAGCCCGCTGCACCCCTTCGTGGTGTCGGTCGGGCCGCCCTTGAGCTTCGCCCGCGGGTGGTCGGGGATCGCGGTCAGCTTCGGGTTGGGGTGCTTCACGCTCTCGTAGGGGAACCGCTTGTCGACGACGGTCGTCTGTGCGCTGGGGTCGTTCTGCTCCTTGAACTCGTTGAACGCCTTGGCGCCGGCCTTCGCACCGAGCTTGCCCTGGAGATACTTGTAGAGCGCGGAGTTGGCGACCTCGATCCCGCCGCCCTTGCCGAAGATGCCACCGATCAGGCCGGCGATGTCCACGACGTCGGCGGCGGTCCACTTCTGCGGTGCCTCCTGCGCGGCCACCGGGTAGTCGGCGTCGAGCTGGCTCGCGCCGGCCGGGCTGGTGACGTGGGAGATCCACGCGTTGATCCCGTCGACGTACGCGTCGATCATGTTCTTGGCGAGCAGGCCCTGCGCGCCGTACTCCTTCGGCAACCGGTTGACCTGCGCGTTGCCCTGGGCCTCGGTGTAGGGCGCGAGCAGCAGCTGGTCGTGATCCATCTCCTCGTCGGCGCACGACGGACCGATGAACGAGCTGAGGGTGCCGGCGCCGTAGTGGCGCAGCACATCCATCAGGAACAACCGGTCCTCGGCCTGGGCGTAGCCGGCGCCGAACGATGCCGCCTCATCGGTCGACCCATAGATGTGTGGCACGTCCTGGCTGTCTCGCTCGATCAGGACATCCCCCGCCGGGAACTGTGTGCTCGACGGATCCTCGGTGCGGGCGACGTCCGCCTTGGGTACGCCGAAGGACTCGTCGTCGTAGTACTTGCCGAGCGTGGCGTCGGTCACGCTCTGGTAGCCGTAGAGCAGGTTCTCGTACTTCGCCAGGTCGGCCTGGCTGTTCGCCGGCCGGGTGCCGGTCGCCTCGAACGCGGCCAGATCGGTGAGGGTGACGTTGCCGTTCTCGCCCGGCGGCAGGATGCTCATCGCCTGGCCGTGGGCGTAGTCGCTTGCGCGGTAGGCCTGGCTCGGCAGCTTCGAGCCGGCCGTGCTGCTGGTCGGCGCCGACGCCGACGACGCGGGTGCGATCGAGGCGGCGACGATCGCGACTGCGCAGGTGGCAAGCACGGCGGTCGTGCTCCGGACAAACGGGTGTCGAGACATGAGCGGGATATTAGTGAACAATTCCCGCCGCGTCAGCGGACGTTGCGGGCTGCGACTGCGAAGGTGGTGACCGCAGCAGCAGCACGGCGAGGGCGAACAGCAGCACGACCGCAGGCGTCCGGAACACCTCGCGCGGATAGAGCAGGGTGCGCCAGCCCTGCATGCTCGTGATCGCCACCATCCCGAGTAGCGTCGCGTCGAAGATCGACCGGAGCCGCAGCGCCACGACAGCGGCGATGATCAGCAGCCCGGCCGTGGCGACCAGCACAACGGGGGTCATGCCACCGATCTCCGAGCCCGCGAACGTGCTTCCCGACAGCGAGTGCGCCAGCCGGAACGTCTCACGCCAGCCGGCGAACGGCTTGCCGAAGTTGCCCGACTCGTAGGTCCACGGCCAGGCGTGCAGCCTGGCGTGGACGAACCCGTACCACCCGGCCAACACGATCGGTCCGGTGAGGATCGCCGCCACCTTGACCGTCGGCGACTCGATCGTCGTACGCCGTCGCCGCGCCTCGATGAGCTCCCAGATCCCCAGGCCCAGCGGCACTGTCACGTACTGCTCCTTGTCCAGGCACAGCGCCACGATCAGCAGCACTGTCCAGCCGTAGCGACGGTGCAGCCAGGCCAGGAACGTCAGCGCCAGCAGCGCGACGCCGACGGTCTCGGTGGTGTCGGCGGTCGCCGCGAACAACACGCCGGGGCTCACCGCCACGACCAGCCCGGCCCACGGCGTGCGGCCGAAGTGGACCGCGAGCCGGCTGGCGGCCCAGCCGCCGACCGCCAGCCCGATCAGGCTGAGCAGCAGCAGCGCGAGCGGCACCAGCCGGGCCTGCCCGAGGCTGAGCAGTCCGGCCAGCCAGCCATGCAGCGGATGACCGTAGCGGTAGGCCGGCTGGTCGATCAGGGTGTGAGCCTTGCCCAACAGGAACGGGTCGCGGGCAACGGCGTAGTAGTAAGAGCCGTCGTAGTGCTGGTAGAGCGTCACGAACTGAAAGTGCGGGTCGGCGCTCGCGGCGTAGCCCGCGATCAGGTCCTGGTTGGAGATATGGACCAGCTCGCTCGGATGCAGCGCACCACCCTGCGCAGCAACTATCGCGGCAAGTCCGGTGCCAACCCCGGCCGCGCCGCAGCAGGCCGAGATCGGCTGGCCGCCCCGCCACCGGTTCGACGAGGTCGCTACGTCCGAGGTCACCGTGCGGTGGCTTGCCTGCCAGGCCTCGCGGTACCACCGCATCTCGAACGGGTCGGTGGGACCGTCGCTTAACCGCTGATCCCACTCCGCGGCTGGCGTGAGGATCCCGTCGCTGCTCACCGCGCCAGCCTGTCATGGCGCGGGCCGAAAAACGATGCGGCTGCTATCTGTCGCTCAGGCCCGGCGCACGGCCGCTGTGTGGATCAGGCGCGGCGCACGGCCGCTGTGTGGATCAGGCCCGGCGCACGGCCGCTCTGTAGATCAGCCGCGGCGCACGGCCGCGATGTCGAACTCCAGGGTGATCTTCTCGCTGATCACCAGGCCGCCGGAGCCGAGCGGCGCGTTGAAGCTCACGTCCCAGTCGGTGCGGTCGATCTTGACCTTGCCCTCGAAGCCGACCCGGAAGTTGCCCCACGGGTCAACCGCGGCACCGGTCTGCTCGAACGGGATCGAGATCGCCTTGGTGGTGTTCTTGATCGTCAGGTCACCGTGCAGCACGAACTCCTCGTCGCCGGTCTTCTCCGCGGCGGTGCTGACGAAGGTGATCTTCGGGTAGGTCTCGACCTCGAAGAAGTCGGCGTTGCGGATGTGGTCGTCGCGCTGGCCGTTGCCGGTGTCGACGCTCGTGGCGTCGATCTCGATCCGGGCCGAGCTGTTGGCGATATTGTCCTCGTCGAGGTGAACCTCGGCGGTGAAGGTGTTGAACTTGCCACGCACCGTCGTCACCATCGCGTGCTTGGCCGCGAAGCCGAGCCTGCTGTGCACCGCGTCGATGTCGTAGTCGCCGGTCAGGGTGGTGGGTTCGGTAGTCGTCTGCGTCATCGCGGGGCTCCTCGGTTAGTTGTTAGTGCAAGTAACTGTGTCGACCATAACCAATATTCCTTGCGTTAGCAACTAACCGTCAGGAAGCCGTATCCTGATGGGATGACCGGGTCCGAAGGCTGCGGGACCAACCCGCTCGATGCGACGGAGATGTCGGCGTGGCACGCCCTCATCCGTGCGCACAGCCGCGTCGTACGCCGGCTCGAGGCCGAGCTCGAAGCCGAGCACGGGCTGACCTTGCCGGCCTACGAGGTGCTCGCGCATCTGTCCGAGGCGCCCGAACAGCGGCTGCGGATGTCCGAGCTCGCAACCCACGCCATCCTGACGCCGAGCGGTCTGACCCGGCTGGTCGACCGGTTGGCCCGAGAGGAATTCGTCGAGCGGCAGCGCTGCGGCGCCGACGCTCGGGTGGTCTACGCGGTGTTGACGCCGCTCGGGATGTCGCGGCTGGTCGAGGCCTACCCCACCCATCTACGTGGCGTGCGTGAGCATTTTCTCGACTGGCTATCGCCCGCCCAGCAGGACGCGGTGTCCGACGCACTGGGTGATCTCGCCGGCGCCTGCCGGGTCGAGGCCTGCATCGAGACATCAGCAGAAACCTCGATCCTGGCGTGAGCACGTTGGTCCGGCCGGCGCGCACCAGCGACGTCGAGTTGATCCGACGGCTGGTCGACTTCTACAGCGACAGCGGTCACCTGCTCGACAAGCCGACCGTCACTCTCTACGAGGACATTCAGGAGTTCGTCGTCGCGGAGGTCGACGGCGAGCCGGTGGGCTGCGGCGCCTTGCACGTGCTCTGGGCCGACCTCGCCGAGGTACGGACCGTTGCGGTCGATCCGGCGTGTAGGCATCAGGGCGTCGGCCACGCGATCCTCGAGACGTTGCTCACGCGGGCCCACGCCGTCGGTGTGCGCCGGGTGTTCTGCCTGACTTTCGAGATCGGCTTTTTCGGCGCGCACGGCTTCAAGCCGTTCACCGCGACCGCGGTCGAGCCTGGCGTCTACGAAGAGCTGCTGCGTTCCTACGACGAGGGAGTCGCGGAGTTCCTGAGCCTCGAGCGGGTCAAACCCAACATCCTCGGCAACACCCGGATGCTGCTCGACCTGTAGGCGACTCAGCCGGTGTCCATCACCCAGAACGCCTCGGCGTACCGTCCCTCCTCCCAGCCGGCCGCTTCGGCGTTCGCGCCGAGCCACCAGACGAGCAGGTTGTGCAGTTCCTCCGGGCTCTTGATCTGGCTCTTGTGCTCGAGCAATGCGGCCTTCTTGCGCTCGAAGACCGCAGTCACGTCGACGTAATGGTTCATCCTTTCCATGCCGGTCACCCAGGTCTCCGGCACGGTCCACGCCTCGAGGTCACCGAGGGTGTCGGTGAACGCGAACGGGTTGCGGGCATCCGGATAGAGCGCGCACATCGTGGCCTCGCCGACTGCGATGTGGTCGGGATGGCTGGCCGGCATCCGCACCATGTGGCGCACCGGCGACTGCGCGACCAGCCGCTGCGGTCGCACCTCGCGGATCACCCGCGCGATGTCGCGTCGCAGGTCGAGGGTGACTTCGACCCGGCCGTCGGGATAGCCGAGGAACCGTACGTCGGTCACCCCGACCGTCGCTGCGGCCGCCCGCTGTTCGGCCTGCCGGATGCCCGCGATCTCACTCCGTGGCACCGCCGGGTCGAACCCGCCGGCATCGCCGCTGGTGACGATGCAGTAGCTCACCGCGATCCCGGCGTCGGTCCAGGTTGCGACCGTGCCGGCCAGCCCGAAGTCGACGTCGTCGGGATGCGCCGTCACGACCAGAACCCGCTCTACCGTGCTGTCCTCGATCACCCGCGCGAGCGTACCTAACGCCGAACTTGCTCATATCAACCGTTTGGCCAGGCCCAAACGGTTGATATGAGCAAGTTCGGCGAGGTGGGGGGTGACCGTACGGCGGCATAGGCTCGACCGCGCTGATGACGACTCTTTTCGATGACCTTCCCGATCCTGGCGAGCCGCCGGACCAACCGGCGAGCGACCGGCCACGCCCGCGTGCCGGGGTCGATCCGGAGACCCTGCTCGAGGGGCTCAACCCGCAGCAGCGGGCGGCCGTCATCCACGAGGGCGGACCGCTGCTGATCGTCGCCGGCGCGGGCTCGGGCAAGACCCGGGTGCTGGCGCACCGGATCGCCTGGCTGCTCGGCCAGCGTCACGTCCAGCCCGGTGAGGTGCTCGCGATCACCTTCACCAACAAGGCTGCCGGCGAGATGAAGGAACGGGTCGCGAGCCTGGTAGGTGGTCGCGCCCGGATGATGTGGGTGTCGACGTTCCACTCGGCGTGCGTGCGGATCCTGCGGGCCGAGGGCAAGCCGCTGGGCTTCACCAGCACGTTCTCGATCTATGACGCCGACGACTCGCGCCGGCTGATGGCTACGGTCTGCCGCGACCTCGACTTCGACCCGAAGCGCCTCTCGGCGCGATCGGTCGCCAACCAGGTCTCGAACCTGAAGAACGAGCTGGTCGACTACGAGGAGGCCCAGTCGCGGGCCGAAAACCATCTCGAGCGAATGGTCGCGGACGCCTACCGGATGTATCAGGGCCGGCTCCAGCAGGCCAACGCGCTGGACTTCGACGACCTGATCATGACGACGGTCTCGCTGCTGCAGCTGTTCCCCGACGTTGCCGAGCACTACCGCCGCCGGTTCCGTCACGTTCTGGTCGATGAATATCAGGACACCAACCACGCGCAGTACGTTCTCGTCCGCGAGCTGGTCGGCCACGGCGAGTCGGCCGGCGAGCTTTGCGTGGTCGGCGACGCCGATCAGTCGGTCTATGCCTTCCGCGGCGCGACGATCCGCAACATCCTGCAGTTCGAGAAGGACTACCCGGACGCCACCGTCATCCTGCTCGAGCAGAACTACCGCTCGACCCAAACCATCCTGACCGCGGCCAACGCCGTCATCTCCCGTAACCCGGACCGGCCACGGAAGCGGCTGTGGTCCGATGCCGGCGACGGCGAGAAGATCGTCGGGTACGTCGCGGACAACGAGCACGACGAGGCGGCGTGGATCGCCGGCGAGATCGACCGGCTCTCCGACGAGGCCGGCGTTCGGGCTTGCGACGTTGCGGTTTTCTACCGCACCAACGCCCAGAGCCGGGTCTTCGAGGAAGTGTTCATCCGGGTCGGCCTGCCCTACAAGGTCGTGGGTGGCGTGCGGTTCTACGAGCGGCGCGAGGTCCGCGACGCGCTGGCCTATCTGCGGGTGCTGGTCAACCCGGCTGACACCGTCTCGCTGCGCCGGATCCTCAACGTCCCCAAGCGCGGGATCGGCGACACCTCGGAGTCGGCCATCGCGGTCCTCGCCGAACGGTCGGGTACGACGTACTTCGAAGCGCTGCATCGCGCCGAGTCCGCCGGTCTCGCCGCCCGGTCGCTCAACGCGATCCAGGGTTTCGTGACCATGATCGACCAGCTGACCGAGATGGCCGAGGCGGCACCGGGTGACGTGCTCGAAGCGGTGCTCGACCGGACCGGCTATCTCGCCGAGCTGAGGGCGAGTGCCGACCCGCAGGACGAGGGCCGGGTCGAGAACCTCGAGGAGCTGGTCTCCGTCGCGCGCGAGTTCGAGCAGACCCGCCCGGACGGCACCCTCGCCGACTTCCTCGAGCAGGTTGCGCTTGTCGCCGACGCCGACCAGGTGCCGAGCCCGGACGGCTCGGACGGCGTCGTGACGCTGATGACGCTGCACACCGCGAAGGGTCTGGAGTTCCCGGTCGTGTTCCTGACCGGGATGGAGGACGGTGTTTTCCCGCATATGCGCGCGCTCGGCAACTCCGCCGAGCTCGAGGAAGAACGCCGGCTCGCCTACGTCGGCATCACCCGTGCCGAGAAGCGGCTCTACGTCAGCCGCGCCAACGTCCGGTCGGCCTGGGGTTCGCCGTCGTACAACCCGCCGTCGCGGTTCCTCGACGATCTCCCGGCCGAGACCATCGGGTGGCAGGGCTCGACCGAGGTGACCGCGTCACAGCATGCGATCGACCGGCTGAATCGTCGGGGTCGCTCAGCCGGCACCGGTTTGCGACCAATTCCCTCGCTTTCACCGGGGGATCGGGTCACCCACGACGCGTTCGGAATGGGACAGGTGGTCTCGGTCCGCGGCGCCGACTCGTCGGCAGAGGCGGAGGTCTACTTCGGTGACGAGGTCGGCACGAAGCGGCTGTTGCTGCGTTACGCCCCGATCGTCAAGCTCTGAGCATCGGCTGTGAACGGGCTGTGAGACTTCGCGGTTCCCTGAACCGGTCCTCAGGTTTGCCACGTTCCTCCAGTTAGGCTGGAGGTTCGGCCGCCCGGGTCACGGAAGGTGTTGTTGTGGGACGCAAGACCAACAAGGCGCGCCGCCAGCAGAGCGCGGTCACTGCGCGGGAGAAGGCTGCCCTCGCGCGAGCCGAGCAACAGCGTGCCGATCAGCGCCGCAAGGCACTGATCGTGCTCAGCTCGGTCGTCGTGATTGCCCTCGTGGTGGCCGCCGTGGGCTACGTCGTGATTCACGGGAACAAGTCGACGAGCAAGAACGACCGCTCGACTGCCGGCGTATCGGGCGTGCTCAACACGCTGACGTCCATCACTCCCGCGACGCTCTCGACGGTCGGTGCCGGCTCGACCGGTCTCAGCGCGAAGCCGACGTCCGGCGACCCGCCGCTCACCTCACACGGCAAACCGGAGCTGCTCTACGTCGGCGGCGAGTTCTGCCCGTTCTGCGCCGCCGAGCGCTGGTCCATGATCCAAGCACTGTCCCGATTCGGGACGTTCTCCGGACTGTCCGAGATCCGATCGGCAAATGACGACGGCGATCTCGCAACGTTCACGTTCTACAAGTCGCATTACACCAGTAAGTACCTTTCGTTCGTTCCGGTCGAGAACGAGGATCGCGCCCAGAATCAGCTCCAGCCGCTGACCGCGGCGCAGAACAAGGTCTTCAGCAAGTACACAACCGGATTCCCGTTCCTGGACTTCGGCGGGAAGTACGTCCAGACCAACGCCGGCTACACCGAGACCGACCTCAGCGGGCTCAATCAGCAGCAGGTAGCCGCCCAGCTGAAGAATCCAAGCAGCAAGCTCGCGAAGGACATCCTCGGGGAAGCGAACCGGTTGACGGCGACGCTGTGCAGGCTGACCAAGAACCAGCCCGCCAGCGCTTGCCTTGTCCCTGCGATCTCGAGCCTGCAGAGTCAGCTGAATGCCTGATTCCCTCAACGTTAGGTGGGCGTGGCCGATCAGCTTCCCGCTGTCCCTGATCGGCCTGGGAATCTCGATCTACCTGACCTACACCCACTACCACCCGGGGGCGCTGATCTGTAAGGCGTCAGGGCATGTCGACTGTGCAAAGGTCACCACGAGCTCGCAGTCGGAGATCTTCGGCCACATCCCGGTCGCGCTTGCCGGCCTGGCTTTCTACGCCGCGATGGTGATCCTGATGTCGCCGTGGGCCTGGCAGGTCGGCAATCCGTGGCTCGGGCGGCTACGACTTGCCAGCGTGGTCGCCGGGATCGGCATGGTCTGCTACCTCGTCTTCGCGGAGACCGTTCAGATCAAAGCGATCTGCTTGTGGTGCACTGGGGTGCACGTGGTGACGTTCCTGCTGTTCCTCACCGTCCTGGCGGCGTACCTGTTGCGTCCGCTCGACCCGATCACGAACTGAGTAGGTAATGGGACGCCAGAGCAACAAGAAGCGCCGCGCTGCCAGCGCGCAGACCGCCCGCGAGAAGGCGGCCGCCGCCCGCGCGATCCAGCAACGCGAGGAGCAGCGCCGCCGCGCGATTCGCATTCTTGCCGCCGTCGTCGTCGTGGTCCTGGTCGGGGCCGGCATCGCATTCGCGGTCCTGAACCACAACAGCGGCAGCAACATCTCGGACCGGGCCGCTGCTTCCCCGTCGGTGGTGAAGGCGGTGACGTCGGTCTCGGATGCGACGCTGAGGAAGATCGATGACGGCCACGTGGCGACCTTGCCTGTGGCCGTGACCGGCAACGAGCCGCCGCTGACTGCCAAAGGCAAGCCTGAGCTGCTCTACATCGGTGCGGAGTTCTGCCCGTACTGCGCGGTCGAGCGGTGGTCGCTCGCGGAGGCACTGTCGAAGTTCGGCACGCTGTCCAAGGTCGGCGAGGTGCACTCCGCGGTCGACGACGGCAACTACGCCTCGCTCGACTTCTACAAGTCGGCCTATACCAGCAAGTATTTGACCTTCACGCCGGTCGAAGCCGAAGACCGCAACCAGAAGGCCCTGCAGAAGCCCAGCTCGGCGCAGAACGCGCTGTGGTCGAAGCTCAGCAACGGCGGCGAAGGCTTCCCGTTCATCGACTTCGGCAACAAGCTGGACCTTGCCGGGAACGCTCCGCTGGATCCGACCGTGCTCGGAACGTCGACCCAGCAGCAGATCGCCTCGCAGCTCGACGATCCCAGTAGCAAGATCGCCCAGACGATCGGCGGCGGCGCCAACGACGACATCGCGAGCATCTGTGCGATGACCAACAACCAACCGGCCACGGTCTGCAACACACCCACGATCAGCGCGCTCGAAACCAAGCTCACCGGTTAGGCAGCAGCGCCTCCAGCGGCGCCCCGAGCCGTCAGTCAGAGCGACCCGGCGTCATAGCGACCTCAGCCGCTGACTGATCGGGCGCGGCGGGTGGGTCGGAGCCGGGTGCGGATCCGGCCGGGCATCGACCCGGCGAGGTCCGGCGCCGGCGGCTCGAGTCGGGTGACGCCGGCGGTGACGGTGCCGCCGTCGGAGTCGAGGTGGGCCAGCGTCGCGGCGATCTCGTGGACGATCCGGCGGTCGATCGGCAGCGACATGTGGCCGACGCCGCGGACCAGGATGTTGCGGGCGGACAGGTCGGGATGGTCCAGCCGGGCCGACTGCTTCGGCGAGATGATCGCGTCGATATCGCTCCAGAACGAGACGAACCGGGTCTGACAGTCCGGCGCGGGTTCGGCCAGCTCGGCGACGAGCTCGCTGCCGGGCGCCATCTGCTGGCAGATGCCGCGCGGGAACAACCGAGCGGCCCGGGTCCCGTGGTGTGGGGTGCCGAGGGTGACCAGGGTGTGGACCCGGGCGTCGCCGCCGAGTCGCTGCACGTAGTAGCGGGCGAGCAGCCCACCCATGCTGTGACCGATCACGTGCAGCCGCTCGTAGCCGGTCTGCTCGCAGACCAGCTCGATCGCCTCGCCGAGCTCGCGGGCGGCGACTCGCAGATCGGTGGTCCAGATCCGGTAGTTCAGGGTCGAGACCCGGCCGAAGCCGCGACGGCGCAGGTGGCGGCGGAGCAGCGTGAAGATCGAGCGGTTGTCGACCAGGCCGTGGACCAGCAGGATCGGGGTGCCGGCGGCCTCGACGTCGCCGATCAGCAGGCCGCGGTGAATCGGCGGCAGGCCGCCGAGGGAGAACCGTTCGACGTCGGGTCGGACCCGCTCCTGCGCGACGCCGAACGGGTAGCTAACGACGTGGGCGGCGATCCAGGCGGCTTCGACTGCGGTGCCGGCCAGGCCTGATCGACTGAGCATGGTGCGGGCGCTTCGGGTCATGGTCCCGCGCAGGGTCGCGGCCGCCCCTGCGGCCGCGACGTGATCGTCGGGCTCGGCTACCTCGCTTTCGCTCACTCGCAACCTCCGTCACCTGGCGTCATCGACGCAGTCAACTGGCGCAGGCCGTTCTCGCCCCACCGCGCGCCAAGGACGTTACCCGTTTCTTTTCAGCGATATGCCTCGATCCGCGATCTGGTGGATCTCACGTCCACGCTGATGACGGGAACCGGCTCGGTCTATCCTTCGAGAGCCTGCGATCCGCTGGCCGAGGAGGTCTCACGTGCCGATCCGCGTAGTCGTCGCCAAACCTGGCCTCGACGGTCACGACCGCGGCGCCAAGGTGGTGGCGCGCGCACTTCGTGACGCCGGCATGGAGGTCATCTACACCGGCCTGCATCAGACGCCGGAGCAGATCGTCGCGACTGCGGTCCAGGAAGACGCCCAGGCGATCGGCCTGTCGGTGCTCTCCGGCGCGCACATGACGCTGTTCACCCGGGTGCTGGAGTTGCTTGGCGACAGCGACGCGCGCGACATCGTCGTGTTCGGCGGCGGGATCATCCCGGACGGCGATATCGCCCCACTTAAGGAAATCGGCGTCGCCGAGGTCTTCACGCCGGGAACGCCAACCTCGGCGATCGTCGACTGGGTCAACTCGCACGTGAAAGTCAGCGACGGCGCCTGAGCCGGTCGACCGCTCACTGAGTCCCTGTCAGACGGCAATTGTCCGGCCGGTAACGTGTCCAGGCTGGCCGGATTTCGCCTGCCAGCGCGGTGTCAGGACGTAGTAGGAGGCGTTGACGGGTGGACCTGTTCGAGTGGCAGGCCAAGGAGCTGTTCGGCAAGTACGGCGTACCGACGACCCGTCAGGTCGTCATCAACGACCTCGACGAGGTCCGCGCCGCAGCCGAGTCGCTCGGCGGTGGTCCGGTGATGGTGAAGGCGCAGGTCAAGGCCGGTGGCCGTGGCAAGTCCGGTGGCGTGAAGTTCGCGCCGACCGCCGATGACGCGGTCGAGAAAGCCGGGCCGATCTTCGGCATGGACATCAAGGGCCACACCGTCCACACCATCCTGATCTCCGAGGCAGCTGACATCGCCGCGGAGTACTACTTCTCGTTCCTGCTCGACCGCAGCAACCGCTCGTATCTCGCGATGTGCTCGGCCGAGGGCGGGATGGAGATCGAGGAGCTCGCTGTCGAGCGACCCGACGCGCTCGCCCGGGTTGCGATCGACCCGGTCGCCGGCGTCGACGCCGCCAAGGCGATGGAGATCGCGATCGCCGGCAACATCCCCGAAGTGGTCCGCGACAAGGCGGCGGCCGCGATCGAGAAGCTGTGGCAGGTCTTCGTCGGCGAAGAGGCGACCCTGGTCGAGGTCAACCCGCTGGTGCGCACACCGGACGACCAGATCCTGGCGCTCGACGGCAAGGTGACGCTCGATGAGAACGCCGCGTTCCGCCACGCCGAGGTGCATGACGGCTATCGCGATAACTCCGCGACCGACCCACTCGAGGTCCGGGCCAAGGAGCTCAACCTCAACTACGTGAAGCTCGAGGGTGAGGTCGGCATCATCGGTAACGGCGCCGGGCTTGTCATGTCGACGCTCGATGTCGTGGCGTACGCCGGCGAGGCCGCGGGCGGAGTGCGACCGGCCAACTTCCTCGACATCGGTGGGGGCGCGTCGGCCGAGGTGATGGCCAACGGCCTCGACGTGATCCTCTCCGATCCGTCGGTGCGCTCGGTGTTCGTCAATGTCTTCGGCGGGATCACCTCCTGTGACGCGGTCGCGAACGGCATCGTGTCTGCGCTGTCGTTGCTGGAGAGCCGCGGCGAGGCGGTCACCAAGCCGCTCGTCGTACGCCTGGACGGCAACAACGCCGAGGAGGGCCGCCGGATCCTGACCGAGGCGGCCCATCCGCTCGTCGAACAGGTCGACACCATGGACGGCGCCGCAAAACGCGCCGCGGAGCTCGCGAACACGGCAGGGGCAGCCTGATGGCGATCTGGCTCACCAAGGACAGCAAGGTGATCGTGCAGGGCATCACCGGCTCCGAGGGCACCAAGCACACCCGGCGGATGGTCGCGGCCGGCACCAATGTGGTCGGCGGCGTCAACGCCCGCAAGGCAGGCACTGAGGTCGATGGCCTTCCGGTCTTCGCGAGTGTCGCCGAGGCGATGGCGGCGACCGGTGCGGACGTCTCGGTCGGCTTCGTACCGCCGGCATTCACCCGCGATGCCGCGCTGGAGGCTGTCGACGCCGAGATCCCGCTGCTCGTGGTGATCACCGAGGGCGTGCCGGTGCAGGACACCGCGTACTTCTTCGCCTATGCCCGCGAGCGCGGCACCACCCGCCTGATCGGCCCGAACTGCCCGGGCCTGATCTCGCCCGGGCAGGCGAACGCCGGCATCATTCCCGCGGACATCAGTGGCCCGGGCCGGATCGGGCTGGTGTCGAAGTCCGGCACGCTGACCTACCAGATGATGTACGAGCTGCGCGACTTCGGCTTCTCGACCGCGGTCGGCATTGGTGGCGACCCGGTCATCGGCACTACCCACATCGATTGTCTCGCGGCGTTCCAGGACGACCCGGACACCGATGCGATTGTGATGATCGGTGAGATCGGCGGCGACGCCGAGGAGCGGGCCGCCGACTTCATCAAGGTGAACGTGACGAAGCCCGTCGTCGGGTACGTCGCCGGCTTCACCGCGCCGGAAGGCAAGACGATGGGTCACGCCGGCGCGATTGTGTCGGGGTCATCGGGCACCGCGGCTGCGAAGGCTGCAGCGCTCGAAGCGGTCGGCGTTCGGGTCGGCAAGACCCCGAGCGAGACCGCCCGGCTGATGGCCGAGATCATCACCAGCACCTGACCCCGACGCCAAACTTTCTCAAATCAACCGTTTCGAGGGCTCGGAACGGTTGATTTGAGCAAGTTTGGCGAGTCTGGGCGTGTAACACCAGCCTCAGCGGTGTCTGCTGTCACGATCGCTGGGTGGGTGCACAGACCGGGCTGATCGATGAGTGACGTTCTCGATCGACTGCGCCCCCGGGCGGCTGCGACCTCGGCGCGCAGCGAGTCTGTCGCCTCGGTCTGGGTCCGCGGTGCGTTCGCCGCGACCTGGGTGGTGGCGGTCGGTGTCGCTGCCCTCGTCGTCCTCGCGCTCGTCGTGTGGGCCGCCGACTCGCAGTCGACTGCCAACGCAGCGGGAGCGATGCGGCTGGCCGCCCAGCTCTGGCTCATCGCCCAGCGGACGCCGCTGCGGATCAACGGCGGCGCGCTCACCATCCCGCCGCTCGGCCTCACGCTGTTGTTAGCCCTGCTGCTGACGCGCGCGACCGCGATCGTCGCCCGAGCCAGCAACTGCACCGAGCGCCGCGAGCTCGGGATCGTGATCACGTCGGTGACAGCGCCGTACGCCGTCCTCGCCACCGCCATCGCGGCGTTGTCGCCCTCGTCGTCGATTCGGCCGTCGGTCGGCGCAGCGTTCGTCTGCGCGGTGATCGTTGGAGGGTTGTCGGCGACCACCGGAGCGGTTCGTGCCAGCGGCCTCGGCAGCGCGCTCTGGCGTGCGTTGCCGCTGGACCTGCGAGCCGCGTTCGATGCGGTTGGCGCGGCGATTGCCGTCCTGGTCGGTGCCGCAACCGTGCTGACGTTGGGCTCGTTGTTGGCGCACGGCCACGAGTTCTGGACGACGCTGCGCGCCTACCACGGGTCAGCCGGCGAGTTTTCGATGCTCACGCTCTCGCTGCTGCTGTTGCCCAACGCGGTGATGTTCTCCCTCGCCTACCTGGTCGGGCCGGGCTTCGCGGTCGGCGCCGGCACGTCGGTCGCCCTCGGCGGCTCGCACGCCGGCGCGCTGCCGGCGCTGCCGTTGCTCGCGGCCGTGCCCACCGGCCGAGCGCCGTTGCCAGTGCTCGTGATCTGCGTCGCCGCCGTCGTCCTCGCCGGCGTACTTGCCGGCTGGCGGCTGGTAAGGCGGCCGGCACTCGGGCTCGCCAACCGGGTGCGCAGCGCGCTGCTTGCCGGCGGGTCGCTCGGGGTCGGCGCCGCCGGGCTGGTCGGCTTCGGCGGCGGTCCGGCCGGCCCGGGCCGGCTCAGCGCGGTGGGGCCGTCGCCCTGGCAGGTCGGCCTGACCGTCGCCGTCGAGGTCAGCGTGATCTCGCTGATCGTCGTCGTTGCCGCGGCCTGGGCTCAGCTGGGTCGCAGAACGACAGCCGGCCGATAACGGCCGACCATCCCCGCTAGAAGGCCTCGACGCTAGAAGATCTTGACCTTGATCGTGTGACACACCGTGTCAGCGAACGTCTGCTTCTTCTCGCCCTCACAGTGGCCACAGCTATCCGATGTCGCGGGCGGTAGTAGTGCGGGGGTGGTGTGCGCCGTACGGTGCCGGCGGCGATGGGTGGGTACGGAACGGGTGGCGGCACGCCCGGTTCAGCGTCTGAAACGGATCGGCAGGTGTCGTCATCGCGCGCCTTCCGCGGCATCTAGAGGTGGAGGATGCCGAACCGGACGAGCTGCCAGATCTCCGAGCCGACCAGTACCCCGCTGGTCAGTGACCAGCGCAGCCACCTGATCTGCCACCAGCCTGGTGCGCGAACCACGCCGAGGAACGGCCAGGTCGCCAGCATCGCCACCGCGAGCGGTGACGCCGCCAGCGCACTTCCGACCTGGCCGTGCCCGAGCCGCACCGCCGCGGTGGTGCCGCCGCAGAACGGGCACGGCAGGCCAGTGACCTCCCGGAACAGGCACAACGTCGCCGGCCGATGCCGCAGATGCAACGAGGCGAGCACTAGCGCCGCGAGCGCCACCATCGCGAAGCGCCGCGCCACCGTGCCGACACCGTGGCGCAGCCGCGGCGATGACCCGATGCGCGGCGCCGCGATCGTCTCGGTGCTCATCTCGAACGCAAGGCTCAGAGCTTGACCACGACGGTGCCGATGATCTTGTCGGCAAAGGTCTGTCGCTTGTCATCCCACAACGGCCAGAACCAGCCGACGAGGCAGGCAATCGTGTCGAGGATGTGGGCGATCGCCCGTACGATCCCCATCCCGCCGCCGATCAGCTGGCCGTCGGACTCCCGCACCAGCCTCAGGCCTACAACTCGTTTGCCGGGGCTCTGCCCTTGGGCGCCGTTCAGGTAGGCGATAATCAGGCCAAGGATCAACGCGACGACGTCGTAGCCCGCTCGGCCGACCGCGATGCCCACGATGAACGCGGGGATAAAGATGATCACCGCGTCGATGATGTAGCCGAGGACACGCCAGCCCCACGCAGCGAGCGGAGCGCCGCCGGGTCCTTGCGGTGCACCGGGCATCTGGTAGCCGCCGCCGGACCCCGGGAACTGTGGCGGCGCGCCGTACTGCGGCGGCGGTGCGTTGTACTCAGGCGGCGGCGCACCCCCTGGCGGCGGCTGCGCACCCTGTTGAGGCGGCTGATACGGGTCTTCCGGTGTCGTCATCGTCGTGCCTCTCCGGTGTGGAAGTACGAGGTGTCGGGTGCGTTGCGCACTGGGCGGCCGGGTATGCGGACTGCACCCGTCACGCGGCAGCATGCCAGAAACGGCGGCATCGTGGGCAGTATCGTGGCCTTACTTTCCCGTCCTTTTCCGCCGCCGATCCAGGCCGTTGCGTGCCGAGTCACGCCCGGCATGACCTCACACCTTCGGGGAGTCCTCCTGTCCGCGCGGCTCGTCGTTCTCGTCTCCGGCGCCGGCACCAATCTCGCAGCGCTGCTCGAGGCCTGCCAGGACCCGGCGTACGGCGCGACCGTCGTCGCTGTTGGGGCCGATCGCGGCGGCATCGAAGGGTTGGCCCGCGCCGAGCGGGTGGGGGTGCCGACGTTCGTGTTGTCGATCGATGACTTCGCTGATCGGGAGAAGTGGGACGCCGCGCTTGCCGGTGCCGTCGCGAGCCACGAGCCCGATCTGATCGTGTCGGCCGGGTTCATGAAGCTGTTCGGCGCGGCTTTCATCGACCGCTTCAACGGACATGTGATCAACACCCATCCGGCACTGTTGCCGGCGTTCCCGGGGATGCACGGGGCCCGCGACGCGCTCGCGCACGGCGTCAAGGTCACCGGGTGCACGCTGTTCGTGGTTGATCACGGTGTCGACACCGGTCCGATCATCGCGCAACGGGCGGTTGACGTCCTTGACGGCGATGACGAGGACACGTTGCACGAGCGGATCAAAGCGGCGGAGCGAGCGATGCTCGTCGACAGCGTCGGCCGGATGGCACGCGAGGGCTGGCACTTCACCGACAGGAAGGTCACGATCGGATGAGCAAGCGACCCATCAAGCGGGCGCTCGTCAGCGTCTACGACAAAGCCGGTCTCGAGGAGCTCGGTCGGGCCCTGGCCGACGCGGGTGTCGAGATCGTGTCGACCGGCTCGACCGCCGCTCGGCTTCGCGCCGCCGGCCTCGCGGTCACTGCGGTCGAGGAGCTGACCGGCTTCCCGGAGTGCCTCGAGGGCCGGGTCAAGACGCTTCACCCGAAGGTGCACGCCGGCATCCTCGCCGACCTGCGCAAACCCGATCACGCGGCGCAGCTCGACGAGCTCGGGGTCGCGCCGTTCGAGCTGGTCGTCGTCAATCTCTATCCGTTCCGCGCGACGGTCGCCTCCGGGGCGTCGCCGGATGAGTGCGTCGAGCAGATCGACATCGGTGGTCCCTCGATGGTGCGGGCCGCGGCGAAGAACCACCCGTCGGTTGCGGTCGTCGTCGAGCCGTCCGCCTATCCGGGCGTGATCGAGGCGATCGGGTCCGGTGGCTTCACCCTCGAGCAGCGACAACGCCTGGCCGCGCAGGCATTCGCTCACACCGCGTCCTACGACGTGGCGGTCGCGTCCTGGCTGGGCAGCGTGCTGGCTCCGACCGACGACGGCACCGGCTTCCCGGAGTGGACCGGCGCGACCTGGGAGCGCGCCGCGGTGCTCAGGTACGGCGAAAACCCGCACCAGCGCGCCGCGCTCTATCGCCATTGGCGCGGCGGGCTCGCCGCCGCCGAGCAGCTGCATGGCCCGCAGCTGTCCTACAACAACTACACCGACACCGACGCCGCCCGGCGCGCCGCCTACGACTTCAGCGAACCTTGCGTCGCCATCATCAAGCACGCCAACCCCTGCGGCATCGCGGTCGGTGCGGACATCGCCGAGGCGCACCGGCTCGCCCACGCGTGCGACCCGCTCTCGGCGTACGGCGGAGTGATCGCGGCGAACCGGCCGGTCACCAAGGCGCTCGCCGACCAGCTCGCCGGCGTGCTGACCGAGGTGATCTGCGCGCCGGACTTCGACGACGACGCGCTCGAGGTGTTCCGGGGCAAGGCGAAGCTGCGGGTGCTGCGGTGCCCGCCCGACGAGCACCCTGACCCGGTCGAGCTCAAGGCGATCAGCGGCGGCGTGCTGATGCAAACCGTCGACCGGCTCGACGCCGCCGGCGACGACCCGGCGACGTGGACGTTGCAGGCCGGCGAGGTGGTCGACGAGGCGACGCTCGCCGACCTGTCGTTCGCGTGGCGGGCCTGCCGGGCGGTCAAGTCGAACGCGATCGTGCTGGCCGCAGGCGGCGCAACGGTCGGAGTCGGCATGGGGCAGGTCAATCGGGTCGACTCGGCGAAGCTGGCGGTCGAGCGGGCCGGCGATCGCTCCAAAGGATCGGTCGGGGCGAGCGATGCGTTCTTCCCGTTCCCGGACGGTTTGCAGGTGCTGATCGACGGCGGCGTACGCGCCGTGGTCGAGCCAGGCGGGTCGGTCCGCGACGAGCTCGCGATCGAGGCCGCCAGCGCCGCCGGGATAGCGCTGTATTTCACCGGCACCCGGCACTTTTTCCATTAATTTGCAACGTGTCAGAGCGTGGGGGCGCCGAAGCCCCCGGTGGTTCTGACAGATCGGTGAGGAGTTGGACATGACGGCACGGATGCTGCCCGGCGGGCCGGTGGCGGACGCGGTGTTTGCCGATCTCACGCCGCGGATCGCGGCGCTCGTCGCCTCCGGTCATACGCCCGGGCTCGGCACGATCCTGGTCGGTGACGACTCCGCCAGCGCCGGCTACATCAGGGTCAAGCAGGACAAGGC
The DNA here is from genome assembly GCA_036268295.1 of Mycobacteriales bacterium. Classification (GTDB taxonomy): domain Bacteria; phylum Actinomycetota; class Actinomycetes; order JAFAQI01; family JAFAQI01; genus DATAUK01. The sequence continues at coordinate 42,937 of DATAUK010000030.1, read as the reverse complement.
AGCCGAGCTCGGCCTGATCTCGCCCCACATCCATCTGCCGGACGACGCGACCCAGGCTGACCTGATCTCGGCGATCCGTGAGTTCAACACCGAGCACACCGTCGACGCGATGCTGGTGCAGCATCCGACGCCGCCACAGATCGACTTCGACGCGGCGCTGCTCGAGATGGACCCCGACAAGGACGTCGACGGCCTGCACCCGACCAACATGGGCCGGCTCGCGCTCGGCATGCCCGGCCCGGTGCCGTGCACGCCGGCCGGGATCGAGGCGCTGCTCGCCCACTACGAGATCCCGGTTTCCGGTCGCTCGGTCTGCATCCTCGGTCGCGGTACGACGTTGGGCCGGCCACTGTCGCTACTGCTGACCCAGAAGCGCCCGACCGCGAACGCTGCGGTGACCGTTGTCCACACCGGCGTGCCGAACTGGCCGGAATACACCCGCACGGCCGAGATCGTGATCGCCGCCGCCGGCGTGCCCGGGATCCTGCAACCCGAGCACCTCACGGCGGGCGCGGTCGTCATCGGCGGCGGGGTTCGCTACGAGGGTCGGCGGTTGCTGCCCGATGTCGACGAGTCGTGCGAGGCGGTGGCGGGCGCGATCACGCCTCGGGTCGGCGGTGTCGGTCCGACGACGGTGGCAATGCTGTTCGGCAACTGCGTCGCCGCCGCCGAGTTGCGCGCCGGCTGCGACCAGTAGCCGACTAGCTACGATCGGGCCGGGATGAACGATCTGTCACCGCAACTCGATCCGGTAGATCTCGCCGTCGTCCGGCTACCTGCCGGCTGGCAAGCGCCGCCGATGGCCGATCTGTCCTTCACCGCGGTCGTCTCCAGCGACCTCGAGGTGACGGTGGTGTGCGCCGAAGCGATGCTCGACGACGACGCCTGGTCAGGCGAGGCGCTACAGACCGACATCGGCTGGCGCCGGATCACCTTCCCGGGCCCGCTGCCCTGGGAGCTGGTCGGGTTCCTCGCTGATGTCGCGGGCCGCCTTGCCGGTGCGCAGATCCCGTTCACGTCGATCTCGGGCTTCACCACCGATCACGTGTTGGTCCGCGCCGCGCAGGCCGACCTCGCGGTCCAGGTGCTCTCCGGCCACGAACCACCGCCCCAGCGTCCCGGGACAAACCCGTGACGACCGGCAACGAGCCGCAAGCCGTCGCGCCGACCGAGGTCACCCAACCGACGCCCAGCGGCGGCCGGCCGGAACGCCGGCCACGTCGTCGCTTCGACCCGCTCGCACCGGTCGTGCTGACCGTCGTCGTCGGTGTCATCATCGCCGCCGCCCACCATCCCCGCGCCGGGATGTACATCGTCTGCGCCGGGCTGGCGTTCGGCGCGCTGCTCCGCCTGCTCCTCAGCCCGCGCAACGCCGGCTCGCTCGTGGTCCGCAAGCGGCGTTTCGACTTTGTGGTGCTGGCGGGTCTCGCCGTTGCCCTTGGCGTGCTCGCCGCCGTGACCCCGTTCCCCGCCGGCCAGGGCTAGCGGCCACCTCGGTAGCGAGGTTCGTGACCGGACGGGCGCACGAATCCCGAATGCAGCGCTGCACTAATCTCGGTAATCAGGCCGAACGACGGTCGAACGATGTGCAGGAGCGTGAATGACCGCCCACAAGGTGACGCTGATCCCCGGTGACGGCACCGGTCCGGAGCTGACCGAGGCGACTCGGCGGGTGCTCGAAGCCGCCGCCGCAACCACCGGTTCGTCGTTCGAATGGGATCAGCAGGAGGCCGGCGTCGACATCATGGAGACGGCCGGCACGCCGCTCCCGGCCGAGACGCTGGAGTCGGTGCGACGTACCGGCCTGGCGCTGAAGGGCCCGATCACGACGCCGATCGGCACCGGGTTCCGTTCGGTCAATGTCGCGCTTCGATACGAGCTCGACCTCTACGCCTGCGTGCGGCCGTGCAAGACCTACGCGGGCATGCGCACCCGGTTCGAGAAGGTCGACGTCGTCATCGTCCGCGAGAACACCGAGGACCTCTACGCCGGGATCGAGTACGAACACGACACCCCCGACGCCAACAAGGTCATCGAGTTCCTCAACAGTTTGCAGGACAAGAAGATCCGCGAGCACTCCGGCATCTCGATCAAGCCGATGAGCGAGTTCGGCTCGGAGCGGATCATCCGCTACGCGTTCGAATATGCCCGTGACAACGGGCGCAAGCGGGTGCACTGCGTGACCAAGTCCAACATCATGAAATACACCGACGGCCTGTTCCTGGCCGTCTTCCGCGAGATTGCCAAGGAGTTCCCCGAGATCGAGCCCTGGGAGAACCTCGTCGATGCGACCTGCATGGGCCTGATCCAGCGGCCGGAGGAGTGGGACGTGCTGGTCCTGCCGAACCTCTACGGCGACATCCTTTCCGACCTGACGGCCGGTATGGTCGGCGGCCTCGGTGTCGCGCCGGGCGGCAACATCGGAGCCAACGCGGCAGTTTTCGAGGCCACCCACGGCTCCGCCCCGAAATACAAGGGCATGAACAAGGTCAACCCGACCGCGATGATTCTGTCCGGCGAGATGATGCTGCGCCACGTCGGCGAGACCGTCGCCGCCGACAACCTCGAGCGCGCCGTCGCAGAGACCATCGAGGCGGGCAAGAGTGTCACCTACGACCTCAAGCCGCACCGCGATGACCCGACCGCAGTAGGCACCAGTGAGTACGCCGACGCGATCATCGCCAAGCTCGAAGGGATGCGCTCCTGATGGCAGCCAAGAAGGTGACCGTCGTCGGCGCCGGTTTCTACGGCTCGACGACCGCAATGCGGCTCGCCGAATACAACATCTTCGACACCGTCTTCCTGACCGACATCGTCGAGGGCAAGCCTGAGGGACTCGCGCTGGACATGAACCAGTCGCGCCCGATCGAGGGCTTCGAGACCAAGCTGGTTGGCGTCACGACCGCAGCCGACGGCTCGGGGTACGACGTCACCGCCGGTTCCGACATCGTGATCATCACGGCCGGCCTGCCACGCAAGCCGGGCATGAGCCGGATGGACCTGATCGAGACCAACGCCAAGATCGTCCGCTCAGTCGCCGAGCAGGTCGCCAAGTACTCGCCGCGGGCGGTCGTGATCGTGGTCTCCAACCCGCTCGATGAGATGACCGCGCTTACCGCGTTGGCGACCGGTTTCCCCAAGGCGCGGGTCATCGGCCAGGCCGGCATGCTCGACACTGCGCGGTTCACCAACAACGTCGCCGAAGCTGCTGGCGTCCCGGTCGGCTCAGTCAAGACGCTGACGCTCGGCTCGCACGGCGACACGATGGTGCCGGTGCCGAGCGCCTGCAGTGTCGACGGCAAGCCGCTTGCCGACGTCCTCGACCAGGCGACCATCGACGAACTCGTCGACCGCACCCGCAACGGCGGCGCCGAAGTCGTCGCGTTGCTCAAGACCGGTTCGGCCTACTACGCGCCGTCGGCAGCAGCGGCGCGGATGGCGCGTGCCGTCGCGGAGGACTCCGGCGCTGTCATGCCGGTCTGCACCTGGGTCGACGGGGAGTACGGCATTGCCGGGGTCTATCTCGGCGTCGAGGCCGAGATCGGCGCCGGCGGGATCACCAAGGTGGTTGAGCGCGACCTCACCGAGACCGAGCTGGCCGGTCTCAAGGAGGCCGCCGAGGCGGTGCGCGCCAAACAGGCAGACGTCGCCGATCTCTAGACTCTCTCGGCACTGCACCCGTTGCATCTCCGCAAGCCGGAAGTGAGGCGACGTGATCTGGATCAGCGTCGTCGTTGTGCTTCTCCTCGTGCTGATCGAGGCGGTCTTCGCGGCGAGTGAGATGGCCCTGGTTTCGCTGCGCGAGGGCCAGATCAGTTCGCTGGCCGACAAGGGCCGGAGCGGCCGGCGGATCGCCGACCTGGTCTCCAATCCGAACCGGTTCCTGTCCGCGGTGCAGATCGGCGTCACGACGACCGCCCTGCTCTCCAGCGCGTTCGGCGCGGTCACTCTCGGGCACTCGGCGGCCCGTGGCCTTCGCCATCTCGGGATGTCGCACAAGCCGTCCGACGTGATCGGCTTCCTGCTCGTGACCCTGGTCATCGCCTACGTCACCCTGGTGGTCGGCGAGCTGGCGCCCAAGCGCATTGCGCTCCAGCGTGCCGAGGGCACCGCGGGCACCATCGCGCCGACGCTCGACCGGTTCGCGGCCCTGATGCGTCCGGTGATCTGGGCGTTGTCGGTCTCGACCGACATCGTCGTACGGCTGCTCGGCGGCGATCCGAATGTCGGCCGCGAGAGCATCAGCGAGGGCGAGCTGCGGGATCTCGTCACCGGTCACCACGCCCTGAGCGGCGACGAGCGCAAGCTGATCGACGAGGTGTTCGAGGCCGGCGAGCGGCAGGTGCGCGAGGTCATGGTGCCCCGCACCGAGGTCGAGTTCTTCGACGCCGGCTGGACGCTGACCAAGGCGATGCGCGAGGCGCATGAGTCGCCGCACAGCCGGTTCCCGGTGGTCCGCGGATCACATGACGACGTCGTCGGGTTCGTCCATGTCCGCGATCTGTTCCGGCCGACGACGGGGCAGCGGCGCGGGCTCAAGATCGGCGACCTGGCGCGTGAGGTCGCGATGGTCCCGGCCACCAAGCGGGTGCTTCCGGCGATGTCGGAGATGCGACGCGGCGGCGATCACCTCGCCGTCGTCGTCGATGAGTACGGCGGCACCGCCGGCATCGTCACGCTCGAGGACCTGATCGAGGAGGTCATAGGCGAGATCCGTGATGAGTACGACGCGACCGGCGACGAGGCAAGGCAGCTTCGGGGCGGCGACATCGAGGTCGACGGGCTGCTCAATCTCGACGATTTCAGTGAGGCGACCGGTGCCGAGCTGCCCGACGGGCCGTACGAGACCGTCGCCGGCGCCATCATGGCGACGCTGGGCCGGTTGCCGAAGAACGGCGACGCGGTCGAGCTGGGCGGCATCAGGCTGAAGGTCGCGAAGATGGACGGCCGGCGGATCGCCAGGGTGCGGGTCACTCTCATTGCCACCGCCGACTCCGGCGATCACGAGACCTCGGGTGTCGCTGCACCGTCGGCGGCCGGGGATGATCGTTAGCGCTTGTCCTGAAAATTCGTTGCTGAACCCGGGAAGATGAGGTCATGTCCGACGATCGTCCGCGTGTCCTGTCCGGCATCCAGCCGACGGCCGACTCCTTCCACCTCGGCAACTATCTCGGGGCGGTCAGGCAGTGGGTGCCGTTGCAGGAGGACCACAACGCGTTCTACTGCGTTGTCGACCTGCATGCGATCACTGTCGAGCACGACCCGGTGGCGCTCCGACGCCGCAGCAAGGTGGCCGCGGCACAGCTGTTGGCGGCCGGCCTCGACCCGCAGCGGTGTGCGCTGTTCGTACAAAGCCACGTGCCGGCCCACGCCGAGCTGGCCTGGGTGATGAGCTGTCTCACCGGGTTCGGCGAGGCCAGCCGGATGACACAGTTCAAGGACAAGATGGCCAAGCAGGTGAACACCTCGGTTGGCTACTTCACTTACCCGATCCTGCAGGCCGCCGACATCCTGCTCTATCAGGCCGCGCAGGTGCCGGTGGGTGAGGATCAGCGTCAGCACCTGGAGCTGACCCGCGATCTGGCGCAGCGGTTCAACAGCCGGTTCGGTGAGACGTTCGTCGTACCGGAGCCGTTCATCGTCAAGGAAACCGCGAAGATCGTCGATCTCGCCGACCCGACCTCGAAGATGAGCAAGTCGAGCGAGTCACAGGCCGGCGTCATCGACATCCTCGACGAGCCGGACGTGATTGTGAAGAAGATCAAGCGCGCGGTGACCGACACCGGCACCGAGATCCGCTTCGATCCCGAGGCCAAGCCGGGCGTCAGCAACCTGCTCACGATCGCCTCGACGCTGTCGGACCGCAGCATCGCCGAGCTCGAGGCCGACTACGCCGGCAAGGGGTACGGCGCACTGAAGACCGACGTCGCCGACCTCGTCGTCGACTTCACGACACCGGTGCGGGAACGCACCGCGCAGTGGCTATCGGATCCGGACCGGCTCGCCGGCGTGCTCGCCGACGGCGCGGTTCGCGCCCGCGCGGTCGCTGATCGAACCCTCGCCGACGCCTACGACGCGATCGGCTTCCTGCCGGCCGGCCCGCGAAGATGACTCCCTAGCCATGAGCGAGTCCCCAGACCTCGCCGAGCTCACCCACGACACCGCCTCGACCGGCGTCGCGCCGCAGACCCGTGACATCGGTGTCGCGATCGGCATTCCGGAGCCGTTCGGCAGCGAGCTGCAGGGCTGGCGCGAGCGGCTGGGTGACCCGAACGCGACGCGAATCGTGCCGCACGTCACGCTGCTGCCGCCGACCCAAGCCGCGACCGAGGCACTTGCAGAGATCGAAGAACACCTTCGGCTGGTGGCCACCCGGGTGCGCGAGTTCGACATCCGGCTACGCGGCTCGGCGACCTTCCTTCCGGTCTCGCCGGTGGTGTTCGTGCCGCTGGTTCAGGGCATCGCGGAATGTGAGCAGCTCGAGGTCAAAGTCCGGTCCGGTCCGCTCTGGCGTGAGGTCGGATACGCCTACCACCCGCACGTCACGGTGGCGCATGACCTGCCGGATGACGCGCTCTATCGCGCCTGGACCGAGTTGTCGTCGTACGACGCGAGGTTCACTGTGCCCGGCTTCACGTTGTTTGAGCAGGGCCCAGATCTGGTATGGCGACCGCAGCGCGACTTCACGTTCGGAGGCGGTGGATTGCCCGGCCCGTCGGAGGAGCGGTTTGCTCGACACGAAGAGGGCTGGTGAATCTCGCATCGCACAAGGACCGGTTCGACGCGGTCCAACAGCGCCATCGCTGGCTGGCTTTTCCCTACGCGGTCATCAAGAAGTTCGGTGAGGACTCCTCGGCGAACCTCGCAGTCCTCATCACCTACTACACGTTCTTCTCGATCTTTCCGCTCCTGCTGGCGTTGTTCTCGATCCTCGGCTTCGTACTTCACGGGAATCCGTCCTGGCAGCATCAGATCGAGACTTCGGCGCTGCACAACTTCCCGCTGATCAAGGGCCCGCTCCCGCGCCACGGCAGCGTCATCATCGTGGTGATCGGGACCGTGCTCGCCGTCTACAGCGGGCTCAACGTCGCCAAGGCGGCGCAGAATGCGTGGGACACCGTCTACTGCGTGCCCAAGGACAAGCGGCCGGGGTTCGTCCCGAAGAACCTTCGTGCGCTGCGGCTCGTGGTGGTGGGCGGGCTGGGCCTGATCGCCACCACGGTCGTGTCGAGTGCGGTGGCGAGTGGTTCGGCGATCGGGTTGCACGTCGGGCTCGGCGTGAGCATCCTCAGCCTGCTCATCACCCTGGTGCTGAACTCAGCGCTGTTCGCGGTGGTGTTCCGCTGGCTGACGGTCCGCAAGGTGACGCTCCGGGCGATGCTTCCCGGCGCGGTCCTCTCGGCGGTCGCGCTCGGCATCCTGCAGGGCGTGGCCTCGGCGTTCATCGCCCACAAGCTCAAGGGCGCCATGGCGACGTACGGATCGTTCGGCACGGTCATCGTCGTGCTGTCGTGGTTCTATCTGCAGTCGCAGGTCCTGCTGTTCGCGGCGCAGGTCAACGTCGTCAAGCAGGACAAGCTCTGGCCTCGGTCACTCAACGAATCACCCAGCGATGCCGAGTAGCCGCCTGGTGCACTTTTGCCCGTGCCCGGCTACGCCGGGCGGCGGGTAACTAGACCGCGCGGACCTTGTCGGCCTGCGGGCCCTTCTGGCCTTGGGTCACTTCGAACTCCACCCGCTGGCCTTCTTCGAGCGACTTGTAGCCGTCCATTTCGATGCCGCTGTAATGGACGAAAACGTCAGTGCCGCCGTCTACGGCGATGAAGCCGTAGCCCTTCTCGCCGTTGAACCACTTGACGGTGCCTTGTGCCACATCTACCCCTGGTCGTTCGATCCTCGCCCCGCCCGTTCGGCGACGCGACACCCGCTGGGAAACGGATTGGCGTGGACAATACACGTCAGAGACGGATTGCGGCAGGGGTGTTGCTATCTGCTTTGCCGAGCGCTAGATCGGCGGCAGTTTCAGCCGTGGCCGGTATCGCCGCCGCCGGATCTGCCGCCGCCGCAGTGCGACGCTGATGGCGAGCGCGGCGATCACGGCAGCGGCGATCTCGATCGGCAGCCACGGCAGGCGCAGCCCGTGACCGGCTGCCGGGCTGCTGACCAGTTTCGTCGACGGCGGGGCGGACTGGACCGACGCCACCGCCTTGGCGACGTGCGGCGGCAGCGGTCCGACCAGCTGCCCGACCGGCGTGACCTTGCCGCTGGCCTTGAAGCCCCAGTTGAGCAGATCGGCGGCCATCGGCCACCAGATCGGGTAGGCGTGCATCAACGTCACCAGCATGGTCTGGCCGTGTCTGGTCGCGGCTCCGACGTACGTCGCCTTCGCGGCCACGGTGTAGCCGTTCTTCCCGCCGATGTCGCCGCGGTAGGTCGTCAGCAGGTTGTTGTGGCTCTGGATCTGAAAGTGCTTGTGGTGAGCCGCCGGAACCACGCTCGAGGTGAGCGAGAGGTAGTGACGAAAGGCCGGGATCCGGTAGTCGGCCTTCGCGATCAGTGCGAGGTCGTAGGCCGAGGTGGTCTCGCCGACACCGTCGAGCCCGCTCGGTGTGTCGGCGTGGGTGTCGTCGGCCTGCAGTTTGCGCGCCACCGTGTTCATCTGCGCGACGGTGTGCCGGATTCCGCCGTTGGCCTCAGCCAGGGCGTCGGCGGCGTCGTTCGCACTCATCTCGAGCATGCAGGTGAACAGCGTCTTGATCGGATAGCTCATCCCGACCGAGAGCCCGGCCCGGGTGCCGTCGACTGTCGCGTCCTTGTAGGTGACGGTGAACGCCGATTTCGGGTTGAGCTTCGGAAGCAAGGTCAGCGCGGTCAGCGTCTTCAACGTGCTCGCCGGCAGGAACTTCCCGTGCGCGTCCTTGGCGGCGAGCACCTGGCCGGTCGTGAGGTCCGTCACCATCCACGACGAGGCCGGCAGGTCGGTCGGCGGCGGCAGCGCCGGTGCGCCGGGAAGCGGGTTCTCGACGACCCCTGACGACGCGAGCAACGGCCCGCCGACCGGCAGCGTATGCAGGCGTTGCGGCGCCGCGCCGGCGGTGGCCGCGCTGGCCACGACCGCGAGAGCGGCCGCGGCGCACGCGGAGACAACTCGGGCACGCATCCGGCGTACGTTACCGGCTCAACCTGGACGGCGGTATGCCGCGGGTTGGCGCGATCGTCGGGTGATGTGGTGTCGTACGTGGCGTGGACATTCCGTTTACCTCCTCGCCGCGATCCAGCCTCGGTGTTGAGTGGGAGCTCGAGCTGATCGATCTGGGAAGCCGCCAGCTCGCCAGCGCGGCGACCAGCATCCTCGATGAGCTCGCCGGCTCGCCCGGCGGCGAGCATCCCAAGGCCAAGCACGAGCTGCTCGAGTCGTGCATCGAGGTGATCACAGGAGTCTGTACGACGGTCGACGAGGCGGTCGAGGACCTGCGCGCGACAGTCACCGAGGTCGCGGCGGCCGCGGCCAGCAGAGGCCTCGGCGTGATGTGCTCGGGCACCCATCCCACGACCGACTGGGCCGATCAGCAGATCAGCCCGAACCCGCGGTACGCGAAGCTGGTCGAGGACATGCAGTGGCTGGCACGCCGGCTGCAGATCTTCGGCGTCCACGTCCACGTCGGGGTGCGGTCGCCGGAGAAAGCGATCCCGATCGTCAACGCCTTGACCGCCTACATCCCGCACTTCCTCGCGCTCTCGGCATCCTCGCCGTACTGGGTCGGCACCGACACCGGCCTGGCGTCGGCGCGGAGCAAGGTGTTCGAGGGGTTGCCGACCGCCGGGATTCCCTATCAGCTCTCGGGCTGGAACGACTTCGAGCACTACATGGCGACGTTGATCTCGGCGCAGACCATCAACTCGGTCCGCGAGGTGTGGTGGGACGTCCGGCCGCACCCGACGTTCGGCACGGTCGAGCTGCGGATCTGCGACGGTCTCCCGACGCTGTACGAGATCTCCTGGGCCGCCGCGCTGTCGCAGTGCCTGGTCGAGATGTTCAACGGCCAGCTCGACCGCGGCTATACCCTGCCGGTGCCGAAGGGCTGGACCATCCGCGAGAACAAGTGGCGGGCCGCGAGGTACGGGCTCGAGGCCGAGCTGATCGTCGACGACGAAGGGCGGACCGAACCGTTGCGCGACCTCATCGCCGAGTTGGTCGATGACCTCAAGCCGATCGCAGAGCGACTCGGCTGTAGCCGAGAGCTGTTGCGTGCCAAGCAGATCGTCGAGGTCGGACCGAGCTATCTGCGCCAGCGACGGATCGCCGAAGCGGCCGGCGGTGACCTGCATGCGGTCGTCGACTCGCTGCTGGTGGAGATGCGCAACAACGCCCCGGCCGGCCTCGCGCTGTGACCGTCGCGGAGTTTCTCGCCGACAACGGCCAGCGGCTGGTCGAAGTACGCCGCGATCTGCACGCGCATCCCGAGCTGAGCCGCGAGGAACATCGGACCACAGAGCTGGTGGCTGACGCGCTCTCGCACGTCGGGCTCTCGCCACAGCTGCTGCCGGGTGGCACCGGCCTGACCTGCGATCTCGGGCCGGAGGCGCCGACCGTCGCGCTGCGCGGCGATCTCGACGCGTTGCCGATCCCGGACACCAAGACCGTCAGCTACCGCTCCACAGTCGAGGGCGTCGCCCATGCCTGCGGCCACGACGTGCACACGACTGCAGTGCTCGGCGCTGGTCTGGTGTTGGCACGGATGGCGTCAACGGGCGAGCTCACTCGCGGCGTCAGGCTGGTCTTTCAACCGGCCGAGGAGGTCGTGCCCGGTGGGGCGCTCGACGTGATCAGGGCGGGCGCCCTTGACGGGATCCAGCGGATGTATGCGTTGCACTGTGACCCGTCGGTCGATGTCGGCCGGGTCGGTCTGCGAGTCGGGCCGATCACGGCAGCGAGTGACGTCATCGAGGTGCGGCTGGCCGGACCCGGCGGCCACACCGCGCGTCCGCATCGGACCGCCGACCTGGTGTCCGCACTCGGTGCTGTTGTCGTCGAGGCGCCAGCTCTGCTCGCGCGCCGGGTCGATCCGCGTGCCGGCCTGGCGCTGGTCTGGGGCCAGGTCTCGGCCGGCACCGCGGCTAACGCCATCCCGCAGTCAGGCGTCGCCCGCGGAACGCTGCGCACGCTGTCCCACGAGCTGTGGGATTCGTTGCCGTCGCTGGTCGACGAGGTGATCCGCGCCATCGCGACGCCGTATCGAGTCGGCATCGAGATCACGCACACCCGTGGCACCCCACCGGTCGTCAACGATGCCGCGAGCGTCGCCTCGATCGAGGCGGCAGTGCGCTCCTCGGTGAGCGGCGGCTCGGTATGTGAGAGTGAGCAGAGCCTCGGCGGCGAGGACTTCGCCTGGTATCTCGATCACGTCCCGGGCGCCCTTGCCCGACTCGGCGTCCGATCACCCGGCAGCCGTACGCCGATGGATCTGCATCAGTCCGGCTTCGACGTCGACGAGCGATGCATCGCGGTCGGCGTACAGCTGCTCGCCGGACTGGCCACCGCGCCGAACTAACGACAAGTACGCACTGAGCAGTGGATAAAAGCTGTCCACTATAATTGGCTGAAACCTCCTTGTTTGCAACGACTTTTAGACCCGAAAAGTGTCGTAGGTGGGTCGTAGGTTGTCGGTATGGGCGGGTTGGCATCGGCGATCGAACGAGTTGTTCGTCGTTGATGCCCATGCGTTGCCCGGGCCGGAGCTCGCGGAACGCGATCGTGGAGGTCCGCCGGCAGATCAATCGGGCTGAGGCCGCCACCTTGAGCTGCTCGAGGTGTTCGACCGCACCGGTGCGGCGCTGGCGAACCATGGGTCGACGGCGGCGTGGGCGCAGGCCGAGCTGCACCTGTCCCCGAACGGTGCTTCCCGTGATGTGCACCTGGCGCGGAACCTCGCCGATGTGTGCCGGCGACCAGGCCGACGGTCATCTGAGCCCGGCGCACGCCCAGGTGCTTGCCTCACTGCGGCATGGAATCGGTGCTGAGGCGTTGGCTTCGGCCGAGCCGCATCTGGTGGCGTGGGCGAGCAAGTCGACACCGAAGGACCTGCGCAACGTCGTCAGGCATGTCAAGCACTCCTACGGGCGGGAGAAGGTCGTGCGGGACGAGAAGGATGATTACGATGCGCGCCGGTTGCACACCTCGGCCACCATCGATGGTCTCGGGGTCGGGAACTCCCTGTTGCATCCGGTCGGCTTCGAAACGGTGATGGCGGCGATTCACGCCGCATCCCGTCCGGTCAGCGGTGATGACCGGACCGCCGCGCAGCGCCGGGCGGATGCGTTGATCACGATCGCGGAGATCGCGTTGCGTTCCGGTGCCCTGCCGATCACCGGTGGCGTCAAGCCACATGTCACGGTGACCGTGACCCTCCCGACGATCACCGATCAAGACCTTGCGCCGGCCGCGGACTACGCGTTCGGGGCGACGAGCAGCGTCGAATGGACCCGCCGGATCGCGTGTGATGCCGAGGTGGCGCGGGTGGTGTTCGCCGAGACCGGCGCGGTGCTGGACGCCGGTCGCGCGGCGCGACTGTTCACATCGGGCCAGTACGTCGTTGACCGCATCCCACGCACAGACCCCCGCTGGACCGGCCACCCCCGAGCCGCGCTGGCCCGTAGCGGACCAACGCGCTACGCCAAAGGACTGTCACATCAAACAGACGCCGCGGATCTAACACCAGTTGGTCCTATCCTGGCTCGATCCGGCAGAACGACAGGGCGCCATAGCGCTCTCACATTCTGACGGATTGCCGCGGATGTTGCGTCCGGTCGTTGCGAGGACGATCCAGATCCGGCTGCCTCACGCGCGCGGAACCGTCGTCGCCTCGTTCGACGGGCCACCGGGATACAACTTCGTGGCTAGCTGCGAATCCACATCGAGACCAAGCAGATTGGAGCTCTTTGCGGCCTACATCCACGAGTGAGGGCCCGGACCGCGACGCCGCGACCTGGTGACAGCCGTCAGGGGCCGACGGTACGGCAGGGGCGTCGCCGCAGGTCGGCCACGTAGTCGTCGGGCGCGCCGGCGATCTCCGCGGCGTCGGCCATCACGCCGAGATAGCGCGCCGAGGGCAAGCCGCCCTCGTAGCCGTCGAGGACGTAGAGCCACGCCAGCTGGTCACCGTCGAGGGTCTGCACCCGGACCCGGATCTTGTTGTAGAGCCGCGTCGTCGCGAACTCGATCTCGTCGAGCGCCGACTCGTCCTGGCTGGGGACGTCGTAGACCATGACGAACACCCGGCTCGACGGGTCCTCGACCACCGTCGCGAGCGAGCCTTCCCAGCCGAGATCCTCACCGCCGAACGTCAGCCGCCAGCCTTCGAGCCAGCCGGTGCCCTCCGATGGTGAGTGCGGGCATCTCTCCAGCATCTGGGCCGGATCCAGGTTCGATCCGTACGCCGCATAGAGGGCCACCCAGGAAGCGTAATCAACAGGCGACAATGGAGCCGTGACGAGGATTGCAATTCTCGGTGGTGGTCCGGGTGGCTACGAGGCGGCGTTGGTGGCGGCGCAGCTCGGCGCCGACGTGGTCATCATCGACCGCGACGGGCTCGGCGGCGCGTGCGTGCTTGCCGACTGCGTCCCGTCCAAGACACTGATCGCGACCAGCGAGTCGATTTCGGCGTTCGCCGGGAGTGAGGCGCTCGGCGTCCGGCTGCGTGGTGGTAGCCGAGCCGACGAGCAGGTCTCGGTCGACGCGACCGAGGTCAACACCAGGGTAAAGGCACTTGCCCACGCGCAGTCGCTCGACATCGCCAGCCGGGTCGCGCGCGAAGGCGTCGAGGTCATCCTCGGGACCGGTCGGTTCACCGGGCCGCACGAGCTGGTCGTCGAGGTCGGCGACGCCGAGCGGTCCATTGATGCCGATGTCGTGCTGATCGCTACCGGCGCCTCGCCGCGCATCCTGCCGGGCGCCGCCCCTGACGGCGAGCGGATCCTCAACTGGCAACAGCTCTACGACCTGCCTGCGCTGCCCGAGCACCTTGTCGTCGTCGGTTCAGGCGTCACCGGCGCGGAGTTTGCCAGCGCTTATCTCGCCCTCGGCAGCGAGGTCACGCTGGTGTCGAGCCGCGACCGTGTCATGCCCAGCGAGGACGAGGACGCCGCGCTGCTCATCGAGGACGTCTTCACCCGTCGCGGGATGCGGATCCTCCGGCAGGCGCGAGCGGCCGGAGTACGCCGGACCGGCGGCGGCATCGAGGTCGACCTCCAGGATGGCCGAACCGTCGAGGGATCGCACTGCCTGGTCGCCGTGGGCTCGACTCCCAACACCAGCGACATCGGGCTCGAGCATCTTGGGATCGCACTGGACGACCGCGGCTACATCCTGGTCGACCGGGTGTCACGGACGACGCGGACCACGATCTATGCGGCCGGCGACTGCACCGGGTTGCTGCTGCTGGCCTCGGTCGCCGCGATGCAGGGTCGCACCGCGATGTGGCACGCGCTCGGCGACGCCGTGGTGCCGCTGCGCCTCGCGACCGTCTCGGCGAACGTCTTCACCGATCCGGAGATCGCCACCGTCGGGCTGCTCGCGGTCCACGCCGCGACCGAACGCGGTGGCGTCCAGGAGATCAAGCTGCCACTCGCCACCAACGCGCGGGCGAAGATGCAGGGGATTCGCGACGGGTTCATCAAGCTCTACTGCCGGCCCGGCACCGGCGCTGTACTCGGCGGTGTGGTGGTTGCGCCGCGGGCGAGCGAGCTCATCCTGCCGGTCGCGATGGCGGTGCAGAACGGCCTCACCGTCGACCAGCTGGCGCATACCTTCACGATCTATCCCTCGATCACCGGCAGCATTACTGAAGCCGCCCGCCAGCTTCATCTGGCGGTCCAGGACTGACCACCCGCATTCGGGTGTGCATCGTCGACTGAAGGTGGGGGCGACCACACCGTCATGTGCACCCGACGTTCGGTGCTGGGCAATGGTTGACCCGAATCGGCGGCGAAAATAGTTTGGTCGCGCTGTAGCGCAACTGTCGGTGTGAAGGCGTTACTAGTGATGTGACCCAGCGCTGCGACCTCGCCGCGACAGCGGCGCGGAGCTTCGAGGAGTTCGCGAGGGCACGGCAGGCCGGGCTGATCCGGTTCGGGTTCCTCTTGGTCCGAGACCATCAGCTGGCGCAGGACCTGGCCCAGGAAGGGCTCGCCCGGCTGCACGCTGCCTGGCCGCGCATCGATGCCGAGGGCAATCCGGATGCCTACGTCCGCAAGATCATGGTTAACCAGCTGGTGAGCTGGCGGCGGCGGCGCGGCTGGTCCGAGCGGCCGGTAGCCGACGTCCATGACGCGGTTGGACCGGACCCGACGACGGCGGTCGGCGAACGCGTCGAGATGTGGACGCTGATCGGCGAGCTGCCGATGCGGCAGCGTGCGGTCATCGTCCTGCGCTACTACGAGGACCTCGACGACGCCGCCATCGGTGCGGCGCTCGGCTGCTCCCCGTCAACCGTCGCCACCCATGCGAATCGGGCACTCGCTCGGCTTCGTTCCGTTGCCAGCACACCCGAACCGAGCTCCCAGGGATTGTCATGACCGACACCGAACTGCTGATCCGCGACTGCCTGAGCAACTACGCCGAAGACGCCGAGCTCACCGACCTGGTCGCCGCGGCGACCGCGCAGAGCCGGCAACGCAACCGAGCTCGCGAGGCGCGGTACGACGTCCGCCCGCGACTGCCGCGCCAGCACCGGCTGCGGTTCCTGATCGCCGGCGCGGCCGCGGTTGTGATCGCGTTCGTCGCAGTTGCGTTCGCCGTTGGCGGCAATCGCCAAATGTCGACCTCGACGCGCCTCGGGGCGGAGCGGAGCATTCGTTCCCAGGCCGCGGCGTCCGCGGCGCCGGCTGCTCGCGCCCCGTCCTCGGCCGGCGGAGGGGGCCGCGTTGCGCGATCCGGGATTGCGCAGGAACGGCAGGAAGCCACGCCGGCTGTTCCTGGGCAACCTGGAAATACCGCCGAAGTCAACGGCTTGGCTCCGGCCGCACCGGTGCCGGCGATCGTCGGGCAGGGCACCGCTGCGACGAGTGCAGCCGGGTCGACGTCGGGGAGCGGTAGCGGCGTGACCGCGACGCGGGTGGTCAAGACCGGCACGCTGGCGCTCCGGGTCGCCCGCGGCCAGGTCCAGGCGACGGTCTCGAAGCTGGTCGCGCTGACGACGTCACTCGGCGGCTACGTCTCGCAGAGCCGTACCGACAACATCGCCGGCTCGCCTGAAGGTGACCTCACACTGCGGATGCCGGTCGGGAAGTTCGAGACCGCGGTCAGTGGCGCGGAGAAGCTCGGTCACGAGACCTCGCTCACCACCGACGCCCACGACGTCACCGGCAGGTTCGTCGACCTCAACGCCCGGCTGATGGCATTGCAGCACACCCGCTCGACCTACCTTACGATCCTTGGCCACGCGACCACGATCGGCTCGACGCTCGAGGTGCAGGATCGGATCAATGGCGTGCAGTCGCAGATCGAGCAGCTGCAGGGTGAGATCAAGGTGCTCCGCAACCAGAGTGCGGATGGCACGCTGAGGGTCGACGTGACGCAGCCCGGTGCGCACAAGGTGATCACGCATCCTCACGCGCCGAGCGGCATCAGCAAGGCGTGGCACAACTCGACCCACCGGTTCAGCCGTGGCGTCGATGCGATTGTCGGTGCATTGGGCCCGATCCTGCTGGCACTGCTGGTGCTGGCGTTCTTCGCAGCGGTCGCCGTCCTCGGTCGCCGGCTGGTGCTCCAGCGCGGCTAGCCATAGCTAGGATTCAGCCGCGACGATCCGGGTGATCGCGGTGCCGGAGCTGACGACGTCGCCGATGTTGGCGCTGAGGTCGGTGATCGTGCCGGCGGCGTGCGCGGCCAGCGGCTGCTCCATCTTCATCGCCTCGAGCACGACGACCAGGTCTCCCGCCTCGACCACGTCACCCTCGGCGACCGCGACTTTGACGATGGTGCCCTGCATCGGCGCGGTCAGGGTGTCGCCCGACGCGGCCGCGCCGGAGGACGATGCGCGATGGGCGGATGGCGGCGTACGACGTTTTGCGGCCCCACCTGCTGCGGCCAGCCCGCCAGGCAGCGAGACCTCGAGGCGCCGGCCGCCGACCTCGACGGTGATGCGATCCCGCTCCACCGGCTCCGCTCCGGGTGATGACGCGGTGTATGGCTCGATCGTGTTGGTCCACTCGGTCTCGATCCAGCGGGTGTGGACCGCGAACGGCTCGCCCGCAAACGCGGGGTCGGCAACCACCGCGCGGTGGAACGGGATGATCGTCGGCATCCCGCCGACCTCGAACTCGGCGAGTGCGCGCCTCGATCGGTTGATCGCCTCGAGCCGGCTCGACCCGGTCACGATCAGCTTCGCCAGCAACGAGTCGAACGCGCCGGGCACGGTGTCACCGGCGACGTAGCCTGCGTCGACCCGCACGCCCGGGCCGGTCGGCAGCGACCAGGTGGTGATCGTGCCGGGCGCCGGCAGGAACCCGCGACCGGCGTCCTCGGCGTTGATCCGGAACTCGAACGCATGACCCCGCGGACTCGGATCGGTGTCTCGCAGCCGTTGGCCGTCGGCGATCGCGAACTGCGCCAGCACCAGGTCGACACCGCTGGTCTCCTCGGTGACCGGGTGCTCGACCTGCAGCCGGGTGTTGACCTCGAGGAAGGAGATCGTGCCGTCAGTGGCCACGAGGAACTCGCAGGTGCCGGCGCCGACGTACCCGGCCGCGCTCGCGATCGCTTTGCTCGCGGTGTAGAGCCGGTCGCGCTGGTCATCAGTGAGGAACGGCGCGGGCGCTTCCTCGACGACCTTCTGGTGTCGCCGCTGCAGCGAGCAGTCGCGGGTTCCGACGACGATCACCTGGCCATGCTGGTCGGCCAGGATCTGGGTCTCGACGTGGCGCGGCTTGTCGAGGTAGCGCTCGACGAAGCACTCACCGCGACCGAACGCCGCAACCGCCTCGCGCACCGCGCTGTCGTAGAGCTCGCCGATCTCCTCGCGGTTTCGCGCCACCTTCAGGCCGCGGCCGCCGCCGCCGAACGCTGCTTTGATCGCTACCGGCAGGCCGTACTCATCGGCGAAGGCCAGCACCTCATCGACGCCCTCGACAGGATTCGGGGTGCCAGGCGCGAGCGGAGCGCCGACGTCGGCCGCGATGTGGCGGGCCTTGACCTTGTCGCCGAGCGAGTCGATCGCAGCCGGCGGCGGGCCGATCCAGGTCAGCCCGGCCTCCGCGACCGCGGCGGCAAAGCCGGCGTTCTCGGAAAGAAACCCGTAGCCCGGATGCACCGCGTCGGCGCCCGACCGTGTCGCGATGTCCAGCACCTTCGAGACATCGAGATAGGTCTCGGCCGGTGTGGCGCCACCGAGGGCGTATGCCTCGTCCGCGAGCTGCACGTGCTGGGCGTCGAGATCGGAGTCGGCATAGATCGCAACGCTGGCCAGCCCCGCGTCGCGGCAGGCGCGGGCGACCCGTACCGCGATCTCGCCACGGTTGGCGATCAAGACCTTGCGCATCCTGTGACTCTATTCAGTGGCCCATGGCGGTCGGCGCGGTGATCGGCTACATGGCATGCTCGCGACGTGACCGAGTTGCCTTTCTCGAACTATCAGAACGAGATCTACCTCAACGGCATGGCCGACATCGTCCCCGAGTTTCCGATCGAGCCGGCTGCCCTCGAGGCCGCTGCGCGCGAGCGGCTCACGCCCGAGGCGTTCGGCTATGTCGCAGGCAGCGCCGGCACCGAGTTGACCGCGCGCGCCAACCGCGACGCGTTCGCCCGCCACCAGATCGTCCCGCGGTTCCTGTGCGACGTGTCGGTCCGCGACCTGTCGACGAACGTCCTTGGCACACCGATGCCGGCACCGATCGCACTGGCTCCGGTCGGCGTCCAAGGCATCGTGCACCCCGATGCCGAACTCGCGGTAGCAAGGGCCGCGGCCGGCGTGCGACTCCCGATCGCGCTCTCGACGGTGTCGTCCTACACCCTCGAGGACGTCGCAGCGGCCGGCGGCGACTCGCCGCGCTGGTTCCAGCTCTACTGGCCGAAGGACCGCGACGTCGGCGCCTCGTTGCTCGCGCGCGCCAAGGCCGCCGGCTATCAGGCGTTGCTGCTCACTCTCGACACCTTCATCCTGGCCTGGCGGCCGCGAGATCTCACTCACGCCTATCTGCCGTTCCTGCACCGGCTCGGGCTCGCGAACTACGAGTCCGACCCCGCCTTCCTGGCCGGCCTGGACAAGTCGCCTGAGGAGGATCCGGTCGCCTCGGTCCTGCACTGGCAGTCGATGTTCGGCGACCCACGCAACACCTGGACCGATCTCGCCTGGGTGCGAGAGCACTGGGACGGGCCGATCGCGCTCAAGGGCGTCCTGCATCCCGACGACGCGAGGCGGGCCGTCGCCGCGGGGGTCGACGGCGTGCTGGTGTCCAACCATGGCGGTCGCCAGATCGATGGCTCGATCGCGTCCCTCGACGCGCTCCCGGGGGTTGTCGCAGCCGTCAGTGGCGAGGTCGACGTACTCCTCGACTCCGGCATCCGGACTGGATCCGACGTCATCAAGGCGCTCGCACTGGGCGCCAATGCGGTGCTGCTCGGGCGGCCGTACATCTATGGTCTCGGACTCGGCGGTGAGGCCGGCGTGCGTCACGTGTTGCGCTCACTGCTCGCCGAGCTGGACCTCTCGATGGCGCTTGCCGGCTGCGCCAAGCTCTCAGATGCCGGGCCGGAGCTGTTGACCCATATACCGTGATCGCGTGGCGGATTCATCGGGTGGCCTTGCCGGGCTTCGATTTCGGCGGCTTCATGAGGCCACCCGGATCCGGTCCGCCGCAGGCATTCCGGTTGCCGAACGGCTCCTCGACATCTGGGAGCGGCGCGACGTCCTGCGCATGCTCACTGAGCGCGGGCTTCGCCAGAAGTACGCCGGGTCGGTGCTTGGCTACGCGTGGTCGCTGATCGAGCCGGCGCTACTCATCGTCACCTACTTCCTGCTGTTGAAGATCTTCCATCGCAGCTATCCGATGTATCCGTTGTTCATCGGCTCGACGATCCTGCCCTGGCAGTGGTTCTCCTCGACGGTCAACTCCGCGACCTCGTCGCTGCGAGCGAACTCCCGGCTGATCACCTCGATCGCGCTGCCGCGCGAGATCTATCCGCTGGCCGACGTCGCGGAGAAGGCGATCGAGTTTTTCCTCAGCTTGCCGGTGCTGGTCATCGTCGCCTGGGGGTACGGCGCGGGTCCGTCCGGCTTCATCTTCGCGCTGCCGCTGGTCTGGGCGCTGGAGCTGATGATCTGCACCGGATTCGCGCTGCTGGTGTCATCACTCAACACCGTGCTGCGTGACATCCAACGCGGCATCGGCATCGTGATCCGGATGTTGTTCTACCTGGTGCCGGCGCTCTATCCGCTGTCGAGGCTGACGCCTGCGTTCCGGCGCTACGACTCCTACAACCCGCTGGTCGGGGTCCTCGAGGTCAACCGCGCGGTGTGGTTCCCGGGCTACTGGACCGGATGGCGACCGGTCTACTTCTCGGTCATCGGCGCGTTCGTGGTCCTGGTCCTCGGCTTCAGCGTCTTCGTCCGAGTCGAGCGATCCGTGCTCAAGGAATTGTGAGACATGGGCGACGCGATTGCGGTTTCCGATCTCGGGATCAGGTTCGCCGTCAACCGGCGGCGGCGGCTCGAGCTGAAGAACCTGTTCATCCAGGGGATGAGCGCGACCAGTAGCGGGGACTACTGGGCGCTGCGCCACGTGTCGTTCACCGTCGCACAGGGCGAGTCGGTCGGTGTCGTCGGCGCCAACGGCTGCGGCAAGAGCACGCTGCTGCGACTCATCGCAGGAGTGATGTTGCCCGACGAGGGCGTGATCGAGGTGAACGGTGGCGTCGGCGCGATGATCGAGCTGTCGGCCGGGTTTGTCGGCGACCTGACCGCGCGAGAGAACGTCTATCTGATCTCTTCACTTCACGGCTTCGACCGGGAGCAGACCGACGAGCGCTTCGACGACATCCTGGCGTGGGCCGGTGTTACGCGTTTCGTGGATACGCCGGTGATGCACTTCTCGAGCGGGATGAAGGCGCGGCTTGCGTTCTCGATCGTAACCCGGATGGAGGAGCCGATCCTGCTCGTCGACGAGGTGCTGGCGGTGGGCGACCGGCGGTTCCGACGCAAGTGCGGGATCGTGATCGACCGGATGCTCGGCGAGGGCCGCACGATGCTTTTGGTCTCACACAACGAAAACGACTTGCGCCGCTGGTGCACCCGAGGCATCTACTTGCGACGGGACGAGGAGCTCGTGGAGGGTCCGATCGAGGACATCCTCGCGAGGTATCTCGATGAGGAGAACGACGCGCCGTGACCGCCTCCAACCCGACGGCTACCAAGCGGCCGTCGATCGAGGAGCTCCGCAAGGTCGCGCAACCGGACTCGGTCCTCGGGCGGGTCAGCGGCGAGCACTGGGCCGGCCGGCTCTACCTGCGTCACGTTTCGATCCACCTGACCCGCGCCTTGGTGCCGACTCGGGTCACCGCCGATGGCCTCACCGCCTTCCTCATCGTCGACGGGATCGCGGCTGCGCTGGCCCTGACGATCCCGCACTGGTGGGCGGCAGTGATCGCGGTGGTGCTGATCCAGGTGCAGGGACTGGTCGACTGCATGGACGGCGAGCTGGCCCGATGGCGGCAGCGCATGGGGCCGATCGGCATCTATCTCGATCGGATCGCGCACTACGTCACTGACGCCGGCCTTGCGGTCGCGGTCGGGGCCCACGCCGGCGGCGGGCTCGGCCACGACAACGGGTGGACGACGATCGGGCTCTGCGCCGGCTTCGTCGTGCTGATCACCAAAGCCGAGACCGATCTCGTGCACACCTCGCGTGCCCTGTCCGGTCGGCCGCCGACGGCGGACACCGCTGCGGTGGCGCTCCCGCATGCCGGCGTCGTACGACGGCTGCGACGGCTGGCGGGCAATCTGCCGTTCAACCGGGCACTGCTGGCGATGGAACTGACCGGGCTGGCGCTGGCTGCCTCGATCATCGACGCCGGCCGTGGTGGGCTCGCGGCGACCCGGGTGCTTGACATCGCACTGCTGGTCATTGCCGGGATCGTGGTCGTCGGCCATCTGTTGTCGATCGTGACCTCGGACCGACTTCGTTGACCCGGTCGGAACTGCCGCGGTTCGGGGTCGTGATCCTGACCCAGGGAAGGCGACCGGCTGAGCTGATCCGCGCCGTCAGCAGCGTCCTCGACCAGACCGGCGTCGAGGCCGAGGTCGTGGTGGTCGGCAACGGCTGGGATCCAGCTGCCGCGGCGCCGCGGTTGCCGGCGCGGGTGAAGACGGTGTCGCTGGCCGAGAACCTCGGTATCCCGGCCGGCCGAAATCACGGTGTCGACGCTGTCTCCGGCGATCTGCTGTTCTTCCTCGACGACGACGCCTCGCTGCCCGACCCGGGGTTCCTGGCGGCCGGGGCGACGTTGCTCGCGGCCGATCCCGGCATCGGTCTGATCCAGCCCCGGGTCGTCGATCCGGACCACGGCACCTCGCGGCAGTGGATCCCGCGGATGCGCAAGGGCGATCCGACGGATTCCGGCAACATCTTCTCCTGCTGGGAGGGCGCGATCCTGATCCGTCGGGAGGTCTTCGTCGCCCTCGGTGGCTGGGCCGGCGAGTTCTTCTATGCCCACGAGGGCATCGAGCTGGCCTGGCGGGTCTGGGACCAGGGACTGCGTGCGTGGTACGCCGGAGGCCTGGTCGCCAACCATCCACAGATCCAGCAGACCCGTCACACCGACTACTACCGGCTCAACGCCAGGAACCGGGTCTGGCTGGCCCGGCGTAACCTGCCGCTGCCGTTCATCCCGCTCTATGTCGGATCCTGGACAGGTGTCCAGCTGCTTCGCTGGGCGGGTCGTCCCGGCGTACTCCGCACCTGGTTCGGCGGCTGGTTCGAGGGCTGGCGCACCGACCCGGGTGAGCGGCGGCCGATGCGGTGGCGCACGATCATCCGGATGACGCTCGCCGGGCGCCCGCCGGTCGTCTGATTCGCGGCGCAGCCGGCGACGGTAGGCTGCTTTCGTCATGGGACCGGGTGGAAAGCGGCTGCGCACCGTCGGAGTGGTCCTGGCTGGCGGCGTCGGTACGCGGGTGGGACTCGGCACCCCGAAGCAGCTGTTGAAGATCGCCGGTAAGCCGATCATCGAGCACACTCTGGCGGCGTTCGAGGCTAGCGCCGAGATCGACGAGATCCTGGTCCTGATGACGCCGGACTACGTCAGCGACATCGAGGCGATCGTCGCATCGCGCGGTTTCGGCAAGGTCCGGGCCGTTCTCGAGGGCGGGGTGACGCGCAACGACACCACCAAGCTCGCTCTGGACTGGCTCGGCGACGACGAGTGCAACGTGCTCTTTCACGACGCGGTGCGACCGCTCGTGTCGCAGCGGATCGTGCGTGAGGCCGTCAATGCGTTGCGTCGGTTCGACGCGGTCGACGTGGCGATCCCGTCGGCCGACACGATCGTCGTGGTCGACGAAGCCGGCGTGATCAACCAGATCCCGGACCGAAGTAGGTTGCGACGGGGCCAAACCCCGCAAGGTTTCAAGCTCTCGGTGATCCGCCGGGCGTACGAGCTGGCCTGGCAGGACCCGGAGTTCGCGGCGACGGATGACTGCAGCGTGGTCCTCAAGTACCTCCCTGATGTCGCGATCCACGTCGTCGAAGGCTCCGAGCACAACATGAAAGTCACGGCGCCGGTCGACCTGTTCATCGCCGACAAGCTGTTTCAGCTGAGCTCTGCGACCGTCGAGCCGCTTGCCGGCGCCGCGGCGTACTCCGAGCTGCTGCGCGGCCGGGTCGCGGTCGTCTTCGGGGGCAGCTACGGCATCGGCGGTGAGATCGTCTCGTTGCTCGAGTCGTACGGCGCGACCGTCTTCAGCTTCAGTCGGAGCAGCACCGACACCCACGTCGAAGATCCTCGAGACATCGACGCGGCGTTGACGAAGGTCCACGGCGAGACCGGGCGGATCGACTACATCGTTGTGACGGCCGGCGTGCTGCGGATCGGCTCGCTCGCCGAGGCCGACGACGCCACGATCGCGGAGATGATCGGGGTCAACTACGTCGCGCCGGTCCAGATCGCGCGGCACGGGATCGGCTACCTCGCCGACACCAAGGGCCACCTGCTGCTGTTCACCTCGAGCAGCTACACCCGCGGCCGAGGTCACTACAGCCTCTACTCCTCGACCAAGGCCGCCGTCGTCAACCTCACTCAGGCGCTCGCCGATGAGTGGCTGCCGCTCGGCGTTCGAGTCAACTGCATCAACCCCGAGCGCACCGCAACTCCGATGCGTACCAAGGCATTCGGCGTCGAGCCGGCGAGCGATCTGCTCGAGGCGGGCGTCGTTGCGCAGACCTCGATCGACGTTCTCGTCGCCGACGTCACCGGTCAGGTCATCGATGTACGCCGGCCAACGCCCACCGTCGCCTCCTCGGTCGGCGCGGCCGAGGACGTGGCAGCGCAGGTCGAGCTGGCCGAGGCCGCCGCGGAGGATGAAGCCGCCCGCGAGCACGGCGCGTCGTGACCGAGGAACAGTCGCTCGAGACCGCAGGCGACGCGGTCGACACGATCGAGGCCCGTAGCCTTGATCGCGCGCCTCGGCTGACCGGTCTGGCGGCGCTCGCGGCCTACGCGGTGTTGCCGGTGGCTGGCGTGTTCGGATGGGCGATCGCCGCCGTCGTCGCGGTTGTGGCAAGCCAGGGGATCGACCTACTGGTGGTGGCCAACCAGGACGTGCGGACCGCATTCGCGCGCGGGCAGCTCGGGATCTCAGCCCGCACGATCGTCAGAGAAGTCGGGATCGTCGCGCTGGTGCTCAGCGCGGCGTGGACCGCGCGCTCCGATGCGCGGGTTGCGGCAATCCTGCTGGTCGGTGTCGGTGGGCTCCGGCTGCTCTACCAGCTCCTGATGGTGCTGGTGCGGCGGCGGGGCCTGCTTCCGGTAGAGACTCGCAACATCGATCTCAGCGGATTCCGGCCGCCCCCAGCCATCCCTGAGCTGATGCGCCGCCGCCTCTCGGAACGCTTTCACGGCCTGTCGGCGGTCGCGTTGGCCGGTGGTGCTCTCGCGGTCACGCAGCACTCGCCGACGCTGCTATTCATCGTGGTCGGCGCCGTACTCGCGGTCGAGGCGGTCGCTGTTGGCGCGGCGGTCGGCTGGCTGGCGCGCTCGCGGGGCAGCGTCATCCGGGACCGCTATCTCGCGCAGGTGCACCGCCGGGTCCACGCGTTGCGACCCGAGGTGATGCTTTACCACACCGGCACGGTTGACTCGGCCCACCAGGTGAACATGTGGCTGTCGGCCTGTGAGCGGCTCGGCCGCCCGACGTTGCTGGCGCTACGCGAGCGGGTCTGTCTCGACGAGCTCGCTTCGACCACGTTGCCGGTGATCTGCATCCCGGACTCGGTCGCATTCATGACGTTCTCGCTGCCCGAGGTCAGGGTCGCGCTCTACACCGCGAACGTCGGCAAGACCATTCACATGTTGCGTGAGCCCGGCGTGCAGCATGTGTTCGTCGGCCATGGCGACAGCGACAAGACGGCGTCGTTCAACCCGTTCAGCCGGGTCTACTCCGAGGTGTGGGTGGCCGGCGAGGCCGGCCGCGACCGCTACCGCCGGGCCGGTGTCGGTGTCCGCGACGAGGACATCGTTGAGGTCGGCCGGCCGCAGCTCGACGGTCTCACGATCAGCGCCGGACACGTCGGTGACGGCGAGCTGACGGTGCTCTATGCGCCGACCTGGGAGGGCTGGACCGGCGACCTCGCCCACACGTCGCTGATCCGTACCGGACCGCCGCTTGTCGAGCGGTTGGTGGGCTTCCCCAACGTCCGCGTCATCTACAAGCCGCACCCGTTCACCGGCACGGTCAGCCCCGAGGCGGCCGCTGCGGACGCGAAGATCCGGGGCACGATCTCGCGCGCTGGCGGGCGTCACGTGACCGTCGTCGGACCGGAGCCGACTCTCTACGACTGCTTCAACGACGCCGACCTGATGGTCGCCGACATCTCCAGTGTGTTGAGCGACTTCATCTACACCGAGAAGCCTTACGTCGTACCCAACCTCACCGGGCTGTCCGAGGATGCGTTCCGAGCCCACTATCCGAGCGCCGGCATGGCCTACCTGCTCGATCCGGTCGCCGAGCGGATCGGGGCGATCCTCGACCTGGCCCGCAGCAGCGATCCGCTCGCGGCCAGTCGCCGGGAGCTCAAGCACTACCTGCTCGGCCCCGACCAGCCGGACGCGATGACCCGGTTCGCCGCCGCGGTCGACGCGGCGTACCAGCGCGCAGTCTCGCTGTCGCCCACCCGGATCGCCGCCGGCCGCGAAGCCTAACCAGCGGATCCGTCAGAGCGTGCGGGCGCCACAGCGCCCGCAGCGTCTGACGCTTGCGGCTTAGGGGCTCGTGCGGGTGCCTTTGACGAGACCGCTGGCTACCCATGGCGAGAGCGGTCGGCGCAGCGACGGCGCATCGCGGGCGACCGTTGCGGCCGCGCCCGCGGTGATGGCGACGGTGAGTGCGGCGAGCTCCTCGTCGGTCGGTGTGCCGCCCCGAACGACGCGAAGCACCGGTGGCTGAGCTTGGGTGCTCACGCGGGGTCCCCGCGCAGTATTGAGCGACTTCGTGGGGTGGTCATAGCGGGATGTTGCCGTGCTTTTTCGGTGGGAGGGACTGCCGCTTGGTGCGGAGCAGGCGAAGCGCGCGGATCACCTCTAGTCGGGTCACCGAGGGTTTGATCACGGCGTCGATGTAGCCGCGCTCGGCGGCGATGTAGGGGTTGGCGAAGTGGTCTTCGTAGTCGGTCACCAGCTCCTTGCGCCTCGCTTCGGCAGCGGCCTCATCGGTAGCGCCGGCGATGGTGCGGCGGTGCAGGATGTTGACCGCACCTTGGGCGCCCATCACCGCGATCTCGGCGGATGGCCAGGCGAGGTTGATGTCGGCGCGCAGGTGCTTGGAGCCCATGACGTCGTACGCGCCGCCGTAGGCCTTGCGGGTGATGATGGTGACCTTCGGCACGGTTGCCTCGGCGTAGGCGAAGAGCAGTTTCGCGCCGCGGCGGATGATGCCGTTCCACTCCTGGGCAGTGCCCGGTAGGAAGCCGGGCACGTCGACGAATGTCAGCACCGGGATGTTGAACGCGTCGCAGGTCCGCACGAATCGAGCGGCCTTCTCCGACGCGTCGATGTCGAGGGTGCCGGCGAACTGCATCGGCTGGTTGGCCACGACTCCGATCGAGTGGCCGTCGACCCGGCCGAAGCCGCAGACGATGTTCGGTGCGAATAACTCGTGCACCTGGAGAAACTCGCCGTCGTCCACGACGTGACCGATGACGGTCGTGATGTCGTAGGGCTGGTTCGAGGTGTCAGGGATGAAGGTGTCGAGGAAGTCATCCGGCGTGAGTGCGTCGAGGTCCTCGTCGTCGTAGGACGGTGGCTGCTCCATGTTGTTGCTCGGCAGGAAGGAGAGCAACGCGCGGGTCAGCTCGAGCGCCTCGAGCTCGTCTGCGGACATGAAATGCGCGACACCGGACTTGGTGTTGTGGCTGCGCGCGCCGCCGAGATCCTCCATCGTGACGTCTTCGCCGGTCACCGTCTTGATCACGTCCGGACCGGTGATGAACATGTGCGAGGTCTGGTCGACCATGATCGTGAAGTCGGTGATCGCGGGGGAGTAGACCGCGCCGCCCGCGCACGGTCCCATGACCAGCGAGACCTGCGGTACGACGCCGGAGGCCATCACGTTGCGGTAGAAGATCTCGGCGTAAAGTCCAAGCGCGACAACGCCTTCCTGGATCCGGGCGCCGCCGGAGTCGTTGATCCCGACCACCGGGCAGCCGGTCTTCATCGCCAGGTCCATGACCTTGCAGATCTTCTCGCCGAAGACCTCGCCGAGCGAGCCGCCGAAGACGGTGAAGTCCTGGCTGAACACGCACACCTGCCGGCCATGGACGGTGCCGTAACCGGTGACGACGCCGTCGCCGTAGGGCCGGCTGTCCGGCATGTCGAAGTCGTGGGCACGGTGCCGGGCCAGGGCGTCGAGCTCGACGAACGAGCCCTCGTCGAGCAGGGCGGCGATCCGCTCGCGGGCGGTCATCTTGCCCTTGGCGTGCTGCTTGTCGATCGCGCGCTGCGAGCCGGCGTGCACCGCCTCATCGGTGCGATGGCTGAGTTCGGCGAGGCGGCCCGCTGTCGTGCGCGGGCTGGGCGTCTCATCGGGTTGGGCGCTCATAACGCCGTACTTTACGGCGACGCCCGGCCGAGCGTTGTCATCGCACCGGCATCGAAGTACGGTCGCACCCGCTGGGCGCAGACTGCGGCCCGAACTGGTTGGGTGGGGACATCATGGCGACGTCGTTCTACCTCGTGCACAACGGCTTCACGCCGGACAAGTACGCCGCGACGCTTGCGGCGCTCGAAGCTGCCGGCGCTGGGGCGGCCAAGGGTCGCACGCTGCATCTTGCACTGGAGTCCGGTGGCGAGATCCAGGTCTTCGACATCTGGGAGTCGCAGGAAGACTTCGAGGCGTTCGGCCAGACGCTGGTCCCGATTCTCACCGAGCAAGGCGTCACGCTGAATCCGCCGATGGTGGCGCCGGTGCACAACATGATCCAGGGCTGACCATCACTTGGGCATCTGGAGTGATCTGAGCCGCCCACCGTTGTCGGTGGCGCGCCTCAACCGTGCGCTCTCGACCGGTCCGGTGTGGCGGGAGATCCGCGTCCTCGACAGCACAGAGTCGACGAACGCCGAAGTGGCCGGCGCTGCCCGCACCGGTGCCGCCGAGGGCCTTGTCGTGATTGCCGAACGGCAGAGCGCCGGTCGCGGGCGGCTCGACCGCGGGTGGTCGTCACCCGCCCGCGCCGGTGTCTTGATGTCGGCGTTGCTGCGACCGCAGATCGAAGTCTCGGCCTGGCCGCTGATCCCGTTGCTGGCCGGGCTGGCCGTCGTCGAGGCGGTCCTGAGCGTCGGTCAGGTCGAGGCGACACTGAAGTGGCCCAACGATGTCCTGGTCGACGACCGCAAGCTGGCCGGCATCCTGGTCGAGCGGGTCGAGAGCTCGGTGGTCGTCGGCATCGGGCTCAATGTGTCGACCAAGCCGGAGGAGCTTCCCACCGCGACCGCGACCAGCCTCGCCATCGCCGGTGGGGTGACCGACCGCGAGATCATCGCGAAGGAGCTGCTGCGCTCGCTCGCTCGTCGCTACCAGGGCTGGCACGACACGGCCGGTTCGTCGGCATCGGTCATTCCGGCATATCGCGAGCGATGCGAGACGATTGGGCGTCACGTCGAACTGCAGCTGCCAGGAGGGGACATCGTGCGCGGTGAGGTGACCGCGATCGATGACAGCGGTGCCTTGACGCTGCGCGACGACGCGACCGGCGCCGAGCGAGGTTGGCTCGCCGGCGATGTCACCCACGTCCGAAAGGCTGATTAGCGCAGTGCCGTTCCCGGAGAGTGTGCTCGATGACGGCGAGGAGGTCGTCCGCAACCTGCGGCCGCACTGGCGGCGCGTCGCGGTGCCGGTCACGTTGCTGCCGATCGTCGTCGGCCTCGCGTCCTACGGCTGGTTCACGCTGCCGTCCAACGGCGCGCGACAGCCGCTGCGCGCCGTGATCGTGGTCGTGGGGATCGTCATCCTCGTTTGGTGGTCGGCTCGGCCGCTCTTCCGCTGGCTGACGACGAGGTACGTCGTGACCAATCGCCGGGTGCTGATGCGCAACGGTGTGCTGTCCCGCCGCGGCCGCGACGTGCCGCTGACGCGGGTCAACGACGTCTCGTTCTCCCGCTCGATCGTCGAGCGATGCTTCGGCTCCGGCACGTTGATCATCGAGTCGGCCGGCGATCGTGGCCAGGTCGTGCTGACCGACGTACCCAAGGTCGAGAATGTCCAGCGCGACATCTACCGGCTCGTCGAGGACGAGGCGCAGCGGCTGCGTTGAGCGAGGCGACAACCTTCTGGGCCTGCGCTGCGTGTCTACGGTGAACGGAGCGCAGTAGCGAGAGGGGATGGCTCGAGGTGCGAACAGCCGACGATGCGGACTTCACCGCTTTCGTTGCCGGCTCCTCGCGCCGGCTGCTCGGCCTGGCGCACCTGCTGACCGGAGATCGGTACGCCGCCGAGGACCTGCTGCAGGGCGCACTTGAGCGGACCTACCGGAGCTGGCCGCGGATCAACCGCGACGGCGCACCGGAGTCATATGTGCGGCGGGCGCTGGTCAACGCGTCGACCGATCGATGGCGGCGCCGTCGCGGGGTCGCTGAGGTCGGGCTGGGCGAGGCGCGCCTTGCCGAAGCCGACCCGAGCGATCTGACGGCGTCACGCGATGCGCTGATGCGCGCGGTCCGCGAGCTGCCCGCAGGCCAGCGCGCGGTGCTGGTGCTGCGCTACTTCGAAGGTCTCACCGAGGCTCAGACCGCCGCGGTCATGGAGTGCTCGGTCGGGACAGTCAAGAGCCAACACGCCCGCGCACTCGCGCGACTGCGGACGTTGATGCCGAGCGGGAGGGTGTGATGGCGACCGACATCGAGCAGGAGCTGAGTGAGGTCTTCGACCTGGTCGGGTCGAGCATGCCGCCGCTGCCGCCGGAGCTGGCCGATCAGGTGCGGCGGGGCGTCCGGACCTACCGGCGACGGATGGGTGCAGTCGTCGTCGCGGCGGCGCTGGTCGTCGCCGGCGTGACCGTCGTCGTCGTCAACAACGGTCTCGGGGGCAAGCCGGCGCAGAAGATCTCAGCCGGGCCACAGCAGCGATTCCGGCAGTCCGACTCCAACGTCGTGGCGATGACCGCGACGACGAGCACGCTGTACGTCGCGACGAATGCCTATCCGAAGGGATTGGTGACGGCCTACGACCGGGCCACGGGCGGTGAGGTGGGTGCCGCCAACCTGCCGGCCGGACCGAGCTCGGTTGCGGTTGCGCCCGACGGCACGGTGTGGGTCACCTTCTATCCGTCGAACGCCGGCCATCGACCGGGCGTGGCGGAGTTCTCGGCCGACCTCACGAAGCGCTCCATGCTGCTGACCAACGACCACTACCTCCCCGCTGCGCCTTTCGATGTGCTGCCATTCGGAAGAGGTCGCGCTGTGCTCGCGACCGATCAAGGCACGGTCACAGTCACGCTGGCGCAGCCTGGTGGTTCCCAGCCGGTGCAGGCAACGCGGCACAACGCGACCGTGATGGCACCTTCGGCCAAGAACTACTTGCCGACCAGGGTGGCCGTGGTCGGCGGATCGGTGGCGACGCTGGGGACCACCGACGGCGGCCGGTCCCGGCTGATCATCAACGCGGGTGAGTCCGGATCGGCCGACTCGCTAGCCGCAGTTCAGGGGACCGAGATGACCATCGCCTCGAGTCAGGAGGGCCTGTGGGCGACCACGGGGACTGGCGCAACGGCAACGCTGGAGTTGTTCGACGCCACGCTGCACCCGCTTCCGACCGGCGCCGTGATCAACACCGCCTCTCTCCCGGGGGGCGCGGACCGGGTATGGACCAGCGGTCGCACGGTGTGGGTCGCCACCGAGCGTCAGCGGGTGAAGCTGACCTGCTTTGACTATGCGAGTCCGACGAGCGGTCCGAGTGCAACGATCACGCTTCCGATCGCCGACTCGGTCCAGCGCACCGATCCGATCGCGACGGGTGACATCACGATCGCGCCGACCGAGCAGCAGGTGTACGTCGCTAGTCCTTACGGGATTACCAACTACCCGGTTCCTGCGGCCTGTCAGTAGCGCCTTGACCGCGCGGTGGTGCGGTTTGATGGTGGGCGTGGTCGCCGTGATGTTGGATGTCGCAGGTGCCTAGCCCGAGCCTGATCCGCGACCGCGCCGCCCGGACCCCTGCGCTGGTGCTGGTCGGTCTGCTCGCCGCATCGTTGGCCGGAGCGGTTGCAGCCGCCGCGTCACGAAGCGGCTGGGGGACAGTCGCCGCGCTTGCCGCGAGCCTCATTGTCGAGGTCGTGATTGCGAGCCGATCGCGGTTCGCGGCGCGGGCGCTGAGCCAGGCAGGTGCGGGCTTACCGACCCGCAGCGCGATCCGGATGCTCGCCATACTCCTTCTCGCGGCGCGCTGCCTCGAACCCTCGATCGTCGTCGGCACCGCCGTGACGGCCGTCGTCGTGATCGGCGTCGCGATCGCTGCCGAAGCGCTGCGGCTGGTGATCGTCCGGGTGCGCCGACTGCCGTTGGTCACCCGCAATCTCGACCTCGGCGGATTCGCGCTGCCGCGACCACCCGTACCGATCGCGATGACTCCGATGGGTTCCGACGCTGCGGTCGCGGTGATCGCCGGGCTGGGTCTCACGCTCGCGATGAACGAGAGCACGCCGGCCGCGGCGGCGACCGGGCTGGCGGTCGCTACTTTGCTGGCGGCCCTGCCGGCTGCGCTGCTGGCCGGCCAGACCATCACGCTGATGCGCGCGAAGCTGCGCACCCGGCTCACCGAGGCGGCGACGACGGCGATCGAGGTCCTGGCGCCCGAGGTGGTGCTCTATTTCGCGGCAACGCCGGAGGAGATCTATCAGGTCCGGATGTGGCTCGCGCCGCTGGCGCGACTCGACCGGCGAGTGTTGATCGTCCTGCGCAGTCAGGCGGTCCTCGATGCACTTGGCGAGACCTCGCTGCCGGTGATCTGCACCCCGTTCAACGGCACGATCGCCTCGCTTGCGCTGCCGCCGCGGGTGGTCGCGTTGTTCGTCACCCACAGTGGCAACAACCTGTCGTTGTTGCGCCGGCCTGAGATCCGTAGTGTCTTCATCGGCCATGGCGACAGTGACAAGCCCGACAGCGTCAATCCGTTCGCGCGGGTCTACGACGAGGTGTGGGTCGCCGGACCGCTCGGCCGCCGTCGCTACGCGACCGCAGCCGTCGGAGTGGCGGACAGCGCGATCGTGGAGATCGGGCGGCCGCAGATCGAGACCACCGGCGCCGGAAAGCCGGAACGTCCGACGATCGTCTACGCGCCGACCTGGGAGGGCTGGGGCGACGACCCACATCACAGCTCGCTCGCGCACATCGGACCGGCACTGGTCGAGAACCTGCTGGCCCGTCCGGACCTTCGAGTCCGCTACCGGCCGCATCCACTGACCGGGCGTCGAAACCCGCAGCTACGAGCCGCGGACCGCCGCATCGTGGAGCTCGTCGGCCGAGTGCCGGCCGACGAGACGATCACCGAGACCTTCGCTGGATCCTCGGCGTTAATCGGCGATGTTTCCAGCGTTATCAACGAATACCTGCCCTATGACCGGCCGTACGCCGTTGTCGACACTCGCGGGCTCGGTTCGGCTGCATTCATCGAGCGCTTCCCCTCGACTCTCGGCGGGTTCGTGTTGACGCCGGAGCTCGACGGTCTAGAGGACCTGGTGATCGCGGCGCTCGGCGGACCCGACGGGTCGCGGACCGCACGACGTGAGCTGCTCGCGGACGCGCTCGGTGATCCGGCCACCTCACCGCAACGATTTGCCGCGGCGATCAGCCGGCTTCTCGGCTGATCCGGGATGATGCCAGGGTGAGCGAGGACGGCGAGCCGACCAGCCCGGCCGACATCGAGCGAGAGCTGCTCGGTGGCGAGCGGCGGCACACCCTCGCCGAACTGGCCGAGCTTGCCGGCGTCGAGATCGAGCACGCCCAGGAGCTCTGGCGGGCGCTCGGCTTCGCCGACGTCGAGGGCGAGACCCAGGCCTTCACCGAGCGAGACGTGTGGGCGCTGCGTACCGTCGACCAGCTCGGCAAGCAGGGCTGGCTCGACGACGCCATGCAGGTCTCAATGGCGAGGGCGCTCGGCCAGTCGCTCGCACGGCTTGCGGACTGGCAGCTCGCTGCGATCGGATCGATGGCCGATCCCGACACTGCCGCTGAGGACGCGCTCGAGCGGGCCGAGCACCTGGTGCCGGTCGTCGAGGGCCTGATCGGCTATGTCTGGCGCCGTCACCTCGCGGCGGCGGCAGCCCGCGCACTATCCGTCGATCGCGACGAGTTCGCCGCCCGGTCGATGTCGGTCGGCTTCGCCGACCTGGTCGGATTCACCAGCCTCACGAGGGAGCTCGACGAGGTTGCTCTTGGCGCGCTGGTCGAGCGGTTCGAGAGCACAACGTCGGACATCGTCGCCTCGGCCGGAGCCCGCATGGTCAAGACGATCGGCGACGAGGTGCTGTTCGTCGCCGACGATGTCCAGACCGCGGCTGAGGTCGCGATGCAGCTGCTGGAACAGGTGGCGGACCTCGACAACATCCCGGATCTCCGGATCGGTCTGGCGTGTGGCACGGTGCTGTCGCGGCTCGGCGATGTCTACGGTGAGCCGGTCAACCTGGCCAGCCGGCTGACGTCGATCGCGCGGCCCGGGTCGGTGCTCGTGGATCGCGACTTCGCCTCCGCTCTCGACGGTGATGAGAAATGGCGGCTGCGCCGGGTTCCGCCGCGACCGGTTCGCGGTTATGCGTTGCTGCATCCGATGCGACTTCGGCGAGCCGACCAGCCGGCAAACGGCGGCACATAGGCTGGTCGGCGTGAGTGACCTCCCGGCGATGATCAGCGTGCGAGAGGTCGGTCCACGCGACGGCCTGCAGAACGAGGCGCCGGTCTCGACCGAGGCAAAGGTCGAGCTGCTCGACGCGCTGTCCGGCACCGGCGTACGCCGCATCGAGGCGGTCAGCTTCGTTCATCCGCGCGCCATCCCGCAGATGGCCGACGCCGACGAGGTCTGGCAGCGGATCGACCGGCATGACGACGTCCGCTACTCCGCGCTGGTGCCGAACCTGCGCGGTGCGCAGCGCGCGCTCGGCGCCGGGTTCGGCGAGATCGAGGTGGTCGTGTCGGCGTCGGACACCCACAACCGCAAGAACGTCAACCGCTCGACCGAGGAGTCGCTCGACGAGACCGCCGAGCTGGTCACCCTCGCCCACGACGCCGGAGCCACGGTGCAGGTCATCGTCTCGACCGCCTGGGGCTGCCCGTACGAAGGGGACGTGCCGACCGAACGGGTGGTCGCCGTCGCCGACCGGGCGATCCGGGACGGCGCCGACGCGATCTCCTTCGGCGACACCACCGGCATGGCGACACCCGGCCGCGTCATCCGGCTGATCGGCGAGCTCCGCTCGGCGCATCCCGAGACCGCGCTCAACCTGCATTTTCACAACACCCGGGGCGCCGGGCTGGCGAACGTGCTGGCCGCGATGGAACTCGGCGTCGCCGACTTCGATGCGAGCGTCGGTGGCCTCGGCGGTTGTCCGTACGCGCCGGGCGCCAGCGGCAATGTCGCGACCGAAGAGCTGATCCACATGGTCGAGGACATGGGAGTCGACACCGGCATCAACCTCGAGGCGATGATCGATGCCGCGGCGACCGCGGAGCGCCTCGTCGGCCGCACGCTGCCGAGCCAGGTGCTGCGGGCCGGCCCGCGCACCCGCACCACTCCCGGGTGACCACCCCGCTCGCCACGGTCGTCTTCGACCTTGGCAACGTCCTGCTCGACTGGGACCCACGGCGGCTCTACCGCAACCTGATCGACGACCCTGACGAGCTCGACCACTTCACGACCAACGTCGCGAGCCTGGCGTGGCATCACGGCCAGGACAGCGGTCGGTCGACCGTCGAGGCCACCGCTGAGCTGCAGGGGCGGCACCCGGAGTACGCCGAGCTGATCGGTGCGTTCTACTCCCGCTGGCCGGAGATGACGGCCGGCGCGCTACCGGCCAGCGTCGACGTCCTGCGCGAACTTCGAGATGCCGGCATCAGGCTGATCGCGCTCACGAACTGGCCGGCCGAGACCTTCGCGCCGGCGCTGGAGCGGTTCTCGTTCTTCGGCTGGTTCGAGGGGATCGTGGTCTCGGGCTACGAGGGTCTCGCCAAGCCGGATCCGGCGATCTTCAGCCGGCTCCTCGAGCGCTACGACGTCGATCCGCTCACTTCGGCCTACATCGATGACACGGCGCGTCATGTCGAGACCGCGCGATCACTCGGCATGACCGCGTTCGTTTTCACCGACGCGGTCACGATGCGGCGCGACTTCGCGGCCGCCGGCCTGCCGATCGCCGCCGATGTCGACGTGCGGCCGGCGAGGGCCTCCGATCTCGATGAGCTGACCGGCATCTACAACCACTACGTCGCCAACACCGCCGCGACGTTCGACGTCACGACCTTCACCGCCGCCGAACGCCGATCGTGGCTAGCGGGGTTTGCCGAGCGCGGCCCGCACCGGCTGCTGGTTGCGACCAGGTCCGGTCGGGTCGTCGGCTATGCCGCGAGCAGCCGGTTCCGGCCCAAGCCGGCGTACGACACGTCGGTCGAGACCAGCGTCTACCTGCATCCCGACGAGGCCGGTCGTGGCACCGGTTCACTGCTCTATCAGCAGCTGTTCGGCGACCTGCGCGGCGAGAACCTGCATCGCGCTTACGCCGTGATCGCGCAGCCGAACCAGGCCTGTCTCGCGCTGCACCGACGGTTCGGCTTCACCGAGGTCGGCACGCTGCGAGAGGTCGGCCGCAAGCACGGCAAGTGGTGGGACGTGGTGATGATGGAGCGCGCGATCCCTTAGCCGCGGAGATAAGGGTCATACGTTGCCGCGGTCAGCAGGCAATCAGCACCGGACGGGGGCGATGACGTGCGTGCTGTCGCATCTGGCCGCCGCGCCGCCCCGGTGCTGGGCGTCCGCCGCGGCGGCCGGAAGGCACCACAGCCGATGACCGCCTGACGGCAGCGTCGGTAACCTTCGCACGTGACTGACTTGAGCGAACGCCGGGCCGAGATCGAGGCGGGTGGCCCGCCGAAGTACCACGCCGCCAACGCCGAGAAGGGCAAGCGGTTCGCCCGCGAGCGGATCAGTCTGCTGGTCGATGAGGGCTCGTTCGTCGAGGATGGCTTCTTCGCGAACGCCCTTGCCGGCGACCTGCCGGCCGACGGCGTCATCACGGGTCTGGCGCAGGTGGCCGGGCGGCCGGTCGCGTTGATGGCCAACGACTCGACGGTCAAAGCCGGGTCCTGGGGCGCCCGGACGGTCGAGAAGATCATCCGGGTCATCGAGCAGGCCTACCAGCTCGGGGTGCCGATGGTGTGGTTGGTCGACTCGGCCGGCGCGCGGATCACCGACCAGATCCAGATGTTCCCCGGCCGTCGCGGCGCCGGAAAGATCTTCGAGACCCAGGTACGGGCAAGCGGGTCGATCCCGCAGGTGTGCGCGTTGTTCGGCCCGAGTGCTGCTGGCGGTGCCTACATCCCGGCGTTCTGCGACGTCGTCGTGATGGTCGAGGGCAATGCCTCGATGTATCTCGGATCGGCGCGGATGGTCGAGATGGTGACCGGCGAGCAGACCACGTTGGAGGAGATGGGCGGCGCGCGGATGCACTGCTCGGTCTCCGGTGTCGGCCACTTCCTGACGACGGACGAGCCGAGCGCGATCGACATCGTCAAGCGCTACCTGTCCTACCTGCCGTCGAGCTGGACCGGTGAACCACCCGCAGTCGAGGCAACGGCGGCTGGCAACGGTGATCTGCGCGCCCTGATCCCGCCGGCCGAGCGGCAGGCCTTCGACATGCGCCGCTACGTCAAGGCGCTCGTCGATGCCGACTCGTTCTTCGAGATCCACGCGCTGTGGGCGCGCGAGGTCACGATTGGCTTCGCGAGGCTCGACGGCAAGCCGGTCGGCGTCGTCGCCAACAACCCGATGTTCAAAGGCGGTGTGCTCTTCGTCGACTCAGCCGACAAGGCGACCCGTTTCATCGAGCTGTGTGACGCTTTCAACCTGCCGTTGCTGTTCCTCGCCGACGTGCCCGGCTTCATGGTCGGCACCGCGGTCGAGCGGGCCGGCATCATCCGACATGGCGCGAAGATGATCAGCGCGGTCTCACAGGCCACCGTGCCCAAGATCTCGGTCATCGTGCGCAAGGCGTACGGCGCTGGTCTTTATGCGATGTGTGGACCCGGCTTCTCACCGGACGCCACGATCGCGCTGCCGACCGCGATGATCGCGGTGATGGGCGCTGAGGCGGCGGTGAACGCGGTCTACTACAACCGGATCCAGGACATCGCCGAGCAGACCGAGCGAGCCGCGTTCGTCCAGCAGCTGCGCGATGAGTACGACGAGGACATCAACATCCTGCGGCTTGCGAGCGAGCTGATCGTCGATGCGATCGTCGAGCCCGAGGAGCTGCGCGGCGAGCTGATCACGCGATTTGCGGCGTACCGGTCCAAGCAGCGCTCCTTCTCCCGCCGCCGCCACGGCGTGACTCCGGTCTAGCTGGTCAGATCAGCGCCTCGTGGACTGCCTCGTCGGTCCGTTCGGGTTCGGCGTCGAGGAACACCCAGCGACGGAACGACCAGAACCGCCACACCGTGCCGAGTGCGGTGCCGACCAGGGTCGAGGAGATGTTGTAGGCCAGCGCCGAGTGTTGATGAAGGATGTATTCGCTGAACCCGACCGGGATCTCCGAGAGCACCAGTCCGACCACCGACAGGCCGAGAAAGAGCGGAAGCTCCCGGCGGATGCCGGTCTGGTCCTTGTGACGCCAGGTCCAGTGCCGGTTGGCGAAGTAGGACAGCACTGCGGCGATCGCGGTGGCCAGCCCGAAGCTGGTCAGCGGACCGAGATTCAGGCCGAAGTGCAAGCCGTTGGACAACACGATCGTCAGCGAGAACGCCACGGCGCCGATGATCCCGAACTTCGCGATCTCGTGGATCAGATGCTCGAAGGTGACGTATAGATCCTTCACCCGGACAGCGACCACCGCTACAGGGTATTTGCCGTGCGAAAATCAGTGTTGTGGACCACCGTTTGAGCGACGAGCACGAAGCGCTGCGAAAGAGCGTCGAGTCCTTCGCCCGCGAGGTGGTTGCGCCGCAGGCGGAGCAGGCCGACCGCACCGGCGAGTTTCCCTACGACGTGATCCGCCAGATGGGCGAGATGGGGTTGTTCGGGTTGCCGTTCCCGGAGTCCTACGGCGGGATGGGCGGCGACTTCATGGCGCTGTGTCTCGCCATCGAGGAGCTCGCACGGGTCGACTCGAGCGTCGCCATCACCCTCGAGGCAGCGGTCGGCCTCGGTTCGATGCCGATCTTCGCCTTCGGCAGCGAGGAGCAGAAGCAGCAGTGGCTGCCGTCGCTGTGCAGCGGGCAGTCGCTGGCGGCGTTCGGCCTGACCGAGCCGGGCGGCGGATCCGACGCCGGCCATCCGCGGACCAAGGCGGTGCTCGACGGCAACGAGTGGGTGATCAACGGCACCAAGGCCTTCATCACCAATGCCGGCACCGATATCACGACCCTGGTGACCGCGCTGTGCCGGACCGGGGATGGCGAGAACGGTCGGCTCGAGCTGACGTCGATCCTGGTGCCGTTGCCGCAGGACGGCTTCTCCGCGTCGAAAAAGTACGACAAAGTCGGCTGGCACGCCAGCGACACCAGGGAGCTCTCGTTCGACAACTGCCGGGTGCCGGCGGGCAACGTGCTCGGTGATCGCGGTCGCGGCTACGCCCAGTTCCTGTCGACGCTCGACGAAGGTCGGGTTGCGATCAGTGCGCTGGCGGTCGGCCTGGCGCAGGGATGCGTCGACGAGGCGGTTCGCTACGCCAAGGAGCGCGAGGCGTTCGGCTCGCCGATCGGCTCGTATCAGGCGGTGGCGTTCCGGATCGCCGACATGGAGATGCGGACCCACGTCGCGCGCTGCGCTTACCGTGACGCGGCTTCACGGATGATCGCCGGGGCGCCGTTCAAACGCGAGGCGGCGATCGCGAAGCTCTACTCCTCGACGATCGCCGTCGACAACGCGCGCGATGCGACGCAGGTGTTCGGCGGTTACGGTTTTATGAACGAGTTCGCAGTGGCGCGCCACTGGCGTGACGCGAAGATCCTCGAGATCGGCGAGGGCACCTCGGAGATCCAGCGCATGCTGATTGCCCGAGACCTCGGGCTGTGACCGCGGTGGCCGAGTGAGCGACCGGATCACCGGGCTGCCCGTGGTCGGGGTGGTCGGCGGGGGCCAGCTCGCGCGGATGATGCAACAGGCCGCGATCTCGCTAGGGCTTTCATTGCGAGTGCTTGCCGAGTCGGCGACCGACGGCGCGGCACTGGTGACGCCGGACGTGGAGATCGGCGCGCCGGACGATCGAAGTGCGCTCGAGCGGTTCGCGAAAGGCTGCGACGTGGTGACGTTCGACCACGAGCACGTACCCGGCGAGCTGATCGTGGCGCTGGCTGACTCCGGCATCGCGGTCTATCCCGGAGCTGACGCGCTGCTCTACGCACAGGACAAGCGCGCGATGCGCCGCAAGCTCACTGAGCTCGGCATTCCGGTGCCGAAATGGTCCGACGACGCGGACGCGTTACCGCGTCCGTACGTCGTGAAAGCGGTGCGCGGCGGGTACGACGGCCGCGGGGTCTGGTTCGTCAAGGAGGGCGATCCGCTTCCTGACGCCGACTACATCGTTGAGGAGCGGGTCTCGATCGTGCACGAACTGGCGATTCAAGTCGCGCGCACGCCGTCGGGAAAGGTGCGGACCTGGCCGGTCGTCGAAACAGTGCAGCGGAACGGGATCTGCGTCGAGGTGGTGGCACCGGCGCCCCGGCTCAGCACATCGCTCGCGGCTGAGGCAGAGCGGATCGCGGTCGCGGTCGCCAACGAGCTCGAGGTGGTCGGCGTACTCGCCGTCGAGCTGTTCGAGGTGCCGAGCGGCCTGGTCGTCAACGAGCTGGCGATGCGGCCGCACAACTCGGGCCACTGGTCGATCGAGGGATCGGCGACGAGCCAGTTCCAGCAGCATTTACGCGCCGTACTCGACTGGCCGCTCGGTGAGACGCGACCGCGGGCTCGCGCGACGGTGATGGTCAATCTCCTCGGCGGGCCGTCGACCGATCTTGCTGAGGCGCTGCCGAAGGCCCTGGCTGCTTCACCTGGCGCATCCATCCACCTGTACGGCAAGTCCGCGCGGCCGGGGCGCAAACTGGGTCATGTGACGGTGTTGGGTGACGACCTCGTCGAGGCTCGCGAGCATGCCCGTCGGGCCGTCGCGATCCTGCAGGGGAATGCGTCGTGACCGCGCTGGTGGGTGTGGTGATGGGCAGCGACTCGGACTGGCCGACAATGCAGCCGGCGGCGGACGTGCTGGCCGAGTTCGGCATCGCGACCGAGGTCCGGGTGGTGTCCGCCCACCGCACCCCGCTGGACATGATCGAGTACGCCGCGACTGCGGTCGACCGGGGTCTGCGCGTGATCATCGCCGGTGCCGGCGGCGCCGCGCATCTGCCGGGGATGCTCGCCTCGGTCACGCCACTGCCATTGATCGGAGTGCCGGTTCCGCTGTCGCGGCTCGACGGCCTGGACTCGTTGCTCTCGATCGTGCAGATGCCGGCCGGCGTGCCGGTCGCCACGGTGTCGATCGCGGGCGCGCACAACGCCGGGCTGCTCGCCGTCCGGATCCTCGCGACCTCTGACGGCGACCTGCGGGCGGCGATGGTGAGGTTCCAGCACGGGCTCGCCGAGACCGCCCGCGGTAAGGACGCGGCGCTGCAAAGTCGTCGCGAGTCGGACGCGCCCGACCAATGACGCAGGCTGCTGCTGCCGCCGACGCGGCTGAGCTCGTCGCCTGGACGGTCGAGGTCGGCGACCTCGGCGAGCTGCTGAGCTGGCTGCCTGCCGGGCAGGCGTTTGCCTTCCTTCGGGGTGGCGACGGGATCGTCGGATGGGGTGAGGCGGCGCGGCTCGACCTCGATCAGGGAGCCGATCCTGCAGCGGAAGTGGGTTCGTTGCTCGCGGCGATGACGGTGCGCGACGACGTCGGCTTGCCGGGTTGCGGCGCGGTCGCGATCGCCTCCCTCGGCTTTGATCCGGCGCAGGACGCCTCGGTCGTTGTCGTGCCGAAGGTGTTGCTCGGCCGGCGTGAGGGTCGTTCGTGGCTGACGCTGGTGAACCCGCCAGGCGCCGTCGAGGTACCGGCGTTGTTGCGCCGCCCGGTCGCGGCGGCGAGCGCGCCGCCTGCCGCCGTGTCCGCGTTGGTCCCGAGCGAAGCCGAGTGGAGCGACGCCGTCGCCACCGCGGTCCGATCACTGCGGGCCGGCGAGCTGGACAAGGTGGTGCTGGCCAGGGCGATCGAGGTGACGGCGCAGTACGGGCTTGACCCGCGCGCGGTATCGGCCCGACTCGCGCTGCGGTTCCCGGCCTGCTTCACCTATTTGTGTGACGGTCTGGTCGGCGCGTCGCCCGAGCTGCTGATCCGCCGGCTCGGTCGCCATGCCGAGTCACTCGTCCTCGCCGGGACGGTACGCCGCGGCAACTCGCCCGACGAGGACGCCGAGCTCGAGCGAAGCCTGCTCGACTCGGCAAAGGACGCCGCCGAGCACCGGATGGCGGCGGAGTCGGTTCGCGATGTCCTGACAGCAGTGGCGAGTGACGTCGTCTGCGACCAGCGGCCGCAGCTGCTGCGGCTGGCCAACCTCAGCCATCTCGCCACCCACGTCGAGGCCTGGCTCCCGGACCCGGCGCCGAGCGCGCTCGCTCTGGCTGCGTTGCTCCATCCGTCAGCCGCGGTCGGCGGCACTCCTCGAGCCGAGGCGCTGGCGATGATCAGCCGGCTCGAGGCTGCGCCGCGCGGGCGCTACGCCGCGCCGGTCGGCTGGATCGACGCGAACGGCGACGGTGAGTTCGCGATCGCGCTTCGGTGCGCGCAA
This sequence comes from Mycobacteriales bacterium, assembly GCA_036268295.1. Taxonomy (GTDB): domain Bacteria; phylum Actinomycetota; class Actinomycetes; order JAFAQI01; family JAFAQI01; genus DATAUK01. The sequence goes on along the minus strand of DATAUK010000030.1, from coordinate 222 downwards.
CTGACCGGCAACATCGCCCGGCTTTGGGCCGGCGCCGGGATCGTCGCCGACTCCGACCCGGCCTGCGAGGTAGCGGAGACCTCAGTGAAGTTCGACGCCGTACTCTCCGCCCTGGTCTGAGGCCAGCGCGAGCTTCATGCCGACGTGACTCGCCGTGAAGCCGAGGCGTTCGTAGAAGCGTCGAGCCTCGGGTCGTTCGGAGTTGGTCGTCAGCTGCACCAG
>DATAUK010000029.1:0-40550 GCA_036268295.1 Mycobacteriales bacterium | reverse complement strand
CACTCTTGCGATAACCTCACCGAAAGTGCCTCCGGCAGCCGGGTGAATCAGGACTTCGACAATCCGATTTTCCCTACAACCAGAGGCACTTTTACGTTGCCGCGCCGCTCAACCCCGTCGGTCCGTCCACGGATCGAGGCTAAGAGGTCAAACCGAGGACAGGCGGATCGCAGGCGAGTAACGTCCCGGACTATGAGGGGGATCCCGCGGGGTTCGACCCTGCTCGTAGCGACAGCAGTTGTGGTGACGACCGTGATCGGCGGCGTCGGCGTGCCCGGCGCACGAGGTGCGACGACAACGGTCCGCTACGCGAGTCCGGCCGGCACGGGAACGGACTGCACATCAGCCGAGCCATGCTCGCTCGTCACCGCTGTCAACGACGGGCCGTCCGAAGCCCCGATCGAGGTCCGGATCCGGCCGGGGACGTATGGCTCCGCTGCACACCCACTGACCACCGGCCTCACCCCGATCGGCATGCCTGAGACAGTGCACGGCACTGTCAACACGTCGCCGCCCACGATCTACATCGGCGGTACGTCGAACGGACTCGACGCCTCTGCCGATCAAACAATCGAGAACCTCAGCCTGGTCTACTCCGGCTCCGCCGTGGGCTTCGCCACCGAAAGCTCGGGCATGACTATCTCGCGCGTATCAGTGATCGCCACGACCGATAACGGGATCGCCTGTGAACTTCTCCCCAGCGCAGAGCTGACCGACTCACTGTGCGACGCCAGTGGCAAGGACGGCGTAGGGATCTTTACCTTCCTTCCGCCTCTTGCTAGCGGCGAGACCGCGACTGCGACGCTGGTCGGAGACACCGCAGTCGCGCAAGGCTCCGGTGGCATAGGCATCTACGCGACGACCGCCGCGAACGACCTCCTTGATGTCGACGCAACCAATCTCATTGCGATGGGTGCAGCCGACGGAGTCTTCCTGGACAACGGTAACTCCGGCCTTTCCGGCGCCGCGATGACTGCGAGCCACAGCGACCTCGGCAAGACCTCACCCAGCGGCGCCGACTCCGGCTTCACGCTCGACCCGACCGACATTACGACGGCGCCGAAGTTCGTCGACCCGGCACACGGCAACTTCCAGGAGCGGCCGACCTCGCCGACCATCAACAAGGGCGCGGCCGAGTCGCCGACTGACACCCTCGACCTGCTCGGCCACCCGCGCACGATCGGGCCGGCTCCGGACATGGGCGCGTACGAACTGCCCGCGAAGCCCAAAGTCAGCAAGCCGGCCGTGGTCAGCCTGCGACAACGCGCCGCGCGCATGGGCTGCCAGGTCTGGGCGCAGGACAGCCTGACGACCGTCCGGCTGATCGCCACGCACGGCACGCGCACGATCCGCTCGAAGCCTCGAACGCTGGCCGCCACCACCAAGTCCAAGACCGTGAAGCTCACGATCTCCGGCCTGGCGCCGCACACGCACTACGTCATCCGCGCGGTCGCTCGAAACGGTGGCGGCACCGTCACCTCGAAGTCGCGACGGATCAAGACGAAGCGCTAGTGCCCTCCGGCCAGTCTCGCGGGAGCGGTGAGCGCTCCGGGGCGATCGCGGCGACCAGCGCGTCGAGGACGGTGTCGGTGTAGCCAACGAACAGGTGCTTCGCCCCGGGTACGTCGACCACCACCGCCTGTGGCACGACGGCGAACCGCTCGCGTGCCTCGGCCGGCCGCAGGTAGTCGTCGAGCTCCGGCACGATCGCGGTGAGCGGCTTGCCCGACGCGGCCCAACGCGCCAGGTCCTCGTCGGTCGAGTAGCGCAGCGGCGGCGAGATCAGGACGGCGCCGACGACGCTCGGGTCGCAGCCGTAACGGATCGCGAGATCGGTGCCGAACGACCAGCCGACCAGCCACGGCGCCGGCAGGTCGCGGAACTCCACCAGGTCCAGCGCCGCTGCGACGTCGTACCGCTCGGCCGCGCCGTCGTCGAACTCGCCCTCACTGAGCCCGGCGTCACTCGACGTGCCGCGGGTGTTGAACCGCAGCACCGCAAGATCGGCGAGCGCGGGCAGCCGGTTGGCCGCCTTGCGGAACAGGTGGCTGTCCATCATCCCGCCCTGGGTGGGCAGCGGGTGCAGCGTCACCAGCGTCGCGATCGGCGCCGCCGAGGCCGGCAGCGCCAGCTCGCCGACGAGTGAGAGCCCATCCGTGGTGTGCAGCGTCACGGCCTGACGCCGCGACGGCAGCACCGTGTTCGCCCGGATCTCGGTCATTGAGCCGTGAGAATAAACCGCGCGACTCCTGTCGTGCCGGTGTGCTTGGCTGCCTCGACCAGTCAAAACGGGAGGTCAGTCCAGCGTGGCGGTGATCGAGCTCGACGGATTGCGGCGGACCTATCGCAGCGGCGGCGGGCTTCTCAGTCGCCGTGCTGCCCGCGAGATCGAGGCGGTCCGCGGCCTTGATCTGAGCGTCGAACGCGGCGAGCTGTTCGGCCTGCTCGGCCCCAACGGCGCCGGCAAGACGACCACGATCAAGATGCTGATCACGCTGCTGCTCCCGACCAGCGGCAGCGCCCGCGTGCTCGGCCACGATGTGGTCAAGGAGACCCGCGAGGTACGCCGGCGGGTCGGCTATGTCTTCGGCGGTGACCGCGGCCTCTACGAGCGGCTATCCGGCCTGGACAACCTGCGCTACTTCGCCGAGCTGTACGCCGTGAACCCCCGCACCCAGCGGGCCAGGATCGGCGAGCTGCTCGATCTGGTCGGGCTCGCCGGGCGCGAGAACGAGCGGGTCGAGGGATATTCGCGCGGCATGCGGCAGCGGCTGCACATCGCGCGCGGCCTGCTGCACGAGCCGGATGTGCTGTTCCTCGACGAGCCCTCTATCGGCATCGACCCGGTCGGCGCCCGCGAGCTCCGGCGTACCGTCGCGGCGCTGCGCGACCAAGGCACGACCGTCATGCTGACGACGCACTACATGTTCGAGGCCGACGAGCTCTGCGACCGGATCGCGGTCATCGCGAAGGGCGAGCTGGTCGCGCTCGGCACGCCGGGCGAGCTGAAGGCGATGGTGAGCTCCGGCAGCGTCGTCGAGGTCGAGGTGTTCGGGGTCAGCGAGGGCGCGATCGCCGGCGTGCGGGCGATCGCCGGCGTACGGTCGGTCGCGATCGAGGAACGCGGCCAGGCGCAGCTGCTCGTCGCGCAGTGCGACCCGGGTGCCGACGTGACCGGCGCCATGCTCGGCTGCCTGTCCGAGACACCGACCGGCCGGGTGACGCAGCGCGACCCGAGCCTCGAGGACGCCTACGTCCAGCTGGTCGGCAGCGCGTGAAATCGTTGCGGTTGCTCAGGGTTACCTGGTGGCTACAGGTCAAGATCCGGAGCCGTTCGGCGTTCGATGGGCTGCTCTCGCTGCTGTGGCCGCTGTTCTTCGCGACCACGATCTTCCTGCTCTATCGCGCCGGGCACCAGGCGCCGGCCGCGTTGCTGTCCGCAGCGGTCGGAGCCGCGGTGATGGGGATCTGGTCCTCGACCAGTACGACGGCGAGCTCGGCACTGCAGAACGAGCGACAGCAGGGCACCCTCGAGCTGCTCGTCGCGGCGCCGACCTCGCTGCCGCTGCTGCTGATCCCGGTCACGCTGTCAATGGCGACCGTCGGCCTCTACAGCATGGTCACCACGCTGCTGTGGGGCCGGTTCGTCTTCGGGATCTCGCTGCATGTCCAGGCACCGCTGCTGTTTGTGGTCTCGGTGCTCGTCGTCGTGATCAGCATCGGGATGTTCGGCTTCCTGCTTGCCGTCGGGTCAGTGCGCTATCGCAGCGCCTGGGCGGTCGGCGCCGGCATCGAGATGCCGGTCTGGTTCATCTGCGGGTTCCTGGTGCCGCTGTCGAAGCTGCCCGGCTGGGTCCACCCGATCTCGTGGCTGCTGGCGCCGACCTGGGGCATGGAGGCGGTCCGTCATTCGGCGCTCGGCGGTCGCACCGGGCCGGCGATTGCCGCGTGCCTCGGGCTGACCGCGGCGTACGCAATTGCCGGGACCCTGCTGGCCAACCGCGTCGTCGACTCGGCGCGGACCAAAGCCTCGCTGGCGCTCACGTGATCACCTCGGTCCGGGTGTTCTTCATCGGCGGCATCACCAGCTATCGGGCGCTGTTCACCTGGCTCTCGCCGTGGATCCTGATTCCGACGTTCATCGTTACCCCGCTGTTCCAGGTCTTGTTCTTCGCCTACGTCGGGCAGGACGCGGGCGTCGCCGACAACCGGTTCTTCGTGATCGGCAATGCGGTGCAGTACGTCGCAATCCCCTGCCTGTTCGCGATGGGCAACACGATCGGCGGCGAGCGACGCCAGCAGACTCTCGGCCTGCTGCTCGTCACTCCGGCCCGGCGGATCCCGCTGTTCCTCGGCCGGTCGGTGCCGGTCATCGCGAACGGCGTCGCGGTCACTGTCGTGGCGTTGGTCGCCGGTGCCGCGCTGCTGCGGGTCCATGTCGCCGGCGCGACGCTGCCGGATCTGCTGCTGTGTGTGATCGTGGCGTCGTTCTCGTGCACTGGCATGGGGCTGATCACGGCGGCGCTCGCGCTGCGGGTGCGGGAGACCGCCGTACTGGTCAACATCGTCTTTGGCATCCTGCTGATCTTCTGCGGCGTCAACGTTCCGCTCTCGAGCCTGCCGCTGTGGATGCGCGACGTCGCGGCCTGGCTGCCGCTGACCCATGCCATCGCCGCCGCCCGTCGTGCATCGGTCGGCGTCGGCTTCGCCGGCATCCGTGGCGACCTCGGCGAGGAGGCACTGCTCGGGATCGGCTACGTCGCAATCGGCCTGCTGCTGCTGGCCTACTTCGAGCGCGAAAGCCGCCAACGAGCCACCCTCGACGCCTTCTAACGTACGCATGTGCCATTGGTGGGCCCATGGCCCTACCAATGGCACATCAGTGGGCCTATGGGCCCACTAATGGCACATGCGCGGGGTCATGGGCCCGCGCATGGCACATTGGCGGGGTGCTCACTGACGATGAGGTCCTGACGCTGCGCGGCGGCTGCACCCGATTTCTCGGACACGGTCCGACCGATGTCGCCGAGCTGGTCGCGGCGATCCCGCTCGACACGATCGTCGATAGGTACGGCGAGGGCGGTGTCGTCACCGAGCTCGAGCAGGAAGTCGCCACGCTGCTCGGCAAGCCGGCCGCGGTGTTCCTGCCGACCGGGACGATGGCGCAGCAGCTGGTAATGCGGATGCACGCCGAGCACCGCGGTCGGCGCACCGTCGTCTACCACCCGATGTGTCACCTCGAGCAGCACGAGGGGCGAGCGCTGGAACGAGTGCAGGGTCTGATCGGAAGGCCGGTCGGGGACGCCACCCGGCTGCTCGATCTCGCCGCCCTCGAGGCCATCGCCGAGCCACCAGCGGCGCTCATTCTCGAGCTGCCGCAACGAGATCTCGGCGGCACGCAACCGAGCTGGGACGACCTGCAGGCGCAGATCGGCTGGGCTCGCGACCGCGGCGCGGCGGTCCATCTCGACGGCGCCCGGCTTTGGGAGTCTGCCGCCGGCTATGAGCGGACCCCGGCCGAGGTCGCCGCCGGGTTCGACACGGCGTACGTCTCGTTCTACAAACTGATCGGCGCGCTGCCCGGCTGTTGCGTGGTCGGTGAGACCCAGTTCATCGCCGAGCTGCGCGAGTGGCGGGCGCGGATGGGCGGCACCCAGTTCGGGCTCTGGCCGAACGCCGCGACGGCACTGACCTTGCTGCGTCGCCGGCTGCCGCTCGTGCCGGACTACCTCGCCCACGCGAGAGCGATCGCCGACGCGATCCGCGACCTCGACGGCGTCAGAGCGGTTCCCGACCCGCCGCAGACCTCGATGATGCATCTGCTGCTCACCGCGACGCCGGAAACCATCGAGGCCGGCGTACGACGGCTCGCGACCGAGCAGTCGCTATGGACCTGGCCCCACGTCATGGCGACTGGCGACCCGGCGGTCCAGCGAGTCGAGCTCTCGATCGGCGACGCGACCCTCGGTCTGAAGCCCGTCGACATTGCGAACGCCCTTGCCGAGCTGGTCAGCGCCGGCTGATCGAAACGCGAATCAGCCGTAGCGCGGCGCGTTGCGGGAGCGCTGCAGGTTGGCGCCGCGACGGAGCCGGGCGTTCCAGCACGGCGTGTGCCAGTGCCGCCGGTCACCTTCGGCGCCGGGCCGCCAGGCCACCATGTGGGCGAGGCTCGGCCTGATCTCTTGGTCGCAGCCAGGGCAGCGATAGTCCTTGCCGGCCGACTCGGCGCTGACCGGCCGCACCACCCACTCGCCGTCGGGATGCGACTCGGTCACCGGGATCGCGCCGCTTCGCAGCGGCGCCGGGGTGTCATCGCGACGACGGGCCCGTCGCGGGCTCACCCGAACGCCGCCAGCTCGTCGAGCAACGGCGCCGGCGCGAGCGACGGCAGATGGGTCGCGGCGGCGAGATGAAGCAGCCCGGACCGGAGATTGTCGGCGCCGACCGCGTCGAGCATCGCGAACGGTCCCGACGGATAGCCGCAGCCGAGCGTCATCGCCGCCTCGACGTCCTCGACGGTGGCATAGCCGTCGTCGACCATCCGGACGGCGTCTCCCAGGTGCGGCAGCACGATCAGGTCGAGGAGATAACCCGGCCGGTCGCGGCACGGTACGCCGACCAAGCCGGCGCCACGCACGACCGCGGTGACCGTCGCGACGGCGTCGGGCGAGGAGTGCAGCGTCGCGACGATCTCGACCACGCCCGGCTTCGGTGCCAACGGCAGGTGCACTCCGACGACGTCCGCGACCCGCCCGGTGCCGGACGCGATCGTGCCGACCGGCGCTTCATCCGTGGTCGCGACCGCGATGACCGCACCCGGTTTGGCGGCAGCGGCAACCCGCGCGCACAGCTCGGCCGACCCGCTTCGCGACCCGCCGTCGACGACAACCAGGTCGGCGTCGGCGACCTCCTCGATCGCCACAACAGCAACGTCGCCGAGCGCCGCGAGCACCGCCGATTTTGTGCCACTGCTCACCCCGACCACGCGCGCAATCGACCTCGCTTCACCAACGGCAAACGCGGCGGCCGGCAGCGCAGCGACCGGCGGTTTCACGTCGTACCGGTAGTAGCCACCACCGGTCTTGCGGCCGAGCCGGCCGGCCATCACGAGCCGGCGCAACAGCGGGGCGGGTGCGTAACGCTGGTCGCGGGTCTCGTCGAACATCGTCTCCATGACGTCGAGGGAGACGTCGAGTCCAATCAGGTCGAGCAGCGTCAGCGGCCCCATCGGCAACCCGCACGCCGCCACGACAGCCGCGTCGATGTCGGCGACCGATGCCTGGCCGGTCTCGGCCGCCCGCGCCGCCGCGTTGAGGTAGCCGAACAGCAGCGCGTTGGCCACGAAGCCGGCACGGTCGCCGACCACGACCGGCGTCTTGCCACAACGGGTCGCCAGGTCCCGGACGGCGGCGACGACCTCCGCGTCAGTGAGGACGGTGTGCACCACCTCGACCAGCTTCATCACCGGAGCGGGGTTGAAGAAGTGCATCCCGACGACCCGGTCAGGACGGCCGGTCGACATCGCGATCCTGGTCACCGGCAGCGACGAAGTGTTGGTCGCGAGCACCGTCGCCGGCGGGCAGATCCGGTCGAGGTCGGCGAACAGCTCAGCCTTGATCTCGAGCCGCTCCGGCACCGCCTCGGTGACGAGGTCGGCCGCCACGAGGTCGGCGCGCGCGGTCGTGAAGCGCACCCTCGACACGACGGCATCGCGTTCGGCCTCGCTCAGCCGGCCGCGTTCGACCGCCTTGGCGAGCGAGCCTTCGAGTCGCGACCGACCGGCAGCGAGCAGGTCCTCGTTGATCTCGACCGCGATGACGTCGAGCCCGGCGCGGGCGAACACCTCCGCGATGCCGGCGCCCATCGTGCCAAGGCCGACCACACCCGCCGTACCGATCTCCACCCGTCCAGTGTCGCTGATCGCTCAGAACAACCGGGGTACGTCGGGCTCGATCCCCCGCAGCTCGTTGTAGTCGATGACCACGCAGTCGATCCCGCGCGCGGCCGCGAGCACCCGTGCCTGCGGCTTGATCTCCTGCGCCGCGAACAGCCCACGCACCGGGCGAAGCTGCGGGTCGCGGTCAAGTCGCTCGAGGTAACGGGTCAGCTGCTCGACCCCGTCGATCTCGCCGCGCCGCTTGATCTCGACCGCGACCGCCTGTCCGGATCCGTCACGGCAGAGCAGGTCGACTGGCCCGATGTCGGTCGGAAACTCCCGTCGTACCAACCGAAATCCGTCGCCGAGGACCTCGCAGTGCTCGGCAAGCAGGACCTGGAGATGGGCCTCGACGCCGTCCTTGACCAGACCCGGGTCGATGCCGAGATCGGCGCTGGTCTCCGAGATGTGCTCCTCGATCGTGATGACCAGCGACTCGCCGCCCTTGTTCGTGACGGTCCAGGTGTCAGGCGATTCCACGAGCAAACATGGCGGCGTCATCCACATCAGCGGCTTGTAGCCGCCGGCGTCGGAGTGCACCAGGACCGAGCCGTCCGCCTTGACCACGATCAACCGGGTCGCACTCGGCAGATGCGCGGTCAGCCGTCCGGTGTAGTCGACGCTGCACCGCGCCACGATCAACCGCACGCCAAGAACCTACGCGAGTTCGGCGAGCGCCGTCGTCACGCTCACCGAGCGGAGCAGCCGGCGGCCTCACCGTCCCAGTTCCCTAGCGACGTGGATCACCGCCGGCTTCGGCGAGCATGCCGGTGACGAGCGTGCGGGCGACCCAGCGGATCGTGGCCGACTCCTGAGCCGGACTCAGACCGCGGATATCGCGCAGCACGATCATCGCCTCCCAGCCCAGCACGAGCGACAGCGCGGACACCAGCCGCTCGAACTGCTGCGCGGTGAGCTCGTCACGTGCCGGTTCGAGAGCCCGCTCGATCCACTCGGTACGCCGATAACCCCGCCGAGGTCGGTGCTCAGTAGCGTCGTCGTTGGCGAGGCTGAGACGGATCAGCTGGCGTCCGAGCTGAATCGTTCCGTCGCTCTGCTTGAGCAGCTCCCGGGCGAGGGCATCCACCCGACCGGCGGCGTCGGCTCCCGCCATCGTTCGATCCAGCGCGGTGTCGATGTCGGCCTGGCTGAGGGCGCCGACGGTGGCATCGAGGAGAAGCTGGTCAAGCGAGGGGAAGTGCAGGTAGACGGTCCGTCGGGAGACGTCGGCGGCGCGGGCGATCTGGTCGATCGACGGCGACTGATTCTCTTTGAGTAACCCCATGGTCGCTTCGACGATGGCCTTACGGGTACGTCGTCGCTGGCCAGGCCGCCCCGCACCCGGAGCACCTGACGCATCCGATCCCAACTCACCCCTTGACACCCGCCCCATCGACCTACTATACCAAAGTGCATTAAGTGCACAGTAGTGTATTTACAACATTACCCAAGCGGAGGAGCGATGGTGTATTTCGTCAACTGCTTCGAGATCCCGGCGGGCGAAGAGGAGAGGTTCTTGGGGTTGTGGCGGGGCGTGAACGCCTACATGGCGATCAAGCCAGGCTATGTCTCGCATCGGCTGCACCGTTCGATGGCGCCAGACGCGCGGTTTCGTTTCGTGAACTATGCCGAGTGGACGTCAGCCGAGCTGTTTGAAGCCGCGCATGATGACGGCTTTCGCCATCTGCTCGCCGACCCGCAGTGGCGCGACTTCGTCCCGAACGGCGGGCTCTACGAGGCCATTCACGAAGGACCGCAACAGTAACCGTTTCTTAACGTCAGCTAGCTCGGAGGTAGGGCATGTTCTCTCGTGCGATCACATTTTCTGTTGTCATTGCGTCGTTGACCTTCGGGGCATCGGGCGTCGCGGCGCATGCCGGCTCCGGCCCACCGCCACCGACGGCCACGAACGGGCAGAAGGTGCATCTTGTTGCGTCGGGCTTGAAGACGCCGACGTCGTTCGCCTTCGGTGACGGTGCGGTGTTCGAGGGTGACGGTGGGACCGAAGGCTCGGCACCCCCGAACGGTGGGGTCTATCTGTTGAAGGATGGCAAGGCATCCGAGGTCCCCGGATCGCCCGGGTTCGTCGCAGGTCTGGCCTGGCATCACGGTGCGCTGTATGTCAGCGGAGGCGTCGCCTCGGCCAACGGATTCAGCTGGCGCCTGTTCAAGTGGAGCGGCTGGAACGGCAGGCGGTTCAAGACCCAGCGCACGATCTTCACCGCGGCATCGAAGCGGTTCGACGGCTTCAACGGGTTGGGCTTCGGCGCCAATGGGCGGCTCTACGTCGGAGTCGATGTCGGCATCACCGACGGCAACGATCACGGGTCTGCGTCGACGTCACCGCACGTCTACCAGATCCTGTCGTTCACCCCGAACGGCAAGCACCACGACGTCTTCGCTAGAGGGATCCGGCAGCCATGGCAGCTGGCGTTTCCGGCCCGCTCGAACTCGCCGTACGTCACCGATCTCGGCCAGGACACCGGTGCCACCAACCCGCCGGACTTCGTGCTGCGGGTGAAGGCCGGGCAGAACTACGGCTTCCCGAAATGCAACCGCAGCGCCGCCAAGGCGTGCGCGGGTTACGCAAAGCCGTGGCGGAAGTTCCGGCCGCACTCCGACCTGATGGGCATCGGCCTGCTTGGGCAGCACCTCTACCTCAGCTCGTTCCAGGGCCCGACCGGCAACGGCCCGGGTGGTGAGATCTTCTCGCTGTCGCTCAAGAGCCGGACGCTCAAGCCGCTGATCACCGGCTTCGTCGCTCCGACGGTCGGACTGGGAGTCCACGGCGACCAGCTGTACGTCGGCGAGCTGACCGGCCAGGTCTTCCGCGTGAAGGTGTAGACCGTCACACCTAGCGAACGAGACTGCTGCGATCTACGGCGTGACGCTGGACGCTCGGGACCAAACGTGGTGGCCTGCTCGCTAGGTCGACGTCAAACTTGCGCGTTTCAACCGTTTCAGGTGGCTCAAACGGTGGATACGCGCAAGTTTGGCGAAGAGCTGGCGCTAGCGTCTGCTGATGCGGCTCGGGCAGGGGCACTGACCTACCCGTGAGGCGACGTACAGCGCCGTGGATGTCGAGGGCGTCGGACTCGTCACGAGCTGGCTGGGGGTCACCGCGGTCGAGTGGCCGCTCGTCACCTTCGCCGGGACCTGGGCCTTCGCCTCCGACGGCGTCACTTTGACCTCGACGTCCACGCTCCACTTCCGCGAACGAGACGAAGTCGAGGCCGACCTGGCGCGCTCCGGCTACATGGTCACGGATCTCCGCGACGTACCAGGCCGACCCGGCCTGGAGTACGTCTTCGTCGCCGCGCGTCCCAACTGACCCCAGGTATCGCCGAACTTGCGCGTATCAACCGTTTGAGGGGGTCTAAACGGTTGATACGCGCAAGTTTGACGAAACGGGGCGGGGGGCTCGAGACGCGGACTCTTGACGGCGGCGACGCGGTAGCAGACGGTAGTGTCCGCCAGGCCACGCCACGCCAGGCCACGCCACGCCACGAGCCACGAGCCACGAGCCACGAGCCACGCGAACCCAAGACCGGACAGGGACCCAGGATGACCATCCAGCACAAGATCGTCGGAACGGCCAACCAGATGGCCGTCATCCAGCTCGAGCCCGGTCAGACGGTGTACGGCGACCGCGGCACGTTCCGCTGGAAGACCGCGAACGTCACGCTCGAGACCAGGCTGACCCAGCCGGCCAACAACCAGGCCGGCGGGCCCGCCGCGGCCGGCGGATTCCTGGCCAAGGCGATGGACGTCGGCAAGCGGGTGCTGGCCGGCGAGGGCATGGCGTTCCAGTACTACAAGGCCGACAGCGGCAGCGGCCTGGTGACGTTCGCCGGCACGATCCCCGGTGAGCTGCGGGCGATCGAGCTCGACGGCAAGGTCGGCTGGTTCGCCGAGCGCGGCGCGATGATCGCGGCCGAGTCGACGATCAACTTCGACATCGCCTTCACCGGCCTGCGGATGGGACTGCGCGGCCATGAGGGCTTCGTGCTGCAGAAGTTCACCGGCGCCGGCACGCTGTTCGTCGCGGCAGCCGGAAACTTCATCGAGCTCAACCCGGCGAAGTACGGCGGGACGATCCAGGCCGAGACCGGCAACGTCGTGGCCTTCTCCGACACCGTGCAATACACGATCGAGCGGGTCGGCGGCCTCAACGCCCAGACCGCGATGACCGCGATGTTCGGCGGCGAGGGCATCAACCTCGCGACGTTCCGCGGCGAGGGCTCGGTCATCCTGCAGTCCACCTCGATCCACTCACTCGGCGAGGCACTGCGCCGGGTGATCGACGCGCCCGGCAACGACCGCAAGGGCCCGCTGGCCGGCATCGGTCTCTAACCTCGCAATCCTCGACGTACCAACCTGGAAGGCGCCACAGATGAGCTTCATGGACAAGGTCAAGGCCCAGGCCGAGCAGGCCATGGTGAAAGGTCAGGCGGCAGTCGCGCAGGGCCAGGCGAAGGTCGGCGAGATGCAGGCCAACAAGTCCCACGACGCACTGCTTCGCGACCTGGGTACGGCGTACTACGCCCAGCAGCGCTCAGGCGGATCGCCGGACGCTATCGGACGCCCTCGCTGCGCTCGACGCCCACGCCGCTGCTGCTCCGGCCACTCCACCGGCAGCCGGCGGCCCCGCGACCGGAGCCACCGAGCCGCCGGCGACGGGCGGCTCGTTCGGCCTGGACGATATGTAACTAGGCCCGGACCGGCTCGTCGGCGTTGTCGGCGGGCTCGAGGGTCATCACCCGGTTGAGCCGGGTGACGGCTAACAACCGCTCGACCCGAGCCGGCACGCCGCGCAGCACTAGTCGCCGTTCGCTGCGCAGCGCGAGGCGGTGCGCTCCCACGAGTACGCCGAGCCCGCTGGCGTCGACCAGCTGCACACCGGTGAGGTCCACCACGAGATCACCGGTGCCGCAGCCGATCGCCTCGACGAGCGCCGCGCGGACGTCCGCCACGGTGACTGCCGAGAGCCGGCCGGTCAGCGACAGCAGGCAGCCGGGAGTCTCGATCGAGATCGCCAGGCCAGTGGCCGAATCGCTGGTGTCGTGCAGCGGGGAAGCCTGCATGCACTCTTCGCCTTCCGATGGCAGCGGCGTACCTGTCATCGTTTGAGACGCGCGAGCAGCCTTCCTGGTTGCCAGCCGACGGAATATATTCCGCGATTGTTACGAATCCGCTACATCGGCCGATCGTCGCTGATTCGGCGGATCTGGGCGCCGAGCCCGGTCAACGTCTCGACGAACGACTGGTAGCCGCGGTCGACATGGAACGCATCGGCGACGGTCGTCACACCGTCCGCGACGACCCCGGCGAGCACCAGCGCAGCCCCGGCGCGGATATCGGTCGCGCGCACCGGAGCGCCCGAAAGCCGCTCCCGGCCTCGCACGATCGCGTGGTGGCCGTCGGTGCGGACATCGGCCGCGAGCCGGACCAGCTCGTCGATGAACCGGAACCGGCCGTCGAAGATGTTCTCGGTCACGAACGCGACCCCGTCGGCGACCGAGTTGAGCGCGATCGCCATCGGCAGCAAGTCGGTCGGGAACGCGGGATATGGCAGCGTCACGACGTCGACCGCCCGCGGCCGGCCGTGGCAGGTGACCGCAAAACCATCGTCGTACGTCGCGATCGAGGCCCCGGCCTGCGACAGCTTGTCCAGCACGATCTCCAGATGGGCCGAGTTGGCGCCGCGAACCCGGATGTCACCGCCGGTCATTGCCGCCGCGAACGCCCAGGTGCCGGCCACGATCCGGTCGGCGACCACGTCGTGGACCGCCGGCTGCAGGCTCTCGACGCCCTCGATCTCCAGCGTCGAGGAGCCGATGCCGCCGATCTGGGCACCCATCCGCTCGAGCATCTGGCACAGGTCGACGATCTCCGGCTCGCGCGCGGCGTTGTCGATCGTGGTCAGGCCCTTGGCCAGCACTGCGGCCATCATGATGTTCTCGGTCGCGCCGACGCTCGGGAAGTCGAGCCAGATCTGCGCGCCGGTCAGCTGCTCGGCCTCGGCGACCAGATAGCCGTGGGCGTTGTCGAAGACCGCGCCGAGCCGCTCCAGGCCCAGGACGTGCAGGTCGAGCGAGCGCGAGCCGATCGCGTCGCCGCCGGGCAGCGCCACCCGCGCCCGCCCGGCCCGGGCAAGCAGCGGACCGAGCACACAGATCGAGCCGCGGATCCGGCGGACATGCTCATAGTCGGCCTCGTGGCCAAGCTGCTCCGGGACCGTGATCGCCACGTCGGGAGCGTCGCCGTCGACCTCGGCGCCCAGACCGCGCAGCACCTCGGCCATGATCGGCACGTCGCCGATGTCCGGGACGTTGGTCAGCCGGGTGGTGCCGCTGGCAAGCAGCGAGGCGGCCATCACCTTGAGCACGCTGTTCTTGGCGCCGGCGACATTCGCCTCGCCGGCGAGGCGCGCGCCACCGGTGATCTCGAACTGCTCCACGTCGGCATCGTATGGTCGCAGGCATGACAGAGCGAAAGCGACAGTCCTCCACGGTGCATCTGACCCGGATCTACACCCGCACCGGCGACGACGGGACGACCGGGCTCGGCGATCTCAGCCGGGTGCCGAAGACCGACCCGCGGGTGCTGGCGTACGGCGACGTCGATGAGGCCAACTCCGCGATCGGCGTCGCGATCGCCCTCGGCGGCCTGGAGCCCGAGATCGCCGCGATGCTGACCGCGATCCAGAACGACCTGTTCGACGTCGGGGCTGACCTCTGTACGCCAATCGTGGCCGCGCCCAAGTGGGCGACGCTGCGGATCGACGCGAGCTACACCGACACGCTCGAGGCAGCGTGCGACGAGCAGAACGCGCGGCTGACCAAGCTCGAGTCCTTCGTGCTGCCCGGCGGCACCGCCGGCGCCGCGCTGCTTCACGTCGCGCGCACCGTTACCAGGCGGGCCGAGCGATCGGTCTGGACTCTGCTCGGGGCCGAGCCGGACAGCACGAACCCGCAGACCGCGACTTACCTCAACCGGCTCTCGGACCTGCTGTTCATCCTCGCCAGGGTGGCGAACCTCAGCCAGGGCGACGTCACCTGGAAGCCGCAGGCGAGCCGCCGCAGTTAGCTGGTGAGGGCCTAGACCGTCTCGCCGGCGGCGCGCAGCCGGGCGGTGGCGCGGCGGGCGGCCGCCTTGTCGGCGTCCTCGTCGCTGTCCTTGGTGCGATCAAGCGCGGCGCGAGCCCGCGCGACGTCGATCTCCTCCGCGAGCTCGACGATCTCGGCCAGCACGTCGACGCCCTCGCCGCTCACCGACAGGAACCCGCCGTGAACGGCGGCCACCAGCGCGTCCTCATTGGGCCGCCGGATGGTGACCGGATATTCGACCAGTACGCCGAGCAGCGGCTCGTGGCGGGGCAGGATGCCGATCTCGCCGTCGACGGTGCGCGCGATCACGATGTCGGCCTCACCGGACCACACCATGCGATCGGGCGCGACAAGCTGAACCTGCATCGTGGCCACCGTGGAATCCTACCGGCCGGCGGGGACGCGGCGACTCGCGGTCCGGTCGTGAGGCACGCGCACAATCCACCTCCTACACTCCCTCGCATGCCCGATCGGATCCGCGCGGTTGTCGTCGTCCCGACGTACAACGAATGCGACACCATCGAGCACACCCTCGACACGCTGCTCGTCCGGGCCTGCCGGCCCGACATCCTGGTCGTCGACGACAATTCCCCCGACGGCACCGGCGCGCTGGTCAAGGCCGCCATGGAAGCGGCGCCCGACCGGGTGCACCTGCTCGAGCGGCCGACGAAGGAAGGTCTCGGGCGCGCCTATGCGGCCGGGTTCAGGAAAGCGCTCGAGGACGGACGCTACGACGTCATCGTCCAGATGGACGCCGACGGATCGCACGCCCCGAGCGATGTCGACCGGCTGGTCAACGCCACGGCTGACGCCGACCTGGTCATCGGCTCGCGGTACGTCACCGGCGGGCAGACCGACGGCCTGACCGGGCACCGGGAGCTGCTCTCGCGCGGCGGCAACGCCTACGCCCGGGCGCTGCTGCGCGCCGGCGTCAACGATCTCACCGGCGGCTTCAAGGCGTGGCGCTCGGAGCTGCTCGCGACGCTGCTCACCCAGGCGACCGCCAGCGACGGCTATGGATTCCAGATCGAGATGACCCTGCGGGCAGCCCGGCGGGGGGCGCGGATCCGCGAGCTGCCGATCACGTTCCATGAGCGCCGGGCCGGCCTCTCAAAGATGAACTGGCGGATCGCGAGCGAGGCGGCCTGGCTGGTGCCGTGGATGGCCCGGCACTATCCCGCCGGCAACCGCCCCGACGGTGGCTCGTCCCGCGTCGAGCACTCCCCCTTCGCGACCTGACCAGACCCGACCAGACCTGACGTCACTCCCGCCGTCAGCTCGTCGGAAGAACCTCCGTGGTCAGGGTCAATGGACTGTGCCGCCGTACGACGCGACCAGCGCCTCGGCGACGATGCGCTGGTCGGCCGCGAGCTGCGCGGCCGGCACCGGCGGCAGCACGTCGCTCCAGTCGATCAGCGACGAGCCACGCAGCTGCAGCTGGCCGAGCGGCCGCCCGAAGAACCAGACGTGCAGGTGTCTGGCGCCGTCGCCGACGACCATGACGTGGACCCGGCCGACGTTGCCGAGCGACTTGACCGCTCGCTCGGTCTCGACGATCAGCGGCCCCATATCGGCCGCCAGAACGGCATCGAGCTCGCCGAGATCGACGTGGTCGCGCGGCATCAGCAGCGCCGTGAACGGCAACGTGTTCATGCTCTCGGGCGGCACCAGCATCCAACGCTCGTTGCTCCAGATCGCGCCCTTGTCACCGACCGCGCAACGCCCGCACGGCGAGCCGCCCGGATCACCGGAGCGCGGCGGCTCGGGCACGACCGGCGGCTCGAATACCTTGACCCGAAGGCCGTCGGTCTCGAACGGGAAGATCTCGGACTCGGCGACCTCGGCTGACACTGCCAGCCGGCCATCGGGCTGGGCGGCGGCAACGGAGCTAACGCGGTCATAGAACGCTTGCGGTGTCTCGGGCATACCTCACTAAACGCGAGTTGACGGCGACATGCCAAGAACTTTCGACGTGTCGCCGTTAACTCGCGGGAAGACCCCCGCGGGAAGAACCCTGCGGTGCTACTCCGAGAGGCGTTTGGCGTTGGCTTCGACGTCTTCGACGCCGCCGCACATGAAGAAGGCCTGCTCGGGCGCATCGTCGAACTCGCCGTCGCACAGCCGCTTGAACGAGTCGATCGTCTCGTCGAGCGGCACGAACTTGCCCGGGATGCCGGTGAACTGCTCGGCCACGAAGAACGGCTGCGACAAGAACCGCTCGATCCGCCGCGCCCGGTTGACGGCGATGCGGTCCTCTTCGGAAAGCTCGTCGATGCCGAGGATGGCGATGATGTCCTGCAGGTCGCGGTAGCGCTGCAGGATCTCCTGGGTACGCCGCGCCACGTCGTAGTGCTCCTGACCGACGTACCTCGGGTCGAGGATCCGCGAGGTGGAGTCGAGCGGGTCGACGGCCGGGTAGATGCCCTTCTCCGAGATCGAGCGGGACAGGTTCGTCGTCGCGTCGAGGTGCGCGAACACGGTGTGCGGCGCCGGGTCGGTGATGTCGTCGGCCGGCACGTAGATCGCCTGCAGCGACGTAATCGAGTGACCACGCGTTGAGGTGATCCGCTCCTGCAGCTCGCCCATCTCGTCGGCCAGCGTCGGCTGGTAGCCGACCGCCGAGGGCATCCGGCCGAGCAGCGTCGAGACCTCGGAGCCGGCCTGGGTGAACCGGAAGATGTTGTCGATGAACATCAGCACGTCCTGCTTCTGCACATCGCGGAAATACTCCGCCATGGTCAGACCGGCGAGCGCGATCCGCAGCCGGGTGCCCGGCGGCTCGTCCATCTGACCGAACACCAGCGCGGTGTCCTTGAGGACGTCGGCCTCCTGCATCTCCAGGTAGAGGTCGTTGCCCTCACGGGTGCGCTCGCCGACGCCGGCGAACACCGAGCGGCCACCGAACTGCTGCGCGACCCGGCGGATCATCTCCTGGATGACGACGGTCTTGCCGACGCCGGCACCGCCGAACAGCCCGATCTTGCCGCCCCGAACGTAGGGCGCGAGCAGGTCGATGACCTTGATCCCGGTCTCGAACATCTCGGTACGAGGCTCGAGCTCGTCGAGCGGCGGCGACGGCCGGTGGATCGGCCAGCGCTCCTTGACCTCGACCTCGTCGTCCTCGACGTCGAGTGCCTCGCCGAGCACGTTCCACACGTGGCCGAGCGTCGCGTCGCCGACCGGCACCGAGATCGGGCCGCCGGTGTCGTTGACCTGCGAGCCGCGGACCAAGCCGTCGGTCGGCTGCATCGAGATCGCCCGGACCATGTTGTCGCCGATGTGCGCGGCGACCTCGAGGGTCAGCGTCCGGGTGTCATCGCCGAGGGTCCGCTCGACCTGGAGCGCGTTGAAGATCTCCGGCATCTCATCGGGTGCAAACTCCACGTCGACGACCGGGCCGATGACCCGGACGACCCGCCCGGAGCCGCCTTCGGAAGTGGTCGGCTGCTCTTCCAATGTGGCGGTCACCGGGGCCCCCGCTCAATTCTGAGCGCAGCGAAGAACTGGGTGGGGTGGATCACAATTCGCTCCCTGTCCCGGCGAGCGCCTCGGCGCCACCGACGATCTCCATGATTTCCTGCGTGATTTCGGCCTGCCGTGCCGAGTTCGAGTCCCGGGTCAGCTGTTTGATCAGATCGTCCGCGTTGTCGGTCGCGGACTTCATCGCCCGGCGGCGAGCCGACTGCTCACTGGCCGCGGCATCGAGCATGGCGGCGTAGATCCGGGCGGTGAGATAGCGCGGCAGCAACGCGTCCAGCACGCCGGCGCCCTCCGGCTCGAACTCGATCAGCCCGCTCGATCCGTTCGCCTCGTCCTCGTCGTCGCTCGCTTCGGGTACGTCGTCAGGGTCGAGCGGGATCAGCCGCGCGGCCGTCACCGACTGTGTCGCGATCGACTCGAACCGCGTGAACACGATGTGGATCTCGTCTACGCCGCCGTCCTCGGAGCCCTTGATGAACTGCTCCAGCAACGCCTCGCCGACCTTGCGGGCATCGTCGTAGGACGGCTGCTCGGAGAAGCCGGTCCAGGAGTTCGAGGTGTCACGGCCGCGGAACCGGTAGAAGCTCAACGCCTTGCGGCCGACCAGGAACGGCACCGTCTCGATGCCGTCGGATCGTAGCCGCTCGGAGGTCTGCTCGCCGGCCCGCAACACGTTGGCGCTGTAGCCGCCGGCGAGGCCGCGGTCGCTCGTGATGAGCAGCAGCGCCGCCTTGGACGGGTTCTCACGCGGCGTGGTCAGCGGGTGGTCGTCGCTGACGACACCCTCGGCGGTGACGGTGCGCACCACGCCGGTGATCGCCTCGGCGTACGGCCGGGAGGCGTTGATTCGTTGCTGCGCCTTGACGATCCGCGACGCAGCGATGAGCTCCATCGCGCGCGTGATCTTCTTCGTCGACTGCACCGACTTGATGCGGCGACGATATTCGCGGACCTTGGCACCCATCGGTCAGCTCTTGTCCGCGTCGTCAGAACCGTCGGTGCGGTCGGAGGCCGCGTCGGCCTTGTCCTCGGTGTTGTCCTCGGCGGTGTCGACGTCGGCGTCAGCCTCGGCCTTGTCCGCAGTTTTGTCCTCGGCCTTGTCCTCGGTCTTGCCCGCAGCGGCGGCTTCGGCCTTGTCCGACACCTTGGCCTTGAGCTCGTCGCCGCCGATGGCCTCGCCGCTGGAGGTCTCGAACTGCTTCTTGAAGTCGCTGATCGCGTTCTGCAGCGACTCGACGAGGTCGCCCTCGACCTTGCCGCCGGACAGGATCGCGTCGTAGATCCCCTTGTGCTGGCGCCCGACGTAGTCGAGGAACTCGCGCTCGAACTTCGACACGTCGGCGACCGGAACGTCATCGATCGAGCCGGACGTGCCGGCCCAGACCGAGACGACCTGCCGCTCCACCGGGTACGGCGTGTACTGCGGCTGCTTGAGCAGCTCGACCAGCCGGGCGCCGCGCTCGAGCTGCGCCTTGGACGCCTTGTCGAGGTCGGAGCCGAACGCCGAGAACGCCTCGAGCTCGCGATACTGCGCCAGGTCGAGGCGGAGCCGGCCCGCGACACCCTTCATCGCCTTGGTCTGGGCGTTGCCGCCGACCCGGGAGACCGAGACACCGACGTTGATCGCCGGCCGGACCCCGGAGTTGAACAGGTCGGTCTCCAGGAAGATCTGGCCGTCGGTGATCGAGATCACGTTGGTCGGGATGTAGGCCGAGATGTCGTTGCCTTTGGTCTCCACGATCGGCAGCCCGGTCAGCGAACCGCCGCCGAGGTCCTCGGAGAGCTTCGCGCAGCGCTCGAGCAGCCGGGAGTGCAGGTAGAACACGTCGCCGGGGTAGGCCTCGCGACCGGCCGGGCGGCGAAGCAGCAGCGAGATCGTGCGGTAGGCATCGGCCTGTTTGGACAGGTCGTCGAAGACGATCAGCGAGTGCTCGCCGTTATACATCCAGTGCTGGGCGATCGCGGACCCGGCGTAGGGCGCAATGTATTTGAACGCCGCCGGGAACGACGCCGGAGCAGCCACGATCGTGGTGTATTCCATCGCGCCGGCGTCCTCGAGCGCCGCCGCGACCTGCGCCACCGTCGAGCCCTTCTGGCCGATCGCGACGTAGACGCACTTCACGATCTGCTTCGCATCGCCGGACTTCCACGCGTCGCGCTGGTTGATGATCGCGTCGAGCGCCACCGCGGTCTTGCCGGTCTGCCGGTCGCCGATGATCAGCTGGCGCTGACCGCGGCCGATGGCGGTCATCGCGTCGATGGCCTTGATGCCGGTCTGCATCGGCTCGGTGACCGGCTGGCGGGCCATGACGTTGGGGGCCTGGACCTCGAGCTCGCGGCGCTCGGTCGAGTCGATGTCGCCCTTGCCGTCGAGCGGGCGGCCGAGCGGGTCGACGATCCGGCCGAGGAAGCCGTCGCCGACCGGGATCGAGAGCACGTTGCCGGTGCGGCGTACCTGCTGGCCTTCCTCGATGCCCTGGGCGTCACCGAGGATGACGCAGCCGATCTCGCGGACGTCGAGGTTCAGCGCGATGCCGAGCAAGCCGCCTTCGAACTCGAGCAGCTCGTTGGTCATCGCGGAGTGCAGGCCCTCGACCCGGGCGATGCCGTCGCCGGTGTCGATGACGATTCCGACCTCGTCGCGCTCGGTCTGCGGGTCGAACGCGTCGACGATGCTGGCGAGGGCGTCGCGGATCTCCGCGGGGCGGATGCTGAGCTCGGTCACTACTTGCTCCTCAATTAATGCTCTGTCAAGACCGCTGCGGGCGCGGGCCCGAGCGGCCGGTCAGCTTGCGGCGCGCCTCGTCGAGCTGACGGGCAACGCTGGCGTCGATGAGCTCGTCGCCGATCCTCACGGTCAGCCCCCCGATGAGCGAGGCGTCCACCACCACTTGCAGTCGTACCTCGTCGCCGAAGGCACTCGCCAGCGCGACCCCAAGATCGCGCTGCTCGTCCCCGGTGAGCTCGGTCGCGGTCGTGACATGGGCGATCAGCCGGTCGCGGCGCTGCGCGGCCAGCGTCGAGAGATCCCGAAGCGCGTGCTCGATGGTTCGGCCTCGGGGCTGGAGCACCGCCCGCTCGAGCAGCGCGAAGGTGACGGCTGCGACCTTGCCGTCGAGCAACGTGTGAAGCAGCCCGCGCTTGGTCTCTTCCGTCATGTTGCGGTCGGTCAGCGCGGCGCGCAGCGTCGGCTCGGCGTCGAGGATCCGGCCGAACCGGAACAGCTCGTCCTCGACCTCATCGAGCTGGCCGGCGGCTTCGGCGACGGCGAGTGAAGCGTCGACGGCGAGCTCCTCGAGCGAGTCGAGCAGATCGCGCGGCTGCGACCAGCGCGACTTGACCGCGTTGCGGAGCAACTTGACGGTGTCGGCGGCGAGCCGGTCGCCGAAGAGCTGGTTGACGACCTTGACCTTCGCGCTGCCCTCCGTCGACGGATCCGCGAGCGCGCGACGCAGCCCGGCCTGCGTCGTCAGCAGCGAGACCACCGAGTAGAGCTGGTCGGAGAGCTCGGCCAGATCACCGTCGGTCGGCAGCCGGTCACGCAGGCCGGCGAGGGAGTTGCGAGAAGCGCCCTGCATCAGCTGCCCGACTCCACCGGGGCGTTGCCGGCGTGGCTTGCCTCGACGTTCTCAGTGGCGCCGACGCCGGCGATGAAGTCCTCGACCAGCTTGCGCTGACGGGCGTCGCGGTGCAGCGAGTCATGAACTATCCGCTCGGACAGCGTCATCGCCAGCTCTCCGATCTCGTTACGCAGCGCGAGGATCGTCTGCTGCCGTTCGGTTTCGATCCGGTCGGAGGCCTGGGCGAGCATCTCCTCGACTCGGGTCTGCGCTTCGCTGCGCGCCTCCTCGACGATGTCGGCCCGCTCGGCCTGCGCCTGCTCACGCAGCCGGGACGCCTCGCGGCGGGTCTCGGCGAGCGCCGCGGCGTACTCCTTCTCGGCTGCCTCGAGCCGGGACTTCGCGGCTTCGGCGTCCTCGAACTGCCTGCGGATCGTCTCCTGCCGCGCGTCGACCATCGCGGTGATCCTCGGGAGGATCTTCGTGCCCAGGATGTAGAGCACGACGAGGAAGCAGATCAGCTCGAAGAAGAACGTCCCGTTGGGGATCAGGAAGTTGCTCGTCGTCTCTGCAGTGACGATGTGGTGCGGCACAGCTGTGGGCACGGGTTACGTCACTTACCGAGGACGAACGCGAACAGCGCGGCGAACGCCAGGTTGATGAAGTACGCCGCCTCGACCAGACCGACGGTCAGGAAGAACTGACCGGTCAGCTGACCCTGGGCCTCGGGCTGACGCGCGATGCCGCTGATCAGCGCGTTACCGGCGATACCGTCACCGATACCGGCACCGATGGCGCCGCCGCCGAGGGCGAGGCCGCCGCCGATCAGACCGCCAGCGACCTTGATCGCGTCAGCTGTAGTGGTTACTGCCACTTTCTTCTCCTTAGTAGCGACCCACGATATTCGTGGATCAGTGCTCGTCGGCCAGCGCTAAGCCGAAGTACAAGACGGTCAGGAACGCGAAGATGAAGGCCTGAATCGGGAAGATAAGGCCGACATCGAACAGCTTCCAAATCACGTTGAACGGTCCGTAGAGCCAGAACAGGTAGACCGGCAGCAAGGCGATCACCGCGAACATCACGCCGCTCGCGAGGACGTTGCCGAAAAGTCGGAGGGCCAGCGCAAGCGGGTTGGCGATCTGATCGATCACGATCGCGATGAACGCGCCGACGCCGGCCGGCTTAGCCGTAATCATGTCCGTCACGTACCGGAACCGCTTGCGCTTGAAACCGATGTAGGTGTAGCCGACGACGACCACGACCATCAACGCGAGCGTGAGGTTGATGTCGGCGGTCGGCGGGCCGAGCCGCTCGGGGTGGTGACCTGAGGGGATCCACTCCAGCCAGTTGCAGAACAGGATGAAGAAGAACAGCGAGAAGCCGAGGGGAACCAGCCACGGCGGGACATCGTGGCCGACCGCGCCTTCGACGTACTCCCTGGTCTGCCCGAGGACCGACTCGACGACGATCTGGGCCCGGCCGGGCACCTCAGCGGTGGCCTTGCGCGCCACCCACCACAGGAACAGCACGGTCGCGACGGCCGCGATCGCCGTGGTGTACATCGTGTCGACGTTGAAGGTGAGGCCGAGGAACTTCACGTGCGGGTGGTCGCCGACCGAGATTGTCGCGGCGAGGACCCGGCCGTTCGGGGTGATCACTGCATCACGACCCGGCGCAGCGGCTTGATCAGCAGCGACATCATGACCAGCTGGAAGATGACCAGCCCGACGAAGACCGCCCAGCCGTCGGCGCGGTAGACCAGCGCGACCAGCAGCGCGAAGACGGTGATGATCCCGAGCCTGGCGAGCGAGGTCTTCATCACCGCAGTCCGGGGGTTCTCGACATCGCCGGTCAGCGCCGAGGTGTCGCCCCAGAGCTTGCGGGCGTTGTAGGCACCGAGCACCAGACCGACGCAGATGAACGGCCCGACGTACGGCGCATGGACGGCAAAACCGAGGCCGATCGAGGCAACACCGAGCACCGCCGCGAGGATCAACGCGTTGCGATACCCGCGCGCGACGGCGCTCCATTGAGCGTCGAGGGCCACCGTGTTCCTCTCACCGTTAGTCGGATCGGACATCGTCGTCAGTTCTGGCTGTGTCGGCTGGAGCTGAGCTGGTGCGGGTATAGGGCCGGATCACCTGGTAGGCGCCTGTGGCGCCAACAAAGATACCAATTCCTACGCCGAGCAGAGCCAGCAGGGGTGAGGTGCCAAGCGACCTGTCTGCGAGCACGCCAACAAATGCGCCCAGCCCCACGCACGCCCCAAACATAGTCCCGATGCCGAGCAGGGTGGTGAGGTTGACGGTCTCCCCGCCCCGAGACTTCGGCACCTACGGCTTGGTGCTCATGGCTTGGTGCTCAGCCGGGTCTCGGTGTCGACGACCTTGCCTTCGCGCAGGAAGGTGAGCTTCTTGGCGGTGCAGCGGTAGGGCGAGGCGTAGCTGCCAGTCTGGTTGAGGTAGCCCTTCGAGTGGTCGCCGCGGTAGACGTAGCGGTTGGTGCTCTTCGGGGTCCAGCCGTCCTCGGTATAGATGACGCGGTGAGCGTGCGGCTTGGCGAGGAGATGCAGCAGGTTGTGGCCGCGGATCACCTCGGTGAGCTTGTGGCCGGACACGGTGCCATAGAGCGGTTTGGCCTTCGCCCAGCTGTCGTGGTCGACGCCGGAGGCCCTGATGTGGTCGATGTCGCCGCCCTTGGTGTGCATCTTGACGGTCTTGCCGTTCCACTGCGTGGTCGTCTTGCTGGCGTTGTCGTGCCAGGTGCCGATCAGACAGCTGTCACCGACCTTGGGTGCCGCCGATGCCGCGCCGGCGGCGCCGGACACGGCGGTCATGGCAAACACCGACGGTGCGCCGAGGCCGACCAGGCTCGCAGCACCGAGCGTCGCGATCGACAGTTTCACAGCGGTTCGCCTCATCATGAGCTCCCGGAGGTTGGAGGTGGGCGGGGTATCGCGCGCAGCCGCGGCACGCTGCTTGCGACGATCAGCACGGCGGCGCCGATCAGGACGAACGAGAGCACGAGCAGCGGCCGGCCGTGGGAGAGCGCGATCGTGACCGTGCCGCCGGCGATCAGCGCCGACCACAGATACATCATCACTACCGCGCGGGCGTGGGAGTGGCCGAGCGTGAGCAGCCGGTGGTGCAGGTGGCGCTTGTCCGGCTCCCACGGCGCCTGCCCGGCGCGACTTCGGCGTACGACGGCAAGGACAAGATCGAAGAACGGCACCGCGAAGACCGCGAGCGGCAGCAGCAGCGGCAGCAGGCCGGGGGCGAAGTCATCGGCCGGCAGCGCGTTCGGGTCGAGCTGGCCGGTCAGGCTGATCGTCGCGGCGGCGAGCACCAGCCCGAGCAGCATCGAGCCCGAGTCACCCATGAAGATCCGCGCCGGGTTGAAGTTGTGCGGCAGGAACCCGATGCAGGCGCCTGCCAGGACCGCGGTCAGCAGCGTCGGCGCGGTCGCCCGGTCGAAGTGGTGCACGACCGAGAGCTCGTAGGAGTAGGCGAAGAACGACAGCGACGCGATCGCCACCACGCCGGCGGCGAGCCCGTCGAGGCCGTCGATGAAGTTGATCGCGTTGATCGTCACGACCACGAAGAGCACCGTGATCGGCACGCCGAGGTCCGCGCCGAGCGAGAGTGCGCCGTGACCCGGGATCGGCAGATAAAGCAATTGAACGCCGCGCAGCACCATGATCCCGGCGGCGAGGATCTGGCCGGCCAGCTTGCTCAGCGCGTCGAGACCCCAGCGGTCATCGGCGGCGCCGAGCAGCACCAGCACGGTGGCCCCGAGCAGCACCCCGCTGATGTCACTGGTGGTCTGGAAGGCGCGGTGCAACGTGGGCAGCCGGCTCGCCACCAGCAGCCCGGCGCAGATGCCGACGAACATCGCCAGCCCGCCGAGCCGCGGCGTCGGGATGGTGTGGACGTCGCGGTCGCGGACCTCGGTGAAGGAATGGGTCGCGACCGCGAACCGGCGGGCATAGCCGGTGAGCAGATAGGTGACAGCCGCAACGAGCACGCCGGTGAGGACGTACTCGCGCACTGACTGTGCCCCCTTAGTCTCTGGGATACGCCGGATGAGCGGCGACAAGTGAACCTACTGCTGTCGCGACCTCATTGGCGGCAGATCCGTCCGAGTCGCGCACCGCGCGGGCGATCAGCGCGGCGACCTCCTTCATCTCGTCGTCGGTCATTCCCTGCGTCGTCACCGCTGCGGTGCCGACCCGGATCCCGGATCCGATCGACGGCGGCTCCGGGTCGAACGGGATCGAGTTCTTGTTCAGCGTGATCTTCGCCGCGCCGCATCGGGCCTCGGCGTCCTTGCCGGTCACCCCGATCCCGCGCAGGTCGATCAGCGAGAGGTGGGTGTCGGTGCCGCCGCTGACCGGGCGCATCCCCTCGGCCGCCAACCCGTCGGCCAGCGCCTGGGAGTTGGCGATCACGTTCCTCGCGTAGGTCTGGTACGCCGGGGTCGCGGCTTCCTTCAGCGCGACCGCCTTGGCCGCGACCGCGTGCATCAGCGGACCGCCCTGGGTGAACGGGAAGACCGCCTTGTCGATGCGCGCCGCGAGGTCCTCCTTGCAGACGATCATCCCGCCGCGCGGCCCGCGCAGCACCTTGTGGGTGGTGAAGGTGACGACGTCGGCGTACGGCACCGGGCTCGGGATCGCCTTGCCGGCGACCAGCCCGATGAAGTGCGCCGCATCGACCATCAGCCAGGCGCCGACCTCGTCCGCGATCGACCGGAACGCCGCGAAGTCGATCAGCCGCGGGTACGCCGTGGCCCCACAGATGATCATCTTCGGCTGGTGCTCGCGGGCCAGGTCACGGACCTGGTCGTAGTCGATCAACTCGTTGTCCTCGCGGACGCCGTAGGCGACGGTGTTGAACCACTTGCCGGAGAAGTTGACCTTGCTGCCGTGGGTCAGGTGGCCGCCGTGCGGCAGGCTCATCGCGAGGACGGTGTCGCCGGGGGTGAGCAGTGCGGCGTACGCGGCCAGGTTGGCGCTCGCGCCCGAGTGGGGCTGCAGGTTGGCGTGCTCGGCGCCGAAGAGCTCCTTGGCGCGGGCGATGCCGATCTCCTCGGCGCGGTCGACGACCTCGCAGCCGCCGTAGTAGCGCTTGCCCGGATAGCCCTCGGCGTACTTGTTGGACAGCGTCGAGCCGAGCGCGGCCAGCACCGCCGGCGAGGTGAAGTTCTCGCTCGCGATCAGCTGCAGGCCGCCGCGCAGCCGGTCGAGCTCGTCGATGACCACCGCCGCGATCTCGGGGTCCTCGGCGCTCAGCGAGTCGAAATCGGGTCCCCAGAACGGGGTGGCATCACTCATCGGCAAGTCCTCATCGAAGCGAGCTGCGAAACTGCGGCAGCGGTTCGCTCACTGTACGACGCCGCGAGCCACGAACGCGCGACCCCCGAACCCCCGACGTGATCGCCGAACTTGCGCGTGTCAACCGTTTGAGGGGGTCCAAACGGTTGACGCGCGCAAGTTCGGCGAGAAGTTAGGGGCGCCAGCCGGCGGCGAGCAGCGCGGCGGCGACCTCGTCGACCATCTGGATCCAACCGTTTCCGATGCTCAGCGACGTGTAGCGGCGATGCCACCAGCCCATCGCGCGGATCCGCTCCTGGCGCTCGTTGTCCGCCCGCCACCGACCCTCGTGTGGCTCGCCGTCGTACTCCGGCCCGACCTTCCACTCCAGATAGCCGTGATCGAGGCGCGCGACGAAGATCCCGGACTCGGTGTAGAGCTCGACCTGGGCCTTCGGGCGCGGCAGCCCGGCCAGCACGAACCGCATCCGCTGCCGGCTCTCCATCGGCGACTCGGCCTTCGGCTCGGCAAAGAACGTCGCGCGGTCCGCCCACCGGACGCCGCGCCAACCGCGGTGACCGGCGATGTACGCCGCAAGCTCCTCGAGCCGGCATCCGCCGCGGTTGAGCATTGCGTCCACGCCCACGACCGCCTCGATCACGTCACGCTTGCGCGCGAGGTCGAAGGCCGTGCGCACCGGCGAGGTCACCGGCACGCCGCCGATCATGACGATGTCGCCCGGCTCGAGCAGCGCAGCGGACGCCCGGATGCCGGGGCGGCGGATCTGGGAGTCGCGACACGCGACGACCTCGACCGGATCGCGACGACGGCGTACATCGGCGCCGTGGAGTAACGCCGCCGCCGTCCCGCCGACGACCGTGCCCGGCGGCAGCAACAGACTGATCCCGCTCGCGAGCAGCTCGGTGGTGACGGTGATGTCGGCGCCGACGTACACGTCGCGGAAGAGCCGCTGGCAGCGGGAGCCCTGCAGCTGGCGCGCCGAGACACCGACATCGCGAGCCATCGTGGAGGTGAACGGTCGAGCCAGCAGCTCGCGCGGAATGTCGTGCATGGCCGCGAGCGTGCAACCTCACGCCCAGGATCACGAACCGCTGTCCACAGCCCGCCCCACCCGTTTCGCCAAACTTGCGCGTATCAACCGGTTGAGGGGGTCCAAACGGTTGATACGAGCAAGTTTGGCGTCAGGTCGCTGGTGTTGCAGGCACGCCGGGGCGGAGCGACCTGGGCAGGAAGACGGCGCCGGGGCCACCGGGTGCGGCGGTGTCGGCCGGGTTGGAGATCGCGCAGCGGCCCAGCGACAGGCAGCCGCAGCCGATGCAGGAGTCCAGCCCGTCGCGCAGCGCGAGCAGGCCGGCGATCTGGTCGTCGAGGCGCTGGCGCCATTGCGCCGACAGCCTGGTCCAGTCGGCCTTGGTCGGGGTGCGACCGCCGGGCAGTACGGCGAGCGCAGCGGCGACCTCGTCGAGCGTCAGCCCGACGTTGCGAGCCGCCCGGATAAAGGCCAGTCGCCGCAGCACGCTGCGGGCGAACCTGCGCTGCCCGCCGGAGGTCCGCGACGCCTCGATCAGGCCTTCCTTCTCGTAGAACCGCAGCGCCGAGGCCGCGAAGCCGCTGCGGTCCGCGACATCGGACATGGTGAGCAGATCGGTCGTCTTCAAAGAAAAGTCACCGCCATCGCTTGACTTAAAGTTAACTTCAACTACCAGTATGCACCTATGACCACCTCCACAACAGACATCACGAACGTTGCCGTCGTCACCGGCGGCTCCCATGGCCTCGGCCGGGCGATCAGCACCGCACTCGTCGCCCGCGGCTGGGCGGTCGTCACCGACGGCCGCGACCCCGACGCGCTCGCCACGACCGCGAAGCGGATCGACTCGCCGCTGCTGACCACAGTCACCGGCGACGTCACCGACCCGCGACACCGCCACGACTTGATCGACACCGCGAGCCGGCTCGGCACCGTCTCGCTGCTGGTCAACAACGCCAGCCGGCTCGGCCCGAGCCCGCAGCCGAAACTGCGCGACTATCCGGAAGACGAGCTGCGAGCGGTGTACGACGCGAACCTCTTCGCACCACTCGCACTGGCAATAGCGCTGCTACCCGCGCTGGCCGAGACGGCCGGCGCGATCGTCAACATCAGCTCGGACGCCGCGGTCGAGGCCTACAACGGCTGGGGCGGTTATGGCTCGTCGAAGGCGGCGCTGGACCAGCTCACCGCCGTCCTCGCGGTCGAGGAATCGGCCATCGATGTCTACTCGTTCGACCCGGGCGACATGCGCACGCTGATGCACCAGCAGGCGTTCCCGGGCGAGGACATCTCCGACCGCCCCGAGCCCGAGACCGTCGTCCCCGCGTTGGAAAGGCTGCTCGACGAGCGACCACCGAGCGGCCGGTTCCGAAACTCCGACCTTGAGCCGATCGGAGCAAGCTCATGATCCTCGCCGCTCCGGCCACCCACTTCGACCGCTCCCCCGACCTCGACGCGAGCGAGCCGCCGGAAGCGCGCGGCCTCGACCGCGACGGAGTGCGCCTGCTGGTCGCCGAGCCGGACCACATCCGCCACGCGCGGTTCGCCGATCTCGGCGACCATCTCAACCCGGGCGACCTGCTCGTGGTCAACAACTCCGCGACCCTCGCGGCGGCGATCGACGGCCGCCGCGACGGCCGGCGGATCACGGTGCACTTCTCGACCGAGCTCGACGACGGCTCCTGGGTCGTCGAGGTGAGACCGGCCGGCCGGGCGACCGGTCACCTCAAAGACATCGAAGCCGGCGAGCTGATCGAGCTGCCGGCCGGCGTCGGGCTGGTCATCAAGCAGAGCTATCCGCGCGCCGGGATGCGCGGCGGCCGGCTCTGGCGGGCAAAGCCGGTCCTCGAAGGCGACGTGAGCCGCTATCTCGCCCGCTACGGCCACGCCATCCACTACGCCTACGTCCCGCACTCGTGGCCGCTGTCCGCCTACCAGACGGTGTTCGCGCGCCGGCCGGGAAGTGCCGAGATGGCAAGCGCGGCCCGGCCGTTCAGCGCCTGCCTGGTCGCCTCGCTGGTCGCCGCGGGCGTGGCGATCGCCCCGATCACGCTGCATGCCGGCGTCTCCTCGGCAGAGGCCGGCGAGGCACCGTTCGCCGAGCGGTTCGACGTACCCGCCACGACCGCCAACCTGGTCAACCTCACCCGCGCCAACGGCGGCCGCGTCGTCGCGGTCGGCACCACGGCGACCCGGGCGCTGGAGACGGCGGCGCACGCCGACGGCAGGGTCTCGCCCGCCGCCGGCTGGACCGACCTCGTGCTCGGCCCGGACCGGCCGGTCCGCGTCGTCGAGGGCCTGATCACCGGCTGGCACGACGCCGGCGCCTCGCATCTGCTGCTGCTCGAGGCGGTCGCCGGGACCGAGCTGGTCGGAGCGGCGTACGACGAGGCCGTGCGGGAGGGCTATCTGTGGCACGAGTTCGGCGACAGCGCCCTGCTGCTGCCGAAGCTCCGCAGCTGATACTTGCGAGCCCGCCCCGCCGTACCCGCCAAACTTGCGCGTTTCAACCGTTTGGGATCCCTCAAACGGTTTACATGAGCAAGTTCGGCGAAAGGAGGTGGGATGCGAGGGGAACGTCTCGGCTGACTGCTAGGGAAATCACAGGTTCGGCTCACCAAGAACTCAGGCCGGATTGGGAGTGTCGAGCAGCAGACGGGGAACGAAAGCCGCCGGAGGCGCCGATGACCGCAGACCTGTTGGACCCGACCACCAACGAACAGCTCGCCGACGCGTTCGGCGACGCCGCGCTCGCCTCATTGCTGCAGGCCAAGCCGGGCGACGACCTGATCCCCGCTGCGGTGTGGTGGCTGATCGCCGAGACGCTGCGTACGTCGGTGACGATCCGGCGCACCGTCGCCGCGGACCTGGCACGCGACCGCGAAGACCTGCCGATGCTGATCGCCGAGGCGACGCTGCTCACCGAGGCCGCACTCGCCGACCTCGCCGAGGCGACCGGCGCCCGGCCGACCCCGCTGGCGACGCCGTCCGCGCCGAAGTACCTCTCGAACCCGACCCGGCCGGCGTTCGGCCTTCAGCTCAGCGTGCTGTTCCTCGCCCGGCTACTGGTCAGCCACCGGACAACCTCGCCGCAGCGCCTCGCCAACACCCTCGCCGCCCACCTCCGCGCGCTCGCCGCCATCGACGTACGACGCTAGGAGCCGGCGGCGGTCAGCTCGGTCGACCGGCCCGCGCAGAATCACATCTGGCCCGGGCGATTCCCGGTGGCGAGGTGACGAGCGTTCGACCGCGGGGATCGCGGGTTCATCGAGTCGTGGGCGTTATTTGACCGAGCCGGCCATGACGCCCTGGACGAAGAAGCGCTGGAAGGCCAGGAAGACGGCGAGCGGGATCACCAGCGACAGGAACGCGCCGGGTGCCAGGATGTCGATGCTGCTGCCGAACTGCCTGGTCTGGCTGGCAAGCGCGACCGTGATCGGTTGGCTCGACTGGTTGGCGAAGACCAGTGCAACCAGCAGGTCATTCCATACCCACAGGAACTGAAAGATGCCGAGCGAGGCGATCGCGGGTAGCCCCAGCGGCAAGACCAGCCGGAAAAAGATCCGGCCCTCGCTGGCGCCGTCCATCCGAGCCGCCTCTAACAGGTCGCGTGGAATCCCGGCGAAGTAGTTGCGCAGCAGGAAGATCGCGAACGGCAGGCCGAAAGCCACGTGAAACAAGACGATGGACAGGATCGTGCCGTCGATGCCGATGTCGCCGTAGAGCTTCAGCACCGGGATCAGCGCGATCTGGATCGGGATGACGAGCAGACCCACCACGATCAGGAAGAGCCAGTCGCGGCCTGGGAACTCCAGCCACGCGAAGGCATAGCCGGCAGCGGAGCCGATCAAGATGACCAGCAGTGTCGCCGGCACAGAGATCTTCGCGGTGTTGTACAGCGAGGTCATGATCGAGCTGTTGTGGACCAGGTGCGAGTAGTTCTGCGCTGTCAACTGGCCGGGGTGCGCGATCGCGTCCCACCAGCCGCCGTTCGTGTACTGCGCGGAGTTGCGGAATGACTCGACCAGCAATCCGAAGGTGGGCACGAGCCAGGCCAGCGCGACGATAATCAAGAAAAGCCGCAGCAGGCCACCGCCGGTTCGTGCCACGAACCGAGCCACCAAGCCGCGTTCGATCGAGCCGGTGACGATGTCGGTGCCGGCGATGCTCGTCACCGCCGTTTCCCTCGTTCGTTCATTGCTGGTCCCTCCGGAAGCGGCGGACGTTGCTGATCATCGCCGGGATGATGAGCAGTACGAGGAAGACGCCGATGGCGCTCGCGATGCCGTACTGCTGGGTGCCGAAGTCGTCGTAGAGACTGACGGCGAGCACGTCGCCGTACTTCCCATTGGCGCCGGCGGCCTGCTCGATGACGAAGACGATGTCGAACACCTTCAGGACGTTGATGACCAGCGTCACGAACACCACGATCAGCACCGGTCGCAGCAGCGGCACCGTAACTCGGCGGAACACCGCCCACTCGGTCGCTCCGTCGACGCGCGCCGCCTCGAGGGCGTCCCGCGGGATCGCCGCCATGCCGGCAGCGAGCAGCACCATCGCGAAGCCGGCGTAGATCCACAGCCACGCCAGGATGATCGCCGGGGTGATGAGGCTGCGTCCCAGCCAGGAATAGCCGCCGAACGCGGCGGCGAAGTTGCCAGGCGGGAGCTTGAGCTGGTAGCTCCCCGACGTCAGGGTCGGGAAGGCGAACTCGCCGGAGGACGATGCCTTCGTGGTGGCGACGACTTTGCCGCCCGTGATCGCCTCGAGGGTGACTCCACCGAGGCCGCGCTCGCCGTTGTCTACCTTGCCGCTCGTCCCGCCGCCGCCAAGCGCGAAGTCGTTCCAGACCACGCCCGAGATGCCGGAGTTGGGAGAGGGCACCGCCGCCTGAGCAGTCGTCGACGGGGGGCTGTTCAGCGTGAGGCCGGTCAACGGAAGCATCGCAACCGACCCCGGGCTGATGCTCGCCTTGGTAGTAAAGCCGGTCTTGTCGCTGCCGGTGAGAATCGTGGCGTCCTTCGGGTGTAGCCCCGGATACACGCTCTGCTGCGAGAAGACGTTGTGCACCCCAGTCGACACCGCGTTGGCAAGCCCCTGGCTGGGCTGGTCGGCGTAGATGAGGGAGAACGTGATGCCGGAGGCGAGGCCCGAAATCGCCATCGGCATGAACAGCACGGTCTTGAAGACCGTCGCCCACCGGATCCGCTCGGTCAGCACCGCGAAGATGAGGCCGAGGATCGTGACGATCGTCGGCGCGACCAAGACCCAGATGACGTTGTTCTTCAACGCCCGCAAGGTCGTGGTGTCAGTGAACAGGTGTTTGTAGTTGCTGAGCCCGGCGAACGACCCGGCGCTGCCCGACGGTGTGTCGTTGAACAGGCTGCGGACGATCGAATAGACGAGTGGATAGAGCACGATCGCCGCAAGCAGGATGAGTGCCGGGCCAAGAAACACGGAGGCGAGCCAGCGCCGCTCGCCCGGCGCCCTCGGCCGTTTGCGGCTCGCCCCTCGCCGACGGCCGTCCCGGCCGCCCCGGCCGCCCCGACCGCCTCGACCACCCGCCTCGATCGTGGCCGCGGCACCGACGAGCACCAGGGAGCCGGGCACGGCCGCGGCGACGGCCGGCTCCCGGGGCTCTAGCGACATTGCTCGACGGGCACAGTTGTCCCTGTCCTTTGACTCAGCGCCTGGTCGTCAGCCGCTCCACCCTGACACGCTGTTGGCGTCCTTCTCCAACGCCTGCTGGGCCTGCGCCACGTTGCCGTTGCCGAGAAACGCCTGCAGGTCCGCCCACTCGCCCTTGTTGGGCGTACCCCCGAACGTGGCCGGCGCCTGGTCGGACATGTCGAACCGGAAGTTGTTGCCGACCGACACCAGCTGGCTGCCGAGCTGGCCGAGCGTGGAGTTGGGGTAGTCCGATGCCGCGAGGTTCTTGTTGGCCGACAGGAAACCGCTGCCAGCAAACGACACCAGTTCCTTGGCCGCTTGCGCGCCCGCGAGGTAGGTAAGGAAGGCCTGCACAACCGGCTTGTGCGAGAACGCGACCGCGAAGTCACCGGACGCCTCGACCACCGGCTTCGAGCCGTTGATCGACGGGAACGGGAAGAACTTCGCCGTCGTACCGACCTGAGCCGGATCCTTGTCGCCGGTGATGGTGGAGGCGACGAAGCTCGCCTCGTAGACCAAGCCGGACGTGGGCTTGGCCTTATAGGTGTTGTCGACCGAGCCGGTGAACGGCACCTTGAGCGCTGCCTGCGGGCTCCCGATCAGGGCGGGGTCACCCCAGATCTGCTTCAGCGTGTTGAGTGCCGTCGTCACGGTCTTGCTGGTCCACGGGATCTGGTGATGCGTCAGCTTGTCGTAGTCCGCGAGCCCCGCCGTGCGGAGATAGACGTTCTCGAACCAGTCGGTCAACGTCCAGCCGTCGCCGCCGCCGACCGAGATCGGCACCTGCACGCCGGATTGGCCCAGTGTCTTTGCGTCGTTGATCAGAGCAGGCCACGTCGAGGGTGTGCTGGTGATGCCGGCGTTCTTGAACAGCGTGTTGTTGTACCAGACCGTCGACTTGTCAGCGGCGTCAATCGGTACGCCGTAGAGCTTGCCCTTGTAGGAGCCCAGGCTCGCCCACTCGCTCGCGAAGTTCGCATTGACCGCCTGCTGTCCTGCGCTGGAGACGGGGACGAGCTTGCCGGCGCTCGCGTATTGGGCGAGGGCACCAGGCAGTGAGATCGTCGCAATATCCGGCGGGTGTCCGCCGTTGACTTTCGCGCCGAGGACGGTGGCCTCGTCGCCTCCGGCTGCGGCCGAGTACTGCACCTTGGCCCCGGTCGCGGCATCGAAGCCCTTGACGATGTTCTCGAAAGCACCTTGCTCCTCGCCGGTCCACTGGCCCAGAACCGTGAACGACTTGCCCGAGAAGTTGCCGAGCCCACTCGAGGAGGAGGACGCGGCGGAGGGGGACGCCGCGGAGGGGGACGAGCCGCCGGGACTGTTGCCGCCGGAGCTGCTCGAGCCACAACCGGCCACTACCGTGATCGTTGCCGCGACGGCGACCCCTGCGAGCGCACTGCGTCGATTTTTCATCTGCGGTCTCCTTTGAACGCGAGCTCGAGCCACGGGACCCGTGCCCCGTGTCGTCTACTACAAATCCCAGATGGCCTCGCCGGTATCGTGCGTGAAGAAGTGCATCCGGTCGGTACTGATGGTCGCGACGACCTCGTCGCCAACGCCGGCAAGCGTCCGGGGGTTGAATCGCCCCACTACGGTCGAGCCGCCGCCGGTGCTGGCAATCGGCGAGCGCTCGAGCCCACTGGCCAGGTCGGCGAGACCCTCCGTGCCCTCGACCGACGGGATGTCGAGTGCCAGATAGACGATGATGTCGGCGCCCAGCGGCTCGACGAGCTCCGCGACCGCCGGAAGAGTCTGACCCTTCGGCATGCCGGCGATGGTCGCATCCTCTATGTCCTCGGGGCGGATTCCGACGATGAGAGGCTGGTCACGCAGCTCCTTCAGCGCGGGCCGCGCCGACAGCACGGACTCGGGGACGTTGAGGGTGTGCTCGCCCATCTGCACCACCCAGTTGCTGCGCTCGTGACGCAAAGTCGCGGGCAGGAAGTTCATCGCCGGCGAGCCGATGAAGCCGCCGACGAAGAGGTTGACGGGCCGGTCGTACAAAACCTGCGGCGGGGCGATCTGTTGGATCACTCCTGCGCGCATGACCGCGACCCGATGCCCGAGGGTCATGGCCTCGGTCTGGTCATGGGTGACATAGATGGTCGTTACCGAAAGCTCGCGCTGAAGCCGGCCGATCTCGGCCCGCATCTGCACCCGCAGCTTGGCGTCAAGATTGGACAGCGGCTCGTCCATGAGGAACGCCTGCGGCTGACGGACGATGGCGCGACCCATCGCGACGCGCTGGCGCTGACCTCCCGACAGGTTGCGCGGCTTGCGGTCGAGATGATCGGAGAGTCCGAGCATCTCGGCGGCCTTTTCGACGCGCTGGTTGAGCTCAGCCTTGGCAACCTTCCGGAGCTTCAGTCCGAATCCGATGTTCTCGCGGACGGTCATGTGCGGATACAGCGCGTACGACTGGAAGACCATCGCGACGTCACGGTCGCGCGGGGGGACGTTGTTGACGACGCGGTCGCCGATGATCACCTCACCCTCGGTGATCGTCTCGAGGCCCGCCACCATCCGCAGGGCGGTGGTCTTGCCGCAGCCGGACGGACCGACCAGAACGAGGAGCTCGCCGTCCGCCACCTCGAGGTTGAGGTCGGTGACGGCGGATGTCCCATCGTCGTAGACCTTGCCGACGTGCGAGAGAGCTATGCGCGCCATCCAGCGTCCTTCCCGGATTACTCCGAGCAGCGACCCCCTCGCCCCACCTAACCACGACCCGAGTGCTTATCAAATACCACCCGGCCCAAACGGGCCCGCAGGGCGTGAAGGTAGGTCCAGACCCGGCTTGGGAATTGGCAGGTCGGGCGTTGCGGTGTGGACCTGCCGCAATGCCGCCAACGCCTCGGGACGGCGAGCGCCGGCAACCTCACCGTTGTTTGATCAGGTGCTTCTTGCTCTTCACCGTTCGATGACCGCCGGCGGTGTTCGAGCCGGTCGCCGTACATGACAGATGCTTGTGCAGGTCGGCGTGGGCCACCCGGTATTTGCGGGCGGTGTGATGCGCGATCTTCTTCCCGTTGCGCAGCCAGCTGTAGTGAACACTGCGGGCCCCGACCCACAGGCCAGTGACGCAGTGCAGCGTCCGGCCGACCCGCAGATGCCCGGAGATCCTCGCCCGCGCCACCGCGTGACCCGAGTAAGCACTCGTCATCACCGATGGCCGGGAGAGCCGGTTAGTCATCCACGTCAGGTCGGTGTCCGGATAGGTCCCATGCTCCAAGAAGACGTTGTTCTCGCTCTCCGCGTCGATGCCGAGCGAATCGGGGTAGCTGGCGTCCCCCGCGAGGTCGGTCAGCTCGAGCGTCGGACCCATCACGCCATGGGCGAAGCTGATATAGCTCATGCCCTCGTTGTCCGGCGTGCCGCTGAAGCGCTGGTAGAGCAACGCCGCACGCCCGTCGGGCCGCAGACCTAGCGCAGCGACGTACGACGTATTGCCGACCGGCGAGAGCTGCACCGGGGCGCTCAAGGCGCCGGCCGCGAGGGTGGCAGCCCACAGCGACTGCGCAGTGGTCGTGCCCTCGCCCCACACGACGGTGACATCACCGTTGTTGTACACGACGGGAAAGGCATCAAGGGCGGCCGTCACCGAGGCGACCAGGTTGCGACGCTTCCACCTCGGTACGCCGGTGCCGATTCTCGTCGTCGACAGCCGCTCGGCGCTCTGACTGAACGTCGGCGCCGACCACGCGACGGCGACGGTGCCATCAGCACCGATCGCGAGATGCTCACGCTGCGAGTCGTTGGCGACCGACAGCGTGGCGGTATGCCACGGTGCCGAAGCACCCGTCGCCCGGGTAGCCGCGGCAACGACAGTGTCGGTGTACCCCTGGAGCCAGGACACCGCGAACTCACCCGTAGCGTTCGCAGCGATTGACTCGTCGCTCGCGAACGCGTCCGCCGGTGTCATGAAGTGCGTCTTCCATCCCTTGCCGGGCCGCAGCATCGCGACTTCGATCCGGTAGACCGGCGGGTCGCTGTATGTGGTCGGCTGGGCGGACACCGCAATGCCTACGGTGCCATCGCCGGCGACAGCGATCTGCGGCGAGGTATGACCGAAGCCGGCATCGTGAAAGACCTGGACCGGCCTGGTCCACTTCTTGGTCGCCGGGTTCAGGTTCATCGCGTAGACCTCCGGCACCGGGCCGGTGGACCGCCACGCCAGCCAGAACGTTCCGTTCGGCGCGGCGGTCAGCCAGGTGCTCTCGATGCCCGGCTGTTCCTTCACCCTAGGTGGCACGGCCGTCCACGAGGTCGCGCCGGCTCGCTGCACAAGTGCATCGATCTCGTACGTCGAGTCAGGGTCCGTCCCAATGTTGATGAGGACATTGGTGCCGTTCGGCGCGGTCGCCGACGTCACATCGAGCCAGCCGGCGGTCCCCGGAACAGCCGTGATCGCCGACCAGCCAGGCGGCGGCGCCGAGGCGTTCGCGATGGGCGCCGCCAGCAACGCGATCGCCGCTACCGACGCAACAAGCCCAACCCGATGTCGCCTCATCTGATCCCCCTGATCCCGGACGGTCAACGCGGTCACGCTATCGCCCAATGCGACGACCGGTGGCCGCACGCTGCCCCCGTATTGTGAGACATCAGTCAAGATGCGGGCGGGGTGAACGAGACGCCTCCTGAGAACCGAGCTTCCGCCCCGGCGAGCCCGACGGCTCAGGATCTCCAGAGCCCTGGCCAACGCCGCCTTCGCGCCCGGGTTCGAGCCCAACAACGGCCGGTCGACATCTGGCAACGGCACTACCGCTGGGCGCTCATCGCGGTCGACCTCGTCATCATCCTGGGCTCCGCGTTCCTGGCGATGCAGATCCGCTTCGGCGACGCTTCGCAATCCGTCAGCGGCTGGTCGTACGCCGTTCTGAGTGTCCTGCTGGTGCCGGTGTGGTTCGGATCGCTGCTGATGGCTCGCGCCTACGAGATGCGCTTCATGGGGACCGGCGCCGATGAGTTCAAGCGGATCACCTCAGCGTCCCTGAACCTGCTGGCCGTTCTCGCGGTCGCCGCCTACACGTTGAAGTTCGAGATCGCTCGCGGCTACGTCGCGATCGCGCTGCCGATCGGCACGGCGCTGCTGCTGCTCGGCCGCTACGGCCAGCGCCGCTGGCTGCACGCGAGGCGCCGGCGTGGCCGCTACCTGCATCGCGTGGTCGCGGTCGGCGGCGTCGAGGGGATCCGCGACCTCGCCGATCAGATCCGACACAACCGGTACGTCGGACTCGAGCTCGTCGGTGCCTGCGTGGCAGCGCCGAATCATCCCTCCGACATCGCCGGCGTTCCGGTGCTCGGATCGCCCACCGAGGTGCTGAGCGCCGTTGCGACATCCAGCGCCGACACCGTGGCGGTCGCCGCCGGTCCCGGCTTCACCCCTAGCGGACTGCGCCGGCTGTCGTGGCAGCTCGAGGGGACCGGCGTCGCCCTCGTCGCGGCACCAGCGTTGCTCGACGTCGCCGGGCCGCGGATCAAGGTACGTCCGGTCGCCGGGCTGCCGCTCCTGCACGTCGAGGAACCAGAACTGGCCGGCGC
Source organism: Mycobacteriales bacterium (assembly GCA_036268295.1). Taxonomy (GTDB): domain Bacteria; phylum Actinomycetota; class Actinomycetes; order JAFAQI01; family JAFAQI01; genus DATAUK01. The sequence continues at coordinate 892 of DATAUK010000029.1, read as the reverse complement.
GAGACAGGTGGTCAAGTCCTCCTTCGAGTGGACCTTGGCGAGCATCGCGTTCGTGTTCGTGATTCCGCTGCTGATTGCGCTCGCGATCGTCACCCGGCTCGACAGCAAGGGCGCGGCGCTGTTTCGCCAGACCCGCGTCGGCAGGCACGGTGAGGAGTTCACCGTCTACAAACTGCGGACCATGCATGTGGATGCCGAGTCACTGCTCGACTCGCTGCTGAGCGAGAACGAGGCGTCGGACGGCCTGCTGTTCAAGATTCGCGCGGACCCCCGGGTGACCCGAGTGGGCCGCGTCCTTCGGAAGTTCTCCTTGGACGAGCTGCCGCAGCTCTGGAACGTCGTCCGCGGGGACATGGCGCTGATCGGACCTCGGCCGCCGTTGCCAGGCGAAGTAGCGCGGTATGGTCCCGAGGTCGCGCGCCGCCTGCTGGTCCGGCCGGGGATCACCGGCCTTTGGCAGGTCTCAGGCCGGTCGAACCTGAGCTGGGACGACAGCGTCCGGCTCGATCTGTACTACGTAGAGAACTGGTCGCTGTCGCTGGACGCAATGATCTTGTGGAAGACAATGTTCGCGATCCTCGGCCGCGACGGCGCCTACTGACGAATCGGTGGTCAGCGTCGCGACGAGCGGGAGGTCTTGCCGCCAGCCCCGTTGGCCGAAGGCTTACTCGCTGCCGGCGGCTCGAGCCCGGCCATGAGCTCAACAATTCGCACCAAGTCGCGCATCGGCGCGCAGAGCTCGTCCGAAGCCTCACAACGCTCGAGCGCAGTCAGGGCCGCGCTGCACTCCGCGGCAGCACTCGCCATTGCCCGCGTCGTCGTCCGCCACGCGGTTCCCGCCAACGTGCCGGCTGTCGTCACGCCGAGCTCGGCGCGCACCGGTGACTCCAGG
>DATAUK010000028.1:0-20003 GCA_036268295.1 Mycobacteriales bacterium | reverse complement strand
CACTCTTGCGATAACCTCACCGAAAGTGCCTCCGGCAGCCGGGTGAATCAGGACTTCGACAATCCGATTTTCCCTACAACCAGAGGCACTTTTACGTTGCCGCGCCGCTCAACCCCGTCGGTCCGTCCACGGATCGAGGCTTAGACGCCGACTCGGCCGCTGAGGCTGACCAGGCCGAGCAGCCGCTCTTCCAAAACCTGGGGATCGACCGGTTTGACCAGGCAGCCGTCGACGCCGGCTTCGAGCGCATCACTCTCGACGTTGTCGGTCGCGTCTCCGGTGAACAGCATCACCGGCAGTGCGGCAGTGTGAGCCTCGGAGCGGACCAGCCGGATTAGCTCGAGTCCGGTCAGGTCAGGCAGCCGCTGGTCGACGAGCAGACCGTCGTAGGTCTGCGAGCCGATGAGGTCGAGCGCCTCGCTGGCAGTGGTGACTGACTCAACGTCGATCGTGCCTTCGACGGCGGCCCTGACGAAGGCATGGACCTCTTCGTCGTGGTCGACGACGAGCAGTCGCGGCAACGCGCCGTCGTCATCGACGGCGGCGGTCGCCGGCTTCAGGGTCCGACCCGGCACCGGAGTGCGGCACCAGGGACACACTCGCCATGCCGAGTCCAGCGGCTTGAGGCAACCGCCGCAGCGCTCATCGGCGACCGCGGTCGCGCAGAACGGGCAGGCGAGCATCTCCTCCTGCACGGCGCCGCCACACGCGGTGCAGTGCTGGCCGTCGGCGACATCGACCTGGGTGACCCGAAGCACTTCTTCGTACGTCGTCATGCCGGCGTGCGCCTTGGCGATCGCGCTGGCCCGCAGGGTCTGCATCCCGGCCTTGCGTGCGGCGCCGAGGATGGCGGCCTCGGTCGGAGTTGCCATCAGCACGGCGCGGAGCGAGGCGGTCACGGGCAGCATCTCGAAGACGCCGGTCCGGCCGTGATAGCCGGTGCCGCCGCACTCGGGGCAGCCGGCGCCACGGCGGGGAGTCGCGGCGTTGATGTCGTCCTCGGTCAAGCCGAGCGTCGTCAGCACCCGCGAGGCGGGCTTGTAGTCGGTCGCGCAGCTTTCGCACACCCGCCGGACCAGTCGCTGGGCGACCACGAGCGAGAGCGAGGACGCGACCAGCGAAGGCTCGACGCCGATCTCGACCAGTCGCGTGATGGCGGCCGGCGCGGAGTTGGTGTGCAGGGTGGTCATGACCATGTGGCCGGTCAGCGACGCCTCGAGGGCGAGCTTGGCGGTCTCGGCGTCGCGGACCTCACCGACGAGTACGACGTCGGGGTCCTGTCGCAGGACCGCACGCAGGCCACGGGTAAAGGTCAGGCCGGTCCGCTCGTTGACCTGGACTTGGGTGATGCCGGTGACCTGCATCTCGACCGGGTCCTCGAGCGTGACGATGTTGCGGTCCGGTGTGCGGATCTGGTTGATCGCGCTGTAGAGCGTGCCGGTCTTGCCGGACCCGGTGGGGCCGGTGATCAGGATCAAGCCCTGCGGGGCCACAACGTGGCCGAGGACCATCTCGAGCTGGTGCTCGTCCATACCGAGCTTCGTGATCGCCGGGGTGGTGCCTGCCTGGGAGAGCAGACGGATCACGACCTTCTCGCCGAGCAGGCTGGGCAGCGTGCTCACCCGGACGTCGAGGAAGCCCTCATCGACCAGTAGCCGGGCCCGGCCGTCCTGCGGGAGCCGCCGCTCGGCGATGTCGAGGTTGCTGATGACCTTGATCCGGCTGACGATGCCGGCTGCGGCAGCGCGCGGGACGGTCATGGTGTCGCGGAGCAGGCCGTCGATGCGGTAGCGGACGCGTACGACCTCGGTCTGGACTTCGACGTGGATGTCACTGGCGCGGCTGCGGACCGCGTCGCTGATGATCAGGTCGACCATCTTGACCGTCGGCGAGTCCTCGCGGACGACGTCGCTGTATTCATCGTCGGCGTCGGCGTCGAGGTCTTCGAGGATGGTGGCCATCGCGGCGCTGTCGGAGGACAGCGCCCAGGTGCGGGAGATGGCGTCGCGGACCTGGCTCTCGACGGCGACGACGACCTCGATGTCCGCCATCCCGGTGTGGGCGCGGACGTCGTCGAGGGCGATGACGTTGGTCGGATCGGCGAATGCCGTCACCAGCCGGTCGCCTTCGACCTGGATCGGGATGACGACGTGACGCTCGGCGATCACCCGGGGGAGCAGCCGCGAGACCTCGGGGGTCATCTCGATGACGTTGAGGTCGATCATCCGCAGCGACATCGCTCGGGCGAGGGCGGAAGCGATCTGGCGGTCGGTGACATGGCCACGCTCGATCAGGGTCTGGCCGAGCCTGACCCGGCGGCCACCCTGGCTGGCGGCGAGCATCTGCTCGCTCAGCGCGCCGTCGAGCTGCTCCGGGGTGATGGCACCCTGCTCGACCAGAACCTCGCCGAGGTGACGGCGGACGCCGGGACGCGGCGGATCCGCGACATCCCGGGCCGGCTCGTCGACATCGTCGTCGGACTTGCGTGCCCACGGCGGCCGTTCGGCTTCGAACGTGCCATTTCGTTTCATTCCGCGCCCAATCCACTCAAGGCGGTGAGATTGTGGCAGTCACCGTCGTCGATGGCAGCGCCAGTACCGTTGCCGTCCATCTTTTGATGCTTCGGCGGGTTTGCCGTTTTGCTTTACCGCTTCGAGCGGCCTGGCCGCTGGTGCTACCTCGCGAAGATGTGAGTGAACGCCAACGAGCCCTGCGCGATGCCGGAGCAGTCGAACTGCGCTGTCGTCTGCGGCGTCGTGCAGCGCTGATCGCGGTTAAGGGACCAGAAGGCCAGTCGCCCGACGTGATGCGTCCGGGCGAAGCGCACCAGGCGGTGGGCGTCGGCTGTGGTGAAGACCTCGGAATAGACGTCGTTGTGGCCGATCATCGGCGTGATCCCGATATTGCGGTACGTCGAGTGCGGGAAGTAGTGCCGGAGCTGACGCAGAGCGTCGGTCGCCACCCGGATCGCGGTCTTGCCCATCTCGTGCTTGCCGCCGCCGTAGTCCATCGCCATCACGTTCAGCAGGTTGATCTTCGCCTTGGCGTGCTTGGCCTCTCGCAGCAGCGAGGTGCCGAGACTGTCCAGGCCGGTCGGGGTGACCGGCACGGTCAGCGAGACGGCCAGCTTGTGGTTGCCGGCCTCGAGCGCGTGAATGGCGGCGAAGCGGCGCTTGTTGGCCGAGGTGATCGCCAGGCCGTCACCCTCGATGTCGAAGTCGAGGTGGGTGACATGCAACTCCTTGACCACGGATCGGTACGCCGCCGTCAGCTTCGCGGTGTTGTGACAGGTCGTGGCGAGCTCGCTGCCGTTCGCGCCACCGAAGGAGACGATCACCGCGGCGCCGTCCCTTCGGGCGGTCTTGATCATCGTGGTGACGCCGGGATCGTTGGACACCGCAGAACCGCCGCCCCACATCGGCACGCAGCTGCCCCCTTGCGCGATCACGAACCCGGCAGTGATGTCCTTCAGGTGCTGGGACGTGATCGCGTGGTAGAGCGCTGGGTATTCACCGGCTAGCGAGGTGTCGACGTACGGCGCGACCATGCTCGGCTTGCTGGCGTGCGCTGCCGGCTGTGCTGATGCTGCGGGGGCCAGCGATCCGGCGAGAGTCATCAGCGTGCCTGCCGCGACCGCAACCTGACGAGCTCGGATATAGCGCACTATTCGATCCCTTCCTCGTTGTCGTCTGCCCATACTTCCTCACCGCCAGGCCGGGCGCAGCCGATCGATCGGCAAACCGCCATGGCGCGGGTGTCGACCGGGCATGATAGAAACGAAGAGTATTCGTTTATAATGTCGGGAGCGGTGATGAAGCCGAAGCAGTCGTTGACGGACTCCGCTGCTGATGTGGCAATGCGCGCTCGGCGGGCGATCGTTCTCGACGAGCTGCGGGCTCAGGCCGCGGCGGCGTCCGTGCGCCAGATTGCCGAGTTGGTTGGGCTGCATATCAATACTGCGCGATTCCACCTCGATGGCTTGGTCGAGGATGGCCTTGCCGAGCGCCGCAGCGAGGATCGGGCAGTGCCCGGCCGGCCGCGGGTGCTCTACACCGCGACGCTCGACCACGCCGGGCCGCGCAGTTTCGGCTTGCTGGCCGAGATGCTCACCGGCCTGGTGGCCTCACTCGATGGCGCCGGGCCGGTTGCGGTGGACGCCGGCCGGCAATGGGGCCGCCACCTGGTACAATGCCCGTCGCCCCCGCGGCGACTGGGTGCGGCCGAGGCGCTCGACCGGTTACTCGACGTCCTCGCCGCCGTCGGTTTCGAACCGGAGATGGACGCCGGCAGTGATGCCACCGAGGTCCGGCTGCGTCATTGCCCGTTCCGTGAAGTGGCCCAGTCGCATGCCGATGTGGTCTGTGCCCTGCATCTCGGCCTGATGCAGGGCGCCCTTTCCGAGCTGCGGGCGCCCCTCGACGTCACCGCGCTTGAGCCGTTCGTCACCCCGACCCTTTGTATCGGTCGGCTGCTGCCGACCGGGGACCAGAGATGAGCCTGTCATGACCTATGTGATTGCGGAGCCTTGCGTCGACGTCCTCGACCGGGCGTGCGTCGAGGAATGCCCGGTCGACTGCATCTACGAAGGCGCCCGGGCGCTCTACATCCACCCGGACGAGTGCGTCGACTGCGGCGCTTGCGAGCCGGTCTACCCGGTCGAGGCGATCTACTTCGAAGATGACCTGCCGGCACGGTGGAGCGTCTACACCGACGACAACGCCCGGTTCTTCAGCGAGCCGCTTCCCGGCCGAGTCGAGCCGCTCGCCTCACCTGGTGGTGCGTCGAAACTTGGACCGCTCGGTGTCGACACCGAGCTGGTCGCCGCCATCGCGGTGCCGGAGACGACGTGAGCGGCCACGACGCATCTGAGACCCGCTCGGTACGCCGGATCGCCGCCGAGCAGCTAGTGAGAGCGAAGGAGTCGGCGGCGCGGCGCAGTGCCGTGACGGTCTGCGGCGGCTCGGATCGGACGTTGCGTCAGACAGTGATCGCACTCGCTGAAGGTACCGTCCTCGCAGAGCACGAAAACCCAGGAGAGGCAACGGTTTACGTGCTCTCAGGGGGAGTCCGGCTCCGAGCCGGTGACGAGGCGTGGGAGGGTCGGCAAGGCGATCTGATCGTCGTACCCCGACAACGACATGACCTGATCGCGCTCCAGGATGCAACCGTTCTGTTGACCGTCGCGGCCGGGCGGCCCTGACCGATGAGCGATGCGACCACCGCGGCGTTGACCGCTGTGCTCGTGCTCGCGACGTCAGTCTGGATCGGTGGTTACGTCGCGATCGCGGTCGTCGCCCGGGCGGCGGACCGCACGTTGCCGCCACCGACCCGGATCGCGTTCTTCCGCAGCTTCGGCCGGCAGTACGCCGTGGTCGGCACGTCAGCGTTGCTGGTCGCCCTGGCAACGGGCGGCGCGCTGCTGTCCGACCGCAGCTGGACCGGATCCGCGACCGCTGCCGTTGTGATCGCGGCGGCACTTCTCGTCTGCGCGGTGGGCGGGATGGCGCAAGCACGGCGGATGACGAGGTTGCGTCACGCCGCGGCGAAGCATCGCGACGACGGCGACCTGGCGGAGCGAGTGCGCCACGGTGCGCGGCAGGCGACCTGGTTGCGGCTGACGATCGGCCTGCTGAGCCTCGCGTTGCTCGCCCTGGGTGTCCTGCTCGCCGTGCCGCAGTCGCCGTGACCTGTGCCAGCCATGATCCGGTGGCGATCCGCGACATCGGCGACCGCCGCGACATCGAGCGGCTGCTTCGCGCCTTCTATCAGCGCGTCTTCGCAGACGAGCTGATCGGTCCGATCTTCGTCGACGTCGCTCAGCTGGATCTGGAGGCCCACCTGCCGATCATGTGTGATTTCTGGGAAACGGTGCTGTTCCGCACTGGCAGCTACAAGCGCAACGCGTTCCGGGTCCACGCTGATCTGCATTCCCAGTGCGCCTTGGCGCCGCCGCACTTCCTGCGCTGGGTCTCGCTATGGGTTGCGACCGTCGACAGCAGGCACGCCGGACGGTACGCCGAGCTGGCAAAGCTTCGAGCCGGGCGGATCGCCGATTCGATCGGTCGCCGGCTGATCAGTGAGCCGCGGCCCAGCTGACACCGCTTGCGATCTCAGCGATGAACCGCACCGAGCGACCGGCGGCCCACCAGCGGGCGGTGGCATCGAGCGCCTGGTGCAGAAGTTCGCTCGCCGGCTCGGCGTTCGCGGCCGGGACGTGGACGAGCAGCTCGTCGTGCAGGCACAGCACGATCTCGCCGCTGAGGTCCCGCAGCCCATCGCGGGCCGTCGCCGCCCACGCCTTGAACAGCTCGGCAGCCGGTCCCTGCACCGAACAGTTGCGGGCGTACCGGCCGTGACCGGCCGCGACCTCCGGCGACACCGGCTCGCCGGCCGGGTCGAGAGCCGCGCCGCTTAGGCGGATCAGCCGGCCGCCATAGGTCCGGATGTCGACATGCTCCCGCCCGGCCGCCTCGTTGCTGCGGAGGTAGGCCATCGCCTGCGGGTATGCCCGGTCCATCACCCGCACCGTGTCGCCGGCCGGACCGCTGGTCTGGCCGTACATCGCAGCGAGGACCGCGATCTTCGCGGTCGGCCGGTCACACTGCAGCCGGGCGGCGACCGGTGCGTACATGTCCGGCTCGTGGGTGGCGCGGATCAACGCATCGTCGCCGGAGACCGCGGCCAGCACTCGCGGCTCGACCTGGCCGAGGTCGGCCCGGATCAGCAGCCGGCCGGCCTCGGCGCGAACCGCCGGCCGAAGGTCGGCCGGCAGATTGTGCAGACCTGCGGTTGCCGTCATCCTGCCGGAGCCGCCGTCAGCAGCGTTCCACGAGCCGCAAAGCCGGCCGTCGGCGACGTTGGTGTCGAGCCAGCGCCAGCCGTACGTCGTCGCGGTGCGCTCGGCCTTGCGCCAGCGGAGCAATGCCGCCACCGCCGGCAAGGCCGGGGCATGCGGCTCGAGCCGCCAGGAGCGGGTGTCAGGCACGTCGATGCCGATCCGCGCCAGCAGGTCACGGACCTGTGCCGGACTGCGAAGATCGACGTCCTGCCCGGTCGCGAAGGCCTGCCGAACCTCCTGATCCCGCGCGTCGCGTTGCCGTTGCTCGGCCGCGCGATCGGCCGGCCGATCGCCGATGATCTCGGTGAGGAGCGCACTCGCGGTGTCGCGGTCGAACGGCAGCCCGACCTGCTCGAGCTCGACGGCGATCAGCGCCGCTGCCGACTCGGAATAAGCCGTCAACAGCGCGAGGGCCGGCCGCTGTGGCGCGGCACGAGGATCGGGCAGCTGGTCGAGAAGTATTCGCTGTCGTTGTTGGAGATTGATCGCCAACTCGGCCAATTGCTGGGCTTGTTCGAGGTCGCTGGTGGCGCGAGAGTGGAGCCACTCGGTGTTGAGCTGGCCGTCCGAGGCCAGTGATCCGGCGTCCGGCTCGGCGAGGTCGAACAGGTCGAGCGTTTCGCGCGGCGGATCGGGCGGCGGGAGGTCGTGCCCAGCCGCCCACACTGCGGCCGGGTCGTCGCGACGCAGGCCATGCAAGAAGCGGCCAACCGCGCCTAGATCCCAGCAGGCGCGGACCACGATGCCAGCCTGGACGAGGGCGGTCGCCGTCACTCGTGCCGCCCACCAGGTCCATCTCGGCTCGAGGCTGGCGAGCTCGCGGAGTGCGGCGGCCGGCTCGCTGGTCGGCACCTGTCGGCTGCCGCCGTGCCAGGCGAGCGCCAGACCGTGGTCCTCGACCAGGACAACAGCGAGCGGCTCGCCGCGAGGGACGCCCGCGAAACTCCTCGCCTCGCTCATCCGGCCATCTTGCTCGGCGGCTCGGACAGCCGACGCGTTAGGAGTGGACGCTGACCGCGGCGAGGTGGCGGGAGCCGACCAGCCGCGGCGGCGGTGCGTGCTCGGCCTGATGGTCATCGATCCAGGCCGTCAGCTCGTCAGCGGGCAGCGGCGCACTGAGTAGATAGCCCTGGAGCCGGTCGCAACCCAGTGCGGTCAGCCGCGCGACGGTGGGCTGGTTCTCCACGCCCTCCGCGACGATCCGCATGCCGAGACTGCGTGCAAGCTCGACGATCGCGCGAACGATCGCGACGTCCTGCTGATCCTCAGCGATCCCCGCGATGAAGGATCGGTCGATCTTGATCTCGGTCACCGGGAGCTGCTTGAGATAGCCCAGCGAGGAGTAGCCAGTGCCGAAATCGTCGATCGAGAGCGTGACGCCCAGCGCGGCGAGCCGGTTGAGGATCGGCAAGGTCCGCTCCGGGTCTGCCATGACCTGGCTTTCGGTCACTTCGAGGATCAGGCCGCCCGGATTGAGCTGATGGCTACGCACCAGTTCCTCGACGTGGCTGCACATCGCGCTGTCGATCAGGTTTCGCATCGAGACGTTGACGGCGACCTCGATCTCGTAGCCGGCCTCGCGCCACTTCGCCAGTTGCAGGACGGCGCTCTCCAGTGCCCAATGCGTCAGGGTGGTGATCGCGCCGGATTGCTCGGCAAGCGAGATGAACTCGTCCGGCGCCACGTTGCCGTACTCCGGGTGGTTCCAGCGACTCAGTGCCTCGACCGCGACCAGCGCGCCGGTCCTGACGTCGATCTGCGGCTGGTAGTGAAGCTGCATCTCACCGTTCTCGACCGCGGCCCTGACATGACCGGCAAGTGCCAGCCGGCGTGGCGAATACTCGTCGCGGTCGGCGTCATAGAACTCGATCCGGGCGTGGGCGCGTTTCGCGGCGTACATCGCCATGTCGGCTCGCTTGAGCAGCGCCGCACCGTCGTCGCCGTGCTCAGGAGCCACCGCGATGCCGATGCTGGCTTCGACGTCGAGGTCGACGCCGTCGAGCGAGCACGGCCGGGCGACGGCGTCCCACATCCGCTGTGCCGCCGTGCGGGCGGCATCATGGTCGGTGCCGGGGAGCAGGATCGCAAACTCGTCACCGCCGAGGCGAGCCACCGTCGCGGCACTCGGCGCCGCGTCACGGAGCCGTCCTGCGACCTCTCGGATGAGTAGGTCGCCGTGATGATGCCCGAGAGTGTCGTTGACCTCCTTGAAGCGGTCGAGATCCATCAGCAGGACGGCGAGAGGCTCCCCACCCGGCATGGCAAGCGCTGCCGCCAGCCGGTCCTGGTACGTCGTCCGGTTGGCAAGCCCGGTCAGCGCGTCGTGCGACGAGTCGTGGGTCAGCCGGTCGACAAGCTGACCGTTCTCGACCACTGAGGACACCTGGGCGGCAACGGTAGTGAGCAACCGGGCGTCCTCGTCGGTGAACGTCGTGACATCGCTGTTGCGGTCCGCGACGACCAGGACTCCCATGGTGCGGCCTTCGCCGAGCATCGGGACGACCAGGCAGTCGCGCCAACCCCGCCAGGCCAGGAAGCTCGCCACCGACGGGTCCTTGCTGCCCCGCGCCGCGAGGAATGGCTTGGCGGTACTCGCCACCATCGTGATCGGCCAGTCGTCGGCCGGCGAGGGCGCGCTCTCGCTCTGTAGCCAGCCGTCGGCGCCGACCCGGCGACGGCTGACCGATCCTGATCCGTCCTCGGCCAGCAGCACGACCTCGGCGCTGCCGCTACGGAGGACATCGCGGGTTCGCTCGAGCAGGTGGCGGATCCGCGACTCGGAGGTCGCTGACCCGTCGACGCTTCGGACGAACTCATGGACCATGCGCAGATTGTCGTGGCGGCGGTGCAGGTCGATGTAGGAGTGGTACGCCGCGGCCATCGCGACCCCCACCACAATCGCCGGGAGCACCACGAGATGCGACTGCCAGATCGCCTCGGCGATCAGCAGCGCCGCGCACACATTGGGAACCAGGCTGAGCAGGTTCATCTCCACGACGTTGTGGGTCATGGTGGCGTCCCAGCGCCCGGAGTGAATCCGGATGACCAGACTCACCGCGAGCATCGCCACGATCGAGGACGCCAGCACACCGACCGCGGCGGCGCTGCCAGCGCCGAGCAGCGTCTTGGACCCGGCGCTCGGGATCGCGACGAAGACCGTCGCACCGAGCGCGGTGTCGAACACCTGCAAGGCCAGGTTGAACGCCAGTTTGTCGATGCGCTGGTGCCGTTTGATGACCAGCGCGGCGGCGCCGCCGGCGCAGCGCGCCGCGACCACGAGATCAGGCGGACAGAACAGCAATCCCAGCACGAACGGCAGCTCGCTGACGGAGACCGTGAAAGTGTCTATGCGACCCTCGATGTGAAGCGGGTAGGCGTCCGCGAGATAGAAGCCGAGGGCGAGGGTGACCGCCGCGACTGCCGCCCACGGCCCGTCGACCCGGGGAGCCGGCAGTCGGCCGAGCATCGCGAGCGCCGCCAGGCTCAGGACAGCCACCATCCACCACACTCGGCTGGCCGCCGAGCGCAGCGGGGACGTTGCGCCAGTCATTGTGGTACGCCGCCTCGGCCGTAGGGATAGGTGCAGGACGCAGCGGTTGCGCTACGACCAGGTGTCGCCGTACCAGGAGGATCCGTACCAGGACGACCCGGACCAGGTGGAGCCCGACCACGTCGAGCCGGACCAGGTGCTGCCGTACCAGGACGAGCCGGACCAGGTCGAGCCCGACCACGTCGAGCCGGACCAGGTGCTGCCGTACCAGGACGAGCCGTCGAACGTCGTCGGGGTGAAGTCAGTGCCGGTCCAGGTGCCGCCGTTCCAGTTGCCGGCTGACCAGCTCCGGCCGAGCTCCTCGAGCAGCGGAGTGCGGGCATTCCACGGGTTGCCGAAGATGTCCTGCTCGCCGGTCAGCTCGACGCCGCCGTCGGAGACATGAGCGTCGCCACGAGCAGCCTCAAGCGAGCCGATGCCCAGTGACGGTAGGAAGGCCTGCGGCTTCTTGGACGCATTCTGCTTCTCGGCCCCCGGAATATCGAGCAGCCCGGCGCCGACCGCGTACTTTGACGACGTACCGATCGACTGCGCCGACTTCACCAGCGCCGCCTTGAGCTGGTCCGGGGTCAGGTTCGGGTTCGAGCTGAGCAGGTCGGCAACCGCACCGCTGGTCAGTGCGGTGGCCTGCGACGTGCCGCTGCCGCGGAAGAAGCGGGTCCCGATCTGGGCGGCCGGATAAGTCGTGGCGAGGTAGGAGCCAGGGTCGAGCAGGCTGGTGATGTAGGCGCCTGGCGCGACCAGATCGGGGTGGCGTGCGGCATTGCCGACGCTGGAGAAGTCAGCCACGACGTCGTCGGACGGGTTGAGCGTGCCGTTGCTGTCCGATGCGCCGACGGCGATCAGGTATGGGTCGGTCGCGGGATCGCTGAGCGAGGTGGCGTCGGCGCCGTCATTGCCCGCGGCGGCGACGACCACGATGCCGTGGCGCCACGCGACCTCGGCCGCGTGCGCGAGCGGGTCCAGCTGGTAGGGCTGCAGGCTGTCGGTGCCGAGCGAGAGGTTCAGGACCCGGATGTTGAGGCCATTGCTCTGCGCGTGCTGGGTGACCCAGTCGATGCCCGCGATGATCTGAGAGACGTCGACCGCGCCGTTGCTCGCGCCGACCTTGACGCTGACGATGCGGGCGTCCGGGGCGACTCCCTCGAAACCACCCGGTGTGCCGTCGTCGCCGGCGATCAGACCGGCCATGGCGGTGCCGTGGCCGAAGCCGTCGAGGTACGCCGTACTCGGGTCCTGAGAGTCGAACGACAGGTCGGGGCCGTAGACCACCTTGTTCGGTGTGTTCAGGCCCTGCACTGGGGTGACGCCGGAGTCGAGCACTGCGACATCGATTCCCTGTCCTGAGTCGCCGTTCGCCCAGGAGGTGTCCGCGCCGATGACGGATTCGGTGTCGGCGAGGTCGAGCGGGGTGTTGTTGCCGGTCGAGGTCGTCGTGGGGCCAACGACCGCCCACTGATGGTGCCCGTTGCTCGCTTGCGCGGCGGTGGCGCCGCCGATGGCTGCCACCGCGATTGCGGCGGAGGTGAGCGTGACCCCGGCGATGCGGATCGTGATTGCTCGGTTGGTGCCGATCCGCCCGGTGATGCCGCGGCGCATGTGCCTACCCCTCGTAGTGGTGCGGTTACCTAACGTCATCATCGGCGGTGACGGAGCGTGGGTTGATCACTACAAGTAGTCATGCGGTGCTACGCCGGATGCTCGATCGCGTAGTCAGATGGCCTAGCCGGTGACAGCGGCGGCTCGTCGCTGCCGCACCGCGCCGAACGCCACGATCGCGACGACGACGCCGATCGTGACCCATAGCGAGTAGTGGCCGATCTCGCCGACGACATGCACCGCGGGGTGACCGATCGCCCAGCCCAGGCTGACCAACAGTGCTTCCCAGAGCAGCAGGCCCATCAGGTCGCCGAGCAGAAACATCCAGAGCGACATGCCGCTCGCGCCGCAGGCGAGATAGAGCACGAAGTTGGGGATCGGCAGGTAGTAGCCGAGCGCCAGTGCCCAGATCCCGCGTCGGCGTACTACCCGCTCGGCACGCCCGATCCAGCGGCTGGCTCGTGGGTTGTGCTTGGCGTAGAAGCCGATGATCACCTCGCCCCACAGCCGGCCGGCCCACCAGACGAAGACGTCGTAGAGCGCAATCGTGGCGATCGGCGCGAGCACCACCAGGGCGAGCGAGTCGCGGCCGACCCGGGCGTAGGCCCCGCCGGTCACGATCGCCGCACTCGACCCGGCGAGGGTCTCGAGCAAGATGCCGTGATGCGCCAGCATCGATGGCGCCAGCCCGATGAAGACGTAGGACGCGATCAGTCCGAGCAAGAGGCCGGAGCCGCAGATCAGCTCCGCCGGGCGGCGTCGAGGGCGCAATGCGCCGTCCTCATCGGCCGGCGGGGGAGTTTCGATCATGACCTTCGTCCAGGCTAGGCCAGCCGGCCATGGCTCGGACGGCGCCGCTGTCGTCCTGAGTTTTGGTGGCGGCATCGTCGTCGCTACTGCGGTCGTCGTCCCTGAGTGTGAAGGACGTCAGGCATCTCAGTCGTCGTACGGCGGAGCCGACCGCGACGGCCGTGTTGGGTGCGGCCGCGCTGGCGCCTGACGGCACGAGAGACTGATGACGTGTCGCTCCGGCTGCAGTGGGTCGCTGATCCGGATTCACTCGACGATGACCGGCTCACCGATCTGGTCAGCTGCTGGACCAGAGTGTCAAACGCCGGCGGCGCGGTCGGCTTCCCGTTCCTTCCGGTCGAGGATGCGGCGGTCGTCGAGGCGGCGGCAGCCCTTCGCGCTTCGCTCGACGCCAGCCATCGCTTGCTGCTCGCGTTGCACGGCGCCGATCTCGCCGGATGGTTGACCTTGCGGCTCAACACCTCGCCACTGACGGCACACTGGGGAGTGGTGTCGCGGGTCCAGACCGACCTTGAGTTCCGCGGCCTCGGCAACGGCCGAGAGCTGATGACCGAAGCGGCCCGAATGGCGTCGTCGCTCGGGTTGGAGCAGCTGCACATTGCGGTGCGAAGTGGCCAGGGGATCGAGGGCTTCTATGCCAACCTCGGCTGGCAAACCGTCGGTCGCTGGCCGTCGGCGCTGCGGCTAGGTCCGAGGGACGACCGCGACGAGGTCTTCATGATGCTCCGCCTGCCGGCTCCTGGTTGACGGACTTGTCAGGTCGGCTGAGCGGGCAGGTGAGCCGAGGACCCTGACAACTCTGAGGAGCCAGCCGGTTGATCAAGACGAGGCTCAGCCATGTCGACACGTGACGTGTGGCATTGGACTCGGCAATTGATCGACCGACGCGACTGCGGTTGCCAATCCTGGTCAATGGCCTGGTCGCCGTTATCGCCTTGATCTGCGCGACTCTGGTGCCGATCGTCCATCACGCCTGGCAGCGGCATGAGCGCGCCATCGATCAACACTCGCTCGCGCCCGCAACCGCGGCAGCGGCGAAGGTTGTGCTGCCGGCGACGTTCGTTCCCACCAGTCATCTGGGCGGCCTGCCCTGCGTCGACGCCGCGGCCGGACAAGGCGATCTGGCCTGCTGGCTGAACCCATCGGGCCCGCCCGGCGACGACTTGTCAGGTCGGCCGAGCGGACAGGTGAGCCGAGGACACTGACAATTCTGCTCGACGCGAGTGTCCAGGCAGCGAGGATGTCGCGCGGCGCGGTCAAGCGCGACAGGATGAGCGAGTGCAGGATCACGATGGCGTGCAGTTGACCGGAGGTCACATGGGCCCGGTCGTTCGATCGGGTGACACGGTGCAAAAGCAAGCCGGCCCGTGGTCACCGCGGGTGCATGCACTCATGGCCGGCCTCAGCGAACGTGGCCTCGGAACCGTCCCGAAGGCGATCGGGCTCGATGGTGACGTCGAGCTGGTCGAGTTCATCGAGGGTGACGTTCCGGATTACCCGATGCCTTCGTGGGTCTGGAGCGACAAGTTGCTTGCCGAGGTCGGGCACCGGCTGCGTGAAATCCATGACGGTAGTCAGTCGTTAGACCTTCCACTCGATGGCTGGCGGCTGCCTCATGTTGACCCGCCCGAGGTTTTCTGCCACGGGGACGTGACGCCGTACAACATGGTGTTTCGCGACGGGCGAGTGGTGGCGTTCATCGACTGGGACTTCGCGGTGCCTGCACCGCGGCTATGGGATCTGGGGTACGCCGCCTATCGCTGGGTCTCGCTCACTCCGCCCGACCACCCGGATGGTCGGCCTCAATCCATTGACGAGCAGTGGCGGCGGCTTGGCCTGCTGTGTGACGCCTACGGCGACGTGGACCGGTACGACGTCGTCGACTGGGCGGTGCGCCGCCTCGATCACCTAGTCTCACTATCGCTGTCGCAGGCGGCGGACGGAAACCCTGCGTTTATCGCGACTGTCGCCGCCGGCCATGTTGAGCTCTATGCGCATGACCGCGACTGGCTGCGGGCCACATATCTTGCGCAGCGCTGGTGACGAGACCGACTCCCATCGCGAGACGTTGCGCAGCACTGGATGCAGCGGCGTGTCGATTCCGTCCCATCGCGCTGACGGCGACCGCGGGCAGCCCGGTGAAAATCCTGGCTGCACAGGTCATGAGCCAATCGGCTGGACTTAGGGTGGTTGGCCTCGTTGCCTACCGGTACAGCCAGACACTTGGCTCAAGCTCCTCGCGCGGACGGATCAAGGCCCCCACCGACCCCTGGTGGGCGTGTCCGTGACACACGCGACGACGTACTGGTGGCAGGTCGAACTCCAGCCAGAGCATGTCGGGGTGCTGTCCGTGCACGGCATCCAGCTCACCTACTCCGACGACGGCAAGATCTACCAGCAGTTGCTTCCGGTTACGTATGTGAGGCACGTGCACCCAGCGCCCAAGGAGTCGCACCGCTGACCGCGCCTCGCCACCGAATGCGATGAGCGGTCTGCGACGATGCAGGCGTCCGAGGCAGAGAGGCAGTGCCATGTCGAGCCCGCAGTTGTACGACACCATCGGGGTTACCTATACCGCGACCCGGCGGACCGACCCGCGGATCGCGGATCAGATCTGGGCTGCACTTGGCGATGCCCGCACGGTTCTGAACGTCGGAGCCGGCACCGGCTCCTATGAGCCGCCCGACCGTGACGTCCTATCCGTGGAGCCATCAGCGGTCATGCGTGCCCAGCGCCCGCCGGGTGCCGCGCCTTGCCTGGCCGGGAGCGCGGAGAGCCTGCCGTTCGAGGACCAGTCCTTCGATGCCGCGATGGCGATCGCGACTGTGCATCACTGGCCGGATCCGATTGCCGGGCTGTGCGAGATGCGGCGGGTCGCCCGCCACGTAGTGGTGTTCACGTTCGACTTCGGTGGCCTCGGCGAGTTCTGGCTGACTCGCGACTACTTGCCCGAGCTGCTCGATCGGCTTCGCGGTCATCCGCCGCTCGCCGACAAGGCTGCGGCGATCGACGCCCGGACGGAGCCCGTGATGGTCCCGTGGGATTGCATCGACGGCTTCTATGAGGCCTACTGGCGACGACCCGAGGCGTACCTGAAGGAGTCGGTCCGTCGTGGCATCTCCACGTGGTCCGCCGTTGGCGCGGAGATCGAGCAGCGGGCCGTCCGGAGCCTCGAGGCCGACCTCGCCTCGGGTCGGTGGGCCGATCGGAATCGCGATCTTCTCAAACTCGACGAGGCAGATCTCGGCATTCGGCTGCTCATCGCCTGAGCCCACGTGGACGTCAGGCTCGCACGAGCTTGCGGACTTTACGACGGACACCTTGTCGGCGTTAGGAGCCTCGCTGTTGTTCATCCGAAGGCGTTAGGTTCGAAGCCGGCCTGACTGCAGATTCCGACGATGCGATGACGGAGATGAAGCTGTCGTGAAAGCGATTACCGCTCGCGATCGCGAGGCGGGTGCTGGCGGCCTCGCCCTGACGGAGCTGCCCCGCCCGCAGCCTGGCCAGAACGATGTCATCGTGCAGGTCCATGCGGCCGGCTTCACCCCTGGCGAGCTGGAGTGGCCAACAACCTGGGTCGATCGCTGCGGGCACGACCGGACGCCGACCGTGCCCGGCCACGAGCTGTCGGGTGTCGTCGTCGAGCTGGGCTATGGAACGACCGGCCTCACCGTCGGCCAGCGGGTGTTCGGACTCATCGACTGGGCTCGCAACGGCTCGTTGGCCGAATACACCGCCATGGCGGCTCGCGACCTCGCGCCGCTTCCCGCGGATGTCGACCACCTCGTCGCCGCTGCGTTGCCGATCTCCGGGCTGACGGCGTGGCAGGCGCTGATCGACCACGCGCAGCTGAGGACCGGGCAGACCGTTCTGATCCACGGTGTGGCACGCTCGTCTCGATCTCCCGCCCGCCTACTGTGCGACCCAAGGACGGGCGCGCCGCTTTCTTCGTCGTCGAAACTGACCGCTCACGGCTCGCGGACCTGGCCCAGCGAGTCAGGGACGGTCGGCTCAAGCCGATCGTCGCGGCGGTACGCCCGCTCGCTGAGGCGCCTGCTGCGTTCGCGCCGGACCGCCGCACTCACGGGAAGACGATCATCGAGGTCATCGAAGGCGGCTAGCCGGCCCCCGGCCCAGCCGTTATCGGTCAGCACTCCAAGCAGACCTCTATCGGCTTGTCCGGGTGGCCGCTGTACCGCCATCAGGGTGAATCTGCGCGCCCTAACCTGCTGAGACCTGGTGCGAGTGTCATCCTGGTCAGCCAGACAGTCTTCATGCGGAGGGTTCAGCGATGACCAGCATGTACGTGCTATTCGTGGTCGGCGTTGTTGTTGTCGCCGCTGCTGGAGGCCTGGTCCTGGTCACCACGCCGACCCAGGCGAACTGGTTCCAAGACGTCCTTCGCCGGTTCCTCAAGATCCGCAACATAGCCGTCGAACAGCTGGGTCGCCACATCGCTGCCGTGGTCGTCCTTCTCGCCGGCGCGGCCGCCGCCGTCATCACCAGCTGGCCGTTCGGCCGTTTCGCCCGCCGTTTCGTGTCGAGTATCGACCGACCGTTCGAGAACTGGGTGCTGCCCCGGGTCAGTCATTCCGGAGCTTGGTATCACTTCAACACCCTCGCCACGAACATGGGCAACCGCCCCGTGATCAAGTTCATCGTGCCGATCGGCGCGGTCGTGCTCGCACTCATCTGGGCCTTCCAGAAGCGCGGCTGGTGGATCCCGCTATTGGTTGTCCCGCTCAGCTACGTCTTTGAGAAGTTCGGCCAGACCGCACTCTCCAAGGTCGTCGAGCGCCCGCCGACCCGCTTCCCGGACTTCGGGTCCTTCCCCTCGGGTGGTTGCGCTCGACTGCTTGTCGTGTACGGCGTGCTCTGGTACATGATTTATCTGACGTTCCCGCGGATGGGCCGGCGGTGGCGGGTCGTCGGGTTCACGGTCGTGGCGATCCTCGCGTTCATCGAGGGCTACACCCGGATCTTCCTGATCAAGCATTGGGGGATGGACGTCGTGGGCGGCTGGCTGTTCGGCACGCTGCTGATGCTTGCGGTGATCGGTGCAGCGTCCTGTTTCGCTCGCCGTGCCGGTGCCGAGGGCGAGTCGCCGGACCTTGAGCCGAGCAGCGACCCGACCGCCGTACTCGTTGGGTAACTAGCCAGCCAGCTCGAATCGAGATCGATCCGATCACGACCGGTCGGCGACGTCGTGCTGCATCCAGACGTTTGGCTCCCAGTAGTCCCCTTCTCCGGCTGTCACGGTGAGCGGAGCGAGGCCGGCGGGGAACACATACTGCCCGTCTTCCGGAAAGGTCATCTCGGTCCAGGATTCCCAGCTGTCCACGGGCGCGACGATGTGCAGCGAACGGGGCTCGCCTCGCAGGATGCGCGCCCCCAGGCGCGCATGGAGCCGCATCCACGGATCGAAGGGAAGCCCGTCTTCGCGTCGCCACTCGGCGTAGCGCTCGATCGGCGTCAGGGGATACCGATCCTTGAGGCTTGGACGTACCGGAGCGACCAGCGCTCGTAGCCCGTGGGTTCTGGCGGTCATCGCCATCGCCGCGATGACGAACGAACTTAGGCCGGTCTGCTGCACAGATCGGTCGACCTCGGCCGCGAGCGCGGACAGCGCTGTCGGCGCGGCGTCCGCTTGGACCGCCTGCAGGCCGAGCGCATCGATCCCCTGCGGCAGGTTCTCGATCGAGCCGTCCCAGCGGAACGGGATGGTTCGACCTCGCGCCACGACGCGTGCGCAACGCTCGTCGACGAGAAGGATCTGGAAGTCGGCGAACCGCGGAACGAGCGCCCCGAAGTACGTCGGCGCCTGGTTTCCGTGCTGGTTGTACTCCGGCCACACGTCACGGAACAGCTGCTGCGATCGCACCTGGTCCCATAGATCGGGGCGCTCTGCGGCGGTGTGAAAGCTCAGCCACTCGGGACTACTCGCCGGGCGTTCCACGCGCGGGACGATAGCGCGCTCAACGGGTTCGGTCGCAGGACTTGTCGGCCCTGACGCGGACTCCTACGCTCTCGACATGTTTCGCAAAAGCCCGGAGAAGCGTGCCGATGAAGAGGCCATGCAGGCGCAAGTCGACCGTCTGAAGGCATTGTCTCCGGAGGCACTAGCGCTCGAGATCATGCCTACGTTGGGATCCGACGAACTGAAGAAACGGATCACCGGCGTACGGGTCCAGGACGTCTGCACCGCGACGCTCGGCGGTTTCAAGAGCTCGCTGGCGGTGAACACCGGCGTGCTGCTGCTGCCGGTGAAGGAGGCACTCCAGCGCCTCGAGCATGCCAACCTGATCATGCAGATGGCCAACGGCATCGATCAGTCGACCAAGTGGCGGATCACGACCACAGGAGAGCAGGCACTGTCCGACGGCAGCGTGGCCGCCAAACTCGGCCAACCTGCGAGCTGACGACCCGCGATCGGCATGGCGAGCAACGGCCGTGCCACCGACCTGGGTGAGCGATACAGTGCGCCGTTGTGGCTGACATGAGTGCGGAAGGCGACCGCTCGGTCGACGACTACGTCGCGACGCTTGATGACGAGAAGACCGTCGCGGAGATCGTGCAGCAGTCCTACGAGTACATAAAGTCCCAAGACGGTCGCACGCAGCGAGCGATGGAATAATTTCTCTACGCTGCCGCCGGCGACCCCCAAGCGGATCAACCGACTCATCGAAGTTTCATATTCACACTTGAAGTCGGCAACAACAGCACAGCTGTCGGACGAAGGTCTCGTTCACGCTGTGCCTGTCGTTCTCACGCAAGGCTGTGATCGGGCGTTTGCCACCCAAGGGCAGGAAGCCTGTACGGCCATCACGAGCAGGTATCAGGCAAATCCGTGTCAGGCTTCGGGATCGTCGAAGCCGGCGCGCTCGTGTCGAGCGGCGTCGGGTCGTTCCGACGGTGCGTACATGTGGCTTCCGAACCAATCGGACACGGAGTTGATGACATCGCGGGAGCGGGAGAAGATCACATAGCGCTTGCGTGGCCCGATTTTGCCAGTCGCGCAAATCGGGACCCGAAAATCAAGATTCATCTCGAACTGGTCGGCGATGGTGCGGAGCGACTTCGGCGACCAGTAGGAGACGTGGCCTTTCGCCCAGATGTAGCCGACCTTGCGCATCGGGAGCTTGTCGCGGATATTTGTGCCCGCGACGATGATGCCGTCGCCTTTGACGTAGGAGAAAAGGTTCTCGA
>DATAUK010000027.1:0-44946 GCA_036268295.1 Mycobacteriales bacterium | reverse complement strand
AGCCTCGATCCGTGGACGGACCGACGGGGTTGAGCGGCGCGGCAACGTAAAAGTGCCTCTGGTTGTAGGGAAAATCGGATTGTCGAAGTCCTGATTCACCCGGCTGCCGGAGGCACTTTCGGTGAGGTTATCGCAAGAGTGGTCGCGGGCGACGCCGGTGTTCGATGATGAGAATGCCGTGTCGCTGGCGGGCCTGCTGCCGGTGATGGGGCTAGCGGAGCGCGCGGGCCTGTCGGAACTGGTCGCGGCGAGGGTCGACCTCGGTTCGACGTTCGTGGCGTCCGCGGGGGTGAACCCGGCGGGCAAGGTCACCGCGATTGTGGCGGGGATGGTGGCGGGCGCGGACAGCATCGATGACCTGGACGTGATCCGTTCGGGCGGGATGGCGAAGGTCTTCGCTGGGGTGTATGCCGCAGCGACACTGGGCCAGTTCCTGCGCGAGTTCACCTTCGGGCACTGCTTGCAGCTGGCGTCGGCGGCTCGAGCGCATCTGGTGAACCTGGTCGGGATCAGCAGCCTGCTGCCCGGTATCGGCGAGCGGGCGTTCGTGGACATTGACTCGCTGCTGCGCCCGGTCTACGGACACGCCAAGCAGGGCGCGAGCTACGGACACGCGAAGATCGCCGGCCGATCGCTGCTCCGCAAAGGCCTCTCACCCTTAGCGACCACGATCTCGACCGCGACCGGTGCGCCGGTGATCGCCGGGATCCGGCTGCGGGCAGGTAAGGCGGGGTCCGGCAAGGGCGCAGCGTCGATGGTTCGCGACGCGATCACCGTCGCCCGCGCCGCGGGTGCCGGGCAGGTCCTGGTCCGCGGTGACTCCGCCTACGGCAGCCGGCCGGTCGTGAACGCCTGCCTGAAGGCCGGGGCGCAGTTCTCGTTGGTGTTCAACAAAAATCCGGCCGTAACCCGGGCGATCGCGGGTATCGCCGAGGACGCCTGGACCCCGGTCCACTACCCGGGAGCGGTGACCGACCCGGACACCGGAGCGCTCATCTCCGACGCCGAGGTCGCCGAGGTCCCCTTCACCGCGTTCACGCGCACCACCACACCGGTGACCGCCAGGCTGATCGTGCGCCGGGTCCGGGACGCCAACAGCCAAGACCCACTGTTCCCGGTCTGGCGGCACCACCCGTTCTTCACCAACAGCACCGAGCCGACCGCCGACGCAGACATCACCCACCGCCGGCACGCGATCATCGAAACCGTCTTCGCTGACCTGATCGACGGCCCGCTCGCGCACCTACCCTCCGGGAGGTTCGCGGCCAATGCGGCATGGGCGACCTGCGCGATGATCACCCACAACCTGCTCCGCGCGGCGGGCGCCCTCGCTGGTGGCCGTCACGCCAAGGCTCGCGGCGCCACCCTGCGTCGGCGTCTGGTCAGCGTCCCGGCCCGAGTGGTCCTCCCGCAACGCCGACCGATCCTGCGCCTTCCAGCCCACTGGCCCTGGGCGACATCGTGGCTCGAACTCTGGCAGCAGGTCTTCACGACCGGACCGCCCCTGCCAGCCTGACCCCCAACCGACGCCCAACGGGCACGACCAAAGGAACCAGGAAAAGCTGGCCAGACCAGCCGTTCAATCTCGCCCACCATCAACCCCACCACCACAGGCCCGCGTCAAGATCATCCGGACGGCGGGTCCACGGATCGAGGCTTAGGGTCCGCCGAGCGGGTAGGTGAGCCGAGGGCCCTGATTAATCTCAGGCCGTCGCGGCCTGGACGAGTTCGGTGAGCACGCCGCCGATGCTCTTCGGGTGCAGGAATGCGATGGAAGCGCCGAGCGAGCCGTGCCGAGGTCGCTCGTCGATGAGCCGGATGTCGTCGGACCGCAGCGCTTCGAGTGCCGCCGCGACGTCGTCGACGCCGTACCCGATGTGGTGCACGCCTTCGCCGCGGGCGTCGAGGAACTTCCCGACCGGGGTGTCCGGCGCGAGCGGCTCGAGCAGCTGGACGTACGACGCCCCGCCCGGCGCGGCCGCGACGTACAGCATCGCCTCGCGGACTCCTTGCGCCTCGTTCGTCTCGCGGCCGACGACGGTCAGGCCGAAGGTGGCGACGTAGAACTCGATGCTCGCGTCGAGGTCCCGGACCGCCAGACCGACGTGATCGATGCGGGTCAGAAGTGGCGCGCTCACTCGTGCACCCTCGTCGGATGCGCCAGTGCGGAGACGCCGATGTCATGGGAGCGAGCCAGCTTCGATTCGCTTCGGCACTCGCTCATGCGCCGTATCGTGTCAGGCATGCCTGGTTCGGTGATCGTCGGCGGTGCCCGCACTCCCATCGGCAAGCTGCTGGGGTCGCTCGGCGGCCTTGCCGCGGTCGATCTCGGCGGGATCGCGATCGAGGCCGCGCTCGCGCGTGCCGGCGTCACCGGTGACGAGGTCGACTACGTGATCATGGGCCAGGTGCTGCAGGCCGGCGCCGGGCAGATCACCGCGCGGCAGGCGGCGGTCAAGGGTGGCATCCCGATGACGGTGCCGGCGCTCACGGTCAACAAGGTGTGCCTGTCCGGGCTCGACGCGATCGCGCTGGCCGACCAGCTGATCGCCGCGGGGGAGTACGACATCGTCGTCGCGGGCGGCATGGAATCGATGACGAACGCGCCGCATCTGTTGCCGGGGGCGCGGCGCGGCTACAAGTACGGCGACGGCACGCTGGTCGACTCGATGGCCTACGACGGGTTGTTCTGCGCGTTCGACCAGTGCGCGATGGGCGAGTCGACCGAGCGCTACAACGCCCGGCTCGGGATCACCCGGGAGGAGCAGGACGAGTTCTCGGCCCGGTCGCACGAGCTGGCGGCGGCGGCGCAGAAGGACGGCCGGTTCGACGAGGAGATCATCGCGGTGCCGGTGCCTCAGCGCCGCGGTGAGCCGTTGCTCGTCACGACCGACGAAGGCGTCCGGCCGGAGACGACGGTCGAGGGACTGGCCGGGCTGCGGCCGGCGTTCGCTGCTGACGGCACCATCACGGCCGGCTCGGCTTCGCAGATCTCCGACGGCGCCTGCG
Organism: Mycobacteriales bacterium; assembly: GCA_036268295.1. Lineage (GTDB taxonomy): Bacteria > Actinomycetota > Actinomycetes > JAFAQI01 > JAFAQI01 > DATAUK01. Next base: position 41,937 of record DATAUK010000027.1, on the reverse strand, counting down.
CCGTCGTCGTGATGTCGCGCCAGGCCGCCGAGGACCATGGCGCGACGATCCTCGCCGAGATCGGCTACCACGGCGTCGTTGCCGGCCCCGACGCGTCGCTGCAGGCGCAGCCGGCCAACGCGATCGCCAAGGCGCTGGCCCGGGCCGGTGAGGACGTCTCGGCGCTGGACCTGATCGAGATCAACGAGGCGTTCGCGTCGGTCGCGGTCCATTCCGCGCGCCAGCTCGGCGTCGACTGGGACCGGGTCAATGTCAACGGCGGCGCGATCGCGCTCGGCCATCCGATCGGAGCCTCCGGCGCTCGGCTGGCCCTGACGCTCGCGCTCGAGCTGCGTCGTCGCGGCGGCGGTCTCGGCGCGGCGGCGCTCTGCGGCGGTGGCGGCCAGGGCGACGCTCTCCTGCTCCACATCCCGGCCTAACCCCGCGCATGTGCCATCAGTGGGCCTATAGCCCCACCAATGGCACATTCGTGGGTCCAGGGCCCCACCGATGGCACATGCGCGGGGTTATCCGTGGGTGACGTGGCGGAGCTCGTTGCTAGGGGTCGCGCGGGGGAGCCGCGGGCGGTCGGGCGGCTGGTCTCGATGGTCGAGAACGCCTCGCCGCAGCTGCGTGAGGTCATGGCCGCGCTCGCCCCGCACACCGGCAACGCCTACGTCGTAGGCCTCACCGGCTCGCCGGGCGTTGGCAAGTCCACGACGACCTCAGTGTTGTTGACGGCCTACCGTGCCGCCGGCAAGCGGGTCGGCGTGCTCGCGATCGATCCGTCCTCGCCGTTCACCGGCGGCGCGCTGCTCGGCGACCGGGTGCGGATGCAGGAGCACGCGACCGATCCCGGCGTCTACATCCGCTCGATGGGCAGCCGCGGCAACCTCGGCGGCTTGTCCTGGGCGACGCCGCAGGCGGTCCGGGTGCTCGACGCCGCCGGCTGCGACGTCGTCATCGTCGAGACGGTCGGCGTCGGACAGGCCGAGGTCGCGATTGCCTCGCTCGCCGACACCACCGTGGTGCTGCTCGCCCCCGGCATGGGTGACGGGATCCAGGCCGCCAAGGCGGGCATCCTCGAGGTCGCCGACGTGTACGTCGTCAACAAGGCGGACCGCGACGGCGCCGACCACACCGTCCGCGATCTGCGCCAAATGATGTCGCTGGTCGAGAAGCCGGCGCCCGGATCCTGGAAGCCGCCGATCGTGAAGACCATCGCGTCGCAGGGCGAGGGCAACGACGCGCTGATCGAGGCGCTCGTCCAGCATCGCGAGTGGCTCACGACCTCCGGGGAGCTCGAGAGGCGCCGGACCGCCCGGATCGCTGACGAGATCGAGTCGCTCGCCGTCACCACGCTGCGCGAGCGGATGGGCGACCTGCGCGGCGGCTCGCTGCTCGGCGATCTCGCGTCGCGGGTCGTCGCGGGCGAGACCGACCCCTACACCGCGGCGGACGACCTGATCGCCGGAGTCACCGAAACCTGATGCAACCTCGCGACCGACTCGGGAGTGTATGAGTCGTGCTGCGCGATGACTCCGGCGACTTCGATTGCTTCTACCTCGCCACTCGAGCCCGCCTGCTCCACGCGCTGTATGCGATGACCGGTGACCTCGCCGAGGCTCAGGACGTCGTGCAGGAGGCGTACGCCCGGGCCTGGCAACGCTGGCAAACGGTTTCGTCGTACGACGATCCAACCGCCTGGGTGCGCACCGTTGCCTGGCGGCTGGCGGTCAGCCGGCGCCGCAAGGCACGCAACCGGATCGGCGCCGCGCTGCGGCTGCACGCGATCACCGCGCCGGCCACCGAACCGTCGCCGGACACCGCGGTCATCGTGGCTGCGCTGCGCCGGCTGCCCGACGCACAGCGCCGAGCCCTGGCGCTGCACTACCTGTGTGATCTCTCGGTCGACGCCGTTGCGGCGGAGACCGGGGTCAGCGCCGGCACCGTGAAGTCCCGGCTCTCCCGCGGCCGGACCGCTCTTGCCGCCGTCATGTCCGAGGCCGGCACCCGAATCCAGATCGAGGAGACCGTCAATGGATGACCAGATCGGCTACCGGCTCGAGGCACTCGCGCTCGACACCAACCGCTGCTCCCAGTGGTCTGCTACGGCGGTACGCCGCCGCGGCGACCGTCGCCGCACCACGTCACGGCTCGCCGCCACCGGCGTGACGGTCACGCTCGTCGGCGCGACCGCCGGCACCGCGTTCGCGGTCGCCCAACAGCCGGCCGGGCCACACGGCAGCGTGTCGCCGGCCGGGCAGGCGAGCCAGAGCCAGAGCCAGAGTCCGGCGCCGGTGCCGTCAGTGACATCCAGCCAGCCGACGGCGAGGCCGAGCAGCCCTGGCGCGACGGCACCGACCAGCAGCCCGACGCCGACCGACGGTCACCGCGGTACGGCGGCCGCGACCACATCGTCGTCGCCGGAGGCAGGCCACCGCGGCTCGGCGACACCGACACCCACGCCGACCGCCGGATAGCCGTCGCGGGGTCGCCCGCCCTACCCTGACTGGGTGAGTATGCGACCTACCGACTTCCGGATGCCGGGCGCGGTTGACCTGTCCGGCCTGAAGCGACCCGCGGCCGCGCCGCCGCAGCCGCAGCCTGGCGCCGGCGACAAGACAGCGGCCGGCCCGGGCGCGGTGATCATTGACGTCACCGAGGCCAGCTTCGAGGCCGAGGTGATCAACCGCTCGATGCAGGTCCCGGTCGTACTCGACTTCTGGGCCGAGTGGTGCGGACCCTGCAAGCAGCTATCGCCGGTGCTCGAGGCGCTCGCCACCGAGTATGCCGGGAGCTGGGTGCTCGCCAAGATCGATGTCGACGCCGAGCAGCGACTCGGTCAGGCGTTCCAGGTGCAGAGCATCCCGACCGTGATCGCGGTGATCGGCGGCCAGCCGGTGCCGCTGTTCCAAGGCGCCGTGCCCGAGTCGCAAGCCCGCCAGGTCATCGACGAGGTGCTCAAGGTCGCCGCCGCCAACGGCATCACCGGCCGGGTGTCGGTGGAGGCAGAAGCGGAAAGCGACGACGCGGCGCCCGCCGAGCCACCGTCGGACCCGGCCTACGACGAGGCGCAGGCCGCGCTCGAACGCGGTGACCTCGACGCCGCCCTCGCCGCGTTCCAGGCAATTGCCGAGCGATCACCCGGTGATGCCGAGGCAGCCGGCGCCGTCGCGCGGTGCGAGCTGCTAGTGCGCACCCAGGGCGCCGATGAGCCGGCGCTGCGAGCGCGCGCCGCGGCCGCACCCGACGACGTCGCAGGGCAGATCGCGGTGGCCGACCTCGACATGCTGGTCGGCCAGGTCGACGACGCGATCTCGCGGCTGGTCGACCTGGTGCGGCGTACCTCGGGTGATGATCGCGACCAGGCGCGCCAGCATCTGCTCGGCTTGTTCAACGTTCTCTGCCCTGACGACCCGCGGCTCGCGGCCGGCCGCCGGGCGTTGGCCAACGCGCTCTACTGACCGGCACCGCAATCTGAGGCATCGTTACGCTCTGGGCATGGCTGACTTTGTCACTCTCGAGGTCGATGGCGCGGTAGCAACGATCCGGCTCGACCGGCCGCCGATGAACGCGCTCAACGGGCAGGTCCAGCAGGAGATCCGAGCGGCCGCGATCGAGGCCGGCGAGCGCAAGGACATCCGCGCCGTCGTGATCTATGGCGGCCCGAAGATCTTCGCGGCGGGAGCTGACATCAAGGAGATGTCGGTGGCGTCCTACGCCGACATGGTCGATCGGTCGGTCGGCCTGTCGGCCGCGTTCACGACGGTGGCGCGAATCCCCAAGCCGGTGGTCGCGGCCGTCACCGGCTACGCCCTCGGCGGCGGCTGCGAGCTCGCGCTGTGCGCCGACCGCCGGATCGCTGCCGACAGTGCGCAGCTGGGCCAGCCGGAGATCCTGCTCGGCGTGATTCCCGGTGCCGGCGGCACCCAGCGGCTTCCTCGGCTGATCGGCCCAGCGAAGGCCAAGGAGCTGTGCTTCACCGGTCGTTTCGTGGCCGCCGACGAGGCGCTACGGATCGGCCTGGTCGACGAAGTGGTCGCCGCCGACGAGGTGTACGACGCGGCCAAGACCTGGGCGTCGCAGTTCGCGAACGGCCCGGCGTACGCGTTGCGGGCGGCCAAGGAGGCGATCGATCTCGGCCTCGAGGTCGACCTCGACACCGGCCTGGCCATCGAGCGGCATCAGTTCGCGGCACTGTTCGCGACCGAGGACCAGCGCACCGGCATGGAGTCCTTCGTCAAGGACGGCCCGGGCAAGGCTAAGTTCGCCGGCCGCTGACGCGGAGGTTCGCCGGCCGCTGACGCGGACGTTCTGCGCCCGGTGAGGTGAGTCCTCAGCCGGTAGCGAAGCCCGACAATCCAGTTGCTTCGGGTAGGTACGGTCGAGGTCGTGGCCGTCGTGGGGGTAGAGCAGATTCCGGATCCGGATAACCCTCCCGTCGGCGAAGGTTTCAAGGCCCGGCTGAGCGCGCTGTGGTGGCTTCGTTCCTACGCCCGGCCGTGGTCCCGCCAGATCAGCATCATGTTCGTCGCTGCCCTGATCGGCGTCGCGGCGAGCACCTTCGTGCCGCTGGTGATCGAGGCGATCGTCGACGGCCCGATCAAGCGCGGCGACCGCGCCCAGCTGACTCCGTTGTTCCTCGTCGTGCTGGCGCTCGGCATCACCGAAGCCGGGTTGATCGCCTGTCGGCGCTGGATCCAGTCGATCGCAGTGCTCTCGATCGAGCGCAACATGCGCGACGACTTCTACGCCCATCTGCAGAAGCTCTCGGTGAGCTTCCACGACCGTTGGGGCACCGGCCAGCTGCTCTCCCGCTCGACCAGTGACCTGTCGACGATCCGCCGGTTCTTCGGTTTCGGCGCGATCTATCTCGTCGTCAACACGCTGCAGTACATCGCGGTGATCGTGTTGCTGATCGCGACGTACTGGCCGCTGGGGATCCTGGTCGCCGCGTCGACGATCCCGGTCATCGTGCTGTCGCGGCGGTTCGGCGCGTCCTACTCCGTCGTCTCCCGGCGGATGCAGGACCAGCAGGGTGACCTCGCGACACTGGCCGAGGAGGCTGCGAGTGGCGTCCGGGTCACGAAAGCGTTCGGGCGCGGGCCGTGGCTGACCTCGCGGTTCCTGGAGTCCGCCGAGCTGGTGCGGGGCTCGCAGCTCGACATGGTCGGTCTGCTCGGGCGGTTCTGGTCGCTGCTGATGCTCATCCCGAACCTCACGATGGCGTTCGTCGTGCTGCTCGGCGCCCTCGCCGTCGTGCATGGCGCGATGACCCTCGGTGCGCTGGTCGCTTTTGTGACCCTGCTGGTGCTGTTGCAGTGGCCGGTCATCGACATCGGCTGGATCCTGGCGATGGCAGAGGAGGCAGCAACTGCGGCGATGCGGTTGATCGAGGTCTTCGAGGCGGTGCCGACGATCGCCGACCCGCTGCGGCCGGTGCCGCTGGTTCGGGGCCGCGGCCGGCTCTGCTTCGAGTCGGTGGCGTTCCAGTTCGACGACGCCGCCACCCCGACGCTGCACCACGTCTCGCTGACGATCGAGCCCGGCGAGACGGTGGCGATCGTGGGTGCGACCGGCTCCGGCAAGAGCGTCCTGACCTCGCTGCCGTCACGGCTTCACGACGTCACAGCCGGGCGGATCACCCTCGACGGCATCGACATCCGCGACCTCTCGCTCACGTCGCTTCGCCGTGAGGTCGCGACCGCTTTCGAGGATCCGGTGCTGTTCTCGATGAGTGTCCGGGAAAACCTCGCGCTCGGCCGCCCCGATGCCTCCGACGCCGACCTGCAAGCCGCGCTGGAGCTGGCGCAGGCGACCTTCGTTCACGACCTGCCGTGGGGGCTCGACACCCGGATCGGGGAGCAGGGCCTGTCGCTGTCCGGCGGGCAGCGGCAGCGGCTGGCATTGGCCCGTGCGGTTGTCGCCCAGCCCACCGTGTTGGTGCTCGACGATCCGCTTTCGGCGCTCGACGTGCACACCGAGGCGCTGGTCGAGCGATCGCTCGCCGCGGTGCTCGGTGAGACCACCGGCCTCGTGGTCGTCCACCGGCCCTCGACGGTCGCGTTGGCCGACCGGGTCGCGCTGTTGCAGGACGGCACCTTGACCGCGCTCGGCACGCACTCGGAGCTGATGCAGGTGCCGGCGTACGCCGAGATCCTCTCGGTCGACGACAGCTGGACCGAGGCATCGTGACCGACGTCAACACCGAACGCGACGGCGAGGCTCGCGCCGAGCTTGACGACATCGAGCAGTGGCGAGGCGTCGCGGCCGACACCGACGAGGAGATGCCGTCGTCGGTCTCGGTGATCCTTCGCCGGCGTACCCGGGTGCTGCTCGCGTCGTTGCTCCGGCCGCACCGCCGTTCGATGATCAACGTGACGCTCGCGATCGTGGTCGGGACCGCGGCGTCGATGGCGATCCCGGCGCTGGTCGGCATCGGCATCGACGCCGGGATCCATCACGCCAGTCAGCGCGACCACACCACGCTGTTCGCGGTGGTGATCGCGATCGTGGCCTGCGCGATCACCCAGGCGTGGCTGACCCGGGTGTTCCTGCTCGGGTCGGGACGGATCGGCCAGGACGCGGTGATCGAGCTGCGGCGCCGCGTCTTCGTCCACTTCCAGTCGCTGAGCCTGTCCTTCCACGAGAACTACACCTCGGGCCGGGTGATCAGCCGGCTGACCTCGGACTTCGATGCGATCAACGCGTTGCTCGACGCCGGGCTCGACACGCTGGTTACCTCGGTGCTCACCATCGTCACGATCACGGTCATCCTGCTGGTGCTTGATTGGCCGCTCGCGCTGGTGTCGTTGATCTCGCTGATCCCGCTGTTCTTCCTCAGCCGGTGGTACCAGAGCCACTCGACGGTCGCCTACCGGCGTACTCGCGAGGCGATTGCGCTGGTCATCATCCACTTCGTCGAGTCGCTGCGCGGGATCCGCGCGGTGCAGTCGTTCCGCCGCGAGCCGCGCAACGACGAGATCTTCCGCGATCTCGACGAGCGCAACCGAGAGGCGATGACGACCTCGTTCCAGCTGCTGACGGTCTACTGGCCCGGCATCCGGCTGGTCGGCAACATCACGACCGCCGTCGTGCTGTTGTACGGCGGGACTCGCGTCATCGACGGTGACATGGGCGTCGGCGTGCTGGCCGCGTTCGTGCTTTATCTACGGCAGTTCTTCGAGCCGATGGCCGAGGTCAGCCAGTTCTATGACTCGTTCCAGGGCGCGGCTGCCGGCATCGAGAAGCTTGCCGGCGTGCTCGACGAGACGCCGAGCGTTGCGGTGCCGGCGGTCTCCGCGGCCGACACGGCCGGGGAGTTCCGCGGCGCGATCGACTTCGACTCGGTCAGCTTCGGCTACCGGGCGGGCCGGGAGATCGTGCACGAGTTCTCGCTGTCGATCCCGGCCGGTCAGACCGTGGCCCTGCTCGGCAACACCGGCGCCGGAAAGTCAACGCTGGCGCGGTTGCTTGCCCGGTTCTACGACCCGCAGATCGGCGTTGTCAGCGTCGATGGCATCCGGTTGCCCGACCTCTCGGAGCACGACCTGCGCCGCGCGATCGCGATGGTCACCCAGGAGTCGTTCATGTTCGGTGGCTCGGTCGCGGAGAACATCGCGTTCGGTCGCCCGCACGCCAGCCGCGCCGAGATCGAGGCGGCCGGCCGGGCGGTCGGCGTCGATGCGGTCGTCTCGCATCTTCGCGACGGATACGACGAGAGCGTCGGCAAGAACGGTGCCCGGCTCTCGGCCGGGCAGCGGCAGCTGATCGCGCTCGCCCGCTCGTTGCTCGCGGATCCGGCGATCCTCATCCTCGACGAGGCGAGCTCGTCGCTCGACGCCCCGACCGAGCGGCTGGTGCAGAACGCGCTTCGCACCGTGCTGAAGGACCGCACCGCGCTGATCATCGCCCACCGGCTCTCGACCGTCGCAATCGCCGACCGGGTGCTGGTGATGGCCGACGGCCGGATCATCGAGGACGGCACGCCGAGTGACCTGCTCGAGGAAGGAACCGGGGAGTACGCCGCGCTGACCCGAGCGTGGCGCGAGAGCCTGGTCTAACGCCGAACTTGCGCAAATCAACCGTTTCACGGGGTCGCAACGGTTGATTTGCGCAAGTTCGGCGAGAGGATCGGTCAGGTGAGCGACGCGACTACTGAGCAGGTCGAGCCGGAGGAGTCGGCTGAGCCGGCTGCGCCGCGGCGGCCGGGGTTGGTGCGGCGGCTTGCCGGGCGCGGCGCTCGCGCGATCGCCAGCCGGATCGAGGACGCTCTCGGCGGTCCAGCGCGCAGCCGCGTCGTCCTGGTGCTCGGTGCCGTGCTTGCCTTGTCCAGCGCCGACACCGCGACGGTCGGCGCTTCTGCCACCGTGTTGCGTCATGCGTTGCACATCGACAACGCCGACATCGGCCTGCTGGTCGCCGTCAACGCGGTGGTCGCCGCGATCGCCAGCATCCCGTTCGGCGTGCTCGCCGACCGGCTGCGGCGTACGACGACGTTGGGTCTGTCGATCGTGTTGTGGGGTGGCTGCATGGTGTGGAGTGCGACCGCGCACTCGTTCGGCGGACTGCTGCTGACCCGGCTGTTCCTCGGGATCGCGACCGCCTCCGCCGGACCCGTGATCGCCTCGATGCTCGGCGACTGGTTCGTCAGCGCCGAACGCGGCCGGATCTACAGCTATGTGCTGACCGGCGAGCTGCTCGGCGGCGGCGTCGGGTTCGCAGTGACCGGTGACGTCGCGGCGCTGTCGTGGCGGCTGTCGTTTGTGATCCTCGCGATCCCGGCGTTCCTGATCGCATGGGCGGTGCTCAAGCTGCCGGAGCCGGTCCGTGGCGGTGGCGGCGCGATCCCACCGGGTGCGTTGCAGATCCCGCGGGTGGCGACCGCCGGTTATGTGATGGGCGAGGACGCCGAGGATGTCGCCGAGGTCGAGGAGATGGAGGAGACCGACGCGCAGCGGGTCTCTCGCGAGAAGGGCATCGCCCCGGACCACGGCAATGTGCTGGTCGGTGACGCCAGCCTGATGAAGCTGGGCGCGGCGACCCGCTACATCCTGTCGATCCGCACCAACCTGGTGATGATCGTGGCGGGCGCCTGCGGCTACTTCTACCTCGCCGGCATCCAGACGTTCGGTTCGGAGCTGGTCCACCAGCAATACGGGCTGAACCAGGCGTTGGCCAACCTGTTGATTCTCGCGCTCGGGCTCGGCGCGGTCATCGGCGTGCTGGTGGGCGGCCGGATCGGCGATGCATTGCTGCGCCGTGGCGTCATCAACGGCCGGATCCTGGTCGCGGCTGTCACCTCAGGAGTGGCGGCGCTGGCGTTCATCCCGGCGCTGCTGACCCACCACCCGATGCGCGCGCTGCCGTACCTGGTCGTGGCGGCCTTCGGGCTCTCGGCGCAGAACCCGCCGCTGGATGCGGCTCGGCTCGACATCATGATCCCGCCGTTGTGGGGCCGAGCCGAGGGGATCCGGACCTTCTTGCGGACCGCCGCGCAGGCGCTCGCGCCGGTCTTGTTCGGCGCGATGTCGGACATCGTGTTCGGCAACCGGCACGGCGCATTGCACTGGACCTTCCTGGTGATGCTGGTGCCGCTGCTGGCAAGCTCGGTGGTGTTGTTGAGGGCGATGTCGAGCTATCCGCGAGACGTCGCGACCGCCGCCGCTGCGCGGGGTTCCTAGAACGCAGCGCGGGAAACTTCCGTCCTGGCATGTCCTCAGCGGGCCGGCGCGTTCGTCGGCTTCCTGTCCTGGCGCGGGCACCAGTGCGACCGGCAAGTTCTAGTCGGCGATGACCAGGTCGTCGGTCACTGGGGTGTGACGATCCAGGAAGTTGTAGACATCCGTCGTGTCGACGCCGGGGAAGGTGCCCGGCGGAAGTGCCGCCAGCAGGTGGGTATGGGCGCGGGCTGAGGGCCAGGCCAGGCCGGACCAGCGGTCGGCGAGCTCGACCGGCGGCCGACGGCAGCAGCTCGGCGCCGGGCAGGCCGAGCGACGGCGCCGCTGGGTGCCGGCGGCGCGGAACCACTTGGCGTGCTGGAACGGCACCCCGACCGTCACCGCGAACTCCCCCGGCGAGCCGGGCTGGACGTGCGCGGTGCAGAAGAAGGTGCCGGCCGGGGTGTCGGTGTATTGCGCGTAGGTGCCGTAGCGCTCGGGCGCGGTGAAAACCTGACGCGAGGAGTATTCACGGCAAGCGAGCTGGCCCTCGATCGCCCCGATTGCGTCGGTGGGGAACACCAACCCGTCGTTCTCGTAGGCCTTGTAGATCGCGCCGCCGCCGTCGGTGCGGCTGAAGTGCACCGGCAGGTCGAGGTGGTGGGTCGCGAGGTTGGTGAAGCGGTGCGCCGCGGTCTCGTGCGAGACCGCGAAGACGTCGCGGATGTCCTCCATGTCGAGGGCGTGGTCACGCTTGGCGTCACTGAGGAACTTCGCCGCCGTGACCTCCGGCACCAGCGTCGCCGCGGCGAAGTAGTTGGCCTCGACCCGCTGCCGCAGGAAGTCGGCGAAGTCGGTCGGGTCGGTGTGGCCGAGCGCGAAGTGGCCGAGGGTCTGCAGGACGACGTACCTCGGGTCGTGTCCGGCCGGGCGCTGCGGCAGGTAGATCCGGCGATGCTCGAGGTCGGTAATCGAGCGGGTCGACTCCGGCAGGTCGGTGACGTTGTGAAGCGTGAAGCCGTAATGGCCGGCGAGGTCGATGATGATGCGTTGCGGCAGCGCACCGCCGGTGTAGCCGACCGAGCTCAGCGCGTGGCCGGCGGCGCGCTCGATGTCGGGGAAGTAGTTGTCCATGCTGCGCATCTGCCGGCGCAGCTCAACGTTGGCCTGCCGCGCCGCTTCCGGCGTCGCCGCGAACCTGGCGTCGCGGCGCCGAAGCTCGTCATGGAGCGCGACGACATGTTCGAGCACGTCGGTCGGGATTCGGGGACTCGGTCGCAGGGCAGGCAGACCCAATGAGGCGTACGACGGCTCGCGCTGGGCGTGTTCGAGCGCGATCTCCAACGAGGCCCGGCGACTCGGCGGCTCGGGACGCAGCAGGTCCTCGACCGAAACCTCGAGGACGGTCGCGATCGAGGACAACAGCGAGAGCTTCGGCTCGCGCCGGCCGTTCTCGATCATCGACAGCGCCGAGCTGGCGGAGCCGACCTCAGCGGCGAGCTGGGCGAGCGTCAGGCCGCGGTCGCGGCGCAGGTGCCGGATCCGCTGACCGAGGGTGACGGTATCCATGTTCTTCATATTAGCGAAAGAAACGCGATTCTTCTTCTCAACTTGTGGTCGTTTCGCGTGCAGTGTCGGGCAATAGTAGAAACACCGAAGGAAGTTCACTCATCGTGATGTCGACGACAACAGAGGAGCGATCCGTGGGTACGTCCACCGCGTCCATCCAGCAGACCCAAGCCGACGAGCTCACCGCACAGTGGGAGTCCGACTCGCGCTGGAAGGGCGTCACGCGTGGGCACGCGGCCGCCGACGTCGTGCGGCTGCGCGGCTCGGTCCAGGAGGAGCACACCCTTGCTCGACGCGGTGCGGAGAAGCTCTGGGAGCTGGTGAACAGCGAGGACTACGTGAACTCGCTGGGCGCGATGACCGGCAACCAGGCGGTGCAGCAGGTGCGCGCCGGCCTCAAGGCGATCTACCTCTCCGGCTGGCAGGTGGCAGGGGATGCGAACCTGGCCGGCCAGACCTACCCGGACCAGAGCCTGTATCCCGCGAACTCGGTCCCCGCGGTGGTCCGGCGGATCAACAACGCGCTGATGCGCGCCGACCAGATCAGCTGGAGCGAGGGCGGCAGCGACGACATCGACTGGCTGGCGCCGATCGTCGCCGACGCGGAGGCCGGTTTCGGCGGCGTGCTGAACGCCTTTGAGCTGATGAAGTCGATGATCTCGGCCGGCGCCGCAGGTGTGCACTGGGAAGACCAGCTGTCCTCGGCCAAGAAGTGCGGCCACCTCGGCGGCAAGGTGCTGATCCCGACCGGGCAGCACGTGAAGGTCCTGAACGCCGCCCGGCTGGCCGCCGATGTCGAGGGCGTGCCGACGCTCGTCGTCGCGCGCACCGACGCCCAAGCGGCCACGCTGATCACCAGCGATGTCGACGAGCGCGACCAGCCGTTCCTTACCGGCGACCGTACGGCGGAAGGTTTCTACAGAGTTACCAACGGAATCGACCCCTGCATCGCGCGTGGCCTGGCCTACGCGCCGTACTCTGATCTGCTCTGGATGGAGACCTCGAAGCCGGATCTCGAGCTCGCCCGGCAGTTCGCCGAGGCGATCAAGAAGGAGTTCCCGGACCAGTTGCTGTCCTACAACTGCTCGCCGTCGTTCAACTGGAAGGCGCATCTCGACGACGACACGATCGCGAAATTCCAGCGCGAGCTCGGCGCGATGGGCTACAAGTTCCAGTTCATCACCCTCGCCGGCTTCCACGCCTTGAACTACGCCATGTTCGATCTCGCCAAGGGCTACTCCACGCGGGACATGTCGGCCTACGTCGAGCTGCAGGAGCGCGAGTTCGCGGCCGAGGCCGATGGCTACACCGCGACCAAGCACCAGCGCGAGGTCGGCGCCGGCTACTTCGACCTGATCGCCACTGCGATCGACCCGGCGGCAGAAACGTTGGCACTCAAGGGATCCACCGAAGAAGAGCAGTTCCACTAAGTCGGCTTCTAGGTATCGGGAGAACGTCATGCGTCGTTGCAACGGACGGCTGTTCGATGGAAGTGCCTGCAACAACTTGCTGGTCGACTGCGCGGAGTGCGGCCGCTCCGGGTGCCACGGCGACGGCTGCGACTCGCAGCGCTTCGTCGCGGCCTCGTGCGACTGCGGCTCGACGGTGCCGGTGATGGCCGCCGCCGGCTGATTTCGGCGTTCGTCCTCCGGTCCTGAGCACCGGGCCGTATCGTCAGCGTCGCGATGAGAATCCGACTGCTGGCCGCCGTTGGCACGTTGGGAGTTGCGCTGTCCCTCGGACTGACGGCCGCGCCCGGCGCGCCAGCGGCTGCGGCGACGCGAGCGGCGTCGGCCGGCGCGCTGTGCGGCTCGATGGCCGGCACCGCGCCGCACATCACCAAAGTGCTGTGGATCGTGATGGAGAACGAGTCCTACGGGACCGGCTCCAAGGCGATCCCAGGCGACCCGAGTGCGTCATACATCGACGACTCGCTGCTCTCCCAATGCGGCAGCACGTCGGACTACCACGCCGCCACGCACCCGAGCTATCCGAACTACCTCGCGCTGACCAGCGGCAGCTTCCAGAACCATCCGAGTGACGGCCTGGGCTACTTCGCGGTGCCGAGCATCTTCTCCCAGATCGACCCGTCGTGGCGCAGCTACGAGGAGTTCATGCCGACCAACTGCGACCACACCTTCCAGACCGGTAGCGACCCGCCGAGCCAGTACTACCTCGGCCGGCACAACCCGGCGGCGTCGTACTCCTCGCTGCCGCTCGGCGCCCCGAGCACCGGTGACTGCAAGACCAACGACGTGCCGCTGGGTACGACGAGCTCGGGCGCATTGGAGACGGCCGTCGCAGCCGGCTCGCTGCCGGCATTTTCCTTTGTCACGCCTGGGCTTTGCGACGACATGCACGCCGTGCCCGCGCCCGACACCTCGTGCCCGGACACGGTTAAGGGCGGCGATACCTGGCTCGCGAAGTGGATCCCGATCCTGACCAGCGGCCCGGACTACACCAGCGGCAACCTGGCGATCGACATCACCTGGGACGAAGGCCGCGGCGGGGGTGACGGCGAGGACTGCATCGACTCGCAGGCCGCCGACTGCATCGTCCCCGACATCGTCATCTCGCCCTACACCACGCATGTCGTCTCGGCCACGAACCTGTCGCACTACTCACTGCTCAAGACCACCGAGGAGCTGCTCGGCCTGCCGTTGCTCGGCAACGCTGCGGATGCGACGACGACCGACATGTGCGGTTCGTTCGGGATCTGTGCGACGACCGGACCGCCGCCGCCACCACCGCCGCCGACTTCGATCGCCTTCGTCGGAGCCGCTGGTACGACGAAGAACTCAGCGACCGAGGCCGTCGCGGTGCCGGCGGCCGTGACGGCCGGCGACACGATGGTGCTCGCGGCCACCGGGGTGAGCACCGCTGCGCTGACCGCGCCGGCTGGCTGGACCGTTGTCGGCACCGAGCCGAATCCGGTGATGACCACGACGGTGTGGAGCAAGGTCGCCACGGCGGCGGACGCCGGGTCGAGTGTCACGGTCAAGTTCCCGGCCGTGGTCAAGGGAAGCCTGCAGCTCGCGGCGTACTCCGGGGTGAGCCTGACCGCGCCGATCAGATTTGTCGGTGCCTCCACCCATGCCACCGCCACGTCGGCGGTCACGCCGGTGGTCACCGGTGTGGTCGCGAGCGACTGGCTGGCGTCGTACTGGACCGTGAAGTCCTCAGCGGTCACCAGATGGACCGGCCCGTCCGGTGCGGCAGTGCGCAACTCGGCGATCGGGACCGGAGGCGGTCAGGTCAGTTCACTGCTCGCCGACGGCGGCGGCGCCGCGCCTGCCGGGTCCGGTGGTCGGCTGAGGGCGACGACCGATCAGCCGTTCAGCGCGTCGAGCGCGCTCACGATGGTGCTGACGCCCTGACCGCTCGACTGCCAACGGCGCGCCGGCAGGGGCTGCTCACGCTCGTGCCGGGCATTGTGGCCGGCGTGCTGGTCGGTGTCCTGGTTCGCCCGGGACTCGGGCCGATCGCTGGGTATGACGCCGCGGTCCTCCTCTACCTGACCCGGGTATGGCTCGCGATCTGGCCGCTCGATGCCAAGACCACCGCCGAACACGCGGCGCGTCAGGATCCGAGCCGGCCGATCGCCGACCTCGTACTGCTGACCGCCGCGGTGGCCAGTCTCGGCGCGATCGCGGTCGTCATCGTGCAGTCGAACTCGAGTCACGGCTCGATCGAGGGCGCCGACGTCGGCATCGGCGCCGGCTCGGTCGTGGTGTCCTGGTTGTTGGTTCACACCATCTTCACGCTGAAATACGCCCGGCTCTACTACGGCGGTTCGAGTGGTCAAGACCACAACAGCGCCGATAACAGCAGCGCCGAGGGCGGCGTCGAGTTTGAGCACAAGGTGCGCCCGCCATACACCGACTTCGCTTATCTGGCGTTCACGGTCGGGATGACGTTCCAGGTCTCCGACACCGACCTGCAGAGCGCGGAATATCGCCGGCTCGCGCTGCGACATGCGTTGCTGTCCTACCTGTTCGGCGCAGTCATCCTGGCCGCAACAATCAACCTGGTCGCCGGCCTCGCGGACTGACGGCCCGCACCTACCTCGCGCGCGGCGCCTGGTAGGCGCTTGCTATAGTTTGCACCCAGGATCATGACTCCGCGTGAATCCCATGCAGCCCTACCGCAGGAGGTCGGCCGCCGGCCATGAACATCGTCGTGTGCGTAAAGCAGGTGCCCGACACCTGGGCTGAGAAGAAGCTCAGCGACTCCGACAAGACCGTCGACCGCGAAGGCGTCGAGGGCGTCATGAACGAGCTCGACGAGTACGCCGTCGAAGAGGCGCTCCGGATCAAAGAGGCTCTGCTCGCCGGTGGTGGGGGTGACGAGAGCACCGTCACCATCCTGACGATGGGGCCGGGCAAGGCAGTCGAGACGATCCGCAAGGCGCTGTCGATGGGCGCCGACCAGGCGGTCCATGTCGTCGACGACGCGCTGCACGGCTCGGACGCGCTTGCGACGTCCTACGCATTGGCCAAGGCGATCGGCACCATCGAGCACGACATCGTGCTGCTCGGTGTCGAGTCGACCGACGCCCGGATGAGCGTCATCCCGGCGATGCTCGCGGAGCGACTCGGCGAGGCGCAGCTGACCTTCGCCCGCAAGGTCGAGGTCGCCGGCGGCAACGTGAAGATCGAGCGACAGACCGACACCGGTTACGACGTGGTCGAAGCGGCGACGCCGGTCGTCGTGTCGGTTGTCGAGAAGATCAACGAGCCGCGCTACCCGTCGTTCAAGGGGATCATGGCGGCCAAGAAGAAGCCGATGACCACCCTGACGCTGGCCGATGCCGGCATCGAGGCCGACAAGGTCGGGCTCGGCGGGTCCGGCTCCGCGGTCGCGGAGTTCGCCGCGCGCCCGCCCAAGGCGGCCGGTCAAATCGTCAAGGACGAAGGGGACGGCGGCGTCAAGCTGGCCGACTTCCTCGCGTCGCAGAAGCTCGTCTGAGAAGGGGTATGACGACACATGGCTGAGGTCCTCGTTCTCGTCGAGCACGTCGACGGGACGCCCAAGAAGGTCACACTTGAGCTGCTGACGCTCGCCCGCTCGCTCGGCGAGCCGTCGGCGGTCTTCATCGGCACCGGCTATGACAACGCGAAGGCAGCACTCGCCGAGCACGGCGCACAGAAGGTCTACATCGCCGCTGACGCCGAGCTCGACTCCTACGTCGTCGCGCCGAAGGCCGAGGTGCTGGCGCAGCTCGTCGAGGCGTCCTCGCCGGCGGCGGTGCTGATCGCAAGCTCGCCGGAAGGCAAGGAGATCGCGGCGCGGCTCGCGGTCAAGGTCGACTCCGGGCTGATCACCGACGCGGTCGGTGTGGGCGACGGCTTCGTCGCCGACCAGTCGATCTTCGGCGGTGCCTACACCGTGAAGTCTTCGGTCACTCGCGGCACGCCGGTCATCACGGTCCGCCCGAACTCCACGCCGCCCGAGCCGTCGCCGGCGCAGCCGGCCGAGGAGCAGGTCACGGTGTCGCTGTCGGAGTCGGCGACCAAGGCCAAGATCCTCGAGAGTGTCAGCGAGAAGAAGGGTGGCCGCCCGGAGCTCACCGAGGCTTCGATCGTCGTCTCCGGTGGCCGCGGCATGGGTGGCGGCGAGAACTTCGCTCTCATCGAGAAGCTCGCCGACTCGCTCGGCGCGGCGGTCGGCGCCTCGCGCGCCGCGACCGACGCCGGCTGGTACCCGCATCAGAACCAGGTCGGCCAGACCGGCAAGACCGTCTCGCCGCAGCTCTATGTCGCGGTCGGGATCTCCGGCGCGATCCAGCACCGGGCCGGCATGCAGACGTCCAAGACGATCGTCGCGATCAACAAGGATCCCGAGGCGCCGATCTTCGAGCTTGTCGACTTCGGCGTCGTCGGCGACCTGTTCGACGTCGTACCTCAGCTGACCGAAGAGGTCGAGCGGCGCAAGGCCTGATTCAGCAGACGATGCCGCGGGTCGAATAGGGTGCGGCGCTGTGGCACCTGGGTGGGATCGACACAGCGAGCAGTCGCTGGCCGCGATGCAAGACGAGCTCGTTCGCGAGCAGGTCAGCGCTGCGATCGCTCCGCTGTCGCCGTTGTGGCGTCGCCGGCTCGCTGATTTCGACCGCGAGCCGTCGTCGGTGCGCTCGGTCGCCGACCTGGAGACGCTGCCGGCGATCGGCGAACGCGACGTCAGCGCGAATGGTGATCCGGCCGGCATGCTGGCCCTCGTGCTCGAGCCGGGTGGCTCGATCGCGTCGGTCCCGGTTGCCGAGCCGGAGCTACGCCGCGGGTTCCGGCGTCGCCCGGTGCAGCCCATCGCGCGGCCTCAGGTCACTCCCACCGACTCACGATCGACGTCGTACGTGTTCGCCGGGTTGGGCTTTCGCTATCCGCTCGGCTCGACCCGAGGCGATCTCGACATCATCGCCCGTGCTGGCGCCCGCCTGTGGGAAGTGCTCGGGCTGACCCGCGACGACGTGCTGCTCTCAGCTGTGCCGCCCGGCGCGACGACCGAACACGTCTCGCTGCAGGGCGGCGCACTTGCCGCCGGCGCGCCGGCGATCTTCCCCGGCGAGAACCCGGCCAGCCTCGCCGCGGCGGCGCGGCTGGTGCCGCCGACCGTCATCGCACTGCCGGCCGGGTCGGCCGCGGAGATGCTCGGCGCCCTCACCGATCTCGCCGCGGTCCGGACCCTGCTGCTGGTCGGCGCGCCCTCGGAGGCGGAACGCTGCGCGGCGACCGAAGCACTCGCCGCGTCCGGCGCTCCGGCGGACGCAGCCGTTCTTGCCGTCCACGCGCCGTCCGGTGCGCGGGTGCTGTGGGGGGAGTGTCGCGAGTCCGGCGGCACCACCGGGTTACATACCTATCCGGACCTTGACGTCGTGCAGGTGGTCGACCCGGAGACCGGCGGGCCGGCCACGACCCGCGGCGAGCTGGTTCTGACCCAGCTCGGACTACGCGGGAGCGCGATGCTGAGGTGGCGCACCGGCGACGTGGTGTCCGGGATCTCAGCGAGGCCGTGCCCGTCCTGCGGCCGGGTCGTGCCCCGGGTCAAGGACGCGCAACGAGCCGCCCTGGTCGTGGCACTGGAGTCGGGGCGCAGCATCGACCTGCGCGCCATCGGCGGTGTGCTGTCACGCCGCGGCGACGTCGTGGATTGGCGGGTCGTCGTCGGCCGCCGTCGGCGTGATGGCGCGATGTCGGTTGTGGTGCACTTCAGCGGTGTCGAGGCCGACAACCCGCAAACCGTCATCAGCGTTGCGACCGACATGAGAGCGGCGGCCGGTCGGGTGCCCACCCAGCTCGTCGCGGCCGATCGCAGTGCGCTGACCGAGCTGGCCGGAGTGCCGCTCTCGCCGCGGATCCTGCTCAGCTGAGCCAAGTCCGTAGTCTGGACCGTGATGACCTACCTCGACCACGCGGCCACAACGCCGATGCTGCCGCAGGCGGTCGATCTGATGTCGGAGCTGCTCGGTCAGGTCGGCAACGCCTCGTCGCTGCATGCCACCGGCCGCCGCGCCCGCCGGGTCGTCGAGGAGTCGCGCGAGACGGTCGCCGCCGCACTCGGCGCGCGCCCGAGCGAGGTGGTGTTCACCAGCGGTGGCACCGAGAGCGACAACCTGGCCGTCAAAGGCCTGTTCTGGTCGCGGATCGCGACCGATCCGCGCCGCCGCCGGGTGCTGGTCAGCGCGGTCGAGCACCACGCCGTTCTCGACGCCGCGATGTGGCTCACCGAGCACGAGGGCGCCGAGTTGGTCGTCCTGCCGGTCGACGCCGAGGGCCGGCTCGCTCCGGAAGCGCTGCGCGAGGCGATCGAGGCTGCGCCTGAGGAGGTCGCTCTCGTCAGCGTCATGTGGGCCAACAACGAGGTCGGCACCGTCCAGCCGATCGCTGAGCTCGCAGCGGTCGCCGCGGAGTACGGCGTACCGATGCACACCGACGCGGTGCAGGCGGTCGGCGCGCTGCCGGTCGACTTCGCAGCGAGCGGGGTCGCGGCGATGACCGTGACCGGACACAAGGTCGGCGGCCCGGTCGGCGTCGGCGCGTTGCTGCTGGGCCGCGACGTCGACTCGGTGCCGCTGCTTCACGGCGGCGGCCAGGAGCGCGATGTCCGGTCCGGCACCTTGGATGTGGCGGGGGTCGCTGCGTTCGCGCTGGCGGTCGAGATCGCGGTCAAGGAGACCGATGATCGCGCCGAGCGGCTGCGCGGCCTGCGCAACGAGTTGGTCACCCGGGTGATCGAGGTGGTGCCCGATGCGCAGCTCAACGGTGACGCGTCGCTGGCGGCGGGACGGCTGCCCGCAAACGCGCACTTCTCGTTCCCGGGCTGCGAGGGCGACGCCCTGCTGATGCTGCTCGACGCGCACGGCGTCGAGTGCTCGACCGGCTCGGCATGCTCGGCCGGGGTGGCGCGCCCGAGTCACGTGTTGCTCGCGATGGGCCACGACGAGGACCGGGCCAAGTCCTCGCTTCGGTTCAGCCTCGGCCACCCGTCGACCGAGTCCGATGTCGACGCGCTGGTGGCCGCGATCGGCCCGGCGGTGACCAGGGCGCGATCGGCCCGCCGGACCGTCTCATGAGGCGCGACTCGCCGTGAAGGTCCTCGCCGCGATGTCGGGTGGCGTCGACTCGGCGGTTGCTGCGGCGCGTGCGATCGATGCCGGTCACGACGTCACGGGAGTCCACCTGGCACTGTCACAGACGCCCGCCTCGCATCGCGAGGGCGCCCGCGGCTGCTGCTCACTCGAGGACTCGCGCGATGCCAGGCGCGCCGCCGACGTCCTCAACATCGCGTTCTACGTCTGGGACGTCGCCGAGCGGTTCACCCGCGACGTCGTCGACGACTTCGTCGCGGAGTACGCCGCCGGCCGCACCCCGAACCCTTGCGTGCGTTGCAACGAGAAGATCAAGTTCGCGGCGGTGCTGGATCGGGCGCTCGCGCTCGGGTTCGACGCGGTGTGCACCGGGCACTACGCGCGGATCGTCGATGGTCGGCTGCATCGGGCCGCCGACATCAGCAAGGATCAGTCCTATGTCCTGGCGGTGCTGCGGCCCGACCAGCTGGCGGCGGCGATGTTCCCGCTCGGCGAGTCGCTGAAGTCCGACGTCCGCGACGAGGCGGCGTCGCGCGGGCTCGCGGTCGCTACCAAGCCGGACAGCCACGACATCTGCTTCATCCCCTCCGGTGATACGTCGGGCTGGCTGCGTGACCGGCTCGGCGCCGCGCCCGGCTCGGTGGTCGACGAGACCGGCGCGGTGCTCGGCTCGCACGACGGCACCTACGGGTTCACCGTCGGGCAGCGTCGCGGCCTTGCGCTGACCACGCCCGCCCCCGACGGCAAGCCCCGCTACGTCCTGTCGATCTCACCGGTCTCCCGTACTGTGACAGTCGGGCCGGCCGAAAGCCTTGCGGTGTCTCAAATCCGATGCGGTCCGCCGACCTGGTGCGGCTCGCCGCCGTCGCTTCCGCTCGGGTCGGTGCTTGCCCAGGTGCGGGCTCACGGAGACGCGATCGGGTGCCAGATCGAGCTGGTCGACGGCGGTCTCGTCGCTGCCGTCGAGGTCGGTCTGAACGGCGTCGCGGCGGGACAGACACTGGTCGTCTACGACGGTGACGAGGTGCTCGGCTCGGCAACGATCGACGTCGCCGCATGAGCCGGTACGCCGTACTGCTTCGCGGCGTCAACGTCGGCGGCAACAACAAGGTGCCAATGGCGCGGCTGCGGGAGCTGGCCGCCGAGGTCGGCTACACCGACGTCGCGACGTACGTGCAGAGCGGCAACCTCGTCTTGACCGCCGAGACCAAGAAGCCTGCCGAGGTCGAGCGCGCCGTTGCCAAGGCGATCCACGACGACCTCGGTCTCGAGATACCGGTCATGGTGCGTGACCGCGACGAGCTGGCCGCCGCGCTGGCCGCCAACCCGCTTGCCGACATCGTCGAGAATCCGGCGTGGATGCACATCAGCTTTCTCGCGTCCCAGCCGCCGGCCGACAAGCTGAAACTGCTCGACCGCAGCGAGTTCGAACCAGAGCGCTTCGAGTTCGGTGACCGCTGCATGTACCTCTGGTTTCCCGGCGGCTCGGGCCGCTCGAAGCTCGCGGGCGCACCGTGGGACCGACGGTTGGGAGTGCGGGGCACCGCGCGCAACGTGCGCACCGTCGCCGCGTTGCTCGACATGCTCGACCCGCCGGCGGCTTGACGCCGTTAGGCTGCCCGCATGTCCGATTCCGTCCAGCTGATCGATCTCGATGTCATCGCGCGCTACAGCATCGCAGTCCGCAGCGCCACCGCTGACCGAGACGAGCTCATCGACACCCTCCGTGCCGACCTCGACTGGCTCGAGCACGACTATCTCGCCGGCCGGCCCAGCCGTGGCATCGAGTTCGAGGACGACCTCGACGCCGAGGTCGACGACGTGGTCGAGACCGAGGCTGAGATCGAGCTCGAGTCGGATGAGCCGGCCATCGAACCCGAACCGGTGATCGCCCAAGCGCCTGAGCCTGAGACTCAGCTGACGCAACCGCTGCCTCGTCCGCGGGCCAAGAAAGTGGCCGCGAAGAAGGCCCCCGCCAAGAAGGCTCCGCCGGCGAAGAAGATGGCAAAAGCGGCCGTGAAGAAGGTGCCGGCGAAGAGGCCGCCGGCGAGCGAGACGTCGGCTAAGAAAACGCCGGCTAAGAAAACGCCGGCTAAGAGGCCGCCCGCGAAGAAGGCGCCGGCTCGCCGCGGTCGTTAACTCGAGGTTGTGAGCCGTACGCCGCGTAGGGCACCAGATACGGTTCACAACCTTCGATTAGCCGGGGGAGCAGCGTCTGAAGAGGTCCTTGCCGAATGCTCGCAGTCCTGTCGCGCCGGCGTAGCCGAGGTGGCCATGGCCGTCGGAACCGCCGGTCTTGATGTGGAACACGTTCTCCAGGCTGCGCAGCAGCGAGTAGTGGTTGTACGCCGTCGGGTCCACCGCGCCGCGACGGACGCACTTGCCGATGACCAGCGTGCCGATCCGGCCGCCGCCAGGCCCGCTGAGCCCTGGCTTCGCCTCGCCCGGGCCGGGCTTCTCGCCGCAGCAGCTCGAGGCATCCGAGAGCGTCGACTCGTCGGAGGTGACGATGATGATCCCGTTGGCTTTGTACGCCGGCGACTGCTCGATCCGCGGCACCCAGACCGAGAGGAAATGGTTCGCCGAGACCAGGCCGCCGGCCTTCGACCCGACGCTGTCCGGGCCCTGGCAGGGCGAGTCGTGGCCGTCGTCGCAGAGGTCGGGGGTGATGAAGGAGAAGTGCGGCGTCGTGCTGGTGTTCGCCAGCGCCGCCGGCAGCGCGCTGAGCGGCACGACGTTGCGCTTGCAAAGGCCGCCGTTGATCAGCGAGTGGAAGTAGACGAACGGGTTGTGGCGGGCGGCGTACTGGTCGGCCGCAGTGGCGTTCTGGGTCTGGTCATACCCGGACTTGGCGAGCGTCGGCCGGCCGCAGCGCTTCTGCTCGCGGCCAGGCGTTTTACCCATGTCCTCCATAAAGCCGTGCCAGCTGACCTTCGCCTTGCTGAGCTGGTTGGCCAGCGTCCGGACGTTCTTCGGGAAGATGCAGCCGGTGCCGACCGCCTGGCCGGCCGCGTTCAGTTTTGCCGGCCTGGCCGTCTTGTTGAAGTTTGCCGGATAGAGGCAGTCGACGCTGGTGTAGCTGTTGGGCGCCTGGCCGGAGATCATCGCGAGGTAGTTGTCGAGCGAGAAGTGCCCGACCGCGTGATAGCGCGACAGCAGCGTGCCCTGCTTCTCCAGGGTCGACTGGATGTAGCGGCCGGGGTGATGGCGGTAGGTGTTGGTGTAGGACTCGTTCTCCAACACGATGAGGAAGACGTGCGGGAGGCCGCCCGGAGGGGTGATCGCCGCGGGCACCACCGCCGGCCGGGCCGCCGCTGTGACAGTGACCCGGGCCGGCTGCGGAGTCGACCCGGCGCTGGCGCAGCCGGCACCAGCGATGAACAGGGCGACGAAGGCAATAGCTCGACGCATCGGGTCTCCTCGCTGAGACAGCGCTGTCAGTGCCCAACACTAGGGTGAGCCACATGGCAGCTCGGGGTGCTCCGACCGGTGTTGCGACCGGGATCGGGTCGCTGCCCGGCGAGGACATCGACGCCTCGATGGCGTTGGCCTTCGATGAGCTGCCCGATCTCCCCCACTTGCCCGAGCTGCCGGCCCGCGGCCCCGGCTCGGACATGATCGGCCGCACCGCGACCCAGCTCGCCGGCCTGCCGGTCGACCTGCAGCCGGCCGGGTGGCGGTTGGTCAGCCGTCCGGGGATCGACGTACGCCGCGGCCGTGACCTGCTCACCCGCGACCTCGACGCGCTGATGCCGGTCGCCGGCCCGGCATACGACGGGCGGCTCAAGGTCCAGCTGGTCGGGCCGTGGACTCTCGCGGCGCAGCTCGAGCTGCCGCGCGGCGGCAAGGTGCTCGGTGACCCGGCAGCCACTCACGACCTGGCCCAGTCGCTGGCCGAGACCGTCCGGGAGCACCTCGCGGAAGTGACCAGGCGGCTGCCGAACGCCCAGCTCGTGCTGCAGCTCGACGAGCCGTCGCTGCCGGCGGTGCTCGCCGGTCACGTCCGCACTGCCAGCGGGTTCGGGGCGCTGCGGGTGCCCGAGGAGGTGACGGTCGAAGCTGCGCTTCGCGGCGCGATCGAGGCGGCCGGTGAGGTGCCGGTCGCGGTTCACTGCTGCGCGGCCGACGCACCGCTGCGGCTGTTCCGCGACGCCGGCGCCGCGGCGGTGAGCATCGACGTGCTCTCGATGCGACCGGATCATGACGCACTCGGTGAGCTGGTCGAGGCCGGCGTGGCGATCTGGGCCGGCGTCGTGCCCTCGCTCGGCCCCGGCGTCACGCCGACGCCGCGAGCCATCGCGGATCCGGTGCGTCGGCTCTGGCACGAGCTCGGGTTCGACCCCGACCTGCTGCCGGACAGCGTCTCGATAACCCCGACCTGCGGCCTGGCCGGCGCGTCGCCGGGTTGGGCGCACTCGTCCTACCGTGTCCTGCGGCAGGCCGCTCGTGTCCTCGCCGAGGCACCGGAAGGGACCAGCGTGTGAGCCCGACCAAACTGCCGCCGCCGGACGTCGCGCGCCGCCACCACGAGCTCTCCGGCGAGGTCGAGGACCTCGCCTACCGCTACTACGTGCTCACCCAGCCGACCGTGGCCGACGCGGAGTACGACGCGAAGATGCACGAGCTCGAGGCGATCGAGGAAGCCCACCCGTCGCTGCGGACCCCGGACTCGCCGACCCAGAAGGTCATGGAGACGCTCTCGACCGACTTCGCCGCGGTCACCCACCTGGAGCGATTGCTCTCGCTCGACAACGTCTTCAGCGACGAGGAGTTCGACGCGTGGGCGGCGCGCGCAACCCGTGAAGTGCCGGTCCCGGCGTGGCTGTGCGAGCTGAAGATCGACGGCCTCGCCGTCGACTTGGTCTACGAGTCCGGTCGGCTGGTCCGGGCTGCGACCCGCGGCGACGGCGTGACCGGTGAGGACGTGACCCTCAACGTCCGAACCATCGACGGCGTCCCGACCCGGCTGATCTGTGACGACGTTCCGGCGCTGCTCGAGGTGCGCGGCGAGGTCTTCCTGCCGCACGCCGCGTTCGAGCAGATCAACGAAGGTCTGGTCGCCGATGGCAAGCCGCCGTTCGCCAACCCCCGCAACGCCGCGGCCGGATCGCTGCGCCAGAAGGACCCACGCATCACGGCGACCCGACCGCTCGCGATGACCTTGCACGGTCTCGGCGCGCGCGACGGCTTCGCACCGACGACACAGTCCGGTGCCTACCAAGCACTGCAGGCGATCGGGCTTCCGGTCAGCGGCCGCTACAAGGTGGTCGACGACATCGCGGGGGTGCGCGCCTACGTCGCCTACTGGGGCGAGCACCGACACGATGTCGAGCACGACATCGACGGCGTCGTCATCAAGGTCGACACGCTCGCGCTGCAGGGCCGGCTCGGCGCGACGTCGAAAGCGCCGCGGTGGGCGGTGGCGTGGAAATACCCGCCCGAAGAAGTGACCACGATCCTCAACGACATCTTCGTCAACGTCGGCCGCACCGGACGGGTCACGCCATTCGCCTCACTCGAGCCGGTGCACGTCGGGGGAGTCATGGTCAGCACCGCGACCCTGCACAACGAGGACGAGGTCAAGCGCAAGGGCGTCCTGGTCGGCGACACGGTCGTCGTACGACGCGCCGGCGACGTCATCCCCGAGGTGGTCGGACCGGTCGTCGCGCTGCGGACCGGCAAGGAGAAGAAGTTCCGGATGCCCAAGCGCTGCCCGGAGTGCAACACGCCGCTCTCGCGCGGCGACGACGAGGTCGACTGGCGCTGTCCCAACACCTTCGGCTGCCCGGCTCAGCGCCGCGAGTCGGTCTTCCATCTCGCCGGTCGCGGTGCGCTCGACATCGACGGTCTGGGCTACGAGACTGCGATCGCGTTGCTCGGCGCCGACCGGATCAACGACATCGGCGACGTCTTCCATCTCAGCGCCGAGTCGTTCGAGGGACTTCGCGGCTTCGGACCGAAGAAGATCGATCAGGTGCTGCGCGGGCTCGACGCGGCGCGTCACCGGCCGCTGTGGCGGCTGCTGGTCGGCCTGTCGATCCGTCACGTCGGGCCGACGGCGGCGCAGGCACTCGCCCGGGAGCTGCGTTCGCTCGACGCGATCGCGACCGCCTCGGCCGAGCAGCTGGCGAGCGTCGACGGCGTCGGGCCGACGATCGCCCAAGCGCTGGTCGAATGGTTCGCCGACGACCGCCACCTCGACATCGTCGAGCGGCTGAAAGCCGGCGGCGTGAACACGGTCGAAGAAGGCCCGGTCGGCGGCCCGGGCCCGCTCGACGGGCTGACCCTGGTGGTGACCGGCACGCTGGTGCGCTACTCCCGCGCCGCCGCCGCCGAGGCGGTCGGCGCGCTGGGCGCGAAGGTCACGAGCTCGGTCAGCCGCAGCACGTCCTACGTCGTCGTGGGTGACGCGCCCGGCGCGGCGAAATATGACAAAGCTGTCAAACTCGGCGTGCCCATCCTCGATGAGGCGGGGTTCGAGGCGTTGCTGAGCGACGGGCCCGAAGCCGCCGACAAGCTGGTGCAGCCGGCGGAGTAGGCCGCCTCGGGCCTGCGTCGAGCGTGGCGCACGCGACGCGTGATTCAAGATTTCGGGACAGATGTCGATCTCTGGCATGTATCTCTGTTCGCTTACCGGCGGGCGGATCAGTCAGCCGAGGCCTGGATTGGGGGGAGATGACGTCAGACGACGACGACCGCAACGTCGCCCCACCAGCCGGCGCTCGCGTCTTCTGGACCTACATCGCGGTCATCACGTTGGCCGGGTTCGCGCTGCTTGCCTGGCAGCTCACCCTGGTGCACGGCGCCGACCTGAGGATGATGGGTGGCGCGCTGGTCGTCATTGCGCTGATGGTGCTGATCGGCGAGGCGCGGCCGTTGGTGATCGCCGGCTCGGCCGACGTCACGGGCGTCACGACCTCGACGGCATTCACCTTCGCCTTGCTTCTGCACACTGGGCTGCCGGTCGCCTTGCTGCTTCAGGCCTGCGCCACTGTCATCGCCGCGATCGCCGACCGCAAGGCGGTGTGGCGCACCGGTTTCAACGTCGCGCAGTTCACGCTGTCCTACGGGGCTGCCGCGGTGGCGCTGAGTGCCTGCGGCCGGCACGCCGCGCCGACCCACATGCTCGACGTCACCGGTCGTGACCTTCCGACTGTCGCACTCGCCGCACTGATCTACTTCGCGTTCAACAACGGCTTCGTCTCCGGCGCGCTGGCGCTGCGGAACCAGACCACGCTGCGCGAGGAGTTCTTCCTCGACTTCCGGTTCCAGGCGATCTCCAACGCCGCGCTGCTCGGCCTGTCTCCGATCGTCGTCATCATCATCGAGCACGGTGCGTCGCTGGTGCCGCTGCTGCTGTTCCCGCTCGGCGCTGTCTATGCGACCGCGTCGATGACCCGCGATCGCGAGCGCGAAGCCCTGCACGACACCTTGACCGGCCTGCCCAACCGCAAGCTGCTGCTCGAGCACACCAACGAAGCGGTGCGGGTCGCGAGCGCCGACAACACCCACGTCGGGCTGTTCCTGCTCGACCTCGACCGCTTCAAGGAGATCAACGACACCCTCGGCCACGGGGTCGGCGACGAGCTGCTGCAGCTGGTCGGCCGCCGGCTGACCGCGGTGCTGCGTCCCGATGACGTGATCGCCCGGCTCGGTGGCGACGAGTTCGCGATGCTGGTGCCTGATCTCGACGGGCAACGAGCCGCGCTCGACCTTGCCGAGCAGGTCCGAGCGGCGCTGATTGAGCCGTTCCGTCATGACGGGCTCTCGCACGAGATCGAAGGCTCGATCGGGATCGCGATCTATCCGGCGCACGCCGGCGACTTCGAGACCTTGCTGCAACGCGCCGACGTCGCGATGTACGTCGCGAAGCAGCGCGGCACCGGCGTACAGGTCTATTCGACCGAGGACGACTATCACTCGACGGTGCGGCTCGGCATGCTCGCAGAGCTGCGAACCGCGCTGGAGAACGACGATCTCGAGGTGCACTACCAGCCCAAGGCCGACCTGCGGACCGGTGATGTGGTCGGGGTCGAGACGCTGATCCGCTGGCGTCACGCCGAGCGGGGACTGATCCTGCCGGACGAGTTCCTGCCGCAGGCCGAGCAGACCGGGCTGATGCGCCAGATCACCAAGTTCGTGCTCGACTCGGCGCTGCAACAGCTCTCGGTGTGGTGGCGGATGGGAATCAAGATCCACTGCGCGGTCAATGTCAGCGCCCGAGACCTCTACGATCGCAGCTTTGCCGATCTGCTCAAGCGCAGCATCGAGAAGTACGACGTTCCGGCCCGGGCGCTGATGATCGAGGTCACCGAGAGCGGGGTCATGACCGACCCGACCCGGGCGGCCTCGACGCTGTTGTCGCTGGCCGGGCTCGGCGTCGGTGTCTCGCTGGATGACTTCGGCACCGGCTATTCCTCATTGGTCCACCTCAAGCGGCTTCCGGTCAGCGAGGTCAAGATCGACCGGTCATTCGTCCAGCGGATGGACGTCAACGAGGACGACGCGGCGATCGTGCGGTCGATCATCGACCTGGCCGGCGCGCTCGGCCTTCGCACCGTGGCCGAGGGGGTCGAGACCCGCGAGGCGTGGGACCGGCTGGCGATCGACGGCTGCGACGTTGCGCAGGGCTGGTATCTCGCGAAGGCGATGCCGGCACAGGTCGCGACCGACTGGCTCACCCATGTGCGACACGTCGGGCCGGCAACGCCGACCGACAAGGCCGGTCACATCATCGGGCCTTCCAGCCCGCTGACGGCCAGGCCGGCGCAGCTCCAGGTTGCGCGCTCGGATCACAGCCAGCCGGCCTGATCTCCGGCGGCGGCCCAAACCGCGTGGCGAGCGCCAGCGCGCTCGCCATAGGATCGTTGCCGTGCCCGCCATCAGCAGAGCCGACGTGGCACATCTCGCGAGGCTCGCCCGGATCTCGATGACCGACGACGAGCTCGACGCGATGGCCGGTCAGCTCGACGTGATCATCGGCTCGGTCAGCCGGGTGCAGGAGGTGGCGGCCGGCGACATCGAGCCGACGTCGCACGCGGTCCCGCTCACCAACGTGCTGCGCGCCGACGAGCCCAGGCCGTGTCTGAGCGCCGCCGAGGCGCTCGCCGCAGCGCCGGCGGCGCAGGACGACCGGTTCCGGGTGCCGCGCATTCTGGACGAACAGTGACCGCATTCAGATGAGCGACCTCACCCGGCTGACCGCCGTCGAGATCGCCGAGCAGGTCGCCGCCCGCGAGGTGTCGGCGGTCGAGGTTGCGCAGGCCCATCTCGACCGGATCGGCGCGGTCGACGACCGGCTCCACGCGTTCCTGCACGTCGATACCGAGGGTGCGCTGGCTCAGGCTCGCCGGGTCGACGCCGGTGAGGTGTTCGGCCCGCTCGCCGGGGTGCCGCTGGCGCTCAAGGACGTGATCGTCACCAAGGGCGTGCCGTCGACCGCGGGCTCGAGGATCCTCGACGGCTGGATCCCGCCGTACGACGCGACCATCGTGACCAAGATGCGTGAGGCGGGCATCGTCGTGCTCGGCAAGACCAACATGGACGAGTTCGCGATGGGAAGCTCGACCGAGCATTCGGCGTACGGGCCGTCGCACAACCCGTGGGACCTCGAGCGCACGCCGGGCGGGTCGGGCGGCGGCTCGAGCGCCGCGGTCGCCGGGTTCCTCGCTCCGCTCGGCATCGGCACGGACACTGGCGGCTCGATCCGCCAACCTGCCGCGCTGACCGGCACGGTCGGGGCGAAACCGACGTACGGCGGGGTCTCGCGCTACGGCCTGATCGCCTTCAGCTCCTCGCTCGACCAGGCCGGCCCGTGTGCCCGCAACGTGCTCGACGCGGCGCTCCTGCACAGCGTCATCGCCGGTCATGACCCATGCGACTCGACCTCGATCGATGCGCCGGTGCCTGCTGTCGTGGATGCGGCCCGGTCGGGTGACATCAACGGCCTTCGGATCGGCGTGGTCCGGGAGTTCGCCGGCGATGGCTACCAGCCGGGGGTGACGGCGCGCTTCACCGAGGCGGTCGAGGTGCTCTCCTCGCTCGGCGCCGATGTCGTCGAGGTCTCGTGCCCGCACTTCGACTACGGGCTTGCCGCCTACTACCTGATCGCCCCGAGTGAGGCGTCGAGCAACCTGGCCCGCTACGACGCGATGCGCTACGGGCTGCGGGTCGGTGACGACGGCGACGCGTCAGCGGAGGAGGTCATGTCGGCGACCCGGGCAGCCGGTTTCGGTGCCGAGGTCAAGCGCCGCATCATGCTCGGCACTTATGCGCTTTCCGCCGGCTACTACGACGCCTACTACGGGCAGGCACAGAAGGTCCGGACGCTGATCACCCGCGACTTCGATGCCGCGTTCGAAACCGTCGACGTCCTGGTCTCTCCGACCACCCCCACGACAGCGTTCAAGCTTGGCGAGCGGATCGACGACCCGTTGGCGATGTATCTCGCCGACCTCTGCACGATCCCGTCGAACCTCTACGGCGGGCCGGCCGTGTCATTGCCATGCGGTCTGTCCGACGACGGCCTGCCGGTCGGCCTTCAGGTCATGGCACCGGTCATGGCCGACGACCGGCTCTATCTCGTTGCGGCCGCGCTCGAGCGCGCCCTGGGCACGGCCGACCTGCTGGCAAAAGTAACAAGTTTGTAGCGAGACCCGCTACCACGCGGGAGATTGTTGTCGCAACTGCTTTATTGCGGTAAAAACATCTGCACCTGCCAGCGGGCGGGTGCATCCGTCATTTGAGTGCCGACCGTGGAGAGCTCCTCATGCCGCACCGCGCCGTTCGTAGCAGCAGGGCCCTGTTCGCCGTTCTTGCCGCTGGTGCGGTGATTCTGGCGGGCTGTGCGTCAGGGTCGTCCGGCGGCACGCCGAAGGCCGCCGGCTCGAGCGGCTCCAGCTCGCAGGCGCCGAGCAACAACACGAACACGAGCACGACGGTCGGCGCCTACGGGACACTGCCGGCCGCGTCCGGCACGCCGGTCAAGGGCGGCACGATCACCTACCCGATCATCAACGGCTCGACGCCGACCTACATCATGCCGATCCTGCCCGGCGCTGACTCGACGGTCTACAACCAGCAGTTCGAAGAGCTGCTCTACCGGCCGTTGTACTGGTTCGACGTGGGCAACCGCCCGGTCATCAACTACCCGCTCTCGATCGGCAAAGCGCCGGTCTACTCCGATGGCGACAAGACCGTCACGGTCACGATGAACCCGAACTACAAGTGGACCGACGGCGCCTCGGTCGACGCCCAGGACGTTCTGTTCTGGATCGACGAGCTGCGCGCCGCCGTCCACCCGGTCAAGACCGACGCCGCGAACTTCGGCAACTACACCCCTGGTGACTTCCCGGACAACGTCGACAAGGCGAGCGCGCCGAGCAAGTTCACGTTCGTCCTTCACCTGACTCACGCCTACAACCCGAACTGGTTCACCGAGACCCAGCTCAATCTGATCACGCCACTCCCGTCGACGACTTGGGCGCAGGACAAGGCGGGCGGTACGCAGCTGGACTACACCAACCCGGCCAACGCCAAGAAGATCGCCAACTTCCTCGAGGCGCAGTCCGGCAAGCTCTCGACATACGCGAGCAATCCGTTGTGGAAGGACGTCGACGGGCCGTTCACGCTGACGAAGTTCGACTCCGGCACCGATGCAAATACGATGACCGCCAACCCGGCGTACGGCGGTCCGCAGAAGCCGGTCTTCCAGACCTTGCAGGCGCTCTACTTCGCCTCCTCGACGGCGCAGTTCGACGCGGTGCGCGCCGGCAAGCTCGATCTCGGCGAAGTCTCTTCGGACAACCTGCCGCAGGTGCCGATCATCAAGCGGCTCGGCTACAACGTCTACGGCTACCCGGGCCTGGGTTTCCAGTACACGGTGTTCAACTTCCAGGACAAGACCAACCACTGGAAGAACATCGTCGACCAGCTCTACTTCCGCCAGGCGATCGCGCACCTGCAGGACGAGGACGCGATCATCAAGGGCGTCTACGGCGGCGCGGCCGCCGCGGCGTACGGACCGGTGCCGGCGGTTCCCGCGACCGCCTACGTGCCCTCGGATGCCTCGACCAACCCCTACCCCTACAGCATCCAGACCGCGTCTCAGCTGCTCAGCTCGCACGGCTGGAAGGTCGTCCCCGGCGGGACGACGACGTGCATCAAGCCGGGTAGCGGCGCCGGTGAGTGCGGCGCCGGCATCCCCGCCGGGCAGAACCTCAACTTCACCGACTACTACACCAACGATCCGGCCTCGGCCGGTCTGCAGACCACGCAGCTGGCCTCGGCCGCGGCGCAGGTCGGGATCAAGGTCACCCCGGTGGCGAAGACCTTCAACTTCATCGTCGACCAGTACGACGACCCGATCGCGCCGTCAAACAACAACAAGTGGCAGGTCGAGTTCTACGGTGGCTTCACCGAAGGCGCCTACCCGACGACCGACACGATCTTCAACACCGGCGGCTCGAACAACGAAGGCGACTACAGCAACAAGCAAGCCGACAAGCTCATCAACGACTCCAAGTTCAGCAGCAACCCGAACGCTGTCCAGGACGAGGCGTCCTACCTCACCAAGAACCTGCCGGCAGTCTTCGACCCGAACCCGGATCTGATCTACGCGTGGAAGGGCATCTCCGGTCCGCCGGACTCGTTCTCCAACCTGACGCAGTACGGGTTCACGCCGGAGTACTGGTACCTGACGAGCGGGAGCTAGCAGGACAGCGGCAGGCTCCCGATGGTGACGCGTCGTCGCACCCAGTGGGCTTCGCAGTCCGGATGTGACGTGCTGAGGCCCCGATGACCTCGTACCTGATCCGGCGGGTGGCGAGCGCCGTCATCGTGGTTCTCGGTGTCATGGCGGCGACGTTCCTGATGCTCCACGCGGTGTTTCCGTCGCCGGCAAAGGTCGTGCTCGGGGCGCGCACCACGCCGCAGGCGATCGCGGCCTTCAACCGTGACAACGGTTTCGACCGCTCGGTGGGGGCGCAGTTCCTGACCTACGTCAACCACACGATCCACGGCAACTTCGGCTACTCCTACAAGCTCAACCAGTCGGTCAACTCGCTGTTCAAGGAGAACGCGGGACGCAGCGCGCTGCTCTCCGGCGTCTCGCTGGTGCTCGCGGTTGTGATCGCCGTCCCGCTCGGGATCGCGCAGGCGGTCAAGCGCAACTCGTTGTTCGACTACGTCGCAACCGGGACGAGCTTCACGCTCTACTCGATGCCGATCTTCTTCGTGTCGCTGCTGCTGATCGCGATCCTCAGCCTCAAGCTCAACTGGTTCCCGTTCGAGGCGAGCCAGGCCAGCACGGTCATCGGGGTGATCAAACAACCACGATCGATGGTGCTACCGGTGGTGTCCCTGACGATCGTGTCGGTCGCGTCGTTCTCTCGATATCTGCGTTCCTCGGCGCTCGACAATCTGGCGCAGGACTACATCAAGGTGGCGCGGGCGAAGGGCCTCTCGGAGCGGTCGGTGCTCTACCGCCATCTGGTGCGCAACTCCAGCCTGCCGATCATCACCCTCGTCGGTCTGTCGCTGCCGGATCTGCTGGCCGGCAACCTGATCACCGAAGAGGTGTTCAACTTCCACGGCCTCGGGCTGCTGTTCTTCGCCGCGCTCGGAAACGAGGACTACTCGATCCTGCTCGCCTACACCCTGGTCGGCGGCATCCTGGTCGTGCTCGGCAACCTGGTCGCCGACATCGCGCTGTCGATGACCGATCCGCGAATCCGGCTGACGTGAGCGGGCCACGATGACGATGGGGCTGGGTGGCCTCGGGCCCGAGACCGACCTGCTGCTGAGCGAACCCGAGGGCGGCGTCGTCTACTCGGAGGGCAGCTCGTTCCGGCTTGCGCTTCGCTCGTTCATGGAGAACCGGCTGGCCATCGCCGGTGCGGTGATCCTGGTCTTCTTCGTACTGTTCTCCTTCGTCGGCCCGTTCGTCTACCACAGCAACCAGAGCGCCGGGGACCTGCTCCAGGCCCACCTGCCGCCGCGACAGGGCCACCCACTCGGCACCGACACCAGCGGCTTCGACGAGCTCGGCCGGATGATGAAGGGCGGCCAGACCGCGCTCGAGATCGGCCTGCTATCGGCGTTGATTGCCACCGTGGTCGGCACGCTGTGGGGCGCGATCGCGGGCCTGGCCGGCGGCGTGGTCGACGGCATCTTGATGCGCATCGTCGACATCGGACTCTCGATCCCGACGCTGTTCATCATCTTGATCCTGGCCGACCGCTACAACGCGACCGTGCTGAGCTTCGCGCTGGTGATCGGGCTCAACCAGTGGCTCGCGCCGGCGCGGTTGGTCCGCGGCGAGGTGCTGACGCTGCGGGTCCGCGACTATGTTTCGGCGGCGCGGGCGATGGGCGCATCGCGGACTCGGTTGATCTCGCGTCACCTGATCCCGAACGCGCTCGGCGTCGTCATCGTCAACGTCACGTTCCAGATCGCCGACGCGATCCTCTACACCTCGGTTGTCGGGTTCCTCGGCTTCGGTCTGAACTATCCCAACGTCGACTGGGGGGACCAGCTCTCCGACGGCGTCGACCAGCTGCTGAACGGATACTGGTGGCTGATCTACCCGGTCGGTGCCTGCTTGATCCTCACCGTGATGGCGTTCAACTTCATCGGCGACGCGCTTCGCGACGCGATCGATGTCCGGCTGCGGAAGCGCTGAGATGACCAATCCCGCCTCGCGACTTCTCGACATCGACAACCTGACCACGCACATCCAGCTGTCCTCGTCGGTGGTGCACGCCGTCGACGGCATCAGCCTGCACCTCGATGCCGGCGAGACGCTCGGCATCGTCGGTGAGTCAGGCTGTGGCAAGTCGATGACCGGGCTGTCGATCATGGGCCTGCTCCCGAACGGCGGCCGGATCGTCGACGGCTCGATCCGGTTCGGCGACACCGAGCTCACAACGTTGTCTCAGGCTCAGTTGCGCAAGATCCGCGGCAACGACATCGCGATGGTCTTCCAGGACTCGGCGACCGCACTCAACCCGACGAAGAAGCTCGGCGAGCAGGTTGCTGAGCCGGTCCGGCTGCACCGGGGCGCGAGCCACAAGGAGGCGTTGGACCGGGCCGCCGAGGTGCTCGACCTGGTCGGTATCCCGAACTCGCGGGAGCGGCTCAACGACTACCCGCATCAGCTCTCCGGCGGCCTGCGGCAGCGGGTGCTGATCGCGATGGCGCTGGTCTGCGAGCCGAAGGTGCTGATCGCCGACGAGCCGACAACCGCGCTCGACGTCACGATCCAGGCGCAGATCCTCAGCCTGCTCGACCGGCTCAAGGCCGAGCTGGGCATGGCGGTGCTCCTCATCACCCACGACATGGGAGTCGTCGCGGGCCGCGCCGACCGGATCAATGTGATGTACGCCGGCAAGATCGTCGAGGCGACCGATACCCGTGAGCTGTTCGCGCACATGCACCACCCGTACACCCAGGCGCTGCTGGCCTCGATCCCGCAGCTCGACCAGGACAACACCGTCCCGCTGTTCTCGATCCCGGGGCTACCGCCGGACCTCGCCGACCCGCCGCCCGGCTGCCGGTTCGCGCCGCGCTGTCAGCTTGCGACCGACGAGTGCCGCACCAACGAGCCGTTGCTCTCGAACAGCTCGCCGGCCCATCGCTACGCCTGCTGGCATCCGGTCGACGGTCCGGTCGTCCGCGAACCGGTGCCGGCGTTGGCCCGAGAGGTGCGGCTGGCCAACGTCGAGGACGGTCCGCCGCTGCTGCAGATCACCGACCTGGTGCGCGAGTTCCAGGTCGGGAACCCGCTGCTGCCGTTCCTGAGCCCCGGCACGGTCAAGGCGGTGTCCGGCGTCTCGTTGTCGGTGCGGGCCGGCGAGACCTTCGGCCTGGTGGGGGAGTCCGGTTGCGGCAAGACCACCCTGGGCCGGCTGATTGTCGCGCTGGAGCGGCCCGACTCCGGCCAGCTGCTGTTGTCCGGCAGCAATGTCGGGCGGTTCCGCGGCGGCGAGCTGCGTCGCCGTCGCCGCGACCTGCAGATGATGTTCCAGGATCCGTACGCCTCGCTCGACCCGCGGATGCGAGTCGGCAACATCCTGGCCGAACCGTTGGTGATCCAGGGGATCGGCGATCGCCGGAGCCGGCGTACCCGGATCGCCGAGATGCTCGGCGAGGTCGGCCTGCCGCCGTCGTCGGTCGACCGGTTCCCGCACGAGTTCTCCGGCGGCCAACGGCAGCGGATCGGCCTGGCCAGAGCGCTGATGCTCAGCCCGGCCTTGATCGTCGCCGACGAGCCGGTCAGCGCGCTCGACGTCTCGATCCGCTCGCAGGTACTGAACCTGATGAAGCGGCTACAGGCCGAGCACAACCTGACCTATGTCGTGATCTCCCATGACCTCGCCGTCGTGAAATACCTCGCCGACCGGATCGGCGTGATGTATCTCGGGCGCCTCGTCGAGACCGGCAGTGGCGAGGACATCTACAACCACCCGGCCCACCCCTACACCGCCGGCCTGCTCACCGCGATCCCGATCCCGGACCCGACCATCGAGCGCTCGAAAGACGACGTCGGCGTCAGGGGCGAGCTGCCGAGCCCGATCAACCCGCCGTCGGGCTGCCGGTTCCGCACCCGCTGCCCGCGCGCCGAGCAGCGCTGCGCCGACGAGGTGCCGGAGCTGCGATCGTTCGGACCCGGTCATCTCGCGGCGTGTCACTTCCCGCTCGAGGCACCGGTGCCGGAGACTGCAGCTCCCGCTGTCGCCTGACCGCGAGATGTCAACGCCGGCAAGGATTCGAACGTGTCGACCAAGGACTACGGCCCTGACCCGCTGGCCGCAGCGTTGCGCCCTAGGCGCGAGGTCCGGGTCGTCGAGGCCGAGCTCGACCTGGTCGTGGAGGATGCCGAGTCCGGTTTCTGCGGCGCGATCGTCGCGATGGACAAAGCTTCGCTGACTCTCGAGGACCGGCACGGCGCTCGACGGCTGTTCCGCTGGGAGTCGGCGGCGTACCTCCTGGCGGGTCAGATCGTCACGTTGCGGCGCCCGACGGTCGCCTCGCCGGTCGCGTCGGCTCGGACCGCGTCGGGCTCGATCGCCGTGCACGATCAGCCGGCCCGGGTGGCGCGGGCCAGCCGGATCCTGGTCGAGGGGATCCACGACTGTGAGCTGATCGAGCGGATCTGGGGCGCCGACCTGCGGGTCGAGGGCGTCGTCGTCGAACAGCTCGAAGGTGCCGACAACTTGCCCGAGGTGGTGCGGTCGTTCGCGCCGTCGGCCAACGCAAGGCTCGGCGTGCTGCTCGATCACCTGGTCGCCGGCAGCAAGGAGAGCCGGATCGCGGACCAGGTCGAGAGTCCGCACGTGCTCGTGGTCGGCCATCCGTTCGTCGATATCTGGCAGGCCGTGAAACCGGAGCGGGTCGGGCTTCGGGCGTGGCCGGAGGTGCCGAAGTCGTTGCCGTGGAAGGAAACCATCGCTGCCGAGCTGGGTGCGTCCGACGTGAGGACGGCGTGGCGCGGGATCCTCGGCTCAGTCCGGTCCTGGACCGATCTCGAGCCGGCACTGCTCGGACCGGTCGAGTCCCTGATCGACTTCGTGACCGTCACCTAAGCGTCGGTATGGAGCGCTTCTGGGGGCGAACAACTCGCCGAACTTGCACAAGTCAACCGTTTTGGCCGCGAAAACGGTTGACTTGTGCAAGTTCGACGCAGGGTCCCGCTAGCGGATCGGTCGGCTAGGTGAGGGCGCGGGCGGCTCGCTGGGCGTCCCGCTTCGCGCCACCTTCCAGCAGGTCGATGTAGAGCTGGCCGTCGAGATGGCCGCACTCGTGCTGCAGGCAGCGGGCCATCAGGCCGGTGCCCTCGACGGTGAGCGGCGAACCGGTGGCGTCGAGCCCCTCGACGGCGGCAAACTCGCTGCGCCGCAACGGAAACCACAGCCCGGGAAGCGACAGGCACCCTTCGTCGCCGAGCTGCTCGCCCTCGACCGCGACCAGGCGCGGGTTGACGACGACGCCGACCCGGCCTTCGACGTGCCAGCTGAAGGCGCGCAGCCCGACGCCGATCTGGTTCGCGGCGAGACCGGCGCGACCCTCGCGAGCGGTGACGGTGTCCAGCAGATCGGTGCACAGCGCCGCGATCGAGTCGTCGAAGACCGTCACGGTGTCGCACGCGGTGCGCAGCACCGGGTCGCCCCATAGCCGGATATCTCGTTCAGCCACCTGGTGATTCTCTGACAGACTTGCGGTCATGACCACGACCCTCGCGGCCTATGACGAGGTCCTGAGCCGGTACGACCCGGTGCTGGGCTTGGAGACGCACGTCGAGCTCGGCACCGTGACGAAGCTGTTCTGCGGCTGCTCCACCGTCTTCGGTGCTTCACCGAACACCCACGTCTGCCCGGTGTGCCTCGGGCTGCCCGGCTCGTTGCCGGTCACGAACGCGCAGGCGATCGAGTCCTCGATCCGGATCGGCCTCGCCCTGCACTGCGAGATCGCGACCTGGTGCCGCTTCGCGCGCAAGAACTACTTCTACCCGGACATGCCGAAGGACTACCAGGTCAGCCAGTACGACGAGCCGCTGTGCACCGACGGCTACCTCGACGTGACCGTCGACGGCGAGACCTACCGGATCGAGATCGAGCGGGTGACCCTCGAGGAGGACACCGGCAAGTCGCTGCACGTCGGCGGCTCGACCGGCCGGATCCACGGCGCGACGCATTCGCTGGTCGACTACAACCGCGCCGGCATCCCGCTGGTCGAGATCGTGACCCGGCCGGTTCGCGGCACCGGGCTGAAGGCCGCGGCGGTCGCCCGGGCCTACGTCACCGAGCTCCGCGACGTCCTGCGCGACCTCGAGGTGTCCGACGTACGGATGGAGCAGGGCTCGCTTCGCTGTGATGTGAACCTGTCGCTGATGCCGGCCGGCTCGGAGGAGCTGGGCACCCGCACCGAGACCAAGAACGTGAACTCGCTGCGGTCGGTCGAGCAGGCGGTGCGCTTCGAGGTCGAGCGCCAGGGCGACCGGCTTGAGGCCGGCGAGCGGATCGTGCAGGAGACCCGCCACTTCCACGAGGATTCCGGCACCACCAGCCCGGGACGCAGCAAGGAAGAAGCCCAGGACTACCGCTACTTCCCGGAGCCGGACCTGGTGCCGCTCGCGCCGCCACGAGAGCTGGTCGAGCAGATCAGGGCGTCGCTGCCGGAGCCGCCGAGCGTGCGACGGGCTCGGTTCGCCGAGGCCAACGGATACACCCCGATCGACATCGAGCAGCTGACCAACGCCGGGATCCTCGATCTGGTCGCCGCCACGATCGCCGGCGGCGTCTCGCCGACCAGGGCGAAGGGCTGGTGGCTCGGCTACCTCGTCGGCAGCGCGAACGAGCTCGGAGTCGAGGTCGGCGAGTTGGCGGTCGGTCCGGCCGAGGTGGTGCGGATCAGCGAGCTCGAGGACGAGGGAGCGCTGACCAACAAGCTGGCGCGGCAGGTCGTCGACGCCGTACTCGCCGGTGAAGGCGGCGTTGACGCCGTCATCGAGGTGCATGGCTGGAAGGTGGCCGGCGAGGACGAGCTGGTGACCGCGGTCGATGAGGCAATCGCCGGCATGACCGACACCGCGCAGAAGGTGCGCGAGGGCAACCAGGGCGCGGTCGGCCCGCTGGTCGGAGCGGTCATGAAGGCGACCGGCGGAACCGCCGACGCCAAGCGGGCCCGCGAGCTGATCCTGGAGCGCCTCGCCCCGAGTTAACCCGGCCGCATACGCTTTGCCAATCATGGATCGCAAGCCGCGAAGTAGAGAAGTCACTGACGGATATGAGCGCGCTCCGGCGCGGGCGATGTTGCGTGCGGTCGGGCTGACCGACGACGACTGGGACAAGCCGCAGATCGGCGTCGCCTCGTCGTGGAACGAGATCACGCCGTGCAACCTTTCGCTCGACCGGCTCGCCAAGCGGGCCAAGGACGGCGTCCGGCAGGCCGGTGGGGTGCCACTGGAGTTCGGCACGATCTCGGTCTCCGACGGCATCTCGATGGGGCACGAGGGGATGCACGCGTCGCTGGTTTCGCGCGAGGTGATCGCCGACTCGGTCGAGACCGTGATGTTCGCCGAACGTCTCGACGGCTCGGTGCTGCTCGCCGGTTGCGACAAGTCGCTGCCCGGCATGCTGATGGCCGCCGCCCGACTCGACCTCGCCTCGGTCTTTCTGTACGCCGGCACCTCGATGCCCGGCCGGCTCGACGACCGCGACCTCACGATCATCGACATGTTCGAGGGGGTCGGTGCCTGTGCCCGCGGTCTGATGAGCGAGGACGAGCTCGGTCAGATGGAGCGCGCGACGTGCCCGGGTGAGGGCGCGTGCGCCGGCATGTACACCGCCAACACAATGGCGAGTGCTGCCGAGGCACTCGGCATGTCGCTACCCGGCAGCGCGGCTCCTCCTGCCGAGGACCGCCGGCGTGACGAGTACGCCATCGCCTCGGGCGCGGCTGTGGTTGCAATGATCGAGGCCGGCATCACCGCGCGCCAGGTCTTGACGCTGGAAGCGTTCGAGAACGCGATCACCGTCGTGATGGCGCTCGGCGGCTCGACCAACGCGGTCCTGCACCTGCTGGCGATCGCGCGCGAGGCCGGCGTCCCGCTCAGCCTCGACGACTTCAACCGGATCGGCGACCGCACACCACACCTTGCCGACGTCAAGCCGTTCGGCCGGTTCGTGATGAGCGACGTCGACCGGGTCGGCGGGATCCCGGTCGTGATGCGGGCGCTGCTCGAGGCCGGGCTACTCCACGGCGACTGCCTCACCGTGACCGGCCGAACCATTGCCGAGAACCTCGCCGACGTTGCGCCGGACCCGATCGACGGCACCGTGATCCACCAGCTTGCCGATCCGATCCACAAGACCGGCGGCCTGACGATCCTGCGCGGCTCGCTGGCGCCGGACGGCGCGGTGGTCAAGACCGCAGGCTACGACGGCACCAGCTTCGAAGGAACTGCAAGGGTTTTCGACACCGAGAAGCCGGCGATGACAGCCGTGACGAAGGGCGACCTCAAAGCCGGCGACGTGGTCGTCATCAGGTACGAAGGCCCGCGCGGCGGGCCCGGGATGCGAGAGATGCTCGCGGTCACCGGCGCGATCAAAGGAGCCGGGTTGGGCAAGGACGTGTTGCTGCTCACCGACGGCCGGTTCTCCGGTGGCACCACCGGCCTGTGCGTCGGGCACGTTGCTCCGGAGGCCGCTGATGGCGGTCCGATCGCGCTGGTTCGCGACGGCGACCCGATCCGGCTCGACGTCGCTGCCCGCACCCTCGATCTGCTCGTCGATGACGACGAGCTGGCACGTCGACGCGCCGAGTGGTCACCGCCGCCGCAGCCCTACCCGACCGGGGTTCTTGGCAAGTACGCCAAACTGGTGGGGTCGGCCGCCAACGGAGCGGTCTGTGGGTAGCCGCACGTGAGCCGGCGTTGCGGAGGGTGACGTGAAGCTTCACGAGAGCATCACGCCCAAGCTTCGTCGCTGGATCGAGGCGCAGCACCTGTTCTTCGTCGCGACCGCGCCGCTCGCCGCCGGCGGTCACATCAACCTCTCGCCGCGCGGGACACCGGGCACGTTCGCGGTGCTCGACGACCACACGGTTGCCTGGCTGGATCTGACCGGAAGTGGCGCCGAGACCATCGCGCACCTGCGCGAGAACGGCCGCATTGTCGTGATGTTCTGCGGCTTCGACGGACCGCCACAGATCGTCCGGCTCCACGGCACCGGCCGCGTCCTGCTGCCGACCGACGCTGAGTGGCCGGAGCTCGCGGCGCACTTCGCCGACAAGATCGGTGCCCGCGCGATCATCGTCGTCGATGTCAATCGGGTCAGCGACTCGTGCGGCTACTCGGTGCCGCTGTTCGAGTTCGTCGGCGACCGCGACCTGCTCGATCGCTGGACCGAGAACCGCGGCCCGGCCAAGCTGGCGGAATACCGGGCCACCCGGAATGCCGAAAGCATTGATGGGCTGCCGTCGCTGCCGGTGGGTTCCCCCGGTTCCCCCGGTGACTCATGTCAAGATGCGCGCGTAGCTTTCTTCGTTGACTCATGAACGGATGCGCGCGGGGAGGTGGCTGGCATCGCCGGTGTGGTTCTGGCTGATGCCTTGCTGGTGGTCAGGGTGAGCAGTTCGGCGGTCTGT
>DATAUK010000026.1:0-113842 GCA_036268295.1 Mycobacteriales bacterium | reverse complement strand
GAACAGCGGCAACTGTTTCGTCCCGCTCTGCTCAACGGCGAGTGGACGGCCGTCCAGGCCGGTACGGCAGGCCGGCTCGCCGGCGACCGGGAACCGGGCGCGGCCACTCATGACATCCCAGATCGTCAGGACGATCCCTAGGTTGCGACCCTGGGAGCCGTCGAGCGAGTGGTGCAGCCGGTGATACGCCGGGCTCACGACGACCCTGCCGAACGGGCCGAACGCCCACGCCACGTTGGTGTGGGTCAATGTGCCGAGGCAGACATAGCCGGTGATCAGAACCGGGGCGATCGACCGGTCGCCGAGCAGGACGACGACCGGGACGGTCGCGAGCAGGAACCCGGTGGTGTGGACCAGCGGGTGGGCCCGGAACGAGGTCAGCACGCTGAGCTCCTCCTGGCTGTGATGCACGGCATGCAGCCGCCACAGTGGAGCGATTCGGTGGTCGGCGTAATGGGCGAGCCAGTTGGCGCCGTCCATCGCAACCAACGTCACGCTCACCGCCAGCCAGTCGGGCCAGCGCGCCGTCCAACCGGTCTCGAGCCAGCGGGCATGGTCGGCGAGCAGCGCCGCGAACCCGACTCCGAGCAGGGTCATCAGCGGGACGACCGTCGTCGCGTAGAGCACCAGAAACCCGGCGTCCTGGAGGTGACCGCGGGCCAGGGCAGGCCGGCGCTCGGCCGGCCAGAGCCGCTCGCAGATCACGGCGAGGATGATCACAGCGATCAGTCCTGGCGCCGCCAGTTCGGCCCGGCCACCGGCGAGTACGGCGCCGACATCGCTGTGACGGTCGAGGTCCACCACGGCTGCCCACACGACCAGGCCGGTGAGTGCGGCGACCACGAAGGACGGTAGGTAGCGCCGCCGACACCAGGCTCTGGCTCGCTCGGTCATCGTGGCGGCAGGGGCCAGCGGCGCAGTCAAGGTCGACACCGTTGTGCTCCTTTCACTCCGTCGGCTCCGACGGTAGCGAGTCGACGGCTCGCTCGCATCCGGCCGCCGACACGATCCCTTGAGGGCGCAAGTAACGTTGGAGACATGACTGATGACGGCGAAACCTTCGGCGACTGGCTCGCCGCGCTGCACGCTTCGCACGACCGGCTCACCGAGGTGGTGACGCCCCTGTCGGCGACCCAGGTCGAGGCGCCGTCGTACCCGACCGAATGGTCGATCGCGCAGGTGCTCTCGCACCTCGGGTCCGGCGCGGAGATCTTCTCGCTGATGCTCGAGGCCGGACTGGCCAACCGGCCGGCACCTGAATCCGAGGCGTTCCAGCAGATCTGGGCGGCGTGGGACGCCAAGTCAGCCGCGGATCAGGCCGCCGACGGCCTGCGCGCCGACGCGGACTTCCTTGATCGCCTAGACGGTCTCGACGCCGACCAGGTCAGGAACTGGCAGATGGAGATGTTCGGCGGTGACCAACGACTGCCCGACCTGCTCCGGTTCCGGCTCGGCGAGCACGCGGTGCACACTTGGGATATCGAGGTCGCCGGCGAGCCGGCAGCGACCATCGCGCAGCCCTCGGTCGAGCTGCTGATCGACAACCTCGACCAGCTTGTCGCCAGGTCCGGCCGGCCGCCGGCGGATCCGTTGCGGGTCCACGTGGAGACGGCGGAGCCGATCCGGGTGTTCCGGCTGCACTCCACCAGCGACGGGGTGCTGCTTGAAGTCCACGGCATCGAGACCCCTGCCGACGACAACGCCGCGCTCCGGCTTCCGGCTGAGGCGTTCATCCGGCTGGTCTACGGCCGGCTCGACCCACTGCACACCCCGCCACTGGCGACCGACGGCGTCGACCTCGACGGCCTTCGCGCCACATTCCCGGGATTCTGAGCCGCGACCGAGAAGGGCGAGATGAGGATTCGAATCGGCAGCATTCCGCAGCGCGTCGCAACCGGCGCCTTCATCGCCCACGCCGGCATCGAGAAATGGAGCAGTCCCCGGGATCGGGCCGAAGGCATCCACGGCATGGCCGCCGCTGCCTTCCCGGCA
Organism: Mycobacteriales bacterium; assembly: GCA_036268295.1. Classification (GTDB taxonomy): domain Bacteria; phylum Actinomycetota; class Actinomycetes; order JAFAQI01; family JAFAQI01; genus DATAUK01. Next base: position 111,850 of record DATAUK010000026.1, on the reverse strand, counting down.
TTGCGGCCGATCCCGGCGCCGATCTTTATCAAGCTGCTGGCGGCCGGCGAGCTTGCCACCGGCGCCCTGCTGCTGAGCCCGGTCACGTCGAACGCGGTTGCCGGAACCGCACTGACCGGCTTCGCCGGGTCACTGCTCACGCTGTATGCGCGGACTCCTGCGATGCACAAGCCCGGGAGCATCTGGCCGACGCCGGCCGGCACCGCGGTGAGCAAGGACGTGTGGATGCTCGGCATCGGCCTCGGCCTGTTGGCGGACGGGCTGACCCGGCGCCGCTAAACTTCGCTCACCACCACGAGAGGTGAAGTCATGGCCCGAACCGCATCCAAGACCACAACACGTCGTGCCGCCAAGACGGCGAGGCCGGCAGCGAAGACCACGGTGCCGACCGTCAGTACGGCGGCGAACCGGCCGGCGGCTGCCGCGTCCGGCGTTCCCGACCTCGCCGGCGGGATGCGTGCGCTGCTGGTTCAAATCGAGGACGAGGTCCGCGCGGTCAGCAAACTGAGCGAGCAGATCGATGGCCTGGTCGGCCAGCTCAACGGTCGCCGCGACGAGCAAGCGGCTCGGTTGCTGGCGCTCGACGCGCTGCAGTCCTCGGTCAACGATGCCGGTCTGTCGTCGTTCCTGGACAAGGCGATCCGGCCCCGCAAGACCCGGGTCCCCGAGGTCATCCCTGAGCGCCTCACCAAGTAGCGGCCGGACGGCCGCGCCGGCCGCGGTCTGGCAGATCAACCACTGATCAGCACGGCGACGTTTTCGCCGTGCGCTCGATTCCGTTACGGCGTACCGAACCAACCGTCGCCGGCAGCCGTGCCATCTGTTGAGGACCCGATTCAGGTCGCCAGGGGAAACGGCAAGGGATGGATGATGTCAGTCAGCGGAATCAAGAAAATCGGCTCGACGGCAGCAGTCGCTGCGTTCGCACTCGTGCTCGCCGGTTGCGGCAGCAGCAGCAGCGGTGGTGGCAACGCGACAGTCGGCAGCTCCGGTTCGCCGGTCGCGGCCGGCAGCGGAGCCAGCGGGCTGAACACAATGTCGACGTCGATCGGCGACGTGCTCGTTGACTCCAATGGCCACACCGTCTACGAGCTCGTCGGCGACACGGCGAGCCACCAGATCTGCACCTCGAGCTGCGAGGCGTTCTGGCCGCCGGTGAAGTCAGGCGGCAAGATCATGGTCGTCAACGGCCACCCCGCCTTCACCTTCGTCCAGGACACCGCCGCCGGCCAGACTCATGGCCAGGGCGTCAAGGACACCTGGGGCACCTGGCTCGCGCTGAACGCCAAGGGCAATCCGGTTGCCGCAGCCAAGAAGGCGCCGACGACTCCAGCCAGCAGCGCCCCAGCCGCGTCGTCCAGCAGCGCCGGCGGCGGCGGATACGGCTACTAAGCAAGCCGGCATGGCACCAGGAACGGATCGTCGCCGACCGGTGTTGAACGACTCATGCGAGTCGAGATCTGGTCTGACGTCGTCTGTCCCTGGTGCTACCTCGGCAAGCGTCAGTTCGAAACTGCCCTGACGAGCTTCGAGCACGGCGACGACGTCGAGGTCGTCTACCGATCCTTCGAGCTGGATCCGTCAGCGCCGAAGGACGAGACGACGTCGACGGTCGAGCGATTGGCGAGCAAGTACGGCATGACCGTCGATCAGGCCGCCACCGCCCAGGAGCAGATGCAGGAACGCGCTGCGCTCCAAGGACTGGACTTCAACCTCGCCGGCCTGCGCAGCGGCAACACCCGCGACGCACATCGGTTGCTCCAGCTGGCCGGCGAACGTGGCCGCCAGCCCGAGCTTGTCGAGCGACTGCACCGCGCCTACTTCAGTGAGCAGCGGTCAATCTTCGACGCCGGTTCGCTCACCGAGCTAGCGGTCGAGGTCGGTCTGGACCCAACCGAGGTTCAGCAGGTCCTGGAAAGCGAGGAGTACGACGACGCAGTGGCCGAGGACGAAGCCACGGCCGCCTCGCTCGGCGCCAACGGGGTGCCGTTCTTTGTCGTCGACCGGCGCTATGCGATGTCCGGTGCGCAGCCGGAGGCAGCGATGACGCAGCTGCTGGATCGGGCCTGGTCCGAGACCGGCTGAGCCGACAACCCGCGACGCCGACCCGACTGCAACGATGTCGGCGTGCAACTATCGGGCGCAGTCGTCATCGTCACGGGCGCAGCAAGCGGGATCGGTCGGGCCACCGCGGTCGCACTTGCCGCCCGGGGATCGCTGGTTGTCGCCGTCGACCGCGACGGTGAATCACTTGCCGATCTCAGCGCCCAGGTCGACGTCCTCGCCCTCGAGGTCGACGTCCGCGATCCTTCGCATGCCGATCACGTCGTGCAGTCAGCCCTTTCCGCCCACCGGCAGATCGACGCGATTGTTGCCAACGTCGGCATCGGGTACGTCGGCGACTTCGCGACCATGCCGGTCGAAGCGATCTCGGTGTTGCTCGAGGTGAACCTGCGGGCGCCGATGCTGCTCGCGCGCGCCGCACTGCCACAGCTGCTCGACCAGGGCACCCCCGGCGCGCTGGTCTTCACCACGTCGATCGCCGGCACCGTGCCGGTGCCGACCGAGGCGGTGTATTCGCTGTCCAAGACCGCATTGGAGTCCTTCGCCGACTCGCTGCGCGAGGAGCTGCGCGACTCATCGATCGTGGTGTCCACGGTCCGGCCGGGTGTCGTGCGCACCGCGTTCCACGAGCGCCGCAACACGCCATACGAGCGCCGGTTCCCACGTCCGATCGCCCCGGCGCAGATCGCTCGCGCGATCCTCGACGTGCTCGATTCGGGCGCCGAGCGTCGTACCGTCCCTCGGTGGCTCGATCTCGCCGCTCGCGCCCGTCGCTGGCTGCCATGGCTCTACCGACCGCTTGCACGCCGGCTCGGCTGATACGCCTCCCGGACCGTTCTCTAGAGTGAGCCGATGGGGTTCGACATCCGGGCGCTCATCGAGCAACGCAGCCGCGACGGCGCGGCACTTCACGCCGCGCACCTCAACGCGCAGGTCCCGCGGATGCTCAACACGATTGGCTTCGACCGGGTCCTGACCGGCGCCAACGGCGCGTGGTACGACGACGTCGACGGCCAGCGCTATCTCGACTTCCTGTCCGGGTTCGGGGTCTTCGCCCTCGGTCGCAACCACCCTGTCGTCCGTCGCGCGCTGCATGACGTGCTCGACGCCGAGCTGGCCGACATGGTGCAGTTCGACCTGCCGATGCTGCCGGGTCTGCTTGCTGAGCAACTGCTGCAGCGCTCGCCAGGGATGGACCGGGTCTACTTCTGCAACAGCGGTAGCGAGGCGGTCGAGGCGGCTCTGAAGTTTGCCAGGTGCGCGACCGGAAAATCGCGGATCCTCTACTGCGACCACGCTTATCACGGGCTGACCACCGGGGCGCTGTCGGTCAACGGCGCGGCGGAGTTTCGGGCCGGCTTCACGCCGCTACTGCCCGACACCAAAATCCCGTTCGGAGACCTCGACGCGATCGAAGGCGAGCTTCGCCGCGGCGACGTGGCGGCGTTGATCGTGGAGCCGATCCAGGGCAAGGGAGTGCAGGTCGCTCCGCCGGGCTACCTCGCTGCCGCCCGGCAGCTGCTGCACGATCGCGGCGGCCTGCTGATCGTCGATGAGGTGCAGACCGGCATCGGTCGCACCGGCCGCTTCTTCGCACATCACTTCGACGACGTGACGCCCGACATCGTGACCGTGGCGAAGGCGCTATCCGGCGGCTTCGTGCCGATCGGTGCGACGATGGCGCGACCCGGCATCTTCGAGAAGGTCTACTCCTCATTGGACCGGGTCTTCGTCCACGCCTCGACATTCGCGGGCAACGCCCTCGCGATGACTGCCGGACTAGCCACCCTCGCCGTCATCGACGACGAGGATCTGATCGCGAACACCGAGCGACGCGGTGCCGAGCTCAGCGCCGGGCTGGCGTCGATCGCTGCTCGCCACGACCTCATCAAGGACATCCGCGGCCGCGGGCTGATGATCGGGATCGAGTTCGGCCGACCATCGACCCTCGCCGGCCGCGGCGTCTGGACGATGCTGAACACCGCCCGCCGCGGGTTGTTCGCGCAGCTCGTCGTCGTACCGCTACACAACCGGCACCACATCCTGACCCAGGTTGCCGGCGACCACATGGCGGTTATCAAGCTGTTGCCGCCATTGACGATCGGGGATGAGGAGATCGCGACCTTCCTGACCGCGTTCGAGGACGTGATGGCCGACGCGATGCGGCCGAACGGGCTCGCCGTCGACTTCGGCCGCACCCTGGTCAAGCAGGCCCTCAGCCGCAACTGATCGGCCGGAAACTCGAGCCGGCCGCAAGAGCCGCAACGCAAAGGACCCGCCGCGGCGATCCGCGACGGGTCCTTTCGGCCTCTGACGAGAGACCGGCGCGCTGCTACTTGCCCTTAATGGTGGCCTTGGCGGTGCTGGGCTTGAACACCTTGTTGCCGGAGTACGCCGCGGTCAGCTTGTTCTTGCCCTTCTTGATCTTGAACTTGGCAGTCGCCTTGCCGTTCTTCTCCTTGACCTTGGCGACCTTCTTGCCGTTGTCCTTGATGACGACCGTGCCGGTCGGTTTCGGGGAGCCCTTGCCGGTGGTCGTGATCTTGAAGGTGACCTTTGACTTCGCCTTCGCCGACTTCTTGCCCTTGAGCTTGGTTTTCGACGTGGCGCGGGTGTCCTTGAACGTCACGTACGTGAAGCTCGCCGCAGTCGGGTTGACTGGAGCGTTCGTCACGACGATCACGCACTGGTGCGCCGGGCTGCCGAAATCGCATTCGGCGCCCTTCGCCGTCCCCTTAAAGTCGGCGCCGCTGTGGATGGTGAACGTGAACGTGCCCGCGCCGTCGGTGTCGTCCGGCTCCTGCGCGCCGTCGGCGGGAACAACGTCGCAGTAGTTCGGGTTCTGGGAACCACTCACGACGCGTGGGTCGCACAGCGCGGCGTAAAGCCCCTCGGGCGTCGAGCCGAGACCAGACTCCTTCAGCGTGACGACCTGGTTGTCCACCAGGTTCTTGCCCGGAGTTACGGTCAAGATGCCAGACGGGTTGATCGTCCGCGGAGCGCTCGAGTGCGCGCTTGCTGACCCGCCCATGGCGAGCGCGGAGCCGAACACGACCACTGGCATCAGTGTCGCCGCTACAAGTTTGTTGATCTTCAAAGATCTGCCCCTTCCGAGCATGTACGCGTGACAACGTTGGCCGCGCTCTCCTCGGACGCTACCTGCCGAGAGCGGCTCGCGGCAGCAAAACGCCAATTCCTCCTGGTATCTCCAGGCGGTAATCAGCCTCAAACCACCGCAATCGCGGCAAGCTTCCCGCGCAGATAGTCCCCCGCCGTTACCGGTGGGTAGGCCAGTTTGCCGATCGGCGGCGGGACGCTGTGCAGCACGGCGCCCGGATCGGCCTCGTGGAAGTAGACGAGCGACATCAGATCCTCGTCCGGTGCGGCGGCGTCCGGCGCGAGCACCCGGTGACGGTTGGAGACCCAGCGATCGCCCGTCCACCGCGCCATCATGTCGCCGATGTTGATCGTGAACGCGCCTTCGACCCACGGCGCATCGGCCCACTCGCCGTCCTTGCCCATCACCTGAAGCCCGCCGGTCCCGAGCTGGCGGTCAAGGATGGTGAAGGTGCCGAAGTCGGTATGTGACCCGATCCGCAATTGACCGGGCGCCGGCTCGCCGACGTGGGTCAGCGCGGGATACCAGTGGGTGTAGAACGACCAGGTCGGATGGCCGGCATGGACGAGGAAGGTGTCGTCGGGCAGCCCGATCGCAACCGCCGCGATGGTGAGCAGCTCGTCGACCAACTCCCGCATCTTCGAGATGTACGCCGTCACCGCGCGGCGATATTCCGGGACGATGTCGGGCCAGATGTTGTCGGTGAACCACTCCCGGTCGATCTCGGCGTCGCCGGTCGGCTCGTGGCACGCCACGTCGTAGGACTCCTTGAGATCCGGCGGCGCGCTGACACCGGCGTCAGAGTTGGCGTTGGCCTCGCCGCCGATCGGCGTCCAGCCGCGAGGCAGCCAGCTCTCGCCCCCGATCTGCGCGCGGTATTGCGCCTTGGCCTCGACCGGCAGCTCGAAGAACGCCCGCGCCGCGGCCCGGACCTCGTCGCGCAGATCGAGGCTGACGCCGTGGTTGACCACGAGCAGGAACCCGATCTCGCGCAGCGCCGCGTCGACCGCCGCGGCGACCTCAGCGCGACCTTCCGGTGTGCCGGCCAGCCACGGGGCAAGGTCGATCACCGGCACCGCGGACAGCCGCGTCGTCATGGCGTCACCTCTCGTATCGCTGGGTCGTACCGCTGGGTCGTACCGCTGTGTCGTATCACTCTGGATCGCTGCCGAACAACGTGCCACCCGCGACGATGCCGAGTTCGGCGTGCGGCATCGCGTCATGCAGCTCGGCCCGAGTCAGCGCGTGGCGCGCCGACGGCACCAGGATCGAGGCGAGCGCGGCGCCGATCGCGGCGACGGTGAGCAGCTCGAAGCCGTGAACGTAGCCGGCAAGCCGGGGCACGCCGTCCGGTCGGGCACTCGCGGTGATGATGCTGCTCACAACGGCCGCTCCGATCGAGCCGCCGATGGTGCGGATGTTGGCGTTCATGCCGCTGGCGACACCGGTCTGGCTGGGCGGCACGCCCTCGACGACGAGCGAGGACATCGCGGCGAAGGCGAGGCCGAACCCGACGCCCTCCAGCGCCATCGCGATGCCGAACTCCCACTGCCGGCCGTGCGCCACCGCGAGGATCAGCACCGGCACGATACTCACCGTCGACCCCACGACGAGAAGCGCCTTGGCGCCGACCCACGTCGTCAGCTGGCCGGAGGCGAGCGAGAACGCGAACATCACGGTGCCGAGCGGCAGCAGGATCAGCCCGGAGTGGGTGACGCTCGAGCCGAAGCCATATCCGTTCGACGGCGAGGTCTGCAGGAACTCCGGCACGAAGGCGAACGTCGCGTAGAGCCCGACCCCGAACAGCAACGCCACCAGGTTCGTCGTACGAACCACCGGGATCCGCATCATCGCCATGTCGATCAGCGGCTGCGCCGACCGTGACTCGACCACCACCCAGGCGATGCCGAGCACCACGGCGACCACCAGCAAGCCGAGCACCCGCGCCGATCCCCAACCCCAGGTCGGTGCCTCGCTCACTGCGATCAGCAGCGCGACCAGCCAGCCGGACAGCAGGATGACGGCCGGCCAGTTGAGCCGGCCAGGCAGCCGGATCGGCGACGCCGGCACCACGATGTGCGCGGCGATCCCCGCCGCGATCAACGCAATCATCGGGATCCAGAACAACCAGTGGTAGTCCAGCGCACTCACGATCGGCCCGGCCAGCACGACACCGACCGCGCCGCCGACCGCGGTCAGCCCGGCGATCACCCCGACCGCGCCGGCCACCTTGGGCTTCGGGAACTCGTCGCGGATGATGCCGAACGACAGCGGTAGCACGCCACCGCCGACGCCCTGGATCGCCCGCGCCACGATCATCAATCCGATCGAGTGGGACAGCGCGGCCATCGCCGAGCCGACCGCCAGCGCCGCAAGGGCGATGACGAGCATCCGCTCTTTGCCCCACATATCGCCGAGCCGGCCGAGGATCGGGGTGAAGATCGACGCGGAGAGCAGGTACGCCGTCAGCACCCAGGTGACCGCGTTCTGCGAGGTGTGCAGGCTGGCCTGGATGGTGGGAAGCACCGGGAGCACCAACGACTGCAACAACGAGTACGCGCTGACCGAGGTGCACAGCACGATGTAGGTCGCCCGGTTGTGGCTCCCTGCCCCCGCTGCCACTGCCCGCCTCTTCGCTCTCGCCCAACCCGCGCTTTGCTCCATCGTCACGGTCGGCACTATCGCGGCTCGCACCGGGACCGGCATTCTGGTCCGGCGCAGTGAACCTTTGGCCGGATCGGGCGTCTAGTACTCGTGAGGTCGACCGCTGCACCGGCAAGGCAGGACGACGCGACCGACGACTTCGCCGCCCTGTTCGCCGCGCTGTTCGCCGCGCTGTTCGCCGCCCAGTTCGCGCCGATGGTGCGGCTCGCCGCGTTGCTCGGCGCCGACGATCCGGAGGACATCGCACAGGGAAGCGTTCGCGCGGCTCGACCAACGCCGCGACCGGTTGCCGGCCGACCTCAACCAGGCGGCTTACGTCCGCGCCATCGTGGTCAACCTGACCCGCTCAGGGCTGCGCCATCTTCGTGCTCGACGCGGTCGTGCTCTCGGCGCCGTACTCGGCATCGGATGGCATCCCAGCCGGCGTCGCTCAACTCTCCGGCACCTTCACGCAGGCGGCTGCCGGGCGAGTCGTCGACCTGCTGAACTCCGCCGCTCTGCCGACCACGTTCGCAGTGGCCCGCGACTGACAGCGGCACCGCCAACCTGGGTAATGATGGCGCGATGCAAGACATCGCCATCCGGGACGTGATGATCCGGCTCGGGCAGTTCCTCAAACTGGCCAACGCGGTTGAGTCAGGCGCCGACGCGAAGCGAGTCCTCGAGCTCGACGACGTGACGGTCAACGGCATCGTCGAGCATCGACGCGGACGGCAACTCGTCAGAGGCGACGAGGTCGGCTTCGCCGGCGAGACCTATCGGGTCGCTTAGTCTCAGAAGTCTGTTTGCTACCAACGGTTTCTGGCCAGGTAAAGTGTCGTACCCGGGTGATTCGAGCAGCCTTATGACTACATCTTCGGTGACTGCTGCCGTCACCAATGCAGACAACGTCAGTCGACCATCGCGGAGATGAACTTCGGGACGCACATCCGCCAGGCGTCCACGACGAGCTCTCGCAGTTCGGTCTCGTCGAGCTCTGACATCCGGGCGACGAGCCAGTTGTAGCGAAGGTCTGAGGTCCTCGGCAGCTGGAACTTGTCGGGCTCTGCTTCGATGAGCGCGGCTCGTTCCTCCTTCGGGAAGCCGAATCCCATCAGCGCTTCGTCCGGTGAGACCGATGCGTAGACGATGCTGCCGATCCGGAACTTCACGAAGTCGCGAATCAGATGCTCCGACGTCCGCGGCAACGGCAGCGCGATCGCTCGCACGTCCGTCAAGGTCACGCCCTTCACGACATGCCGAGGCTGCGCGCCGCGACCTCTGCAAGGACCTCGGCCGCGCGGCCGAACTCCGCGACGACCGCCGCGGCCGGCACCGGCTCGTGCAGCATCGCAACGCCCTGGCCGGTGTAGAGGTACGCGGCGTCGTAGTCGCCGGCAGCGCGGGCGGCCGCCAGTTCTTGCATCGCGTCGTCGTCGGCCGCCAGCTCGTCCTCGCGACCTGTCCAGGTGTCGAAGAACCGGTTGCGCAATCCTCGGCCGCCGAACTCGGGCGGCCAGCCGAGCCGTTGCCCGATGTCGAAGACCCGGCCGTAGGCCGTGTCGGTGTCGACGGCGGAGAACAGCTGCTCCCGCGCCGCCGGCTGGGTCACCGTCTCCTCGCAGCCCAGGAATGCGGTGCCTGCCCAGCCGCCGGCAGCACCGGCGGCGATCACCGCCGCCAGGCCACGCGCATTGGCGATGCCGCCGGCGGCCAGTACCGGCAGCGAGACGGCGTCGAGCACTTCTTGTAGCAATAGCAACGTTGCGACGTCGTTGCGGCCGTGGCCACCGCCCTCGCCGCCGCGGGCAACGATGACGTCGACGCCCGCCTGCTCGGCGCGCTTCGCCTCAGCCAGATTGCCGACCTGGGTGGCCACCACCGACCCGGCCTGCTGAAGCGGCGCGACGTATTTCTGGTAGTCACCGAACCCGATCGACACCAGCACCGGCGCAGCTTCCCGCACCGCGGTGAACGGTGTCTCATCGAGATCCAGCGCCCACGCCATCAGGCCGACGCCGTACGGTCGCCCCGCCGCCGCCGCGACCCGGCATTGCTCCGGCACCCAGGCGGCGGTCGAGGTGGCGCCCACGCCGATCATGCCGAGTCCGCCGGCGTTCGAGATGGCGGCGGCGAGCCTGCCGTCGCCGACACCGAACATCGGCGCGCCCACTACCGGCACCGTCAGCCCGAACCGCTCGGTCAACCAGGTCCGCATCAGCCGCTCCGCCGCCATCAGTGATGGAAGCCGGACCGCGTGATCTTCGCGTGGCCCGCGCCGGTCGCCGCCAGATGCTTGACCACATCACGCAGATCGGCGAGGAAGACGTCCGCAAGATCTCTGGAGAAGCCGTTGCGGCACACCACCCGCAGGACGGCGAGGTCGGTGCGGTTCTCCGGGAACGTGTACGCCGGCACCTGCCAGCCCCGCTCCCGCAACCCGAACGACACCGAAAAAACATCCCAGCCCTCGGCGGAATCGTTGGTAGTAAACGCAAACACCGGCAACTGATCACCTTTGGAGAGCAGCTCGAACGGACCCATCGACGCGATCTCACCCGACAGATACGTCGCGACGTCGCGCGACGCCTGCTGCACCGCGCGATAGCCCGAGCGGCCAAGGCGGAAGAACGTGTAGTACTGCGCCACCACCTCGGCGCCGGGGCGGGAGAAGTTCAAGGCGAACGTCGGCATCTGGCCGCCGAGATAGTTGACGTTGAAGATCAGCTCCTCCGGCAGGTGCTCGGCGTCGCGCCAGAGCACCCATCCGACGCCCGGGTAGACCAGGCCGTACTTGTGCCCGGAAGTGTTGATCGACACCACTCGCTCCAGCCGAAAGTCCCACTCGAGATCAGGGTCGAGGAACGGCGCGATCATCCCGCCTGACGCGCCGTCGACGTGCACCGGCACGTCGATGCCGGTCCGACTCGCGTGCTCGTCGAGTGCGGTGGCAATCTCAGCGACCGGCTCGTAGCTGCCGTCGAAGGTCGACCCGAGAATCGCGACAACGCCGATCGTGTCCTCGTCCACCGCGGCCACCGCCGTCGGTGCATCGAGGTGGTAACGGTCGCCTTCCATCGGCACGATCCGCGGCTCGACATCCCAGTAGCGACAGAACTTCTCCCAGCAGACCTGGACGTTCGCGCCCATCACGAGGTTGGGCTTGCGGTCCGGGCCGACCTTGGCGCGCGCCGCCCACCGGCGCTTCATCGCCATCCCGGCGAGCATGCACGCCTCGCTCGATCCGGTCGTCGAGCAGCCGGTCGCCGACGCTGCCTTCGGCGCATGCCAGAGATCGGCGAGGATCGATACGCAGCGCCGCTCGAGCTCCGCGGTCTGCGGATATTCGTCCTTGTCGATCATGTTCTTGTCGACGCACTCGCTCATCAACGTGCGCGCCTGCGGCTCCATCCAGGTCGTCACGAAGGTGGCGAGATTGAGCCGCGCACTGCCATCGAGCAGCAGCTCATCGTGGATCAGCTGGTACGCCGAGTCCGCAGTCACCGGATCGTCGCCGAGCCGGTCATGCGGCGGGACGAGTCGCTGCGCGTACGCCGGATCCGCGGTGCCGAGGAACGGGTTGGCGTCGGCCTCGTCGTGGGCTTTGGTGGTTCGCTGATGCAGGGCCATCAGCCCACTATCCCTTGCCGCACAAGGGCACGAACTTGGCACTAGATCCGGTGTCCGGGCCGCGACACGCCCACAACATGTGGTTGCAGGGCGACACGCCGATCGGCGTCGTACTGTCCGTCCTGCAGCTGGTTCGGCCGACCATCCAGGTCGGTCGTCGCAAGAGGGAACCCGGTGTGATTCCGGGACTGCCCCGCAGCGGTGAGCGGGAACGAACGCCGTCATAGCACTGGGCTCGATCGGTCTGGGAAGCGACGGCTAGTAGATGGCCAAGCGCGATCTGGCGTGCCCGCGAGTCCGAAGACCTGCCAGCGCACCGGGCGCAGCCTGCGCCGGGTGGTCCACGGGCTCCGCGGGAGAGCTAGTGCCGTGGGTCGGAAGTCTGTTGTCGAATTCGCCATCTGAACGCGGCAGGCGGCAACAAAGTGTTCCGACACTCGTCACTACGGGCGACGATCTGTGCGCTCCAGACTCTCTCCGGCGTTCGTGACCTTCGGTCCGAGCTCACGAGGAGAGAGTCGCGATGACACTGCAAGAGATCGACCTGCGAGACGCTGAATCCCCGACCACCCGTCGCACCTCGATGGCGGTCCGCAAGAGGAACGGCGACCTCGAACCGGTCGACGTGAACAAGATCGTGCGTGCCGTCGAGCGCTGGGTCGACGGCCTCGACGACGTCGACCCGCTTCGGGTGGCGACCAAGACGATCAGCGGGTTGTACGACGGCGCGACGACCGCCGAGCTCGACCGGCTCTCGATCCAGACCGCCGCCGACCTGGTCGGCGAGGAGCCGGAGTATTCCAAGCTCGCGGCCCGGCTGCTGTCGTCCTACATCCGCAAAGAGACCCGCGGTCAGGGCATCGCGTCGTTCAGCCAGAGCGTGCTGTTCGGGCGGGACCAAGGCCTGATCAACGACGCCACCGCGGAATTCGTCGCGATCAACGCCCGCAAGCTCGACGACGCGATCGACGCGAGCGCGGATCTGCGCTTCGAGTACTTCGGGCTGCGGACCGTTTACGACCGCTACCTGCTGCGCCACCCCACCACTCGGCTGGTGATCGAGACGCCGCAGGACTGGCTGCTGCGGGTGGCCTGCGGGCTGTCCGAGACGCCGGCCGAGGCAATCACGTTCTACCGGCTGATGGCCTCGTTCGCCTACCTGCCGAGCTCGCCGACGCTGTTCAACTCCGGCACCCGTCATACCCAGATGTCGTCGTGCTTCCTGCTCGACTCGCCGCTCGACCAGCTCGACGCGATCTACGACACCTACCACCAGATCGCTCGGCTCTCCAAGCACGCCGGCGGCATCGGCGTCTCCTGGTCGCGGGTGCGTTCCCGCGGCTCGCTGATCCGCGGCACCAACGGTCAGAGCAACGGCATCGTGCCGTGGCTGCGCACCCTGGACTCGTCGGTCTCGGCGGTCAACCAGGGTGGCCGGCGCAAGGGCGCGGCTTGCGTCTACCTCGAGCCATGGCACCCCGACATCGAGGAGTTCCTGGAGCTCCGTGACAACACCGGCGAAGAGGCACGGCGCACCCACAACCTCAACCTGGCCAACTGGATCCCGGACGAGTTCATGCGGCGGGTCGAGGCCGACGCGATGTGGTCGTTGTTCGACCCGGACGAGGTGCCGGAGCTGCCCGACCGCTGGGGTGACGACTTCGACGCGGTCTACCGGCAGGCCGAAGCCGACGCACGGTACGTGCGGCAACTGCCGGCCCGCGAGCTCTACGGCAAGATGATGCGCACCTTGGCGCAGACCGGCAACGGCTGGATGACCTTCAAGGACGCGGCGAACCGCACCTGCAACCAGACCGCGGAGGCCGGCAACGTGGTGCACCTGTCGAACCTGTGCACCGAGATCATCGAGGTCACCAGCGAGGGCGAGTCGGCGGTGTGCAACCTCGGCTCGATCAACCTCGGCCGTCACTGTGGTCCGTCCGGAATGGAATGGAACTCCTTGCGTGCCACAGTTCGCACCGCGGTGAAGTTCCTCGACCGGGTGATTGACCTCAACTTCTACCCGACTGAGCAGACCGCCGCGAGCAACGCTCGGTGGCGTCCGGTGGGTCTCGGGGTGATGGGTCTGCAGGACGTGTTGTTCGCGCAGCGGCTCGCTTTCGACAGCGACCAGGCGCGGGAGCTGTCGACCCGGATCGCCGAGGAGATCTACCTCACCGCGCTCGAGACGTCGTGTTCGCTCGCCCAGCAGCTCGGCGCGCATCGGGACTTCGCGGCGACCCGCGCCGCTCGCGGCGAGCTGCAGCCCGATCTGTGGGGCGTGACACCGACCCAGACCGACCGCTGGTCGGCGCTGCGTGAGGCGGTCGCACGCGACGGGTTGCGCAACTCGCTGCTGATCGCGATCGCTCCGACCGCCACGATCGCCTCGATCGCCGGCTGCTACGAGTGCATCGAGCCGCAGGTCTCCAACGTCTTCAAGCGCGAGACGCTGTCGGGCGAGTTCCTGCAGATCAACAGCGCGCTTGTCGGCGAGCTGAAGTCGCGGGGGCTGTGGTCGGCGAACGTCCGCGACGCGATCAAGCGCGCCGAGGGCTCGGTGCAGTCGGTGGCCGAGCTGCCGGACGACGTCCGGGCGCTGTTCCGCACCGCCTGGGAGCTGCCGCAGCGGGTCTTGATCGACATAGCCGCAGCACGATCGGCGTACGTCGATCAGAGCCAGTCGCTCAACCTGTTCATGGCATCGCCGACCATCGGCAAGCTCTCCTCGATGTATCTGCACGCCTGGCAGGCCGGGCTGAAGACGACGTACTACCTGCGGTCGCGCCCGGCGACAAGGATTGCGCAGGCCACGACCTCGGCTGCCTCAGCTGTGATCGACGAGGTCGAGATCGAGCCTGTCGCCATCGAAGACACGGCCGCGATCGCCTGCTCGCTGGCGAACCCTGAGTCCTGCGAGGCGTGCCAGTGAGCCGGCTGCTGGACCCGGGGTTCGAGCTGTCGCTACGGCCGATGCGCTACCCGCGCTTCTACGACCGCTACCGCGACGCGATTCGCAACACCTGGACCGTCGAAGAAGTCGCGCTGGAAGCCGACCTCGCCGACCTGTCGCGGATGTCGCCGGCCGAGCAACACCTGATCAGACGGCTGGTCGCGTTCTTCGCGACCGGCGACACCATCGTCGCCAACAACCTGGTGCTCAACCTCTACCAGCACATCAACTGCCCCGAAGCCAGGCTGTATCTGTCACGCCAGCTCTTCGAGGAGGCCGTCCATGTCCAGTTCTATCTGACCCTGCTCGACACTTATCTTCCGGACGACGTCCAACGGGCAGAGGCATTCGCGGCGGTCGAGCACATCCCTTCGATCCGCCACAAGGCCGAGTTCTGCCTGAGATGGATCGGCACGCTCTCGAGCACCGAGGCACTGCAGACCCGCGACGACCGGCGGCGGTTCCTGCTCAATCTGATCTGCTTCGCCGCGTGCATCGAGGGGTTGTTCTTCTACGGCGCCTTCGCCTACGTCTACTTCCTGCGGTCGCGAGGCTTGTTGCAGGGACTGGCGTCGGGCACCAACTGGGTGTTCCGAGACGAGTCGATGCACATGGCGTTCGCGTTCGACGTGGTCGACACGATCCGGTCCGAGGAGCCGGGCCTCTTCGACGAGTCGCTGGCCGCGGACGTCCGGGCGATGCTCGCCGAGGCCATCGATGCCGAGGTCGCGTTCGCCGAGGACTTGCTGACCGGCGGCGTTGCCGGCCTCAGCTCAGCGGACATGCGCAGCTATCTCGAGCACGTCGCCGACCGGCGGCTCGAGCAGATCGGCATGACGCCGATGTATGGCACCCGAAACCCGTTCGCTTTCCTTGAGCTTCAGGACGTCCAGGAGCTCTCTAACTTCTTCGAACGCAAGGTCTCGGCGTACCAGGTCTCGGTGACCGGATCGGTCAGCTTCGGCGAGGACTTCTGAGGCTCCCGGGCCTCAGCAGGTTAGTCAGTCGGGCGTGTTCGCGAGCTGGGCCTGACGCATGCCCGAGCTCCACTTCTCCTCGATACGGCCGAACCGCCAGATCAGCAACGCGATCGCCCAAGTTGCAACGAAGAGCCCGACGATGATGAAGCCGAGGGTGTTGATGTCAGCGTCCTGCATGTCGGTCCAGAACCGGCCGTTGATGTTCAGCTGCTGCGAGAGCAGCCCCAGCAGCTCGACGGTGCCGATCACCAGCGCGACGATCACCGACAGCGAGGTGATCGTGATGTTGTAGTAAACCTTGCGGATCGGCCGCGAGAACGCCCAGTTGTAGGCGAAGTTCATGAACGTGCCGTCGATCGTGTCGAACAGGCACATGCCGGCCGCGAAGAGCACCGGCAGCGAAAGGATTGCGTACCAAGGCAATCCGCCGGCGGCGCCGGCCGAGGCGAGCACCAGCAGTGCGACCTCGCTGGCGGTGTCGAAGCCGAGCCCGAACAGCAGACCTACCGGATACATCTGACCCGGCTTGTTGATCGAGCGCATGATCGGGCGCAGTAGCCGGTTCATCAGGCCGCGATTGTTCAGGTGCTCCTCGAGGGTCTCTTCGTCGTACACGCCACGCCGGATGTCACGGAACACCTTGACGATCCCGACCAGGATCACGACGTTGATCGCCGCGATGAGATACAGGAACGTCCCCGACACACTCGTGCCGATCAGGCCGGTGTAGTGGTGCAGCGACGAGCCGTCGTTGCGCACCGGCCCGACGACTGCCTTGACGCCGAGCGAGAGCAAGAAGGCGAGCGCGAAGACAACGCTCGAATGGCCGAGGGAGAACCAGAAGCCGACCGAGAGCGGTCGCTTGCCGTCGGCCATCAGCTTCCGCGTGGTGTTGTCGATCGCGGCGATGTGGTCGGCATCGAAGGCGTGGCGCATGCCGAGGGTGTAGGCCGTGATGCCGACCCCGATGCCGAACGTCTTGGTCCCGAGGCTGTAGTGATGCGGCGAGACCAGGGCGACGATGGTGAACCAGCCGATGACGTGAAGCGCGATGATCACCGCAATCATGCCGCCGAGCCGGAGCCACTCAGGTCGGGTCAGACCGTCGCGAATCTGCACGAACTTGGCTCGTGGCGACATGGCTTCATCCTTGCATTGCTGCGACAACGTCGCAACTAGGGCCGCCGGATCGCCGGCAAAAAGGGCTCAATCTGTGGACAAGCCGGTGGATGACCTGGTGGATGAACCGGGCGGGCGGGGGATAACGCCAAGATCGCTGTGGACATCTTGTGGACGGCAAAAGATCTTGAAAATGTTTCCGCAAACCTCTTGTGCTGTTCGTCTGGAGGCACTAGAAATTGCTTTGTCACCGGGAAACGGAGACCGAGTCGGAGGCAACTTCGACACACAAGAAGAGCCGGGCAACTGGCACTTCGGGTGGGTCTCAAGGACCTGGTACCGGCAAGGCAACGCACGGCGATCCGAGCAATCGGCATCACCGGTGCAGCGGAGCCGAGTGAGGCCCCTCCAACTCATACTTGGAGGGGCCTCACGCCATTGTGCCCAACTATTGCGCGGCTCCCCCGCAGCGACACACTGAAAAATGTGTGAATTCCTAGCATCTGCAAGGCGTCGAGCCCGCGTCAGCTCCGCCAGAGCCCGCCGCGCCACACCCGTTCCGATGCCCGGCGGCCAGCGCGCCGGAACTGGTTTGCTGACAGTGTCGATTCGCCGGGCTTGCGTTCGTAGTTGGGGTAGCGGGCCGGCAAAGCGCCGGACCGGGCGATAAGGAGAACGTGATGAAGCAGTACCTGATGTCGGTCTATGACGTCGAGGGGCAACCGCCGCCTTCCGAGGAGCGGCAGCAGCAGATGTACGCCGACGTGGACGTGTTCAACCAGAAGCTGGAGGACAACGGGCAGTGGGTCTTTGCCGGCGGCCTGCACCCGCCGACGTCTGCCACCGTGGTGCACGCAACCGGCGGCGAGGTGCTCACCACCGACGGGCCGTTCCCGGAGAGCAAGGAGCAGCTGGGTGGCTTCTGGGTCGTGAACGCCGAAGACCTTGATGCCGCGCTGGCACTCGCGGCCGAGGGCTCGGCGGCGTGCGGCTCTCCGGTCGAGGTCCGGCCCTTCGCCAGCCCGCCCGCCTAGCCACGCCGGGCACTCGCGCTTTGACCACATCACCGGAGATCGAGCGGGTCTTCCGCAGTGAGTACGCCCGCTGCGTGGCCAACCTGATCCGCTTCCTCGGCGACATTGACCTCGCCGAGGAAGCGGTCCAGGAGGCCTTCACGGTCGCGATGCGCCGCTGGCCCGAGACCGGCCTACCGCCCAACCCGGGCGGCTGGATCACCACCACCGCCCGCAACCGGGCCATCGACTACCTGCGACGGGAGGCGAGCCGCGATGAACGTCACGCCCAAGCGGTCCGCCTGCTCGAGGCCGGCGAATCCGCAGCGGCGGTCGGACCGGTGACCGACGACCGGCTCCGGCTGATCTTCACCTGCTGCCATCCGGCCCTTGCCCAGACCGCCCAGGTCGGCCTCACGTTGCGACTGCTCGGCGGGCTGCAGACCCCGGAGATTGCTCACGCGTTCCTCGTGCCGGAAGCCACGATGGCGCAGCGAATCGTCCGGGCCAAGCGCAAAATCGCCGACGCCGGCATCCCCTACCGGGTGCCACCGGAGGCGGAGCTGCCGGACCGGCTCAAACCGGTGCTCGCCGTCGTCTACCTGATCTTCAACGAGGGCTATGCAGCATCGAGCGGCGAGTCGTTGACCCGGGAAGATCTCTGTCTGGAAGGGATTCGGCTCGCTCGGCTGCTCGTCGAGCTGATGCCGGACGACCCCGAGGCGCTCGGTCTGCTGGGGTTGCTGCTGTTGACCGAGGCCCGTCGTACGGCGCGAACCGCCACCGACGGCTCGATCGTGCTGATGCCCGACCAGGACCGGTCCAGCTGGGACCGCACGTTGATTGCCGAGGGTCACGCCCTGGTGCGCCGGTGCCTGCAGCGCGGCGCACCCGGCCCGTATCAGATCCAGGCGGCGATCAATGCGGTCCACACCGACGCCGCCACCGCGGCGGCGACCGACTGGCGCCAGATCCTGGCGCTCTACGACCAGCTGCTCGTGATCGCACCAACGCCGGTGGTGGAGCTGAACCGGGCCGTCGCGCTCGCCGAAGTCAACGGTGCGGCTGCCGGCCTCGAGGCGGTCGATGTGCTCGACCTCGGCGACTACTACCTGTTCCATTCGACCCGCGCCGACCTGCTCCGTCGCCTTGATCGGTCGGCTGAGGCGGCAGACGCCTATCGGGCGGCGCTCGACCTCATGACCAATCCGGCCGAGCGCGCATTCCTCGAGTCTCGCCTCTCGTGACCGGTCCGCGCGCTCAGCCGTGAAGTGTCAGAACCCCACGGCGCTATAGCGCCTTCACGTTCTGACTGATCCGGACCGACCCCGACCGCTAGGGTCACGGGATGAGATCACGAAGGTTGCTCGCGTCGCTGTTCCTGGTCACGATGCCGGCGCTCGTCGTGTCGTCGACCGCACTCGCTGCGCCGGTCGGTCACGCGTCTAAAACCTCGCTCCCTCCCAAGAACGGCAAGTGGAAGCTCGATGGGAGCAACTACAGCCAGCCCGGGCTACGAGGCTCGTTCACGGTGACCGCGAAGCATCGAGCCGTCAAGAAGATCACCATCACCAAAGGCCAGGGAGCCCTGGCGAACTGCGGAACCGGCACCTTGAAGGTGATCGGGTCCCAGCCCATCCTCCACGTCACGGGGACGACAAGCAGCGGTCCCTACAACAAGTGGATCGTGGGGAAGCGCACTCCGAACGCGGGCTCCCCGTTCGAGCCGAAAAAGATCAAGCTCACGATCCGCGGCAAGCGCAAGTCAGGAACCCTGGAGCTGTACTTCCACGGGCCCAAGGGTGGCGCAAAAAACACCTTCGGTGAGATCAGTTTCGGCCAGTGCCAGTACACCTTTGGCTTCTTGAAGCGCTGACCTGGTGCGGCGCCGGCGGGCGCGCCTGAAACACTCGAGGCATGACAGCCGAGCCGATTAACGCCGCCGCCGCCGGAACCTGGCAGCTCGGCGACCTGAGTGTCAACCGGCTCGGCTTCGGGGCGATGCGGGTGACCGGCAGCGCGGCTTTCGACTTCGGCAGCTCGCGGGACCGCGATCAGTCGATCCGGGTGCTCCGCCAGGCCGTGGAGCTCGGCGTCAACCACATCGACACCGCGGCGTTCTACTTCTCCTCGCTGCGTTCGGCCAACGAGCTGATCAATAGTGCGCTCTCGCCGTACCCGGACGACCTCGTCATCGTGACCAAGGTCGGGCCAGGGCGGGACTCGTGGGGTGAGTGGACGCCACGGGCGACGCCACAGCAGCTGCGCGGTCAGGTCGAGGAAAACCTGCGCCAGCTCGGCCGCGACCATCTCGATGTCGTGAACCTGCGGGTGCCCGGGCCGGGTCCGATCGCCGAACACTATGCGGCGCTGCTCGACCTGCGTGATGCCGGGCTGATCCGTCACGCCGGGGTGGCCGCCGTCGTGCCGGAGCAGCTGGCGGAAGCGCGGGAAGTCGGACCCGTGGTCTGTGTCCAAAATCGCTATGGACTACAGATCCGGGATGCCGCGACCGAGGACCTGCTGCAGACCTGCCGAGACGCCGACATCGCCTTCGTCCCGTACTTCGCCATCTCCGGCGAGACCGGGCCGCGCAGCGCTGCCGGTCAGGATCCGGCGAGCGAGCCCGAGCCGCTCCGCGCTGTCGCACACTCCCATGGCGTCACGACAGCGCAGGTGCGGCTCGCCTGGACGCTGCACCAGGGGCCGAACGTGCTGGCGATCCCCGGCACCGGCGACCCCGAGCATCTCGTTCAGAACGTCGCGAGCGCAGCGATTCGGCTCTCGCCGGACGAGCTCGCCAGCCTCGACGCACTGGGCCAGCCGGGCCCTTGACGGAATGCGCGCCCGCGCGCCGACGTTCCAATTTCAAGACACCAGAACAAAATTCGACTTTGCTAGGAGAGCACTGTGCCGCTTGACGACGACACCATCCGCCTTGCGAAGGGCGCCAACCTCGCCACCGTCGTGACGCTGATGCCAGACGGTCAGCCGCAGGCGCTGCTCACCTGGGTCGACACCGACGGCGAGCACGTACTGGTGAACACCGAGCCGCCGCGCCAGCGAGCCAAGAACCTCAAGCGCGACCCACGGATCACCGTGCTGATCCATTCGAGCGACAACGCCTGGGACTGGTCGGAGGTCCGCGGCACAGTGGTCGAGACCGTCGGCGGACCAGAAGCTCGCGAGCACATCGACGAGCTCAGCCGCAAATACACCGGTGAGAACTACGGCCGGATGGTCGGCGAGGCCGGCCGCATCATCCTCAAGGTCGCCCCGACCAAGGTCAACACGCCCGCGCTGCTCGGCCGCTAGACCCGAGTTGGATCAAGCCCGAAGTCGCCGGGACGATGGCGGCCGGCGATCTCGAACAGCAGGATCGTCGCGGCGTTCGCGACGTTGAGCGAGTCGACGTCGTTGAACATCGGGATCGACACCCCGCCGCCGGCGAACGCATCCCACTCCTTGTTGATGCCATACCGCTCACTGCCGAGCACGATCGCGACCCGCGGCCGATAGTCATAGGCCTTGTACGACGCGGGCGCGCGAGTGTCGGCGAGCAGCACCTCATAGTTGTGGCCACGACACCAGGCTGCCGCGTCCTCAACACTGCAGTCGACGATTGGCATCGTGAGCGAGGCGGCCATGCTGGCGTGGATGAGCCGAGGGTGGGTGAGGCGGACTCGCCGGTTGGTGAGCAGCACTGCATCGGCACCGCTGGCTTGAGCTGAGCGCACCGCAGTGCCGACGTTGCCCATCACCTCGAGGCCGTCGAGGACGAGCACGACCGAGGTCTGCACCAAAGGCGAAAGGCCGGCGAGCGACCACTGCCGTGACATCGCAACGGCCGCCAGCCCGTCCGAGGTGTCGCGGTCGCTGAGCCGGTTGGCAAGCTTGGCGCTGACGGCGTAGCTGTGGGTCGCAGCCTTCGCGGCGCGAGTCAAGACGTCGCTGGACCGGTTGCCGCGAAACAGCTCCGGCGACGCGATGACGGTGACGAGATCAAGGCCGGCGTCTAACGCCGACTCGATCTCCCATAGGCCGTCGAGCACGATCAGCCGTTGCGGATTCGGCTTGCTGTTGTTCTGGATCGCGACGTACTGCACAACGGCCTGGTGCTTCGCGCCGATCACCGACAGGTGCGCCCAAGGTCCGACGGCAGGCGGGTCATGGATGTCGATGACGAGATCGTACTTGGCTCATGGCGACAGACCGGCCACGGTGTTAGACCAGGCCGGCGACGCCTGCCTTTGCCATCCGGCCGCCGATGATCGCCCGCTGGATCTCGCTGGTGCCTTCCCAGATCCGCTCGACCCGCAGCTCGCGGTAGAACCGCTCGGCGACGTTCTCGCGCATGTAGCCGCGACCACCGAAGACCTGCACTGCGCGGTCCGCGACCCGGTTGGACATCTCCGAGGAGTAGAGCTTGGCCATCGAGCACTGGATGTGCTGGGTCTTCACGTCGCGGCCGTGGTCGGCGCCCCGCGCGGTCTCGTAGACCAGCGCCCGGGCCGCGAACAGCTCGGTCAGGCTGTCCGCCAGCATCGCCTGGATCGCCCCGAACCTCGCGATCGGTGATCCGCCGACACTGCGCTCGGCAGCGAACGCGGTCATCTCCTCGACAAGCCGCTGCGCGGCGCCGAGACAGCGCGCCGCGACCATCATCCGCTCGAACCGGAACCACTCGTAGGCGAACCGCATCCCGTCGCCCTCGGCGCCGACCAGGTTCGCGGCAGGAACCCGCACCCCCTCGAAAGCAACGATCGGGTGGTGGTGGCTGATGGTGTGGGAGTAGGCCGGCGTACGGACCACCGTCACCCCGTCGGACGGCAGGTCGACGAGGAACATCGCATGCGCACCGGCGTTCGGACCGTCGGAGAGCTTGGCCTGGAAGAAGGCGTAGTCGGCAGAGTTGTACGACGTCACATGCCACTTCTCGCCGTCGAGGACGTAGTCGTCACCGTCGCGCCGCGCGGTCGCCACGATGTCGTCGACATCGGAGCCGGCGCCGGCCTCGGTGATCGCGTAGCACTCCTCGCGCTCGCCGCTGACCGTCGGGCGCAGCCAGCGATCGATCTGGTCAGGCGTCGCCACCTCGGGCAGCCAGGACGGCGGCGTCGACGCCACCCAGCCGAGTGCGTTGGTCACCCGGCCCATCTGCTCCTGGACCAGCACCTGCTGCAGCGTCGTGCAACCGACACCGCCGAGCTCGACTGGCATGTTCGTGGCGCACAGTCCCAGCTCGTGGGCCCGCGCCTTGTGAGTCGCGACGACCGCATCCGGCAGATGACCGTCGGCCATCTCGGCGGCGACTTCGAACGGGATCAGCTCGTCGGCGAGGCGACGCGCCCGGTCTTGCAGCCCGAGGTCCTCATCGGTCAGCTCGTACATGGAGTCTCTCCTGATCCGGAGCCGAGAGGCGTGTTGACTGAATGTTCAGTCTATGCGAGCGTTCGACTCGTGCCAATGGCGTCGACCCAGCCAATCGAGGCCGCTGACGCAGTCGTCGTCGGCGGCGGAACGGTCGGCGGCTGGTGCGCGTACTTCCTTCGCAAGAGTGGCCTGAAGCGGGTCGTCGTCCTGGAGAAGGATCGGCTCGGACAGGGCGCCAGCAGCCGCGCCGCCGGGATCGTGCGCAGTCAGGGTGGCACCCGCTGGGCGGTCGACCTCGCCGAATGGTCGCGCCGGTTCTACCTCTCGCAGGCCGACGAGCTCGGGATCGACTCCGGTTTCACCCCGCAGGGGTATTTCCTGCCGTGCTTCACCGCGGCCGACGTCGAAGCGGCCGAGACCCGGATGGCGATGCAGCGAGCGGCCGGTCTGGAGGTGCAGTGGCTCGCTAGCGATGAGGCCGATCGGGTCAATCCGACGATGGCGCCAGGGAGCACGCTCGGCGGCAGCTATTTCAGCGCCGACGGCTACATCACCCCACCGCGCAACGTGATGGCGTATACCGTCGCGATGGCCCAAACCGGAGTCGATGTCCTCGAAGGCACCGCCTTCACCGGGCTACGGATCGCCGCCGGCGGCGTCACACACGTTCAGACAACCGCCGGCCCGATCGCGACCGATCGAGTGGTCCTCACCGGCGGACCCAAGCTGGCAGCCGTCGGCGCACTCGCCGGGGTGCGGATCCCGGTCGGTGGGGTTCGCCATCAGGTGGCCGTGACCGAGCCGCACCCCGACTTCGCTCCCGGCCGGGTGCCGATGGTCTTCGATCTCGTCGCCGGGCTCTACTGGCGGTGCGAGGAATCCGGGCTGCTATTCGGGATGAGCAACCCCGACGAGCCCGCCGGGAAGGCCCGCGAGATCGACGTCCCGTATCTGGAGAAGATGCGGCAGCGCCTGGCCGAGTTGGTGCCCGCGACCGAGGGGCTGGGCCTGCGTCGTACCTGGGCGGCGACCATCGACTTCACCCCGGACCACCTGCCGATCCTCGGGCCGGCATTGACCGACGACGGACCGATCGGCGGCGTCACGGTCGCCGCGCCAGGCGGGCACGGCATGATGTGGGGCCCTGGCGTCGCGCGTGCCGCCGCCGACCTCGCGCTGAGCGGCACCACCACAATCACTGACTGCACCGACCTCGGGCTCGACCGATTCGACGCCGAGGGCCGCAGCCGACTTCCCGCAGATCCCATCGCACTTCCATTTCCCGAAAGGACCGCCCACTCATGACCCACGGCGACTCAGCCACCCCGCACCTGCACGCCATCGCGGCCGGCAGCGAACTCGAGGACTGGGGTCCGCTCGAGGAGGCCACCGATCCCGAGACGCCAATGACGACGTCAGGCCTGACATTGTGGAACGACGGTGAGCAAGAGGTCGGCATCTGGCAGTGCACGCCGGGACCGTCACACTGGACGCTCGAGACGCACGAGGAGATCTACATCATCTCGGGCAGCATGACGGTGACGCTCGAAGGCCACGCACCGCTCGACGTCGGCGCGGGCGACGCGGTCGTCTTCCCGAAGGGCTGGAGCGGGACCTGGCAGATCCACGAGACGCTGCGCAAGCTGTACGTCATCTTCTAAAGCCACAGCCAGACTAGTGTCCCGCGCCTGGAGTTGGTGGCATAAGTCCGTTGTTCAGGTGTGCGCTCGCAAGGCGGAGGAAGAGTGCGGTAGTCGTGCTACCGCCCACGACGACAACGCCGTGAGCGCGCATCTGGGCGACGGAATTAGCCGCCGAACTTCTGGCGCGGGACACTAGTGATGCGTTGTGAACGACGGGCCGTTCGCGCCGGTTCACAAACCAGCGCGGCGCCCGAGCCACCACCGTCCTAGCGGTTCCGGATTTGACCTAACGCGAACGAAGCTCAACATGTACGTCGACCGCGACCGCGCCGACGGGGTTGCAGACCATCGGGTTGATCTCGATCGCCTCTAGCGTCTCGCCGAGCTCGACGACGAGCGCCGACAGGCCGGCGACCGCGGCAGCCAGCGCGTCACTATCCGCCGCAGCGCCGCCGCGCGGTTGAGTCAACAGCCGGTGCATCGTGGTTCGGGTGATCAGGGCGCCGGCACGAGTCGCGTCGATCGGCGGCAGCGCCGCGACCCGGTCGATCAACTGCTCGACCAGCACACCACCGGCACCAACCACGAGCAGCAGGCCGAGGTTGGCGTCCCGCACCGCGCCGAGGAGGACCTCAGCGCCGGCCGGCACCTGTCGGGCCACGATGACCTTGGGCCCGAGCCGCTCAGTCAGGTCGCGGTACGCCGACACCAGCACGTCATCGTCGCTGATCCCGACGGCCACCCCCCCGACATCGGTCTTGTGCGCGACGTCCTCATCGGTCTTGAGCACGACCGGATAGCCGATGGCTGACGCCGCCGCAAGCACCGCACCTTCGTGGTCAGCTGACCGCACCTCGGCGGCGTCGATGCCATAGTCGCGAAGCAGCTCAAAGGCCTCGACCGCCGACAGCGTGCCAGCTGCCAGTCGTGTCAGCCACCGCGAACGCCGGGCGTCGTCGACACTGACCGGCTCCGGCGCTGCGACCGGCTCGGCATGCGCGATCAGATGACCGAACGCGCACAGCCCACTGCGAGTGCCTTCTAGCACCGGCACCCCCGCCGCCCGAAGCGCAGCCGCCGCCTGCTGGTCGTGAGCCGCCGGCACATGGCTGAGCACGGCGAGCGGCAGCTCGGTCGCCGCGGCCACCCGAAGCGCGGCCTGCGGGTAGGACGTGTCACCGTCGAGCTCTTCGACGAGGTCGACGGCGAGCGCCAACGCCTGAACCGCCGGATCGTTGACCAGCTCGACCAGGACATCGCCGAACAGCCCTTCGGTGTCGGCGCCGTTGCCCCAGACGTCGAGCGGATTGGTCGCCACCAGCCCAGGGTCGAGCCGGTCGGTCAGCCGGCGCGCGGTCTCGGCCGAGATCTCGGCGAACTCCACGCCGGTTGCCGCGGCGACGTCCACCAGCATGGCCCGCTCGGCGCCCGAGTCGAGAACCGCGGCCAGCCCACCGGCCCGGTCGACGCCGGACAGACGCGGCCGCGCCCGTCGGCCGGCCGCGAACAGCTCGACGGTGTCCAGCAGCTCACTCAGATCGGCGACCAGATGCAGGCCATGTGCCTCGGCCAGCGCCTCCCACGCCGCGGTGCCGCCCGCGACCGCGCCGGAGTGCGCGGCCACCATCGAACGGCCACGCTCGCTCGTTCCGACCGGCAGCACGACGACCGGGATGTCGCGGGCTGCGGCGGCATCGAGTGAGACCCGCAACGCCGCCGCATCGCGGATGGTCTCCAGCACGAGTGCGACCACACCGGTCTCGGGCAATGACAGCGCATAGTCGAGGTACGCCGGCGTCGTCGTGACCAGCTCCTGACCGGAGGAAACCGCAACGGTGTAGCCGATCCCGCGACGCGCCCGCAGCATCGCCGAGAACACCGAACCGGAGTGGGTGACGAGCGCGACCGGGCCGGTCGGCAACGGATCAGGCTCGACGTAGCCGATCGCGCGGACACCGTAGGAGAGGTTGACGTAGCCCATGCAACCGCCGCCGCACAGCGCCATCGAGGAATCACGGGCGATCGTTGCGACCCTCGATCGAAGCGGCTCGACTCCCTCGGCAGGCGGCTCGTAAACATTGCCGTAGATCACCGCGGCACGGTCACCACGGCTGGCGGCCTGCCTCAGCTGTGACTCGAGCGCGCCGTCACCCACGCCGAGCAGCACCAGGTCGACCGGGCCGTCAATGTCGGCGAGTGAGCCGACACAGCGGCGGCCGGCGATCTCGTCGTACCCCGGGTTGACGAGGTGGACCGCCAAGTCAGCGGAGCTGCGAAGGACCTGGTCGACCATGCGCTCGCCGAAGCTGCCGGGCCGCGCGCTGGCGCCGACGAGTGCGATGCTGCGCGGCTCGAGCAGGTGGCGCACCGCGCCACGATATGACCCGGCGTCGCCCTGGTCAGTTGCTGAGGTCACCCCTTCTTGGACGGGAGCAGCCCGGTGAGCTTGTCCCGCCCGGCAGCCACCTTGGCGTCCTTGATCGCTGCCTTTGCGGCCTGCCAGCCGGGGATGCCGCAGACCCCGCCGCCGGCGTGCGTCGCCGAGCTCGCGTTGTAGAGGCCGCGGATCGGCGTGCGGTAGTCGGCGTAGCCCGGTGCCGGCCGCATGTGGAACAGCTGCTCGAGCGAGAGCTCGCCGTGGAAGATGTTGCCGCCGATCAGGCCGTACTCGGTCTCCATCTCGTGCGGGCCGACGACATCGCGGTGCAGGATCGAGCTCTTGAAGTTCGGGGCCAGCTCGTTGTAGCAGTCGACCATCCGGTCCGCGTACGCCTCGAGCTCGTCCTGGTGCGGCTGCTCGCTCCACTCCGCCGGCACCCACTGGGTGAACAGCGACATGATGTGCGTGCCTTCCGGGCACAGCGTCTTGTCGAAGGTGGACGGGATCACGCCGTCGCTGAACGGGCGGATGGCGGCCTTGCCGTTGCGGGCGTCCTGGAACGCCTGCTCCATGTATTCCACCGACGGCGCCATCTCCACCGAACCGGTGTGATGCTCCTGCTGATTGGTGCCGGGGTCGGCGATGAAGTCGGGCAGCTCGGCGAGCGCCAGGTTGATCTTCACGACGCCGCTGCGGGTTTTCCAGGTCTCGATGTCGCGGGCGAAGTCCGAGGGCAGGTTCGCCTTGCCGACATGGTCGAGGAACGCGGTCCGCGGATGCAGGCTCGAGATCACGACTGGCGCACGGAGCTCATCGCCATTGGCCAGCACCGCGCCCTTGACCCGACCGCCCTCGACGATGAGGTGGTCGACCTTGGCGTCGGTGCGGATCTCGGCGCCGAAGCTGCGCGCCGAACTCTCGATCGCGGCCGAGACGCCGCCCATGCCGCCTTCCGGGAACCCCCAGTTGCCGAGGTGGCCGTCGCCGATGTCGCCGATCGAGTGGTGCGCCATGACGTACGCCGTACCGGGCTCGCACGGCCCGGCCCAGGTGCCGATGACGCCATTGACCGCCATCGCACCCTTGACCTGCGGCGACTCGAACCAGTCGTCGAGCAGGTCGGAGACGCTCATCGCCATCAGCCGCGTGACGTCGCCGATGGTGCGGACGTTGAGACCGCGATGGCGCCAGGCCAGCCGCAGTGTGTCGAACAGGTCAGCCGGCCGGCGGGAGCCGATCTTCGGCGGCACCGTCAGAAGCAGCGGGCCGAGCACGTCGGCGAGGCCGCCCATCCAGGCGTCCCACTCGACCATCGCGTCGGCATCCTTCTTCGACCACTTCGAGATCTCGTCGTGGTTGCGCTTCGCGTCGTCGGCGAGGATCTTGATCGAGCCGCCGTCCGGGAACGCCTGGTAGTAGGGCCCCATCGGATAGACCTTGTAGCCGTGGCGCTCGAGATCGAGCTCGCGCATGATCGTCGGCGGCAGCAGGCTCATGACGTAGGACAGCCGGGTCACCTTGAACTCCGGCGCGTCCGGCCACGGCGACTCCGTGGTCGCCGCTCCCCCGGTCTTGTGCCGCGACTCCAGGACCACGGTCCGGGCTCCGGTCCGGGCCAGGTACGCCCCGGCCACCAAGCCGTTGTGTCCACCACCGACGACGATCGCGTCGTAGCTGCTGCTGCTCATCCGGGTCTCCACCAGTCGCCAGTAGGGTTTGACTGAATGTTCAGTCTAATTACTGGTAAGGTCCGCGACAAGAGATCTGCGGCAGGAGTTCCGATGAGATTCACACCTTGTCGACCCGCCCCGACCAGCAGCCAGCCTTTAAGGTCATGCACATGAGTCTGCTCGCCAGCGAACCGAGTCCGGCGGACGGCCGCCGCGAGCAACTGGTCGAGGCTGCCCTCGCCGTCATCGCCGAACGCGGCTTCCCGGAGACCCGGATCGCCGACGTCGCCGC
This sequence comes from Mycobacteriales bacterium, assembly GCA_036268295.1. GTDB lineage: Bacteria > Actinomycetota > Actinomycetes > JAFAQI01 > JAFAQI01 > DATAUK01. The sequence continues at coordinate 82,972 of DATAUK010000026.1, read as the reverse complement.
CAGCGCAGGCACCAGCCCGGCCCTTGTCATCTACTACTTTAAGACCCGTGACCAGCTACTGACCGAGGCGATCCGGCTCTCCGAGGATCGCTGGTACGCCGAGGGCACCGCTCGGATCGCGACGATCGCCAGCGCGGCCGGCCGGCTCGAGGAGCTGGTGGCGATGAGCTGCCTGCCCGAGGCCGACTGCGACGACCGGGTGTCGTGGGTGATCTGGCTCGACCTGTGGGCCCAGTCGGCCCGCCATCCCGAGGTTGCCGCCGTACGCCTGGAGTTCGACCAGCACTGGCGGCGCACGATCGGCGGCGTGGTCAGCGAGGGTCAGCGCGACGGTGAGTTCGCTGCCGTCGATCCGGACGACTTCGCGGTCTCGCTCTCGGCGCTTCTTGACGGCTTCGCGATCCAAAGTGCACTGTCTGATCCGGTCGTCGACAACGATCGGGCGTTCCGGCTCAGCATGGAGTTCGCCGCGACCAAGCTCGGCTTCGACTGGAAGCAGACCCGGCGTGGCGTCAGGCCGCCCGCCAACGGCTCTGCCGCCAAAGGCTCTGCCGCCAAAGGCCCTGCCGCCAAAGGCCCTGCGGCCAAAGGCGATAGCCGCGCGTCGCGCGAGAAAGGCTGAGTCAGGTGCCAGGTGGTCAGATCGAGCTGATCGGTCTCACGAAGCGCTTCACCGAGACCGCGGTCGACGCCATCGACCTCAACATCGCCAGCGGCGAGTTCTTCTCGCTGCTCGGCCCCTCCGGGTGCGGCAAGACGACGACGTTGCGGATGATCGCCGGCTTCGAGCAGCCGACGAGCGGCGAGATCCTGCTCGACGGCGCGGACGTGTCGCGGGTCCCGCCGGACAAGCGCAACGTCAACACCGTCTTCCAGAGTTATGCGCTGTTCCCGTTCCTGTCGGTCTATGACAACGTCGCCTTCGGCCTTCGCTACCGCAAGGTCTCGAAGTCCGACATGGTCCGCAAGGTCGGTGATGCCCTCGACCTGGTCGAGATGGGCAGCTACACCAAGCGCCGGCCGGCTGAGCTCTCCGGGGGCCAGCAGCAGCGAGTCGCGCTCGCCCGTGCCCTTGTCCTCAACCCCGCCGTTCTACTGCTCGACGAGCCGCTCGGCGCGCTTGATGCGAAGCTCCGCCGATCGCTGAAGGTGGAGCTCAAGGCGCTACAGGAGCGGGTCGGCATCACCTTCCTCTACGTCACTCACGACCAGGAAGAGGCGCTGACGATGTCCGACCGACTCGCCGTCATGCGCGACGGCAAGCTCGCTCAGGTCGGCTCACCGCGTGATGTGTACGACGCGCCCGCCTCGACCTACGTCGCTGACTTCCTCGGCGTCTCCAACCTGATGCCGGTCGAGGTGGTGGCGTCCGGACCGAAGCCACGATGCCAAGTCAAGCTCGGCGACGCGGTGCTGTACGTCGACTCCGGGGAGTCAAGCCCCAAAGGTGCAGCAAAGCTGTGCATCAGGCCGGAGAAGGTCACGATCGAGCCGTTCGGCAGCCCAGGCGACAACCGCGCGCCGGCGATGATCGAGCGCAGCGTTTTCCTCGGCGCCTCAACCCAGATCTACGTCCGACTCGCCGCCGGACCGATGTTGCAGGCACAACTCAACGGCGATCACGCGGCGGCGGCAATGACCCAAGGCACACCGGTCAACGTGCACCTGCCCGCCCAAGCCCTTCGCGTCCTCCCGGACGAGCCGCACTGATCAGTCGTTCTCGACCACGAAGTCCCAGCTGGCGACGAGGTTGCGGTGCACCGGCGCCCAGCGCATCATGCCCTCGCCGACCCGCATCACCACGCGCAACTCGAAATGCAGCGTCTGGCCCGGCCGCAGCATCGCAGCCGGCTGGCGCTGACCAGCAACGTAGGTCGGATGGTAAATCGCGCCGAACGAGTCGATCGTCGCGAAGTCCTTCGCCGAGACCGGCACTCGCCCTGAGGCGTGCGACATCGTCACCTTCCAGGTCGCCGTGTCCGCATCGGTCTGGTACGGCAGGCCCTCACCGGGCACCTCCGGCCCTGACACCGTGACCAACGCCGAGCCGTGCGGCAGCTGGACCCGCACCGCGTCGCCCTCGGAGATCAGCGCCGGATGCGCGGCGTTCGATGCGACGGCGGCGTCGGTCCGCAGCGACGATCTCGGCAGATAGCTCGCGACCGCGCCGTACGTCTCGTCGGACCGGGCATTGGCCGCGCTGCCGGGTACGGCGGGCAACCCGAAGCCGAGGTCGGTCGAGGTCAGAAGTGACGGCCGAGCCGCGGCGCTGTGGTGCCTGGTGCCGGCGGTGCCCTTCGGGTTGTTGAACACGTCGGCACCGAAGCCGGCCAACCCTGCCTGCGCGGCGTAGCCGATGTGACCCTTGCCATCCAGGCCGCCGGACACCGTGCCGGCCGGCAGCTTTTTGTGGTCGTGGCCCTTCGAGACCCGGAACAGGTCTTCCATAGTGCGAAGCCAGCTGTAGTGGTTGTAGAACTTGCTGCTTGACGTGCCCGGTTTGATGAACGGGCTGATCAGCACGCTGCCGGTGTCACCTCCGCCCGGAGTCGGGTGGGTGGCGTCCCATTGCGGATCGGCGGTCTCGCCCGGCAACAGGTCACCAGGGTCACCCTCAGCGCTCAAGGTCAGATTCGTGACCGCCCCGGTCGGGATCACCGGAGTGCCGTTCTGGTCGACGAGCTGGAACGACCCGCTGGTCACGTGTCCGCTGTTGGTCGTCGGGAAGTCAGGTCCGGTGTCAGTGACCGACCCGACGAACGAGTCCGGCGGGATCGGGCTGGTCGCGCCCGGCCCGGTGGTGTCGACGGTGTCGGTCACGCCGCGACCGGTGTCGTCCGCGAGGATCGACTGGTCGGTGATGATGCTCGTCGACGTACTGCCGGAGACCGCGGCGGTGCGAGCGCCCGGCGGGCTTCCGGCGCCACCTCTGACGATGCCAGGGACGCAGTCGGACGGCACCCGGACCGGGTTCGTCTGGGTGCACGACGGCGGCCGATCGATGAACGAGTTGTTGCCGGGACCCGGATAGAGCTGGTCACCCTGCGCGTTCGTCCCGAGCGTTGAGTTCGGACCGGTCGGCTCGCGGTGGACGTTGTGGCCGTGCAGGTTCTCGCCGGCCTCGTCGACCTTGAGGCCGTTGCTTGCGTTCGGCTTGTCGGACGCGGTCGGCCCGTAGGCATTGGCGTTGTTGAAGCTGTTGTTGCTGTAGGTGAACGGTGGGTTGCCCTCGTCGAAGGTGATGTCGATCAGGCCGCCCTGCTTGAACGCCGGCGACTTCTCGATCATCGGGACGTAGTAGTGCAGGAACAGATCCGCGGAGTAGAGCCCGCCGGTGAAGTTCTTCGGCTTGGTCCGCTGCGGGTTCGGAGTGGGCTTCTGGTAGATCGGCTTGCCCGTCGCGGTGAACGAACCTGACATGTTGTTGCCCTTGCAGACCGCGTCATGGGCGTCGCTGCAGTTGTCCGGGGTGATCCAGGAGAACGCCGGCGTCGTCTTGACCTTCTGCAGGTCGTGGAACAGCCCGTGCTTGGAGTTGTCGAGGTTCGCGATGTGCGCGGCGTTGCAGTCGCTGCCACCTCGCGCCGGCTTGGTCAGGCCGCGGGTGCGCTTGCCCGACTTGGTCACGTCGCCGGTGATGGCGTGGAACCACGGGAACGGGAAGTGCTTCGCGACGTACTGGTCGTTGGGCTGCGCACCGGTGAAGCTGACCACTCCCTTGGGCAGCGGGTGGCCCTTGCTCGGTGCCATGTACGTCGGGTTGGTGTCCGGGTTGTTGCTCGCCCGGCCCGGACCAGCGCAGCTTGCGCTCTCGCGGTTGGCCTGATCGCGGAGGTCCTGCGCGTAGCCCTTCCAGGTGACGTGCGCAGCATCAAGCTGATTGAACAGCGTCGGTACGTCGCGCGGGTAGGTGCAGCCGTTCTTTCCGCTGGGGGCATTGGCCTTCGAGGGCTGGCTGGCGTTCGCCGCCGACGCCGCCTGGCCATAGTTCGCGTTCTTCGCGAGCGAGTGACCCTTGGTGATGATCCGGGAGTTGGAGGAGAAGTTGGAGTCCCTGACGCCGCAGTCGCTCTGGGTGTCCTCCTGCGGCGCCTGGCCGGACACCAGCGAGAGGTAGTTGTCCATGCTCGAGTGCCCGGTGCCGTAGTAGTTCTTCAGCAGCACGCCCTGGTGCGGCAGCGTCTTCCACAGATAGCTGTTCTTGTTCAGCCCGGTGAACGTCGTGTCATAGGACTTGTTCTCCAGGATGATCAGCCAGACATGCTTGATCGAGCCCGGCTTGAGCTTGCTGCTCGCGATCGTCACGGTGTGCGCGGTGTGCACCGTCAGCGGCGCCGCCGCGCCTGACTCCGCAACGGCGGGAAGAGTCGCGGCGGTTGCCGTGATCAGCCCGACCGTGGCAACCCCGATCAGCGATGTGCGCAAGCGCCGGTTCATCGGCCTACCCCGTCTTGTTGTCCGGTGTGTTTCACTGCCGACCGTAGCGGCGATTGAGCGCTAGATGCCAGCAAATGTCGCAAGTGACTCATCCGCCGACGAGCGTTCGCCGCGGGTCATCCAGCGATAGCCGACGTAGCCGAGCGCGGCGACGACGAAGGAGAAGACCAGCATCAGCGTGGCAAGTGCATTCAGCGCCGGGCCACCGTTGCCGCCGTGGGTGTTGGAGTAGATGATCACCGACATCGGCTGGGTCGCGGCCGAGGACGACAGCAGGTCGACCAGGACGAAGTCGTCGATCACGCCGGAGAAGACCAGCACGGCGGAGGCAAAGATCGCCGGCGCGAGCATCGGCAGCAGGACTCGGCGTACCGCCTCGAGCCGCGAGGCACCGAGGTCAGCCGCTGCCTCCTCGTAGTGCCGGCCGATCGACACCAGCCGGGCCCGCACGATGATGGCCGGCCAGCTCAGGTTCCAGGTCACCAGACCGAGCGTCTCGGCCAGCGTGCCGAGATGCACAGAGGTGAACAGCGTATTGAAGACGAAGAACAGCGCGACGCCGAAGATCAGCTCAGGGATCACGAACGAGAACACCATGACGAAGTTGGCCGCCGCCGCCGGCCTGCTCCGCCAGCGGTCGACCCCGATCGCGAACGCGACGCCGAGCGGCACGGCGATCAACGTGGTGTAGACCGACAGCCGCAGCGTCTGGGCGACGGCGGCGTGCAGGATCGGGTTGTGCAGCACCGAGTTCAGCGGGTCGGAGGTGTACCACCGCATCGAGAAGCCCTGCCACACGCTCTGCGACTTGCCGTTGTTGAACGAGAACAGAACCGCGAGTGCGATCGGCAGCAGCGACCATGCGACGTAGAGCCAGGTGAAGCCCTCCAGGAACACCGGCCGGCGCCACGGATTGCCGGCAAGGCGCCGTTGCCTACGGGCCGGTGGCGCCGTGATCTCGGTCATGCGTTGGCCATCGACGCACGGTTCGTCGCGATGACGTAGTAGAGCATCGGGATCACCAGGACGCCGAGCATCATCAGGGACAGCGAGGCGCCCTGGGTTTGGAGCGTGGTGCTCGAGAGTTGGGTGTCGATGGTGTTGCCGATCATCGCGGTGTTGGTCGCGCCGGAGAGCATCTGGTTGGTGAAGTAGTCGCCCAGCATCGGCAACACGGTGACCAGCAGTCCGGTAAGGATGGCCTGCCGGCTCAGCGGCAACGTGACCCGCATGAACGTCCTCACCCGGCCCAGCCCGAGATCGCGGCCGGCCTCGATCAGGGCGCCGTCGATCCGGTCGAGGCCGGCGTACAACACCAGGATGAGGTACGGGATGTAGCCGTAGACCAGGCCGAGGATCACGGTCGTCGCCTTGCCGCCGAGCCAGACCACGGGATGCGAGACCAGATGCAGGTCGACCAGCACCCGGTTGACGTAACCATCGGTCTGCAGCAGATCAATCCACGCCAGCATCCGCATCATGTAGCTCACCCAGAACGGCGCGAGCAGCAGACCGAGCAGGATTCCTTTCTGCTTTCCCGCAAACCGGCTGACGAAGTACGCCGCTGGGTAGCCGATCAGCAGCGAAAGCAACGCGGCGATGCCGACGTACAGCAAGGTTCGCAACACCACCGGGCCGAGGAACGCACCGGTCCCGCTGAACTCGTGGAACACCGCGCGATAGGCGGCGCCGCTCCAGTCGAGCGGGTTCCAGGCCGGCAGCGGGGTGCCGATGATCTGGTTGATCTGGCCGCCAGCGACCGCCAAGGCGACGTAGAACGGCACCACGAACAGCACCAGCAGCCACAGCATCGCCGGCGCGGACAGCCCGGCCCACAACAACCGGCGCGGCGCCCGGCCCCCGCTAGCGCGCTTTCGACGGCTCGGCCGTGGCGGGGCGAGCTCGGCCAACGAACTAGACGCCTTTGCTGATGTTGAGCCAGTCCTGCTGCCACACCGCATTCGCCGATGCCGGCAGCTCCAGCTCAAACAGGCCGCGGCTGAAGTTGGACTCCAGCACGACGGTTGAGGTGAGGTTCGGCGGCAGGATCTTCTCCTTGATCAGCCGCTGCGGTGTCACGCCTTTGACCGGCTGCATGTAGCCGTTGTAGCTGATGTTCTCCAGCACGTTGTCGGTGTTGAGGAAGTAGTTCAGGAACAGGTGAGCCAGGACCGGGTTCTGGCCGCCGGCAAGCACGGTCATCGTGTCGTTGTTCACCGGCCCCTTGCCATCGGCCGGGAACCAGTAGCTCACGACGTCGACCGAGACACCCTTGGGCATGTATCCCGCGGCCGCCGCGATGTCGCCGGACCAGGCGTGGTGGATCCACATCTGGCCGCTCGGGATGTTGGAGTAGTCGTTGTTGTCGATGTGGACATCGGTCAGCGAGGCGAGGTTGAGCAGCGACTTCTGAGCCGCGGTGAGCGTGGCGACGTCGGTGGTGTTGAGGTCGGTCTGGCCGTTCTTCATCAGACCGAGGCTCATGCTCTCGCGATAGTCGTCGAGGATCGCGACCTTGCCCTTGTATTTGGGCTGCCACAGGAAGCTCCACGGGTTGGCGAGCTTGGCCGGCGAGCCGGGCACGTGGTCGTTACGCCAGGCGATGCCGGTCGTATAGATCGTGTACGGGACCGTGTAGAGCCATTTCTGGTCGTAGAACGGGTTCAGGTACTCCTGCCACACATTGGTGATGTTGGGGATGTAGCTGTGGTTGAGCGGCCGGATCAGCTTCTTGTCGATGATCGGGCCGAGCTGGTCGATCGTCGGCACGAAGACGTCGAAGCCGAGCTGACCGGTGCTCAGCTTCTGGATCGCCTCCTCCATCGTGTTGAAGGTGGTGACCTCGACCTTGCACTTGTACTGCTTCTCGAAGTTCTTGATCGACTGCGGGTTGACGTAGGCGACCCAGTTGTAGACCTTCAGCGTCGCGTTGGTCTCCGGCTTCAACCCGTTGGCGATCGCCGCATTGTCGGCGTACGTCGGCCAGGTCACCGGACTGTCCGGGCGTGGCAGGCCGGAGTTGGCCCCGCCACCTCCGCCGCCGCCCCCGCCACCACCGCCGGTGCTGCTGCTCGTGCCACCGCCGCACGCCGCGAGGCTCGGCGCTAGGCCGACCAGCGCCCCGAGCCCGGCACCGCCCCTGAGCAGATCACGTCTGGAAAGGCCCGATGCGCTCTCGTCACGACCGCCTCGGCCTTGCCTGGGATGAAAGGTCAGCACATGCTCCTGGGTGTCAAGGACTGGCTGAATGACCGGTCAGTCGTTAGGAAACTACGGTTGGCCCTGCACCGCAAGGTCATCCTGGGTCACATTTGCTCGCTGAGTCACATTGGGCTGAGTCACATTGGGCTGAGTCACATTTGGCTGAGTCACATTTGACAGTGCCGTCGCGCACCGCTCGAAGTTGGCAATGAATCGATCGATGTCCGCGTCGTCGTGCTGCACCGACATCAGCCACTGCTCGACCTTGCCCCACGGCGGCAGGAAGACGCCGCCGTTGTGCTGGTAGAGCCAGTGCACGTGGTTGAACCGGTCATCGATGTCGAGGAAGCCGCGGTAGTTGCGCACCCGCTCGGTTCGGAACACCACGCAGCCCTTAGCGCCTACCGACACCACGTGGGCGTCGAGGCCGTGCTCGGCGATGATCCGCTCGAAGGCCTCGACGGTCCGCAGCCGCAGCCGCTCGATCCGCGCATAGGCCTCGTCGGTCGCGACGTCGAACAGCATCGCCTTGGTCGCGGCCATCGCCATCGGGTTGCCGTTGAACGTGCCGACCATCTCGTAGTCGCCGTTCGCGACGTGCGCCATCACCTCGGTGCTGCCACCGACGGCCGCCGACGCGATGCCGCCGCCGATCGCCTTGGCGAGGCAGACGATGTCCGGCGTGATGCCGGTGATGCCGGTGGCTCCGGACGGCCCGGCGGTCAGGCCGGTCTTGACCTCGTCGAAGGTCAACAGCGCGCCGTGCGAATGGAGCAGCTCCTTGACACCCGCGAGATAGCCAGCGTCCGGCGGGATGATGCCGGCGTTCATCATGATCGGCTCGACGATCATCCCGGCTACCCGGCCAGCGTGATCGTCAAGCAATGACGCAAGCGCCGGCAGATCGTTGAACCCGACGATCAGGGTCAGGTCGGTGATCGCCTTCGGCACACCGCTGGACGCCGGCGCCTGGTTGGGCCGGGCAGCGTCGCCGACCTCGTCGGCTTCGGGCGTCACCGAGACCTGCACCGAGTCGTGGTGGCCGTGATAGCAGCCTTCGACCTTGATGATCAGGTCGCGGCCGGTGATCGCGCGCATCAGGTGGACCGCGTCCATCGTGGCCTCGGTCCCGGAGTTGCAGAACCGCCACAGCGGCAGCCCGAACCGGCGGCTCAGCTCAGCCGCAACGACGGTGGCGGTCTCGGTCGGCTGGGCGAAGTGGGTGCCGCGGGCGACCTGGGCCTGCACCGCCTCGACGATCGCCGGGTGGGCGTGTCCGGCAAGCGCCGCGCCGTACCCGCCGTGCAAGTCGACGTAGGAGTTGCCGTCGACGTCATAGATCTTCGATCCGGCGCCGTGGCTGAGCCAGACCGCCTGTGGCTTGGTGATCTGCCAGCTCGAGGTCACGCCGCCGGCGAGCGAGTGCGCGGCCCGATCGCTCAGCGCGACCGATCCCGGCTGGCGCTCGATGAATCGGTGCTCCTGCTCGGCGATCTCCCGCTCGAGCACAACGGACATATCAGTGGCGAGGTCGGTCTGGACAGACACAACAGGCTCCGGTCGAGGGTTTGACTGAACGTTCAAACGAGACCTTCAACTTAGAAGAGTGCGGCCGGTTTGACAAGCACCGACGGGGTCGGGTCACGCTGGACAGCACGTCGTCCCAGCGCCTATCTTGACTGTATGGTCAGTCAGGTTGCCGTCGAATCCGATTCACCCGCGCCGCTCGATCCAGGCGCCCTCGCTCAGTCCCTCGCACCCTTCGGTGAGAGCCGGATGCTGCCCCGAGCGGCGTACGTCGATCCGGCCGTGTTCGCGTGGGAGCAGCAGCACTTCTTCGGCGGCTCGTGGATGTGCGTCGGGCGAAGCGACGACGTGCCCGCTGCCGGCGACCAACGCGCCGAGGCGGTCGGCCCGGCCGGCGTCCTGCTGGTCCGCGGCGACGACGGCAAGCTCCGCGCCTTCGCCAACACCTGCCGCCATCGCGGCCACGAGCTGCTCGGCTGCGGGACGTCGATCAACCGTCGCGTCGTGGCTTGCCCGTACCACTCCTGGGGGTACGAGCTGTCCGGCGAGCTGCGCGCCGCCAAGGGGTTCAAGGGTCGCGAGGGCTTCGATACCAGCCAGTGGGGACTGCGCCCGCTGCCGGTCGCCGAGTGGCACGGCTTGGTTTTCGTCGACGGCTCCGGCACTGCGGCGCCGTTCGAGACCGGCCTCGAATCGCTCGAGCAGGTCGTGGCGCCCTACGAGCTGGAGCGGCTGAAGGTCGCCGGCAGCCACTCCTACGAGGTCGCCGCGAACTGGAAGATCCTCACCGAGAACTACCACGAGTGCTATCACTGCCCGGCGATCCACCCCGAGCTCTGCTCGGTCAGCCCGCCGTCGAGCGGCCACAACTACCCGGCATCGGGTGCCTGGGTCGGCGGCACGATGGACCTGCGCGAGGGCATGGACACGATGTCACTCGACGGCCACAGCGGCGGGGTCGCGCTGCGCGGCCTCGACGCCGAAGGACTGCGCACGGTCATCTACCTCAACGTTTTCCCGAACGTCCTGGTCAGCCTGCATCCGGACTACGCCATGATCCACCGGCTCACGCCGCTTGCGGCTAACCGCACGCAGATCGAGTGCAGCTGGTGGTTCGCGCCGGAGTCGATCGAGACCGAGGGCTTCGACCCGGCGTACGCGATGGACTTCTGGGACATCACCAACCGGCAGGACTGGCAGGCCTGCGAGTCGGTGCAACGCGGCCTAAGCTCGGTCCACGCTCAGCCGGGGCCGCTCTCGCCGGAAGAAGACGCGGTCTACCAGTTCGTGACCATGGTGGCGCGCGGCTACCTCGGCCAGCCGGTCACCAACCTCGCCCGGGTCTGACACCGAGCGCGCGACTTTCCGGGCTCAGCCAACCGACTGAGTCGCAGCGATCCGCTCGCGAGTGAGCGCCTGGCGTTCCTCGTACTGCGTCGCGAGCGCTTCGAGCTGCTCGAGATGAGTCGCGAGCTCGGCCTGCGCCTGCTGCGCTGCCGCTGACGCGAACGTCATGTCGAAGACCTTCCAGTGCCTCAACACCGGCGCAAGGACTTCGTCGCGGTGGATCCGCAGGTCGTAGATGCCGGCCTTGGCGATCTGCACGCTCTTGCGAGCGAAGTTCTTGATGCCGGTGCCGGGCATTTGGAAGCCGAGCACCTCGGCCGCGATCGCCACGACGGTCTGGTCCGGGTCGACGTCCAGCGCCGCACGCACCAGGTCGCGGTAGAACACCATGTGCAAGTTCTCGTCGGCCGAGATCCGCGCCATCAGCCGGTCGGCGATCGGCTCCCCGCACATCCGGCCGGTGTTGCGATGAGCGATCCGGGTCGCCAGCTCCTGGAAGCTGACATAGGCGAGAACGCGCACCAGGCCCTTGCCCTCGGCGTTGTAGCCGACCTCCATCGTGGCCATCCGGTCGCGCTCGAGCGCGATTGGGTCGACCGCGCGGGTCACGAGCAGGTAGTCGCGGATGCAACAGGCATGCCGGCCCTCTTCTGCGGTCCAACGGTGCACCCAGGTGCCCCACGCGCCGTCGCGTCCGAACACCGTTGCGATCTCGTGGTGATAGCTCGGCAGGTTGTCCTCAGTCAGCAAGTTGACTTCGAACGCGGTCTGCGCGGCCGGGGCCAGTGGCGACTGATCGGGCGACCATGCCAGGCCGTCGTCGCCGGTGAAGTCACGACCGAGCCGCCATGGCACGTACTCGTGCGGCATCCACTCCTGCGCGACCGAAAGATGACGGTTGAGGTTGGCCTCGACCGTCGGCTCGAGCTCGCGCATCAGGTCCATCGGGTCCAGCGACTGCATGACCTACCGCCTTCATGAGCGGCCCTCCGGCCGCGCGTTGACCACCACGGTCCCATGCGGCCGTGGTCGAATGCCACTTAGCCGCCCCAGGACGTACCGTGAGGTTGCGGCGTACCCCGCCATCGCACCACGAAACAGGACGGAGCCCGGAGATGGGCAATAAGAACAAGGGCGGCCGGGAGGCCCGTAAGCCCAAGAAGAGCGCGAAGCTCAAGGCAGCCGCCGTGAGCTCGACGGTCATCCCGAACACCGAGCGCCCGGCTGACAACAAGCCGAAGTAACCGGCTCAGCGCGGGAGCAGTCGGGTCAGTTTCGCCGGGTTCGACATCACCCGCACGCCCACAATCTCGGCGTCGATGATGTCGAGGACGACGGCGTTCACCACGACGCCGGCTGCGAGGATAAGTACGCCGGGCTGGCCGTTGATGACCGCGTCGCGCACCTCCGCATTCTCCCGAACCGTCGCCGACACCGCGACCAGGAACCGGGCCGACTTGTCGGCGCCGTAGATCGGACGCCGGGCCGCTTTGGCCACGCCACCGCCGTCGGTCCAGACGACCACGTCGTCGGAGAGCATGCCCATCAGGGCGCCGAGATCGCCGCTGCTGCAGGCGAGGACGAAGCGCTCGGCGAGCTGCCTGCCTTGGGCGCGATCACCGCCGAAGCGGTGGCGGCGATCACCGACCCGTCGTCTCGCCCGGCTGACCAGCGCCCGGCAGGCCGGCTCCTGCCGGTCGAGCATGTCGGCGATCTCCGGATAGCCGTAGTCGAAGACGTCGTGCAGCAGGAACGCGGCCCGTTCGACCGGGCCGAGTTCCTCGAGCATCACCAGGAAGGCCAGCGACAGCGAGTCGGCGAGCTCGGCCTGCCACGATGGATCCCGGTCGTCGACGAGCAAGGGTTCGGGCAGCCACGGACCGACATACGTCTCACGCCGGGCGCGGGCCGAGCGCACCTCGTCCAGGCAGAGCCGCACCACGACCCGGGTCAGGAAACCGCGCGGTGAGACCACGTCGTCGCGAGGCCGCACCGACCAGCGCAAGTAGGCCTCCTGCACGATGTCCTCCGCGTCGGCGGCGCTTCCCAGCATCCGGTAGGCGACACCGAACAGGTAGGTCCGATGCTCGGCGAAAACACCCGCCAACGCGTCGGCATCAGGATCCAACCGGCACCACCCGGCAGCGCTCCGAGAACCCTTGGCTGTGAAGCCCGAGACCCGCGTTGATTCGCGACCGGTAGTTCTCCAGCGCGATCCATGACGCGAGCTCGACGATCTCGGCGTCGCTGAAGCAGCGGTGCAGCCGGTCCACCAGATCGTCGTCGAGGTTGACCGGACTGGCCGTCGCCGCCTCGGCGTACTCCAGCACCACCCGCTCCTTGTCGTTGTAGACATCCGATTCTCGCCACCGCGCCACATCGTGCACCTTGCAGGGGTCGACGCCGTTGTGCATGCCTTCGTAGTAACCGAAGTCGGTGCACCACGAGCAGCCGATGGCGCCCGCGGAAGCCTGCACGGCAAGCCAGCGAAGGTGCGGGTCGAGGGTTCGCCAGCCACGCTCGACCGCCATCTCGAGCAGGCCGTTCGACACCAGTACGCCGCCGTGATGGGCAAGCGCCCGCAGCGGATCGGCAACCGTTCCGAAACGCTTGCGGGAGAACCGCCAGGCGTAACGGCGCAGCGACCCCCGTGGCTCGTCGATCAGTCCAACAACCGCGGTCATGTCAGCCCCTTTCAGTGCGACAACCTGTCGTTAGTTACGACGAGACGGTGCAGGTGGTTGTGACAGCTCTGCAGGAAGATGACAGACATGACCGGCCCCTTGGAACCGAGAAGACCGGACCCGACGTCGAGACGTGCCCAGCTGAGCGAGCGGTTCGAGGCCGACGTGCGGTCTGCCGAAGACCGGTTCGTGCCGGCGTGGCTGCGGCCGACCGACGCGGAGAACCGGATCCCAGCCGCGCTCGCAATCGCGGTGGCGATCGCGCTACAGATGTCCCTCCCGGATCGCTACGGCCTGCATCCGAGCTGGCTGCTGCCAGGTCTCGAGATCGTTCTGCTGGTGGCACTGACGATCCTCAACCCGGTCCGGCTGAGCCGACGGACCGCACTTGGCCGCTACGCCGCGCTGGCCATGGTGGCCTTGATCACCCTCGACAACGCGATCAGCGCCGTCCTGCTCGATCACGCCATCGTCATCGGCAAGGCGAGCAACGACGCGACCGGGCTGCTGACGACCGGGGCGGCGATCTATGTCACCAACATGATCGCGTTCGGCCTCTGGTACTGGGAGATCGACCGCGGCGGACCGTTCGCACGCACCGAAGGCGCCAATCCCTACCCGGACTTCATGTTCCCGCAGATGACCGAGCCCGAACTCGCGCCGGCCGACTGGGAGCCACGGTTCGTTGACTATCTCTATGTCAGCTTCACCAACGTCGTCGCGTTCTCACCGACCGACACGATGCCGCTCACTCGGGGCGTCAAGGCGTTGATGGCGGCGCAGAGCCTGGTCGCCCTCTCGACGATCGGCCTGGTCATCGCCCGCGCCGTCAACGTGCTCAACGTTGCGGGACCGGCGACGCACCACTAGTGGGCTGGCTGCGATCTGCGGTGGCGGATGTGGTGATCCAAGCGGATGACTGGGCCGCCGCCAGGCGCCGCTCGGGCGCCACAGCCGCCGCCAGACCAGATCGCAGACGGACCACTAGCTACTCGATTGGCTTGCTCTCGGCGGCGGCGAGCAGCTCGTCCCAGCCGGCCAGCTTGATTCGCGGGCTGTTGCGGCCGGCACCGAGCGCCACCTCCGCGGCGTCGATCGCCGACCAGCCCGCGAGGCTCACCGGCTTGGCGCCGCGGTCGAGCGCCGCGGCAATCGCCGTACCGGGCCGGACGTCTCGCGCCAGCAATGCCGGTACGTCGGAGAGCAGCGCGCGCATCGTGGCGGTCGCGTCCGATCGGTTGGTGCCGATGACGCCGGTCGCGCCGCGCTTGATCCAGCCGCAGGCGTACTCCCCGACCGCCCCGCTCGCGCGCTGCACCCGGTGCTCGACCGCGGTGATCGTCCCGGTCTCCTCATCGAACGGTAGGCCGAGCATCGGCACCCCGCGGTAGCCGGCCGAGCGAAGCACCAGCTGCGCCTCGATGTCCTCGGTGGCGCCGTCGGCGAGCTTGACCCGAAGCGCCTCGGCCGCGTCGGTCCCGACGACCTCGATCGGCGTCGCGAAGAAATGGAAGTGAATCCGTCGCGGCGCGCCGGTCAGCGACCGATCGGACCACTCCTTGAAGATCTCGACGTTGCGGGCGATCGCGCGGTCGAGGACGGTGTCGAGACCTTCGACCGCCGCCGGGTCGACGATGACGTCGACACCCTCAAGCTCGCCGAGCTCGCGCAGCTCCTTGGTCGTGAACTTCGCGTGTTGCGGGCCGCGCCGGCCCACGATGTGGACGTCGGTGATCGCGGATTTCCGCAGCTGGTCGAGGACGTTGTCGGTGACGTCGGTCGGGCTCAGCTCCTCGGCGTTGCGCGCCAGGATCCGGGCAGCATCGAGGGCGACGTTGCCGAGGCCGATCACGGCGGCACTTCGCGCGCTGAGGTCGAAGCCGATGACGCTGGCATCCGGGTCGTCGCAGTACCAGTTGACGAACTCGCGCGCGGCGAAGCTGCCGGGAAGCTCCTCACCGGGGATGCCGAGCCGGCGGTCGCTCGCCGCGCCGTAGGAATAGACGACGGCGTGGTAGTCGGTGAGCAGCTCATGGATCGTCACGTCACGACCGAGCTCGACGTTGCCGAAGAACCGGACGTTGTCGTCGTCGAGAGTGCGCTGCAGCGTCATGCCGAGCGCCTTCATCTTCAGATGGTCGGGCGCCACGCCGTACCGCAGGAGCCCGAACGGCACCGGCAACCGGTCGAAGATGTCGACCGCTGCGGGGACGTCGGGCTGGTCGACGAGCGCCGCCGCCATGTAGATGCCCGCCGGACCCGCCCCCACCACCGCGACGCGCAACACGGGGTCAGCGTACGACGATGATCGTCAAACTTGCGCGTATCAACCGTTTGGGCCCTGCCAAACGGTTGATACGCGCAAGTTTGACGTTGGGTGCGGGCCTAGGGTGGCGCGGTGGATGCGGTCGTTGTCGGGTCCGGGCCGAACGGGCTGGCCGCCGCGGTCACCCTCGCGCAGGCCGGCCTGTCGGTCACCGTCTTCGAAGCCGCCGAGACGATCGGCGGCGGCACCCGGACCGCCGAGCTGACCGTGCCGGGCGTGCTCCATGACGTCTGCTCGGCGGTCCACCCGCTCGGCGTCGCGTCGCCGTACCTATCCTCACTCCCACTCGCCGATCACGGCCTGACCTGGCTGTGGCCGGACATCGAGCTCGCCCATCCCCTCGACGGCGACCGGGCCGGCGTCCTGTTGCGGTCGATCGACGCGACGGCCACCTGGCTCGGTGCCGACGGCGACGCCTGGCGGCGCAGCTTCGGCCGACTGAGCGAGCGGTTCGACACCTTGGCGGCCGAGATCCTTCAGCCGATCCTGCATCGACCGAACCATCCGGGCGACCTCGCGCGGTTCGGCCTGCGGGCCGGGTGGCCGGCCACGCGCTACGCCCGGCGCTTCGCGACCGACGAGGCGCGTGGGCTGTTCGCCGGCTGCGCGGCCCACGCGATGACGCCGTTGTCGTGGCCAGTGACAGCGGCTGTCGGCTCGATGTTCGTCGCGGCTGGCCATCGGCTCGGCTGGCCGGTCGCCGCCGGTGGCTCGCAGTCGATCGCGACCGCGCTGGCCGGCCTGCTGACCTCATTGGGCGGCACGATCGAGACCGGTGTGCGGATCGACTCGCTCGCCGAGCTGCCGGAACACCGGGTCGCGCTGTTCGACACGTCAGCGAACGCACTGGTCGACATCGCCGGCGACCAGCTGCCGGCCCGCAGCCGGCGGACGCTGCGCCGCTGGCGTCACGGACCGGCGGTTTTCAAGCTCGACCTCGCGGTCGAAGGCGAGATCCCCTGGCGGGCGGCAGCCTGTCGGTTGGCCGGCACGGTCCACGTCGGCGGGACGATCGAGTCGATCGCTGCCGCCGAGCGCCAGGTCCATCGCGGCGTGATGCCGGAGCAGCCGTTCGTGCTCGTGGCCCAGCAATATCTCGCCGACCCGAGCCGGTCGGTCGGCGATGTCCATCCGGTCTGGGCCTACGCCCACGTCCCGTCCGGCTACCCGCACGACATCTCCGAGACGATCATCGATCAGATCGAGCGGTTCGCACCGGGCGTCCGCGACCGGATCATCGCCCGCCACGTGATGTCCCCGGCCGACCTCGAGAGCTACAACCCGAACTACGTCGGCGGCGACATCGCGGGCGGTGCGAACGGTCCATTGCGGCTGCTGGCCCGACCACGGCTCGCGCCCGATCCGTACGCCACCGGCGTACCCGGGGTCTACCTCTGCTCGTCCGCTACGCCGCCCGGGGCCGGCGTGCATGGCATGTGCGGCCATCTCGCGGCGACCCGAGCGATCGGGTATCTCGCCAGAACCACCGACTGATCAACCCACTAGTGGTGCATCAGTCGAGTCGCGGGGTCTCGCCACCGGTCCGGTCGAGGTTGACTCCGATCTCGCGGGCCTCATCCTGGTCGAGGTCGTAGCTGTCGTCGGTCTCGTCCTCGTCACCAGCCTCGGCTTCGGTGTCGCGCAGCGACGCGACGCCGTCCCGGTCGCGGACCGCTTGGTCATCAGCGTGGTCGTAGGACTCGATGTCGGTGGGATCGATCGACTCTCTGCTCATAGCGCCAGTCTGCCCGACGCCCTCGACACCATGCCAACTACTTACAACAGGTAGGAGCCGGCACTAGTCTCTGCGGCGTGGCTGAACCGGCTCCGACGCCCCAGCCTGACCCGCCGGGCGGCTGGTTGACGCCGGGCGTCGCCAGCATCGGCTCTGCCAGCCTCTTCTCCGACCTCGGTCACGAGATGACGACCAGCGTTCTGCCAACATTTGTCACGGCGACATTGCACGCCGGTCCTGGCGCGCTCGGCGTCATCGAGGGCGTCGCCGATGCCCTCGTCGGCGTCGCGAAGCTGGCCGGCGGGCCGATCGCCGCCGACCCGGATCGCCGCCGCCGGCTGGTCACCGGCGGGTACGTCGGCACCGCGCTGGCCACCGGGGCGATCGGGCTCACCGCCGCGGTCTGGCAGGTCGCGGTGCTGCGGGCTGCAGCCTGGGTCAGCCGCGGGCTTCGCTCGCCGGCGCGCGACGCGATGCTCTATTCGCTGGTCCCAACCGATGCCTATGGCCGGGCGAGTGGGTTGGAGCGCGCCGGCGACAACCTCGGCGCGGTCGGCGGGCCACTGCTGGCGGCGCTGTTCGTCGCCACCGTCGGCGTCCGCCCGACGTTGCTGCTCGCCACGATCCCGGGCTTCTTCGCCGCGGTCGCGATCACCGTCGCGGCGAGGGAAGCTCGCAGTCGAGCCGGGTCGGCCAAGAGCCGCAAGCTCCTGTCCTACAACCTCGGCGAGCTGCATCGCGCCGGTCTCACCCGGGTGCTCGCCGCACCGACGCTGTTCGAGCTCGGCAACCTGGCCGCGTCCCTCCTTATCCTTCGCGCCACGGTTCTCCTGCATGACGACGGTCGAAGCGTCGCCACCGCGACGAGCATCGCCGTGCTGCTCTACGCCGCGCACAACCTCACCGCGACGCTCGCCGCGTTCGCCGCTGGCCACCTGATCGACCGCGCCAGCCCGCGCCCGGCGATGGCGATCGCGGCGCTGGCCTACCTCGTCGGCTACGGGTTGTTTGCCACCGGCTCACATCACCTGGCCGTGTTGCTGCTCGCGTTCGTGCTGGCCGGCGCCGGCATCGGGTTCGCCGAGCCGGCCGAGTCGGCAGCAGTGGCCCAGCTCCTGCCGGATCTGTTGCGTCCCAACGGGTTCGGCCTGCTCGGAGTGGTGCAGGGCGTGGGTGCGCTGACCTCGTCCGCGGTCGTCGGGCTGCTCTGGGCGACGGTCTCGGCCAAGGCCGGCTTCGGCTACGCCGCGGCCTGGATGTTCGCCGCGCTCATCGCCTCGCCGGCACTGACCGCACGGCGACGTCAGCCGCAGTAAGTCTCACAGCTCCCACCGCGTCGGCCAGGCGTCGGGGCGAAGCAGCGCCTCGGTCCCGCCGTCGATCACCATCACGGTGCCGACGCAATAAGAGCTGTGCAGCAAGAAGTCGATCGCGGCAGCGATCTCCGCCGGCTCCCCGGCCCGGCCGATCGGCAGCGGAAACATCCCGAGCAGCGGCCCGACGGCCGGATCGGCGCGGCCCTCGGCGATCATCGCGGTCTCGACCATCCCGGGCGCCAGTGCGTTCAGGCGCACTCCGGCACCGAGCCACTCCGGCGCGGTGGCGTTACGACGGATCCATCTGGCGATCGCGGTCTTGGTCGCCGGGTACGCCGTCAGCGAGTCGCCCTCGTCGGCGATCCGGCAGGCTGCTGCCTCGTCGCCGGCGAGACAAGCATCGACGAGCTCGAGTGAGAAGCCCGGTTGGCAGGTCGTGGAGTTCGAGCTCATCGCGACCACCGAGCCACCACCGGCCGTCAGCGCGTCGCGCAAACCGACGGCCACCTCGACCGATCCGAAGTAGTTGACGCTGACCAGCCGCGACGCCGCCCGCTCCGGTAGGCCGGCCAGACCGGCGCAGGCGACCAGCCCGCCGAGCGATCCGTCGCAGTGTGCAGTCACCTGCTCGATCGCGGCCTGGCGACCGGCGGCGTCAGCGAGATCTGCGGCGACCTCGGCGCCGGCGAGATCGACGCCGATGACCCGATGCCCGGCGGCTTCCAACCGAGCGCGAGTCGCCGCACCGATGCCAGACGCCGACCCGGTGACGACGTACGTCGCCATCAGCTCACCGACAGGTCGGGAACGCCCGGAATTCGCGAAATACGATACGAGCTTCCACGGCGCTCGACGCCAGGCCGTGGCCGCGGTACGGACTCTATCGGGAGGCGGTCGTGGACGTGACGAATCCGCTGACCAGGCACTTGGCGGTGTGATCGAAGATGTCACCGTCCCCGGGATCAGTCGGATTGAGGTCGCTGCTGTCGAAGGACAGCTGGCCGTTCACGATGATCCCATTCGCCCGGGTGTACGTGAACGACGTCTCGCCCCAAGCGTTTCCGTCGCCGAGAGACTCGCCGAAGTGAAACGCGCTGTTGGGCCCGAAATCGGAACGGTGCAGCCCGTCGGCGGCGCCGCCGCCTGCGGAGTCGAACATCTCCGATGCCAAGTGGGCGTGGCGGCCGTGCTGGTCATGACGACCTCGAGGTCGCCGTTGCCGCAGGTGGCCGTCAGCACGAGACCGCCCAGGTGCAGGATCGGGGTCGGCGTCGCGGATTTGGTCTTCGGCGCGTAGAAGACCTTGCGCATCGTTATGCCGCCGACCGTTTTGGCGCTGGCGGCGCGCGGCACCGTGGCGAGCCGCGACTCCTTGATCTGCCTACCGGTCAGGGTGTTGTCGATCACCTTGCGGCCCGCGATTGAGTGGTTCTTGATCGAACTGCCGCTGATCGTCGATGCCGCGTAGGCGCTGCCGCCGATCGCGACGAACAGGGCGGGGGTCGCAACGATCAACGCCGGCGACGGACGAAGTCGTGTGGGCATGGCGTGCTCCGATCCTGGCGCCGAGCCCGACCCGGGTCAGGACTACGACGATCCGTAATAGGCGTCGTGCGAAGCGCAAGCGTAAGCGAGCCGTGCGGTGTGCCGCTGGCGCCGACTGGCCGACTGGCGCAGCCCGTCGGCGTCATGGAACAGCGCATACCAAACGATCGCCGAGCCGTACGGTTCGTTTCTTGCGCGGCCCGGTTTACGAACGAAACGTAAGGCTCGGCGACCCATCTGTAGCCGGCCGGCGTGTGCTCAGCCGGCGAGATCGGGAACGCCGGCCATGCACTCGATCCGTGCGCCGTCGGGGTCGGTCAGGTAGACGACCTGCACGCCACCGCCGAGGTCGGTCAACGTTGCCGGATGGGCGGCTCCGCCGTGCGACGCCGCCAGCTCGAACAGCTCGTCGACCGCGTCGACCCGGAAGGCTAGGTGAGTCATCCCGCGGGACGTCATCGCCCGTCGCGAGGCGTCGCCGCTGACCTCGCGGTCGTGCCAGTGCAGCAGCTCGACCCGGACGTCGTCGCGGGCCAGCATCCGAGAGGTGAAGCCGCCTTCGGCCTCCATCGTCACGGTCAGCTCATCGGAGAAGTCGACGGAGAACAGCACCCGGAAGCCCAGCACCTCGGTGTAGAAGCCGGTGGAGCGCTCGAGGTCGGACACGCAGATCCCGACGTGGGAAAACGACTGCAGCGCCACGATGTCCCCTCGGTTGGGCCTGAACGGCTGAGCGCAGCGGCCGGAAATAAGCCTCATTAGCTCTGATACCGGGCGGCGCGCTTCATCCGAAAGCGCAAACACCCGATGCAGACGCGGGAAGTCATCTCGGGCGGGGAAGGTCATCGTGACAGCGTGGAATAGGCTCTCGCGGGAAGCGAGCATCGCGAGCCTCGGCAAGTTGATCGCTGCGGCGATCGCGGTCGTGATCCTGGCCTCACTCGGCCACGGCCCGACGCACACCCATCGGTTCGTCCTGTACTTCTGGCTGGTTCTCGGGATCGTCCCGGTACTGATGCAACTCGGCGTGCCCTGGATGCGAGAGCATGCCGAGAGCGCCGAGATTCCTTACCTGCTCACCATGGGCACCCTCGACCTCGCCGTCGTGATCGCCGTCGTCGCGCTGACCGGTGGCGTGGCCGGGCCGTTCTGGCTGCTCATGATCGTCACCACTGCTGGCGCGTCGGTGATCGCACCCAACCGCGCGATCGCGGTCATCCATTCGATCGGGATGTTCGGCGGCCTGGTGGCTGCGACCTGGATCGCCCATGAGCTCAACCGCGCCAACCTCGGCGCCATCGTCCTGATCGGCCTTTGCTCGCCGCTCGTCGCCCTGCTTGGCAGCGCGGTCTCCAACTCTCTCGAGCAGCAGCGGGCGGCGGCCGAGGTCGAGCGCGACGAGCTCAAGTCGACCGTCGCCGACCTCTCACGCGCGCTGGCGCAGGCCGCCCAAGGCGACCTCTCGGTCCAGGTGGTCTCCGACCACGAGACCCAGGAGGTGCTCGGCCATCTCTCAATCGCGTTCGACGAGACGCTGGGAAACCTTCGTGGCCTGGTCGGTCAGATCAGAGGCGGCGGTGACCAGATCGTGGCCGCAGCCGTCGAGCTCCTCGCCACCGCCGAGGAGCACGCGGCGTCCGCCAGCCAGCAGTCATCGGCCGTCACCGAGACCACCTCGACGATCGAAGAGCTTGCCGCCACCGCCGCCCAGATCGCCGAGACCTCGGAGGCGGTCGCGCGGTACGCCGCGGAGACACTGCGTCACGCGGAGGACGGCCGCAAGGCGGTCTCGGCGAGCGTTCTCGCGATGGACACGATCGCGGCACGGGTCGACCAGATCGGCGGCCGCGCCATCTCCCTCGGCGAGAAGGGCCAGGAGATCGGCCGCATCCTCGACGTGATCAACGACCTCGCCGACCAGACCAACCTGCTTGCCCTAAACGCGGCGATCGAGGCGGCGCGCGCCGGTGAGAATGGCCGCGGCTTCGCGGTCGTCGCCTCCGAGGTCCGCAAGCTCGCCGAGCGCGCGCAGCAGTCAACCGGCCAGATCCAGGCGATCGTCGCCGAGATCCAGGCCGAGACCAGCGCGACGATCATGGCGAGCGAAGAAGGCGCCAAGGACGTCCGGAACGGATCGAACCTCGCCCGCGGCGTGGTCGATGCCCTCGAGCGGATCTCCGGCATGGTCGACGAGACCACCACCGCAGCCAAGGAGATCTCGGTCGCCACCCAGCAACAGCGATCAGCCTCCGACCAGGTCGTCGCCGCGATGACCCAGGTCTCCGATGTCTCCCGGCAGTACGCCGTCGGCTCCAAGCAGTCGGCCGCCGCAGCCGCGCAGCTCAACACGTTGGCTGCTGAGCTTCGCGCCTCGATCGCGCAGTTCAAGGTCGCCTAGCCCTGGATCGCTAGCGTTCATTACGTGAGCAGGCGCGAGCGCTACGTCGTGGCCGACGCCGCCGGTGATGTCCTTGCCCAGGTCTGTGAGGCGGTCTTCGACGTACTCGATCAGTCTGCCGTCACGTTGCGGATCGATGCTTACAGCGACTTCAACGACCAGATGCCGCCCGACATCACGTCGGCCGAAGCGTGGCTGCGCAGCCGCGGCTTCACCCGCGGCGAGGGCGACCCAGGCCGGCGCATCGTCTTCGCGCGCACTGACGAGACCGGCTGGGCGATCGCGCGGGCATACGCGCCCTGGTCGATCCGGACCGCGCTGTTCGACGCCGACGACGTGAACGTTGCGACTCTCGATGACGGCGGGCGATCAGTCGTCGTCGACCTCACCGACGAACAGGCATCGCTGTTGAGTCTCGCGCTCGGCGAGGTCGCCTCACTGGCCCCGCTGCCCGAGCCCGACGATCACGAGCGGCCTTAACCGTGGGCGAAGACCGAGGTGGCGTCAAGAACTCGTTGAGATTCAACGGTTTCACGTCAGGAAAGCGTCAAGATCCTTTGCATCGGATCGGATCAGGCAAACACTGCAAGACATGGCCGATCTGCTGTTCATCCTCCTTATCGTGGCCGTCTTCGCGCTCTTCGCACTGATCGCGAAGGGGGTCGAGCGGCTATGACGGCCGAGAACCTCGTCGGCCTCATCCTCGCCGCCGCTACCGGCATCTTCCTGGTCATCGCCTTGCTTTTCCCGGAGCGGTTCTGATGGGGACGACGACCGCTGGCATCGTGTTCATCATCTCGTTGGTGGTGGCGCTAGCAGCGTCGTATCGACCGCTCGGCGACTACATGGCGCGGATCTTCGAATCCGACCGCCACCTGCGCGCAGAGCGCTGGGTCTACCGCGCCACCGGGGTCAATCCCGAGGTCGACCAGAAGTGGGGCACCTACCTGCGGAGCATGCTCGCGTTCTCCGCTATCTCGGTGTTGCTGCTCTATGCGATGTTGCGGCTGCAGGGGCAGTTGCCTTACGATCTCGGCTTCGGCGCCATGCCAGGCAGCCAGGCGTTCAACACCGCTGCAAGCTTCACGACCAACACCAACTGGCAGTCCTACTCCGGAGAGTCCGCACTCGGCTACACCGCCCAGATGGCGGGACTCGCGGTTCAGAACTTCGTCTCAGCGGCGGTCGGCATCGCGGTCGCCGTCGCGCTGGTCCGCGGCTTCGCTCGGTCCCGCACCGACCAGGTGGGCAACTTCTGGGTCGACCTGGTCCGCACCTGCTTCCGGATCCTGCTGCCGATCTCGGTGCTCATCGCGGTCGTCCTGATCGCCGGCGGCGCGATCCAGAACTTCGATCCGCTGCACACGGTCAACACGATTGCCGGTAACAGCCAGTCGATCACCGGCGGTCCGGTTGCCAGCCAGGAAGCGATCAAGCAGCTCGGCACGAACGGCGGCGGCTTCTACAGCGCCAACTCCTCGCACCCGTTCGAGAACCCGACGGCATGGACAAACTGGATCCAGATCTACCTCGAGGTCGTCATTCCGTTCGCGCTCGCCCGCAGCTTCGGCAAGATGGTGTGCGACAAGCGGCAGGGGCTGGCGATCGTCGCGGTGATGGCGATCTTGGCGCTCGGCAGCGTCGTCAGCCTCAACCTCTTCCAGGACATCCATCACGGCACCGTGCCGGCCGCGGTGGGAGCGGCAACCGAAGGGACCGAGCAACGGTTCGGAGTCCCCGATTCGGCGACGTTCGCCGCCACTACCACCCTGACCTCGACCGGCGCGGTCGACTCGTTCCACGACTCCTATACGAGTCTCGGCGGCGCGGTCACTCTGCTCGACATGCAGCTCGGTGAGGTCGCGCCCGGCGGCACCGGCTCGGGTTTGTACGGCATGCTCATCCTTGCCGTCATCACGGTGTTCGTCGCCGGGCTGATGGTCGGGCGCACCCCGGAATACATCAAGAAGAAAATCGGCGGCCGCGAGATGAAGTTCGCCTCGCTGTACTTCCTGACCACGCCGACCTTCGTGCTGGTCGGCGCGGGGTTGGCCATGGCCTTACCCGGCGAACGCGCCGGGATGCTGAACACCGGCGCCCACGGCTTCTCCGAGGTCTTGTACGCGTTCACCTCGGCGGCCAACAACAACGGCTCGGCCTTCGCTGGGATCCGCGTCAACACCGACTGGTACAACACCGCCATCGGCCTGACGATGCTCGGCGCGCGCTTCATCCCGATGATCTTCGTGCTCGGTCTCAGCGGCTCGCTCGCCAAGCAACAGATCGTGCCGGTGTCGGAGGGCACCCTTCCGACCCACCGGTCGCTGTTCATCGCGATGGTCGTCGGCGTCGCGCTGATCGTCGTGGCGCTGACCTACCTGCCGGCGCTCGCCCTCGGACCACTCGCGGAAGGCCTGCACTGATGACCGCTGCAGCATTCCATGCTCCCGTCCGACGCGGTCGGCACGGCGACGGTCCGCACCGCGCGCAAGTCGGCGCTTTCGACCCGAAAATGCTGTGGAAGTCGACGCCGGACGCTTTCAAGAAGCTCAACCCGACGACGCTCTACAAGAACCCGGTCATGTTCATCGTCGAGATCGGATCGGTCTGGACGACCTGGCTGGCAGTCAGCGAGCACACCTGGTTCGCGATCATCACCACGGTCTGGCTCTGGCTCACCGTGCTGTTCGCGAATATCGCGGAGGCCGTCGCCGAGGGACGCGGCAAGGCGCAGGCCGAGACCTTGCGTCGGGCCAAGACGACGACGATGGCGCGACTGCTGGAGAACTGGAGGCCCAGTGCCGATGCGGCATTGCTGCACGAGCAGGAGGTCGCCGCGGCAAGCCTGCTACAAGGGCAGTACGTCGTCGTCGAGGCCGGCCAGCTGATCCCCGGCGACGGCGACGTGGTCGAGGGCATCGCCAGTGTCGACGAGTCGGCGATCACCGGCGAATCGGCTCCGGTGATCCGCGAATCAGGTGGTGACCGCAGCTCAGTCACCGGCGGCACCCGAGTGCTCTCGGACCGGATCATCGTCCAGATCACCCAGAAGCCCGGCGAGAGCTTCATCGATCGCATGATCGCGCTGGTCGAAGGCGCATCACGGCAGAAGACGCCGAACGAGATCGCCCTGAACATCCTGCTCGCGTCACTGACGATCATCTTCCTGCTCGCGGTCGCGACCCTGCAGCCGTTCGCGATCTTTGCCAGGGCACAGCAACCAGGTGCATTGAACTCGTTGACGTTGAACACCCACGGCGTGACCGGCGTCGTGCTGGTCTCGCTGCTGGTCTGCCTGATCCCGACGACGATCGGAGCACTGCTCTCCGCGATCGGCATCGCTGGGATGGACCGGCTGGTTCAGCGCAACGTGCTGGCGATGTCGGGCCGCGCCGTAGAGGCGGCAGGCGACGTCAACACCTTGCTGCTGGACAAGACCGGAACGATCACGATCGGCAACCGCGAGGCGTCCGAACTGATCCCGGTTGGCGGCGTGAGCGAACGTGAGCTCGCCGATGCCGCGCAGTTGTCGAGCCTGTCCGACGAAACGCCGGAAGGCCGGTCGGTCGTCGTCCTGGCGAAGGAGAAGTTCGGACTGCGCGAACGAGGGGCCGGTGAGCTCAGCCACGCGACGTTCGTCCCGTTCACCGCCCAGACCCGGATGAGCGGCGTCGACCTAGGAGAAACCGGCGGGATCCGCCAGATCCGCAAAGGCGCCTCGGCGTCAGTGCAGGAGTGGGTGCGTCACGCC
Organism: Mycobacteriales bacterium; assembly: GCA_036268295.1. Classification (GTDB taxonomy): domain Bacteria; phylum Actinomycetota; class Actinomycetes; order JAFAQI01; family JAFAQI01; genus DATAUK01. The sequence goes on along the minus strand of DATAUK010000026.1, from coordinate 56,705 downwards.
GGCGGCGCCGTGTCCGAGGAGCTCGGCAGCGTCGTCGACGGAATCTCCGCCGCAGGTGGCACCCCACTGGTCGTCGCGGATTCCAACGCCGGCGTGGCCCGTGCCCTCGGCGTCATCCACCTCAAGGACATCGTCAAGCAAGGAATGCGCGAGCGGTTCGACGAGCTGCGCGCGATGGGCATCCGCACCGTGATGATCACCGGCGACAACCCGCTGACTGCCATGGCGATCGCCGACGAAGCCGGCGTCGATGACTTCCTCGCTGAGGCAACGCCGGAAGACAAGATGACACTGATCCGCAGTGAGCAGACCGGCGGCAAGCTCGTCGCGATGACCGGCGACGGCACCAACGACGCGCCCGCACTCGCCCAGGCCGACGTTGGTGTCGCAATGAACACCGGCACATCGGCGGCCAAAGAGGCCGGCAACATGGTCGACCTCGACTCCAACCCCACGAAACTCATCGAGATCGTCGAGATCGGCAAGCAGCTGCTCATCACCCGCGGCGCACTGACCACGTTCTCGATCGCGAATGACGTCGCGAAGTTCTTCGCGATCATCCCGGCGATGTTCGCCGGCATCTATCCGGGCCTGGACAAGCTCAACATCATGCGGCTGCACTCGGCCCAGTCGGCGATCCTGTCGGCTGTCATCTTCAATGCCCTGGTGATCATCGCGCTGATCCCGCTTGCCCTGCGCGGCGTGCGCTATCGACCGGCGAGCGCCTCGCAGATGCTGCAGCGCAACCTGCTGATCTACGGCGTCGGTGGCTTGATCGTGCCGTTCGCCGGCATCAAGCTGATCGACCTCGTCGTTCAATTCATCCCCGGAATCAGGTGAGTGAGATGATCGACCGGTTACCGACCTGGCTCCGCCAGCACATTGCGGCGCTGCGGGCCATGATGGTGTTCACCGTCGTCCTCGGCATCAGCTATCCGCTGCTCATCACCGCGATCGCCCAGATCCCGGGACTGCAGCACCGCGCCGACGGCTCGCTGATCCACCTCAACGGCAAGGTCGTCGGCTCGGCCGTGATCGGGCAAGCGTTCACCGACGCCAACGGCAATCCGATTCCGAAGTACTTCCAGAGCCGTCCGTCAGCCGATGACTACGACCCGACCGCGTCCGGCGCGTCCAACCTCGGACCCGAGTCGATCGTCGACACGCTGCCGAACCCCAAGGTCAAGAGCGACGCCGGGTCCCAGAGCCTGCTCACCCAGATCTGTGCTCGCAGTGAGGCGGTAGGCGCGCTCAACGGCGTGAACGGCCGGCGGCCCGATTGCACCGCGGACGGCGTCGGCGCGGTGCTGTCCGTGATCCGCTCGCACGGCTTGACCGGGAACGTCGTCAGGGTCGTCAGTGTCAACCAGGCATGCCCGGCGACTCCGTTCATCGCGAGCTATGACGGCGTACCCGTGACGTGTGCGACGTACGGCGGCAACTACCAGATCGGCAAGATCGTCCCGATCCATGGTCCGGGCAAGACGTGGCCGCAGAACCCGGTGCCGCCGGACGCAGTGACAGCGAGCGGGTCCGGCCTTGACCCCGATATCTCGGTCGCGTACGCGACACTTCAGGAGCCACGAGTCGCCCGGGTTCGCGGCCTGCCAATTGCCGAGGTGAGCAAACTGGTGAAGACCTATACCTTCGGGCGCGCGCTGGGCTTCATGGGCGAGCCGGCGGTCAACGTGCTGCAGCTCAACCTGGCACTCGATCGGCTCACCGGCCAGCGGTCGCAGTAGGAAGGCGGGGCTCGACGCAATGGCACGAGGGATGCTCCGCATCTACCTCGGCGCGGCGCCGGGCGTCGGCAAGACGTACGCGATGCTCGCCGAGGCGCGTCGGCGCAAGGCACGTGGCACGGACATCGTCATCGGCCTGATCGAGACCCACGGCCGGGAGCGGACCCACGCCATGATCGGCGACTTGCCGGTCATGGCCCGCAAGCGGATCTCTTATCGCGGCACCGAGTTCGACGAGATGGACACCGACGCGATCCTCGCGCGGGCGCCGGAGGTCGCCTGCATCGACGAGCTGGCTCACACCAACGTGCCCGGCTCGCGCAACGAGAAGCGCTGGCAGGACATCCAGCTCCTGCTCGACTCAGGCGTCACCGTGCTGACGACGGTCAACATCCAGCACCTCGAGTCGGTCAACGACGTAGTCGCGAAGATCACCTGCATTCGCCAGCAGGAGACTGTGCCGGATGCGGTCGTTCGCGCCGCCGAGCAGGTCGAGCTGGTCGACATCACGCCGGAGGCGTTACGACGGCGGATGGCGCACGGCAACATCTATGCGCCCGAGAAGGTCGACGCGGCCCTTGGCAACTACTTCCGGCTCGGCAACCTCACCGCGCTGCGCGAGCTTTCCCTGCTCTGGCTCGCGGACAAGGTCGACGACTCGCTCACGAAATACCGCAAGGACCACAGCATCGGCGAGACCTGGGAGACCCGCGAGCGCGTCGTCGTTGCGCTGACCGGAGGGCCAGAGGGCGAGACGCTTATCCGTCGTGCCGGCCGGATCGCAGCTCGCGGCGGCGAGGCGCTGCTCGCCGTCCACGTCAGCACCTCCGACGGCCTGAGCGGCGCCAGCCCGGCCTCACTGGTGACCCAGCGCCAACTGGTCGAGTCGCTCGGCGGGACCTACCACGAGATCGTCGGCGACACGATCAGTACGTCGCTGATCGAGTTCGCTCGGGCGCACAACGCGACCCAGCTGGTGCTCGGGGCATCGCGCCGCTCGACGCTGTCACGGCTGTTCACCGGACCCGGCATCGGCATGGGGACGGTGCGGCTGTCCGGCGACATCGACGTACACATCGTCACCCACGAGGAGATGGGTCGCGGCCGTGCCCTCCCGGCGCTGACCGGCGGACTGACTCCGAAGCGACGGCTGCAGGGCGCTGCCGTTGCCGCAGTAGTCCTGCCATTGCTCACGATCGTGCTCGCGACGGTGAGACACGACCTCAACCTGACCAGCGACCTGCTCGGCTTTCTTGTTGCGGTCGTTGGGGTTTCGCTCGTCGGCGGCGTCTATCCGGGCATCGCCGCCGCGGTTGCGGGGAGCCTGCTGGTCAACTTCTACTTCACGCCACCGCTTCATCGCTTGACGATCTCAGCGCGCGACAACGTGATCGCATTGGCCGGCTTCGTCCTCGTGGCTGCCGCGGTCAGCGGCATCGTCGACCTGGCAGCGCGGCGCACGACGCAGGCTGCCCGGGCCCAGGCCGAGTCACGGGTGCTCGCCACCGTCGCCGGCAGCGTGCTGCGTGGCGAGAACGCGTTGCGGGCATTGCTGGAACGGCTGCAGGAGGCGTTGTCGCTGTCGTCAGTGACGCTGCTCGAGTCCGACTCTGGTGGTGGAGACCGATGGCACAGCGTCGAGTCGGTCGGGTCGCCCGCGAGCCGGACACCTGGCGACGCCGACGCTCAGGCGACCGCGGGTGATCGTCACGTGCTCGCGGTCCGCGGCCACCCGCTGCAGGCATCGGACCAACGACTGCTCACCGTCTTCGGGGTGCAAGCCGGGATCGTGATGGCACAGCGAGAGCTTGCCGAGGCAGCCGCGGCAGCGAAGCCGCTTGCCGAAGCCGACCGGCTGCGTACCGCGTTGCTCGCCGCTGTCAGTCACGACCTCCGCTCGCCGCTCGCGTCGGCCACTGCCGCGGTCGACAGCCTGAGCAGCACCGACGTCACCTGGGCCGCAGCGGACCGCGACGAGCTGCTCGCGACCGCGCGTGAGTCGTTGCAACAACTGACAAGACTGGTGGAGAACCTGCTCGACATGAGCCGGCTGCAGGCGGGTGCGTTGAGCGTTCTCAACTCACCGACCCGGCTCGACGACGTCGTACCGCTCGCCCTCGACGCGATCGGTCCGGCCGCCGACGCAGTAATCGTCGACCTGCCGGACGCGCTGCCGGAGGTGCTCGCCGATCCCGCGTTGCTCGAGCGAGTGATCGCCAACATCGCTGCGAACGGAATCCGGTTTTCGCCACCCGAGTCGCCGCCTCATCTCATCGCCAGCTGCCATTCGGAGTGGGTCGAGATGCGGATGATCGATCGCGGGCCTGGCATCGACGCCGCTGACCGTGACCGGATGTTCACGCCGTTCCAGCGACTCGGCGACACCGACAACACCACCGGCACCGGGCTCGGGCTTGCGCTCTCGCGCGGACTGACCGAGGCCATGGGCGGCGAGCTGATCGCCGAGGACACTCCCGGCGGGGGCCTGACGATGGTCATCCAGCTCCGCCGGGCGCAGCGCCCAGGCGAGACCATCGACGTCACCGAGCTGGCGACGTCGTGACAACCATCCTCGTCGTCGACGACGAACCGCAGATCCTGCGCGCACTGCGGGTCAACCTCGCGGCGCGGTCCTACGACGTCGTGACCGCCAGCACCGGCCGGCAGGCGCTCGACGCCGCGGCCCGCCGTCACCCAGATCTCGTCGTGCTCGACCTCGGCCTGCCGGACATGGACGGCGTCGAGGTGGTCCGTGGCCTGCGCGGCTGGACCACGGTGCCGATCATCATCCTTTCCGGTCGCAGCGAGAGCCGGGCGAAGGTGCAGGCGCTAGATGCCGGCGCCGACGACTACGTCACCAAGCCCTTCAACGTCGACGAGCTTCTCGCCCGAGTCCGCGCGGTCGCCCGCCGATCGTCGGCCGGCGAGGAGTCGCCGACCGTGCAGATCGGCAACACACTCGTCGACCTCGAGTCGCACCGGGTCACGACGAGCGGCGATTCTGCCGCCGACGTACGCCTCACCCCGACCGAGTGGCAGCTACTCGAGATCCTGGTACGCAACCCGGGCCGGCTGGTCTCCCAACGGGAACTCATCCGCGCGGTCCGCGGCCCGAACTACGACGACGCCGCGCACTATCTGCGTCAGTACATGGCGCAGTTGCGCCGCAAGCTCGAGCCCGACCCGGCCCGGCCGCACCAGCTGCTGACCGAGCCCGGCATGGGCTACCGGTTCCAGCCCTGACGTCACTGGCTTTGACCGCTCGCGCACACTGGAAGCGTGAAGCTGAGCATGATCAGGGGGCTGCCGAAAGAAGCGATCCAGCAGGCGTGGAAGCAGACGCTGCGGGCCGACGGCCTGCCAGGGGTGCAGTTCAGCGAGCCGGCCGGCGACCTCGGCCTCTTCGGCCCGGGCAGCGCTATCTGGCACGTCCACGCCGACGTCGTCGGACTGGTCGGCGGCCTGAGTGGTCTCTTGCTAGGCGCGCTGCACGAGCCGACGTTGTACGGGACGAACGAGCACTCGTCCTACAGTGACGACCCGATCGCGCGACTCGGACGCACCGCATCCTTCGTCAACGCGATGACCTGGGGCTCGATGCCGGTCGTCGAGCGGACCTGCGACCTGGTCCGCAAAATGCATCGCCACGTGCACGGCACGTTGCCGGACGGGCGGACCTACTCGGCGGAGGACTCCGACCAACTGATCTGGACCGCCATGACACAGGCGCACAGCGTCATGCGCGCCCACCGTCGCTATCACCCGAAGCCGCTCGAAGGTGCGCGCATCGACGAGTACTACGAGCAGTACTCGCAGTTCGCGATCCGGCTCGGCGCGTCCGGGCCGGTGCCGAGCACCCGGGATGCCGTCGAGGACTACTTCCGCGATATGCAGCGGTTGCTGGGCTTCGGCGAGCAGACCGCCGAGCTGGCGGCGTTCTTTCGCCAGCCGATCGGCGCCGACCCGGTCTCGAGGGCGGTGAGCGGCGTCATCAGTCGCGCCGCTTTCGATGTCATGCCGTCATGGGCGAAGCGGCTCTACCGAATCCGCTCTGGTCCGCTCGCCACCATCGTCGGCGCGGCCGAGGACCAGCTCACCCGGCAGTCCACCCTCGTCACGCTCGGCACCCTTCGCTGGGCGCTCGGTGAAACCCCGATCCAGGCAGAGGCGTCGGCCCGCTGTTTCGCCTCGCCGGCCGCCGCTGCCGCCATGGTCTCCCGCTAACCGCAGACCGCGCGACGCCGATCGGCAGGGAATCTCAGCCTTGTGTCGAAGCAACCTCACATGACTTCATGGCGTCGCATTGCCTTGCCGGTCGCTGTCGTTGCCGGTTGCCTGCCGAGCGCTCTGGCCCTCGCCTCGCCAACCACCGTTGCGCGACCCGCGCAGCACGCGGCGGCTACCGCGAGCGCATCGCCGACGTCACCGGCAATCCTGCAGACCCCTGCCGCGGTGATGACGGCGAGCGCTAAGCGCGGGGTCAAGTGGTCACCCGGCGCCGCCAAGTACGGCGTCGGCAAGAACCTCAACCTTGCCGTGAAGGGCGCTGACGGCACCACGCTTCGCGCCGACGTCTACTACCCGACCAACACGACGACCGGAAAGGCCGCCAAAGGCCCGTTCCCGGTGCTGCTGATCCAGACGCCGTACGGCAAGTCGACCGCCGGTGCGTCCGGAGCGGCCGAGTCGACCGGCGAGGACCCCTACCTGGTCGAGCATGGCTACATCGACGTGGTTGCAGACGTGCGCGGCACCGGCGACTCGCTCGGCAAGTTCGGCCTGTTCGACCCGGCGCAGACCACGGACGGGGTCCGGCTGGTCAACTGGGCGGCGAAACGGGCCCACTCCGACCACAAGGTCGGGTTGTACGGCGCGAGCTATCTGGGCATCGACCAGCTGCGGACCGCCGGCGCGGTCGGCGCGCACAGCCCGCTCAAGGCGATCTTCCCGGTCGTGACCGGCACCGATCTCTATCGCGACACCGCGTTCATGGGCGGCATCCTCGATTCCGAGTTCGGCGTCGAATACCTAGGCCTGACCAGCGGGCTCAACATCGTGAATCCGCTCGCCAGTCCGCAAAACCTCGCCGGCCTCACCCCGATCGAGATCGCGCATCTCGAGGATCTCGACAGCTTCGATGCCAACTTCATCGTCAAGACGCTCAGCGGCGGCGCGACCGCCTTCGACGGCAGCTATTGGAAGGCGCGCCAGCCGAACGACGACCTCGCGAACATCGCCAAGCACCACATCGCCGCCTACCTGATCGGTGGCGAATACGACCTGTTCCAGCGCGGCGAGCCACTGAACTATGCGGCCTTGCAGAACCTCGCCGACCACCGGCCGCAGAACGCGCCGATGGTCGCCGGCCAGAAGACCACCGGTCGCTACCAGCTCTGGGACGGCCCGTTCACCCACCTGACCGGCAGCGCGGTCAACACCGATGCGCTGATGCTGCGCTGGTTCAACACCTGGCTCAAGGGCCGCAAGTCCGGGATGGCCGCAACGCCGACCCCGCTGCACTACTACGACCTCGGTACGTCGAAATACCGAGAGACCACGACGTACCCGTTCACCGGCCTGACGCCGACGACCTACTACTTCGCCGCGGGCAACACGCTGACGCCGAAGAAGTCCGCGGCCGGCACCGACACGTTGCTCTACTCGCCGACCGGCAGCCCGTGTGGCACTGCGGTCGACCAGTGGGCGATCGGCCCGCTGGAGAGCGCCGAGCAGATCGGCGGGATCCAGAACCTGCCGTGCCTGCAGAACAACGCGCCGGCGCAGATCGGTCCGACGTCGCTGAGCTACACGACCGCACCGTTCACTCACGCGGCCACGCTCGGCGGGCCGATCGCCGCAAGCATCTACGCGAGCGCCACCACGACCGACACCGAGTGGGTCGCCGAGATCGAGGATGTGAGCCCGGACGGCAACTCGCGACCGCTCACCGAGGGCGCGCTGCTCGGCTCACTACGCGCCGAGAACTCGGCCCGCAGCTGGCGGGCGGCGAACGGCCAGCCGCTGCTTCCGTACCACCCCTACACCTCGGCCTCGGCCAGGCCGGTCATCCCTGGTGCGGTCACCCGCTACGACATCGAGATCTTCCCGACCCTGGCCACCATCCCGGTCGGCGACCAGATCCGGATCACGCTCACCACCGCCGACGCCCCGCACCTGCAGCCGAGCACAACGGTGGCACCGAAGCTAATCGGCGGCGTCTACACCGTCGAGCGAACCGCGTCAGCACCGTCAAGCATCGAGCTCCCCCTCGGCCACGTGCACTAACGATTCGTCAAACTTGCGCAAATCAACCGTTTGGCCACCTCCAAACCGTTGATTTGCGCAAGTTTGACGGGAGGCTAGGACCGGGTCGCTGAGAGCGAGATCGACTTGGTCAGCGTGAACGTCGCGGTCGGGAACTGCGCGGTGTCCATGGTCCGGCCGTTGAACTGATCGTCGCGCTGGCTCTGGTCGCTCACCACGGTTCGCAGATCGACGATGAAGGCCGCCTTGGCGACCTTGGTACCGGTGACCTGCAGCGCCCCAGTCACGTGGCTCGACCGGCCGACCGCGTTGTTGTTCTGACCGCCGAGCACCTCCTGCACCCGGTAGCCGGCCTGTGAGCCGGTCCCGATCGTCGAGTTGCCGTCGACCTGACTCGTGGTCAGCGCGCCACCCACCGGCGGCGCGGCTGAGGACGACAACGAGAACTTCGCCGGTGCCGGCCCTTCGATGAAGTGGATATAGACGAATGGCACGCCGATCGCGAGCACGACCAGTACGACGACCCCGGCAACAACCCATCGAAGCCAGCGACGACCACCGGAACGCGCGGACATGATCGGACTCCTCGAATCGGCAGGACGTGCTGGCCGAGCATGCCTACCTGGGAGTTGGGCTCGCGCTCAGAAGACCAGCTTGCCGCTGGCCTTGACCAGGTTCCAGTAGCCGCCGGAGGCAAACAGGTTCTGGCCCTTGACCTGGCCGGCCTTGGTGTCCTTGACATAGGTGTAGAGCGGCTGGCCGAAGTAGGTCGCCTGATGCTTGCGGGTCTGACCGAGGTGAGCCGCCTTGACGCCCGCGCCGGCCCTCGGCTTGCCGCTGGTCATCGCGGGGAGCCAGTGCTTCAGGCATGATCCCTTGCAGTTCGAGTGGTTCTTGGTGTCGATGCTGAACGCATACAGCGAGTGGCCGTTTTCGCCGACCAGCACCGTGCCGTCATGGGTGTGGCGCAGCGAGATCCTGCCGCCTTCGTGCCGGCTCGCCGCGGCGGGCGCACCCGCACTCACACCGACCATGCCGGTGCCGACCAGAAGTGCCGCCGCCGAAGCCGTTGCCAACGCGATCCGCACCCGACCTACCACTGTTCGCTCCTTGCATCGCCTAATCTGGCAGGTACGTCGTCGCACCCACTGTCCCGGACCACGGCTGGGTGTACATCCCGGTTCAACGCGATGGCGCTGACGCGTCACGTCCGGCAAGGTGTGATCGCGGTTCCGCAGCCGAACGAGGGGCTCCATTGATAGAAGCGAAAGGCCTGACCAAGCGCTACGGCGACACCCTTGCTGTCGACGACCTCACCTTCAGCGTCGAACCGGGAAAGGTGACCGGATTCCTCGGGCCGAACGGCGCCGGGAAATCGACAACGATGCGCCTGATCCTCGGCCTGGACTCGCCGACAAAGGGCACCGTCACCGTCAACGGCACGCCGTACATCGCCCATCGCCGGCCGCTCTACGAGGTCGGCGCGCTGCTCGAGGCAAAGGCGATCCACGGCGGCCGCACCGCTTACAACCATCTGCTCGCCATCGCGCAGAGCAACCACGTCAACCGCAAGCGCATCGACGAGGTGCTCGACCTGGTCGGGCTGACCACGGTGGCGAGCAAGCGGGCCAAGGGTTTCTCGCTGGGCATGGGCCAGCGACTCGGGATCGCCACGGCGCTGCTCGCCGACCCCTCGATCCTGATCCTCGACGAGCCGGTCAACGGCCTTGACCCCGAAGGCATCCTGTGGGTCCGCAACCTGCTCAAACACATGGCTACCCAGGGCAAGACCGTCTTCGTCTCCAGCCATCTGATGAGTGAGATGGCGCTGACTGCCGATCATCTGATCGTGATCGGCCGCGGCAAGCTGATCGCCGACGCCGGCGTCAACGACGTCATCCAGATGAGCACCACGACCCACGTCCGGGTGAGGTCGCCGCAAGCCGACGCCCTCGCAGAGCTGATTACCAAGCGCGAAGGCACCGTGGTGAGACCGGCTGATGGGTCGCTGTCGGTCACCGGCATGACCGCCGAGGCGGTTGGCGAGCTGGCGGCCTCGAAGCGCGTGGTGCTTCACGAGCTGGTGCTGGTGCAGGCCTCGCTCGAGGAAGCGTTTATGGAGCTCACCGAGGACTCCGTCGACTTCCGAGCGCCGGGAGCCGATGCGGTGCCGAACGGCGCCTTCCCGAACCACGGAGGTGCGGCGTGATCGACCTGCCACTGTTCGCGGATGTCCTCAGGTCGGAATGGACGAAGCTGCGCTCGGTCCGTTCGACGTACTGGTCGATCCTTGTCGCCATCATTCTCGGCATCGGGCTCGGCGCCGCCATCTCCGCCGGCAGCGCGCACGCCTATCCGCAGATGTCACTGCAGGACAAGCTGACTTTCGACCCGACCTCGACAAGCCTGGCTGGCTTCTTCTTCGCCCAGCTCGCGATCGGAGTCTTTGCGATCCTGACGATCAGCTCGGAATACAACACCGGCACGATCCGTACGACGCTGTCGTCGATCCCGCAGCGCGGCTACGTACTCGCCGGCAAGGCCACCATGGTCGGCCTGGTGTCGCTCGCGGTCGGCCTGGTCATCGCGTTTCCGTCGTTCTGGATCGGTCACGTGATCTTCCGCGCCCACCATCTCGACGTTCCCTTGAGCGATCCCGGCGTGCTTCGCGCGGTCCTGGGCAGTGCGCTCTACCTCACCGCACTGGCGATGTTCTCGCTCGGGCTGGGCGCGGTCATCCGGCACACCGCCGGCGCGATCACAGCGCTGACCGCGATCGCGTTCATCATCCCGATCTTCTCCAACCTGCTGCCCGATACCTGGCAGAACGACCTGTCGCGCTACTTCCCAGCGAACGCCGGCGGCGCGATCACCACGGTCGTGTCGGCGCCGCACACGCTGAGTCCATGGGCGGGCTTCGGCGTCTTCCTGATCTGGGTCTTCGGGCTGCTCGCCGCCAGCTGGTACCTCCTGCGCCATCGCGACGTCTAAGCGGCTCGTCCGGACGAAGTTGTCAGGGCCCTCGGCGCAGGTGCGCGCGCCGGGGTCCTGACAGGTCGTCGGCAGGCTTAGCGAAGGTGCTGGCTGGCCGAGCAGGACGGCCAGGCGCCCCAGCCCGCGACTCGGTGCTCCTTGCGGGCCGCGTGGTTCTGAGTCGCGGCTTTCGCACGATCGGGTCGACCTTTGTAACCAAGCGCATGCCACGTGGTCGGCGCGAACTGATACGCGCCGTAGTAGCCGTTGCCGGTGTTTTCCTTGTAGTGGTCGCCTGACTCGCAGATCCGCAGCTTGTGCAGATCGACCCGCATCGGCTCGCCCGCGCCGGCTGGCGCAGCGAGGGCGATGCTGGAGGCGATCAGACCAACCGCGAGAGCTGCGCCGCTGACGCGAACGGCAGCCGACCTACCGAAAAATGGGCGCTCGCCAAAACTTGAAGTGCTGGGCTGCACTAGAGCTCTTCCCCGGACGCCTACGAAGTTAGCTGTCGGGTTAGGGCGGGGAAGATCGCCCAGCCACTCGCGTGGCTTCACCCCGAGGGCATCAGGGGGATCTGATGTCCGAGGACCTGTGGGTCCTCCGCTCCCGCCCACGAAACGGTTCGAGCTAGCACGTGCCCGGTGGCGGGACTCGGCGTACGGGCAGTGCGGGTAGCCATCGGTTGGCAACCTGCAGGGAGCCTAGCGAATGATCTTGGCCCGCGCCAGACCGGGGTCGCCATTCACTGCTTCCCGGCCGACACCGGCCGCTGACGACGCAACGAGCCGTCCCCGAATAAGGTTCGGCCATGACCTCTTCCGCCGACGCCGCCGTACTCGCCCGCAAGGCGCATCGCACCCTCGAACCGCTCCACGTCATCGGATATTTCTCACCGGAGCCGGGCGAGCGCTACGCGAGCCTCGGCATCAAAGGCGGGATGCGGGGCTACTTCGCCAGCCGAAGCGCAGCCCTTGGGGTGGTGCCGCTCGAGGTCGTCATTGCCACGTTCTTCAACTTCGCCCCCGACCTGATCGCCAAGGCGATCCCGTCGGTGTGGGAGTCGAGCACACCCGAGGCGGTCATCCAGGCGAGGTACGCTGCGACATCTGATGCCTACCGCCGGGTCCTCGGCGAGGAGGTTCTGGCGTCCGAGGAGATGGTCGAGGCGGCCGCACTCGCCCGCGAGGCGGCAACCGGGCTGAAGCCAGAAGGCCGCCCGCTGTACGCCGCGCACGCCGCAGTGGACTGGCCCGGACCGACTCACCTCCAGCTCTTTCACGCCCAGACTTTGCTGCGTGAATATCGCGGCGACGGCCACATCGCGGCGCTGGTGCTCGCCGGCCTCGACGCAGTCGAGGCCCTGGTCACCTATGTGCCACTCGGCGAGGGGATGCCGGAGGCGATGATCCGCTCGACCCGTGGCTGGTCCGACGAGGCCTGGGACGCCGCCGTCGGCCGAGTGCAGGAACGTGGCCTGCTCGACGCCGACCGCGGCCTGACGTCGGCCGGCACAACACTGCGCCAGCAGGTCGAGGACCAGACCGACGCGGCTGACGCGGCGGCGTACCTCCAGCTCGGCACCGAGCGCACCGAGCGACTGCGAAGCCTGGCGAGACCGTGGTCGAAGGCGATCACCGCGGCGATGTTCGGGGCCTGAGGATGACCGCGCCGAGGACGACAGCACCCGACTTCAGCGGCAAGGTGGCGTGGGTCACCGGCGGTGCGCAGGGCTTCGGTGCCGGCGTGGCAACGCGGCTCGCTTCACTCGGCGCGCAGGTCGTAGTCTCGGACATCAACCAGGACTCCGGTGAGGCGGTTGCTGCCGAGATCGGCGGCGCATTCGTGGCCTGCGACGTGAGCCGGCTCGAGGACTGTCAAGCAGCCGTCGCCGCAGTCATCGAGCGGCACGGCCGGCTCGACATTGCGTTCCTCAACGCCGGCATCGCGACCGGCTGCACCGTCGGTGAGGACTTCGACCTCGCGCTCTATCGCCGCGCGATGGGGGTCAACCTCGACGGCGTCGTGTTCGGCGCGCACGCGGCATTTGCGGCACTGAAGGCGACCAGCGGCGACGTAGTGGCGACGGCAAGCCTGGCCGGCCTGGTCGGGACCGGTTTCGACCCGATCTACGGCGCCAACAAGCACGGCGTCGTCGGCCTGGTGCGGGCGATCGGCGAGGACTGGGTACAGCACGGCATCCGGGTGAACGCGCTGTGCCCGGGCTTCGCCGACACCGCGATCGTCGACCCGCTGCGCGAGCTCCTCAGCGACAGTGGCATCCCCTTGATCCCGGTCGAGCTGGTCGTCGATGCTTTCGTCTCGGCCGCGACGAGCGGGCGTTCGGGCGAATGCTGGTACATCCAGCCCGGCCGCCCTGCCGAGCCATTCCGGTTCCGCGGCATCCCCGGCCCTCGGACGGAATAGTTGCGCATGCAAGTGTTGTTGCTGAGGCAGTTCCCAATCCTGGAGGAGCACGATGCCTGCAGTCACCATTGACGACCTGACCACCCTGGCCCGAGTGCCGGTCGTGGATCCCGGCACCGCAACGCCCCGGCCGGTCAAGAGTCTGACCCTCGCCCCGCGCGGGTTCGAGGGCGAGGGATTCCCGGTACGCCGGGCCTTCGCCGGTGCCGACCTCGCCGACCTCGACCCGTTCATCCACATGGATCAGATGGGTGAGGTGGAGTACGCGCCGGGCGAGGCCAAGGGCACCTCGTGGCACCCGCACCGCGGCTTCGAGACCGTGACCTACATCATCGACGGCACGTTCGAGCACCAGGACTCCAACGGCGGCGGGGGCGTCATCACCAACGGTGACACCCAGTGGATGACCGCGGGTGGAGGCATCCTGCACATCGAGAAGCCGCCGGAGGCGCTGGTCGCGAGCGGCGGCACGTTCCACGGGATCCAGCTGTGGGTCAACCTGCCGAGAGCGCAAAAGCTGGTCGCGCCGCGCTACCAAGACCTTGGCGGCGGGCAGGTCGCACTGCTGAGCTCGCCCGATGCCGGGGCGCTGATTCGCGTGATCGCCGGCGAGGTCGCCGGGCACGCCGGCCCCGGCTCGACGTACACCCCGATGACGATGGTGCACGCGACCGTCTCGCCGGGAGCGTCGCTGACGTTGCCATGGCGCTCTGAGTTCAACGCGATCGCTTACGTCCTGGCTGGGAATGGCTCGGTCGGGCCGGAGCAGATCGACATTCGCACCGGCCAGCTGGCCGTCTTCGGACCTGGCGGCGGCATCACTGTCGCGGCGGCGAAGGCGCAGGACGGCCGTCATGGGTCGGGGCTCGACGTACTCCTGCTCGGCGGTCAGCCGATCCGCGAGCCGATCGCCTGGATGGGTCCGTTCGTCATGAACACCAAGGCCGAGGTGCAGCAGGCGTTCGAGGACTACCAGGCCGGCCGGCTGGGCTCGATCCCCGCTGTTCCCGTCATCGGACTGCACGGCGCCCCGACCGACATCGTCACCGGCAACTGATCGTCGCGGCCGTTTCCGTTAGGAACTTTTGACCTTCACGGTCGCGACCGCCGCCGGACCGGAACCGGCGGCGCTCAACCCCACCACGCTCACGGTGTAGGTGCCCGCCGCTAGCTTCGGAACCGAGGCGGTCAGCGCCTTTGCCGTCACCTGCCGATGGTGGCCGCCGGGCGAGACGGTGACCCGATATCCGGTCACCCGTGCCGCGCCGGCAATCGCCGCCGGCGCCTTCCAGGTCGCAGTGACGGTCTGCTTGGCGACCTTCGCAGAAAGCGCGGTAGGCGCTCCGGGCGTCGGCACCGGGCGGAACCACGGACTTCGCAAGCCGAGCGCAAACTGCAGGTCGATGCCTGACAACGAGACAGTGGTTTTTGTCCCGACCAGCTTCAGCGCCATGACCCGGCCGCCCCACGCCCCGTCGCCGTCGCGGCGGGTGATCTCGATCTTGGTCAACGAACCCAGCTTCGGGTACGACGCGACCAGATCGGCTGCCGAGACCGAGGTGGTCCAGACGTGCGCCGAGTTCGGAACGGCGCCGTCGTACGGATCGTGTTTGGCCGGAAGGTAGGTCTCGCCGCCGGACACCGTCCAGCCGCCGTCTGCCGCGGCGTACTGCGCGAGGATCGCCCGGTCGGAGGAGTCGACGATGATCTCACCGGCGGTCGCCTTGATCGCGTTCGTGCTTCGTCTGGCCTCCACGCTCACCCCGTCATAGGCCTGGTCGCGGGTGTCGCCGTCCGCGTCGTACCAGCTCGCCTTGGGATGCCCAATGCCGCGCCGGGCGTAGGTGCGGGCCGCAACCGCCTGAGCCTGCAATGCTGCGACCGGCCAGGACGACGACATCTCGGCCGGCACGACGCCTTGCAGATAGAGCTCGAGATTGACGTCGTTCACCGCCTCGAGAGCACCTGACTCGAGCTCGGCGACCATCGCGCCGCGATAGCTCGCCACCCCGCTCGGCTCGACCACCGGGATGACTGACGCGGCGTCGGTGAACGTCGCACCCCTGCCTACCGAGGCGAACATGTGCCACTTGCCGGCCGCCTCGTCGCGCAGGTGCACCGCGGTGCCGCTTCGCAGCAACCGCCAGCCGGTGATCGCCTGATGCGCGTCGTTCTTGGTCGGCAGCACCCGCGGCTCAGCAGCGCCCACGGTCACAGCGAGCCCGGCCGCTGGATTGACCTGCAGATAGCCCCGACCAGGCGCATCGGCCGCTGTCAGCAGCACCCGGATGGTGCGCATCGTCGATCTCGTCGCCAGCGTGGTGTGCGGGTAGTAGAAGTGCAGGATCTGGTTCGTCGACAGGTGATAGACCTTGGCCGCGCCGTACGCACCCCACTGGGACATGCCGTGGCCGTGGCCGAAACCGCGGCCGTGGAAGGTGAAAACGCCACCGGATGGCACCGGATAGATCTCCGGATGCGAAGCGCTCGGACGCGCGGCGGCACCCGCCGTGTCCGCCTGCACGACAGGCGCGATCGCCAGCCCGGCCATCACCGCGGTGGCGGCGGCGGCACGCAGGATCCGGTTGCGATTCGTCACATCAGTCTCATTCGACCCAAAGCTTCGCCTCCTTGACGCCTGGTCCGCCACCAAGCCAACCGCAGGTGACGTTTCAGCGTCTCCTCAGCAAACCGCAACTATCCTGTGGGTGGATCGGCCGGGCGACCTGCCGTCAGAACCAGGTCACCTGCCGTCGAACAAGGAGCATTGTCACGTGACGACGCCACTGGCGTCCCCAGAGTCACCGACACCGCCTGCCTCCGGTGGCCAACCGCCGCGTCACTCGCGACGGCGAAGGATCCTGAAATGGACATCGATCGCGGTGGCGATCGTGCTGGTGCTCGGCGTCGGCGGCGCGGTCGCCGACTACTACTACATCAATAGCAAGCTGACGGTTGTCCCGCGTTACACCGCAAAAGGATTCAAGCAGCCCACGAAACCGCCGACGGCGACGAAGGCCGAGAACTTCCTTCTGATCGGATCCGACTCACGGGCCGGGGCCAACGGTAAGGGCACCGGAGGCGCGAAGATCGCCGGCGCCCGCTCGGACACCACGATCATCCTGCACATCTCGGCCAACAACTCCGGCGCGACGCTGATCAGCATCCCGCGCGATTCCTACGTCAAGATCCCTTCGTGCGTCATCGGACCTGGCAACAAGCAGTCACAACCCGAGCAGGAGAAGTTCAACGCTGCGTTCTCGATCGGCGGCCAGCTCGACGCGAAGTATGCCCCGAGTTGCACCGCGGAAGCCATCGAGTCGCTCACCGGGATCAAGATCGACCACTTCCTGGTCGTTGACTTCACCGGCTTCGAGAAAATGGTCGACGCGCTGGGCGGCGTCAAGATGTGCGTGGCGAAGCCGCTGGACGATCCGATCGTCGACGTCGACGGGGCGTATCACGGCAGCGACCTCAAGCTGCCGGCCGGCAAGAGCGTCGAGATCGACGGTTCGCAGGCGCTCGCACTGATGCGCGCCCGCTACAACCTCGACGGCGGCGGCGACCTACCCCGGATCAAGCGGCAGCAGGAGTTCATCGGCGCGATGATCCGCAAGGCGACCAGCTCCGGCCTGCTCGTCCACCCGTTGAGGCTCCAGCACTTCCTGCTCGCTGCGGCAAGCTCGCTGACGACTGACGGCATCAGCCTCGGCACCATGCGCAAGCTCGCCGACGCTTTGCACAACGTCGGCGCCGGCGGCGTCCGGCTGTTGACCGTCCCGAACCTCACGTCGTATCCAGGGATGCCCTACGGCGATGTCGAGTGGGATCCGAGCAAGGCGCCGGCGTTGTGGAAGGCGATCAAGGACGACACTCCGATCCCAGGCACTAAACCCAAGCCCGGCGCATCCGCGAGCCCGTCTCCGACCCCGACCGTGAGCACGCCGCCACTGACCGTTGCGCCGAGCAACATCACGATCAACGTCGAGAACGGCACCACCCAACGCGGTATCGCCCACACGGTCGCGACGAAACTCGAGGCGCAGGGCTTCCACATCGGGACTGTCGGCGACGCTCCGAACGAGAACTACACCTCGACGATCGTGAAGTACGGAAGCACCAAGGTGCAGTCCTCGCAGACGGTCGCGGAGTCAGTGCCCGGCTCGGTCCGCAAGGCCGACCCCGCTGCCGGCTCGGTGATCACGCTGATCATCGGCAGCGACTTCACCAAGGTGGTTCACGTGACCATCAGCAGCGGTGGCAGCACCAGTCCGACCCCGACGGCGACGCCGTCGATCTCCTCGATCTCCGCCGCCAAGCCGGGCTGCCTGAGCTAGTTCTTGTTGGTTCTCAGCCAATTCTCAGTCTGAGCGCTGAGCCTCGGAATCAGCAAGGTTTCGCCACGAGGACAGGAAGCCGGCTCCCCAGGTCATGTGCATAGTGACCAGCACCAGCGGTAGCCAGATGCGGGCACGCAGCGCCACGCCACGCCCCACCGCCACAGATCCGGCGACCACGAGCAACAGATAGCCGACCGGAAGCGTCAACGCCAGCAACGAGACGAACGTTGAGAGTACGAGACCAGCGACCACACCCAACACCGCCGACGGCGGCGCGAGATAGCGAAGGTTGACCGAGCCCGGATGAGCCCGCATGACCTGCCGACGCCAGCGGCCGTAGTGGAAATACTGCCTCGCGAGAGTCGCGAGGGAGCTTCGCGGCCGGTAGGACACCGACAGCGCGGGCGAGAACCACACCAGCCCGCCGGTGGAGCGGATCCGGTAGTTCATCTCCCAGTCCTGGGCCCGGACGAAGCTCTCGTCGTACCCACCGACCCGCTCGAGCGCGCTGCGTCGAAACACCCCGAGATAGACGGTGTCTGCCGGGCCTTCGCCGCCGCCGACATGAAACGGTGCGTTGCCGACGCCGAGCTTGCTGGTCATCGCGGTCGCGATCGCCTGCTCGAGGCTCGTGACTCCCTTGGCCGACATCAGCCCGCCGACGTTGTCGGCGCCGGTGCGCTCGAGCAACTCCACCGCGGTGCGCAGGTAGTCGGGCGGGATCACCGAGTGCCCGTCCACCCGGGCGACGATCGGATAGCGGCTCGCCGCGACCGCGAGGTTGAGCCCGTTCGGCGTCCGGCCGGTCGGGTTTGCGACCAGGCGCACCCGAGGATCCTGAGCAAGGTCGGCGGCGACCTCGTCGGATCGGTCCTTGGACGGTCCCAGCGCGAGCACCACCTCGATGTCACCCGGATAGTCCTGGTCGAGCACCGAACGAACCGCGGCGCGCAGATGCCGTTGCTCGTCGAGCACCGGCAGGACGACCGAAACTGGCTGCCGAAGGTCGTGGGTAGCGGCGTTCATCGCGCGGGCACGTTACCGCGTGGCGACTCGGGTCGTGACCATGCACTCGCCTAGCATCGAATTCGGCTCTGTCCCATCTGTCCCCATAGTCGGAGGTTCCACCGCGTGACCGGGCCTTACGACGGGCATCCTGATGACGGCCCCCCTCCTCAGCCGCCTCGGCGGCCACTGCCGCCGGAGCTGGATCCGAGGCGGCCGGCCGCTCGCCGCCAGCCCCCGTCGAAGCCGGCCACCGGCACGGCCGCCCCGCCTTCCGCTCGACCGCCCGCCGCCCGTCCGCCGGGTGGCGGCCTGCCGCCGGGGCAGTACCGCAGCTGGGGTCCGCGCCGGATGCGCAGCTGGACCCGCCGCCGGCTGCTCGGCACCGTCGCGCTCGCCATGGCGATCGTGCTGGTGGCAGTCGTCGGCATCGCCTGGGTGGCGATCTCCTCGATCTTCAACAACATCACCACCAAGAACTGCGCGTCGTGCATCAGCGCCAACGGCGGCAAGGGGCTCAACGTGCTGATCATCGGCTCCGACAGCCGGGCCGGCCTCACCAAGGCGCAGAAGAAGTCGCTGCATGTGGGCAGTGATCCGGGCCAGCGCTCGGACACCATGATCCTGCTGCACATCCCCGCGAACGGCGGCAAGGCCGACATGGTGAGCCTGCCCCGTGACTCCTACGTCACGATCCCGGCCCACTGCCCGAGCGGCGATCCGCCGACGCACGGCAAGTGCGCCAACGGCCAGGCCGTCGTATCGGCCGCGAAGAACAAGCTCAACGCGGCGTACTCCTTCGGCGGCGCCACCCTCACCGTGAGCACCGTCATCGCGAACACCCACGTCCCGGTCAACGACTACGTGGAGATCAACTTCGAGGGTTTCGTCACGATGGTCGACAAGCTTGGCGGCGTCCCGATCTGCAACGCGAAGGCGATCCACGACCCGGTCGTGCGCAACAGCGCAGGGCAGTACTCCGGCAGCGGGCTCGAGCTGCCGGCCGGTCACACGACGCTCAACGGCGCGCAGGCCCTCGAGTATGTCCGGGCCCGCGAGTTCGACCCGTCGCAGGGCGACCTCGGCCGGATCCAGCGGCAGCAGAAGTTCATGGCCGCGATGCTCAACAAGGCCGAGAGCGCCGGCGTACTGCTCAACCTGCCGAAGCTCTACGGTTTCCTCAAGAGCGTGACCGGCTCGCTGACGGTCAACAAGGGCCTTGGCAAGTCCGAGATGCTCAGCCTCGCCCGCAAGCTGCACTCGATGTCGCCGAAGAACGTCAACCTGCTGACGGTGCCACTGTCCAACACTGCGCTGTCGACACCGGTCGGCTCCTCGGTGCTGTGGGACCCGGTGCTCTCGAAGCGGCTGTTCCACGACTTCGCCGCCGACAAGCCGATCACCAACGTCACCAAGCCCTCGCACCTCACGGTGGCGCCGAGCAATATCTCGCTGACGGTCCTCAACGCCAGTAGCATCAATGGCTTGGCGGCAAAGGCGGGCCAGGCGTTGGCCGGCGTCGGGTTCTCGATCGCCAACACCACGGACGCTCCGAACAGTGCCAACCCGAACCAGACCGTCGTGTTGTACGGCGCGAGCCGCGGGCAGTCAGCAAACACCGTGGTGGCCGCCGTACCCGGCTCGATCAAGCGGAAGGACAGCGCGCTCGGCAACGGCATCGAGCTGCTGGTCGGATCCAACTACTCGACGGTCAAGGCCGTTCACGTCTCGAACTCGACCGAAAGACCCACTGTGACGACTGGAGCGAGCAATCCATGCAGCAGCAATTAACCCGCGTCGTGCCGCTGGCCGTCGCAATCTCTGTCGTTGTTGCCCTTGCGGGCTGCAGTTCGTCCAGCAAGTCGCCGGTGGCAGCTGAGCCGTCGACCGCCATCTCGTCGTCCGCCCCTGCCGCCCAGATCAAGGCGCAGCCACCGGCAGGACCGATCTGCCCGCTGACCGGGCTGCCGCCGCGCAAGGACCAGGACGTCTCTCGACCACCGCTCGGGGTCAAGATCGACAATGTGGTCGGCGCGCTGCCGCAGGCCGGCATCAACAGCACGGACATCGTCGTCGAGGAGCTGGTCGAAGGTGGCCTGACGCGGCTGATGGCGATCTTCCAGTGCAGCAGCGCCGGCAAGGTCGGCCCGATCCGCTCGGCACGCATCTCAGACGCCGACATCCTGGCGCTGCTGCACGGCAGCGTGCTCGGGTTCTCCGGCGCCAACCCGCGCGACCTACCGCCGATCGAGGCCCATGGCGACGCGGCACTGGTGTCGCAGGACAACGACCCGCAGTACTTCTACCGCAGCGACGTCCACGAGGCGCCGCACAACGTGTTCTCCTCGACCAAGCAGCTGGTCAAGGCCGGCCTCGCGCGGCGCCGTCACCTCAAGGCGCCCAAGCCGTTGTTCAGCTACGGCGCCATCGACCCGGCCGCCAAGAAGGCACACCACGTGTCGCTCACCTGGCCGGCGGCGACCGCGCTGTGGAAGTGGAGCCACAACCGGTGGCTGCGCACTCAGAACGGGTCCACCGACAAGCTGCTCGACGGCTCGCAGCTCAACACGACCAACGTCGTGGTGATGGGCGTCAACATCGCCAGCACCGGCCTGCGCGACGTGCTCGGCAATGCCTCACCCGAGGACGTCACGGTCGGCCACAACCCGCTGTGGGTGTTCCGCAACGGCAAGGTGATCACCGGCACGTGGAAGCGCCGCAAGATCGGGTCCCGGCTGCAGCTTCTCGACCACAAGGGTCACGTGATCCGACTGGCCGCAGGCCGCACCTGGCTCGAGCTGCTCCCAAGGCCAGCCAAACCCTCCTTCTAGCCGTACGCATGTGCCATCAGTGGGCCTATAGGCCCGCGCATGTGACATCGGTAGGGCTATAGCCCCACGCATGGCACATGCGCGGGGAAAACCGGTCGGAAAGGGCCGTCACCTCCGGCGCGGGCGGTCGTTATCGAGATGACGAACGATCGCCAATCGCCACAACCTCGGAGGTCCTGATGTTGCACCCGGCCCGCACCGTCACGACCCCGTTGACGCTGTTCGTCAGCGCCGACACCGGGGACGCCGAGATCGCCGCCGAGTTCCGCTACGACCCGAGCGATCCACTCGCCGTCTCGCTGGCCATCGGCCTCGAGTGCGCCGAGCCGGTCGTGTGGGTGTTCGGGCGTGATCTGCTCGCCGACGGGGTCAGCGAGGCCTGCGGCCTCGGCGACATCACCGTCGAGCCGGCGACCGAAACCGCGAACGGTACGACGTGCCGCGACATCCGGATCACGCTGGCGACCGACCGGCTGGCCACCATGATCGCCGCGCGGGACAAGGTCGTGGAGTTTCTCGTCGAGTCCTTCACCGTCGTACCAAGCGGTTGCGAACTCGACCACATTGACTTTGACGCCGAGATCGAGGCGCTCATCGCCTGAGCGTCAGGTGCGCTCTTCCTGATGCCGCGCGGCAAGTGCCTTGACGTTACGAGGAAGCCGCCCGGCGGCCAGATCGGCGATCGAGACGTTCTCCAGCACCTCGCGCAGGCTCCCCCGCACCGCCATCCACACCTCGCGAAGTGACTCCGCGGCACCTGGATAGCTCAGCTCGGTCAGGCTGAGGTCACGGACGTTCGCCAGCGGCCCATCGACGGCGCGGATCACGTCGGCGAGAGCAATCTCGCTCGCCGGCCGGCTGAGCACGTAACCACCGTCACGACCCCGCTGGCTGCGTACCAGATGGGAGTTGCGCAACTCGCGCAGGATGCCGAGCAGGAAGTTCAGCGGGATGTCCTGGGCGACCGCGATCTGCTCGGCCTTGACCGCCCCTTGCTCGCTCGCGACGGCAAGCTCGGCCATCGCCCGGACAGCGTAGTCAGACTTCGCGGAAACGCGCACAGTACGCAGTCTGCCGCACCGCGGGCGAATCTGCCCGCAGTGCCCCCATCAGCGGGACCGGCGGCGCCGCCAGAGGACCACGAGCAGCAGGACCGCACCGACGGCCGCAATCTTCGGTGCCATCGCGGCGACCGGGTTGGCACCGCCGGCTGACGCGGCCGGCCAGGACGGCTCATCGGCGGACGCCGAGCTCGCCGGCGTCGCCGAGTCACCCGTCACCTTGCTGCGCGCTGACGACACCTGCGCCTTCAGCGCGTCCGCCCCACGAGCGGCCGCCCGCTTCGGGCTCATCCGGTCGGCGATCGCATCGATCGTGTCCGCAAGCTCGGCCCTGGTCTGCTCGATCTCGCGCGCTATCGCGTCTGGATCTCGGCCCGCCACGTCGCCTCCATCGTCAGCTGATATTTCGACCGGTGCTGCGCCCTCGACCTCATCGGCAGCGGCGTCATCGCCAGTCGCCTCGGACGGTGCGTCCTGCGGCTCGTCTTGTGCCATGCCTGATCCTGCCACGACCGCCGTTGAAAGCGGTGCGGCACGTCGTACTAGCGTCTGCGCATGCGGCTCTCACCCGGTGATCCTGCCCCTGCCTTCAGCGCTGTCGACGCGGATGAGAAGACGCGCACACTCAAGGAGTTCAAAGGCGCGAACGTCGTTCTCTACTTCTACCCGGCGGCGCTCACGCCGGGCTGCACCAAGCAAGCATGCGACTTCAGGGACAACCTTGGGCTGCTGTCCGACTCCGGCTTCGCGGTGGTCGGGATCTCGCCGGACAAGCCGGCCAAGCTGGCGAAGTTCCGCGAGACCCACGACCTGACCTTCCCGCTGCTCTCCGACCCGGACAAGTCGATCCTCACCGGGTACGGCGCCTGGGGCGAGAAGACGATGTACGGCAAGAAGGTCACCGGCGTGATCCGCTCGACGTTCGTCGTCGACCCGAAGGGCAAGATCGCCCACGCGTTCTACAACGTCAAGGCGACCGGCCACGTCGCGAAGCTGCTCCGCGACCTTTCACTCAGCGACTCGGCGTAGATCCCGCTCCGCTACCGCGACTCTGCCTAGATCCCGCTCCGCTACCGCGACTCTGCCTAGATCCCGCTCCGCTACCGCGACTCTGCCTAGATCCCGCTCCGCTACCGCGACCGCAGCGCGCGAAAGACCGACCGCACCAGTGACGGGTCGGTCGATAGGACCGACAGCGCCCACCACGGGCTGAACGAGCTCGAGAAGACCGCCGCCGCCTGACCCGGTGTCAGCTTGTCCATCCGGCGAATCACGCGGTCCCAGTCGGAGTCGCCGAACTTGCAGATCCGCTCGTTGACCGCGTAGGAAATCTTCAAGTTGCGGCCGCTGGTCCGCCGCCATTGCCTCGGGTACGACGCAAGGCCCCGGGCGCTGTAGTCACCGCCGGCCGCAACGATCGCGTGGCCGGCGCCGCGGCCGGCGAGGATGGCGTAGCGGATGCCCTCACCCAGCAGGGTGGATCCCTGCCCGGCAGCATCACCGGTCACGACGACGCCGTCGCCGACCAGCGTCGTCGCATCTGGGGGCAGCACCGGCATCAGCCCGCTGTGCATCTCGAGCGCGCCGTCGGCCGAGCTCGGCCCGACCAGCCTGACGAACTCCGCCCGCAACGCCTCGAGCAATACCCGCGGCTCGGCGTCGCTGTCCGGGCGCACCACACCGACACCGAGCCGCACCCGGCCGTCGCCGCAGGGAAACGCCCAGCCGTACCCGCCCGGCGCGACGTCATCGCCCAGCCAGAACACGACCTCGTCCTGGTCGTAGGCCGGTGAGTGCAGCTCGAGCTCCATGCCGACCGCGCTGCGGTCGTTGCCCGGCCGTAGCCCGGCGTCGCGCGCGACGAAGCCGGTGTGCCCACTGGCATCGACAACCACCCGGGACGTCAGCTCGTACTTCCCGCGAAACGGGTCGCGTACCGCAACGCCATGGACCCGCCCGCCTCCACCGCTGTCTCCCGGCGCCGTCTCGTCACGCAACGGCCCCTCGACGTGGGAACGCAACCGAACCTCAGCACCCGACTCGATCGCCTGCTGCGCCAGCCATTGGTAGGTCCCCCGCACATCGAGCACGCAACCGACTGCCTGGCGGTAGGTCTTCAGCGCTTGCGTGGTCGGCCCGATCACCCGGATCCGATGGATCGGGTGATAGCAGCGGGGCGGCACTCCCATCGCCTTGAGCGGCTTGACGAAGCTGCCGCCGCTGGTCCGCACCGGCTCACCGATCGCGTGTGCACGTTCCAGCACAACGACATTCAGCCCACCTTTGGCGGCCTCCGCAGCGGCCGCGAGCCCGGCCGGGCCGCCACCGACGATCGCGACGTCGACCTCAGGGACGCCCCGCGACCGGGTTGATGAGCCAAGACGAACCACTGGTCGGTCTTGGAGGCTCACAATGTTCAGGCTACGGCGAGGACGTGGGAGCCAATCTGTCGGATGTCCGATCGCGCGGGGCGGGCCGCGATGTCAGTGGGGTCGGCGGGATTCGAACCCGCACTGGCGTGCTCCTAAGGCACGTGCCTCTGCCGTTGGGCTACGACCCCTCAGTCCCTATCGTCCCAGCAAGGTGCCAAGTCTGGCTGCCAGCGCGCGAAATGCCTTGCCGCGATGGCTGATCGCGTCTTTCTCCTCGGCGTCGAGCTCGGCCGTTGTGCGGTCGCCGCCGAGCGGGACGAAGATCGGGTCGTAGCCGAACCCGTTGGTTCCGCGCGGCCCGCGCAGCAACCTGCCGTCGAGCTGTCCTTCAGCCACGACCTCACGGCCGTCGGGGGTCGCGGCAGCCGCGGCACACACGAACGCCGCGCCGCGCCGTTCATCCGGCACATCGCTGATCTGGGCGAGCACCAGGTCGAGGTTGGCTGCATCGTCGCCGTGGCGTCCGGACCATCGGGCCGAGAGGATCCCTGGCATCTGGTTGAGTGCCGCGACAGCCAGCCCACTGTCGTCGGCAACGGCGAGCAGGCCGGTGGCCTTGGCGACCGCATGTGCCTTGAGCAACGCGTTGGCCTCGAACGTCTCACCGGTCTCTGCGACCTCGGGTACGTCGGGGAAGTCGTCGAGGCCCAGGAGTTCGACGTCGTAGTCCGCGAGGATGCGACGCAGCTCGGCGATCTTGCCGGGATTTCGGGTGGCGAGGACGACGGTGGTGCTCACGCCTGAAGCGCCGCCTGCTGCAGCACGGTCAGGTCGGCGCAGCCCTTCACGGCAAGGTCGAGCAGGCCGTCAAGCTCGGCACGGTCGAACGGCGCGCCCTCGGCCGTGCCCTGCACCTCGACGAAGCTTCCGTTGCCGGTGCAGACGACGTTCATGTCGGTCTCCGCGGTGACGTCCTCGTCGTAACAGAGGTCGAGTCGCGGCACGCCGGCGATGATGCCGACGCTGACCGCGGCCACCGAGGTGACCAATGGCTCGCCGGCAAGGGCGCCACGGCCGCGCAGCCAGGAGACGGCATCGGCGAGTGCGACGTACGCGCCGGTGATCGCGGCCGTGCGGGTGCCGCCGTCGGCCTGCAGCACGTCGCAGTCGATCACGATTGTGTTTTCCCCCAACGCTTTGTAGTCGATGGCCGCGCGCAACGACCGACCGACGAGCCGCGAGATCTCATGGGTCCGCCCGCCGATCCGGCCCTTCACCGACTCGCGGTCGCTGCGGGTGTGGGTCGCGCGCGGCAGCATCGCGTACTCCGCCGTGACCCAGCCCAGCCCGCTGCCCTTGCGCCAGCGCGGCACGCCCTCGGTGACCGACGCGGCGCAGAGCACCCGGGTCCGGCCGAACTCCACCAGCACCGACCCCTCGGCATGGTCGAGCCAGCTGCGGGTGATCGTGACCGGCCGCAGCTCGTTATCGGCACGGCCGTCGGGGCGTTGCTCGCTCACAGTGGTTCCTCTAGACGTCGTGGACGTCGAGCGGGTACGCGACCCGGATCTCGCCGTCGTAGGTGCTGGTGGCCTCGGCGAGCGTACGGGCCTCGTCGCCCCAGGGCACCAGGTGGGTGAGCACCAGCCGGTGGGCGCCGGCGCGCACGGCGTGCTCGGCGGCCTCGCGGCCGGTCAGATGGATGTCCGGCGGGTTGTCGTCGCCGTCGAGGTAGGACGCCTCGCACAGGAACAGGTCGACGTCCTGCGCGAGCCCGACCAGCTCATCGCAGCGGCCGGAGTCCGCGCTGTAGGCCAGGCTGCGCCCACCGGCGCTGATCCGCATGCCGTAGGTCTCCACCGGGTGGCTGACCCGGCGCAGGTCCACCTCGAACGGGCCGATGCCGACAACGCTGTTGCGGTCGACCGGGCGGAAGTCGTAGACCTCGGCGAGCAGCTCGCTGACGTCGCGGCTGTAGGCAGCGACGACGGCCTCGCGGATCTTGCTCGGGCCATAGACCGGCAGCATCGGCGGCATCCCGTCCGGGTGATAGCGCCGCGCGTACGTATACGTGATCAGGTCGAGGTAGTGGTCGCCATGCAGGTGGCTGATGATCACCGCATCCGGCCCGAGCAGGCCGCACGCCTCCTGCAGCGCGCCGGTCGAACCGTTGCCGACATCGAGCAGCAACCGGAAGCCATCGTGCTCGAGCAGGTACGACGAGCAGCCCGACGCCGGCCCGGGAAACGTGCCGGCGGCGCCGACGATGGTGAGCTTCACGACCGGGCCGGGTCCTCATGGCGCGCGGCAGCGACGTCGCCGATCTCCGGTCCGAGGAAGCGCCGGCCGAGCTGGGCGAACGGCTGGGGATCGCCGGTCGCGAGGAACTGATGTTGCGGTGAGCCGAGCGACTCGTCCCGGAAGCCAACCGTTCTCGCCAGCTCGCGATAGACGTCCTTCGCGGTCTCCTCGGCGCTGGACACCAAGGTCACGACGTCGCCGACGACGTAGGAGATGACGCCGGTCAGCAGCGGGTAATGGGTGCAGCCGAGCACCAGGGTGTCGACGCCGGCGGTCACGATCGGCTCGAGGTATTCCTCGGCAACTGCGAGCAGCTCGGCGCTACTGGTGTCACCGCGCTCGACGAACCCCACGAACCGCGGGCACGCGACCGTCGTGAGCTCGATCTGCGGCGCAGCCGCGAACGCGTCGTTGTACGCCCGGCTGTTGACCGTTGCCGCGGTGCCGATGACGCCGACCTTGCCGTTTCGGGTAGCGGCGACGGCCCGGCGTACCGCCGGCTGGATCACCTCGACGACCGGGATCGGGTAGCGCTCGCGGGCGTCGCGCAAGCAGGCAGCGCTTGCCGAGTTGCAGGCGATGACGAGCAGCTTCACGCCGTGGGTCTCGACCAGGGCGTCCATTACGCCAAGCGCGAGCGCCCGGACGTCAGCGATCCGGCGCGGGCCGTACGGCGAGTTGGCGGTGTCGCCGACGTAGACCACCGATTCGGCAGGCAACTGGTCGAGAACGGCACGCGCAACCGTCAGGCCGCCGACCCCGCTATCGAAGATTCCCAATGGCGCATCCACGCCCGCAATCTATCCGCCCGGTTTGTGAACTGTCCTGAACCGCCCGGAGCCCGGGATCTGGAGAGACATGAGACGCGACAACCGCAACGAGCTGGCCGGCTATCGGCAGTTGCGATACGGCTGGGCCGGCATCTTGGGTAATGAACCGGGCCACGGAGGCCAACGCATCACAAACGCCGGGTTAGGCCCAGAGTTGGCCTTCGAGCTTCGCCGAAGCTTCGTCCAGGGTGCCGGCGTAGGCGCCGGTCGAGAGATACTTCCAGCCGGCGTCGCAGACCACGAAGGCAATGTCGGCGCGCTCGCCGGCTTTGACTGCCTTGTCGGCCTGCGCCATCGCGGCGTGCAGGATCGCGCCGGTCGAGATCCCGGCGAAGATGCCCTCGTCGTCGACCAGCTGGCGGGTACGCCGCACGGCTTCCGCCGGCCCGACCGAGAACCGGGAGTCGAGGACCGAGGCGTCGTACAGCTCCGGGATGAAGCCCTCGTCGATGTTGCGCAGGCCGTAGACCAGCTCGCCGTAACGCGGCTCGGCGGCGATGATCTTCACGCCCGGCACGTTGTCGCGAAGGAACCGGCCGACCCCCATCAACGTGCCTGTCGTGCCGAGCCCGCCGACGAAATGGGTGACCGTCGGAAGGTCCGCGAGGATCTCCGGGCCGGTCGTGTCGTAGTGCGACTGCGCGTTGGCCGGGTTGCCGTACTGGTAGAGCATCACCCAGTCCGGGTTCTCGGCCGCGAGGCGTTTGGCAACCGCGACCGCCTCGTTCGACCCACCCGCGGCGGGCGAGGTGCGAATCTGCGCGCCGTACATCTCCAGCAGCTGCCGTCGCTCGATCGAGGTGTTCTCCGGCATCACGCAGATCAGCTTGTAGCCCTTGAGCTTGCACACCATCGCCAGCGAGATCCCGGTGTTACCCGAGGTCGGCTCCAGCACCGTGCAGCCGGGGGTCAGCTCACCCGCTGCCTCGGCGCGGGCGACCATTGCGATCGCCGGCCGGTCCTTGATCGAGCCGGTCGGGTTGCGGTCCTCGAGCTTGGCCCACAGCCGTACGTCGGCGGACGGCGAGAGGTTGGGCAGACCGATCATCGGCGTGTGCCCGAGCGAGGCGAGCAGCGAGTCGTAGCGGACCATCAGCGAGCGCGCTCAGCCGCCGGCGACCGCAGGCAGGATCGTGATGACGTCGCCGTCGGAAAGTGGCGTCTCGGCGCCGCCGAGGAACCGGACGTCCTCGTCGTTGAGATAGACGTTGACGAAACGCTGCAGCGAGCCGTCCTCGCCGACCAGCCTCGCCCGCAGCCCTTCATGGCGGCGATCGAGGTCGACGAACAGCTCGCCGAGGGTCTGCCCGCTGCCTTCGACCGACTTGGCGCCGTCGGTGTAGTTGCGGAGGATGGTCGGGATGCGCGCTTCGATGGCCATGGTCACATCCTCCCAACACGGCGGTACGCCGCCAGATTCCGGTCTCGCCGGACGACGCTAGCCGGATCGATCTTCAGCCGAGGATCTCGACCGGCTCCTCGCTGACCTCGCCGTCGACGATCCGGAAGCTGCGGAACTCGGTCTCCTCGGGCGAGCGGGTCGAGACCAGGACGTAGTGCGCGCCCGGCTCGCCGGCCAGGTTGATGTCGGTCCGAGACGGGCGCGCCTCGGTGGCGGTGTGTGAGTGGTAGATGACAACCGGCTCCTCGTCGCAGTCGTCCATCTCGCGCCACACCCGCAGCTGCTCCATCGAGTCGAACTCGTAGAAGGTCGGCGACCGCGCCGCGTTGAGCATCGGCACGAATCGCTCCGGCCGGTCGCTTCCCACCGGACCGGCGATCACGCCGCACGCCTCGTCCGGATGGTCGCGGCGCGCGTGCGCGACGATCTCGTCGCGAAGACCAGTGGAGATTTTCAGCACGGCGCGAGAGTACGACGTCACTCGTCGGTCAGCGCACGCAGGATCGCGTCCTGCAGCCAAGAAAACCAGTCGTACGTCGCGATTTCGGCGTAGCGCTGCGAGTCCACCGGCAGGCTCATCCGCTCGTCGTCCATGTCCTCGCGGACCTCGATCCGGGTGCCGAACGTCAGCCGTACGTCGTTCAAGGCGATCAGCCAGATCTCGGCCGCCTCGTCGTCGAGATCGAGCCGAACCGCGCCACCGCGTTGTGCCGCCTCGGGTGAGAGCAGGTCGCTGACGATGCGGGTCAGGCCGGTGCGCTTGGCGGCGCGCAGATCAGCCTCGGTCAGCCGCCGGAACTCCGCCGAAGCGGCGTCGTCCTCGCGGTAGCCGTCCGGCAGTAGCCGCCGCAGCGCCGCGTCGCGTGGCGGTGGCACCGGCTCCTGTGAGCCGTCGAGGAGATCCTGCAACGACTCTTCACCCGCCGGCGGCGCGTCGACGTCACCAAGCAGCTCGAGCACCTGGGACGTCAGGCTGACCACGATCGCGGCGTCAGCCGCGGTCAGCGAGAGTCGGATGTGTTCGCCGCGACGGCGTACCGAGCCCATCAGTCCTGCTGCAAGGTGGCCCACAGGCCGGCCGCATGAAGCCGCGCAACGTCGAGCTCCATCTGCTCGCGGCTGCCGGACGACACCGCCGCGCGACCCTTGTGATGGACGTCGAGCATCAGCCGGGTCGCCTTCTCGCGGTTGTAGCCGAAGAGCTTCTGGAACACCCACGTGACGTAGGTCATCAAGTTGATCGGGTCGTTCCAGACGATCGTCACCCACGGCCGGTCAGGCTCAGCCGTCTCGTGCGAGTCAGGCCGCTGCGTCTGTTCGATCGCCGGGGCTGTCACGGCCCCATCGTCTCACCAGCAACTCGGTGGCGGAAACCAGTGGAACCCGCTTACTAGTGTCGAAGCTGTGAGCACTGCACCGAGTCGGGCCAAGATCTGGCTGGCGCTCTGGGCGGTCTACCTGCTCTGGGGATCGACCTATCTCGCGATCCGCGTCGCGGTGCATCCCAGCCACGGCCACGGACTGCCCCCGCTGATGATCGCCGGCGCGCGCTTCACCCTCGCGGGCGGACTGATGCTCGTGTGCACGTGGCACCGGCCGGCACCGGACGGCAAGCCCGATCCGCTCGGCGCGAGGCAGTGGTACGCCGCGGCCATCATCGGCTTGGCACTCGCGTTCGGCGGCAACGGGCTGGTCTCGATCGCGGAGAAGCGGATCCCGTCCGGCACCGCCGCGGTCATTCTGGCAACCATCCCGATCCTGGTCGCGTTGATCGCGGCTGCGCTCGGCCGCGAGCGGCTCGGTGCCACCCATCTTGTCGGTCTCGTGCTCGGCTTTGCCGGGGTCGCTGCTCTAGTGGTCGGCACCGGCAGCGGCCGGATCAGCGTGGCGGGCACCCTGATCGTCGTCCTCGCGGCGCTGTCATGGGCATCAGGATCGGTCTATTCGACGACCGCGCCGACCGTCCGCCGACCGCTGGTGGCCACCGGGATGCAGATGCTATGCGGCGGCATCGGATGCTTCATCGGCGCGGCCGCGAGCGGTGAGTTCGCCGGACTACACAGCGACGAGTTCACGCTGCATGCGTTGCTGGCGTTCACTTTTCTCGTCGTCGCCGGATCGCTGGTCGCCTACACCGCCTACGTATGGCTGCTTCGCAACGCCGAGCTGTCACTGGTCACGACGTACGCCTTCGTCAACCCGGTCGTGGCGGTGATCCTCGGCGCGACCATCCTGAGCGAGCCGTTCACGATCCGATCCGTTATCGCCACTGTGGCGGTGGTCATCGCGGTGATCGTGATCCTGCGCCGCAAGCCGGCAATGACGGCACCGGATGAGGCCATCGTCCCGGCACCTGATGAGGTTGCGGTGTGACGACGCCGGCGCTGCTCACCGATCACTACGAGCTGACGATGGTCGAAGCCGCTCTTCGCAGCGGTGCCGCCGAGCGCCGCTGCGTGTTCGAGGTGTTCGCCCGATCGCTTCCCGGCCGGCGCCGCTACGCCGTTGTCGCCGGACTCGGCCGGCTGCTCGACGACCTGCCGCGCTACCGCTTCGACGCGGAGTCGTTGGACTTCCTGGTGTCCAGCAACGTCATCGGCGCCGAGACGCGTGACTGGCTCGCGTCATACCGGTTCACCGGATCGGTCGATGCGTACGCCGAGGGCGAGGTCTATTTCCCCGGCTCGCCAGTACTCACCGTCGAGGGCAGCTTCGCCGAGAGCGTGGTCCTCGAGACGCTGGTGCTCTCGATCCTCAACCACGACAGCGCGGTCGCGACCGCGGCTGCCCGGATGGTCAGCGCGGCCGGGTCCCGGCCGTGCATCGAGATGGGGTCGCGCCGCACCCACGAACGAGCCGCGATCGCGAGCGCACGCGCTGCCTACCTTGGCGGGTTCTCCGCCAGCTCCAACCTGGCAGCCGGCCAGCGCTGGGCGATCCCGACGACCGGGACCGCCGCGCATGCCTTCACCCTGGTGCACGACGACGAGCGCACCGCATTCGCCGCCCAGGTCGAGGCGCTCGGCCCGGGCACAACATTGCTCGTCGACACTTACGACGTGGTGCGCGGGATCCGCACCGCGGTCGAGGTTGCCGGCCCTTCGCTCGGCGCGATCCGGCTGGACTCCGGCGACCTGCCGACCCAGGCCCGCGAGGCCCGCAAGCTGCTCGACGAGCTCGGCGCGCGCGAGACCCGGATCGTCGTCACCAGCGATCTCGACGAATTCGCGATCGCCGGCATGGCCTCGGCGCCGGTCGACGGGTACGGCGTCGGCACCTCGCTGGTGACCGGAAGCGGCTCCCCGACGGCTGGATTCGTCTACAAACTCGTCGCCCGCGAGAACGCAGACGGTAGGTGGAAGCCGGTGGAGAAGCGTTCGATCGGAAAATCATCGCACGGCGGCCGTAAGGTCGCAGCCCGCCGGTTGGATGACAAAAGCGTTGCTATTGCTGAGATCGTGCGCACCGGTGATGGTGCGGCAGCACGTGACGACGAACGAGAGCTGCAGATCGCAGTAGTGCGCGACGGCGACATCGTCGGCGACCGCGACCTTGCCGATGCCCGTCAGCAGCGGGCACGATCGGTCGCGGAGCTGCCGCCACACGCTATGAAGCTCTCGCCGGGCGACCCGGCGATCGACACCATCTGGGAGGTGGTGTGATGCCGACGGCGTTGGTCGTGGTCGACGTACAGAACGACTTCTGTGAGGGCGGCTCACTCGCCGTTGCGGGTGGCGCCGCCGTCGCGGCTGGGATCAGTGGGCTGCTCGCGAGCGCCGACTATGCAACCGTCGCCGCGACCCGCGACGCGCACCGTGATCCGCACGAGCACTTCTCACCAACACCTGACTACGTCGACTCGTGGCCGCCGCACTGTGTGATCGGCACCACCGGCGCGGAGCTGCATCCGAATCTTGACACTCAGCGGGTCGACACGATCTTCGACAAGGGCGAGTGGATGGCGGCTTATAGCGGCTTCGAAGGCGCGGACTCCGCCGGCACCTCGCTCGCCGACTGGCTACGTGCTCGCAACATCGACAAGGTCGACATCGTGGGGATCGCGACCGACCACTGTGTCAGGGCGACCGCGCTCGATGCGGTCGGCGAAGGCTTTTCGACCACCGTGATCCTCGACCTGACAGCGGGTGTGGCAGCCGCCACGGTCGAGACCGCGATCGATGCCATGCGCGAAGCCGGGGTCAACCTGGTGGGGTCGGTCTACCGGCCCTGACGAACCGTCAGAGACAGCGCGTTAGTCGCCTTTCTTCTTCTTCTTCGTCGCGGCGTCGCCAGCGGCTTTGTTGGCCCCGGCCTCGGTTTCGGCCAAGTCGCGTTTGACGACCTTGCCGGTCTCGTTGCGAGGCAGCTGGTCGTGGATCACGATCTCGCGCGGCACCTTGTAGTTGGCCAACTGGGCTTTGACGTGCTTGCGCAGGTCCTCCTCGCCGGCGGAGGCGCCGTCGCGGAGCACGACGTGGGCGACCAGGGCTTGACCGAACTTCTCATCCTCGACACCGACAACGGCCGCGTCCGCGACGTCGGGATGCTGATGCAGGCTGTCCTCGACCTCGGCGGGGAAGACGTTTTCGCCGCCGCTGACGATCATGTCGTCGTCACGGCCTTCGACGTACAGTCGGCCGTCGTCTGCGATCCGTCCGACGTCGCCGATCGAGGCGAGTTTGCCGAGCCGGGTCTTGTCCTCACCGCTGGTGTAGCCGTCGAAGGACAGGCTGCTCCCGGCGAAGATTCGCCCGATGTCGCCCGGCTCGACATCGTTGTCGTCGTCATCGACCAGCCGAACCGTCACGCCGCGAAGGACGCGACCGGCGGTGTTGGGCGAGGCTCGAAGATCGCTCGGACCGGCGACGCTGACATAGGCGACCTCGGTCGAGCCGTACAAGCTGTAGAGCACGTCACCGAAGCGATCCATGAACTTCGTGGCCAGCGTGGGCGCGAGCGCTGAGCCCGACAGCGAGACGATCTTCAGAGAGGAGGTGTCTGGCGAGGACTCGACCTCGAGCATCCGCTGGCACATCACCGGCACCGCAGCGATCGTGTCGGCGCGATAGCGCTCGACCAGCTCCAGCGTCTCAGTCGGGTCGAAACGCCTCGTCATCACGAACGTGGACTGCAACAGCATCCCGATCATCAGGTTGCCGAGCCCCCAGGCGTGGAAGGCCGGTGCCGCGAGCACGGTGACACCTCGCGCGCGATAAGGAATCGCGTCGAGCAACGCGATCCCGCCGATCGCCCCCGACACCGGCCCGGGCGCAGATCGGGCCGCGCCCTTGGGCTTGCCGGTCGTTCCGCTGGTCAAGATGACGTGGCGGCCCTCATGCCCGGGCGATGGCAGCGTCGGCGTCGGCTTGCCTTTCGCCGCCTTGATCAGTCCCGCGATGCTGCCGTCCGGTACGCCGCCGTCATCGACCCACGCGGTCAGCCGCGGCAAATTATCGGCAACCCCGTCGAGCAGTGACGCGAACTCGTCGTCGGCGATGACCGCCGCGGCCTTCTCGCGGCGCAGGACGTCACCGAGCTGAGGTCCGGCAAAGCCGGTGTTGATGTAGAGCAGGTCGGCGCCGACCTTGCTGGCGGCCACCTGCGCGACGATGAACGCCGCGGAGTTGCGCGCCAGCAGCGCGACCGGATCACCCGCCCCCACTCCCAGCTCACCGAGCGCAGCCGCGACGATGCTGCTTCGCCGGTCCATCTCCTCGTAGCTGACCGACTCGCGTTCATCGATCACGGCCAGCCGGCCCGGATCCCGCGCCGCATTGACTGCGTACGCCGCCGCCGGCGTCATCCCCCAGCGTCGAAACCCGCCGGCCATACCGAGCAAGCGATCGGGCCGGATCGGGGCAACCACGCCGATCCGCCCGGCAACCTTTGCGGTCGCCCATGCTCCACCGAGGGCGCCCGACGCGAGTGAGCCGATGCGCCGCACAACCATGTATCTAGCCCTGGGCGCCTATTACAAACCAGACAATCTTGCCGCCAGCAAGTCGCTCGACTCCCCACTCGCGGGCGAAGTGCTCGACCAGGACCAGGCCGCGGCCCGAATGTGACCTCGAGTCAGCGATCCGAAGCCCGGGCATCACGGTGCTGCCGTCAACGACCTCGACTCGCGCACCTGCCTCGTCGGGCCGGACCCGCAACGTGATGTCGGTGCCGGCGTGCACCACGGCATTGGTCACCAGCTCACTCACCACGAGCTCTGCGCTTGCTCCCGGATCGGGCACACCGAGCGCCGCGAGCTCGTCATGAACAAAGCGTCGCGCCCGGCCAACACTGGCGGGATGCGGCGGCAGTCTTACTTCGACTGGCACGCGCCGTATCGTACGGTGGCTGCTTCGACGGCTTTCGGACGGCATCGAATTCGGGCGTGTTGCATGCGACATCGGGGCCTAGAACGGGTCGATTCCCCAACCGCCGCGCCAGGTCTGACCCGGCTCGAGAGTCACCAGCGACTCACCGGTCGCCATCGCGTTGGGCGGCGCCGACATCGGCTCGACGCCGAGTCCCTGTCGCCGTCGCGCCGGATCCGGGAGCGCGTCGCCGGTGAAGATCTCGAGGTATGGATATGCCTCGTCGACCCAAACCGTCACGCCGGTGCCGCCCTCGGGATTCGCGAGGCGCAGCCGACAGCGACCATCCGGATCACGACGCAGGTCGGTATAGGTGTGGTCGATCTCAAACCCGGCCAGCGACCGGGGGCGGCGGAAGTCGAAGTCGGTCCCGGCAACCGGCTCGCGCCCGGTCGGGATCTGCTGCCCGCCGGTCGGCAGTCTGGTCTCCCCCGGCAACGTCAGCACCGCGGTGTCGATCGTCGGAGTACCCGCTGTGAGGTAGGGATGGAAGCCGGCGGCGACCGGTGCAGCGGTGTCGCTGTGATTGATGATCGTGGTCTCGACGGCGAGGCCCTCATCGCTGAGCGACCAGTGATTGCGCACCTCGACCGTCCATGGGTAGCCGGGCTGCGGATGCGACGTGCAGCCGAGTGTCACCGCCTCGTCACTTCGATCGATGACCGACCACGGCATCCATCGCACCAGCCCGTGGATCGCGTTGTGCTGCTCCGGCTCGGTCAGCGCCAACTGCTGCTCGACGCCGCGCCACGTCCATTTGCCGTCCTGCACGCGGTTCGGCCAGGGCACCAACGTGTGGCAGCGCGCGCCGTCACAGATCGCGTCGACGTCGTACCCATCGAGCACGGCCCGGTCGCCGACCGAGTAGGTCCGCAGCCCGCCGCCGACCTCCACCGCGACGGCGCGCTGGTCGCCGTGCCGGATCTCGAACTGCTCACCACTCGGTGCCACCATAGCTATCCCTCAGTTCATCGTCGGGTCGATCGGAGCACTCGCGACGGCCGACAACGGCCACGGCTGGCGCCGGAGCACGGCTGACCACAACCGGTCGGGTACGGCGTCGAACGCGTCGAGCGGGAGTGACTCGACGACGTACCACGCGCCGAGCTCGATCTCCCCTTCCAGCTGGCCGGCTGACCAGCCGGCATAGCCCGCGAAGACCCGCAGCTCCCGAAGCGAGGTCGCGAGCAGGTCCGGATCGACGTCGAGGTCCACGGTCACCACCGGATGTACGACCGGGCGCCAGCTCTGGGTCTGGATCCCGAGGGCAGGCGCATCGATCGTCAGCACTCCCAACGCAATCGCCGCCTGCGGCTCGACTGGACCGCCCGCGAACAGGACCGCCGGCTGGCTCGCGAAATCAGCAACCGGCGGCACGATGTCGAGCAACCACGCGTCTCCGGGACGGTTGATCACCACGCCGAGTGCGCCCTCGTCGTTGTGCTCGAGGACGCTGATTACGGTCCGCGCGAACGTCGGCTCGCGCATCAGCGGCGAGGCCACGAGCAGCTTGCCCTTCAGCGCCAGCTCGCTCATCAACGCACCCTCACCGGGAGCGTGGTGACACCCCGCAGGTTGATCCGGTTGTTCCGGGTCGGCTCACCTGCGAGCGCGAGGGCCGGAAACCGCCGGACCAGCGACGACAGGGCGACCTTGGCTTCGCGCCGAGCGAGCGCGGCGCCGAGGCAGTGATGGATACCGCCGCCGAAGGACGTGTGCTTTCTGGCGTTCGGTCGATCAAGCCGGAGCCGGTCAGCGTCGGGACCGAAGACCGCGTCGTCGCGGTTGGCGGATCCGAGGCTGGCAATGACGAAACAGCCTTTAGGGATCCGATGTCCGTCGACCTCGTAGTCCTCCAGCGTCACTCGGCGGGACAGCTGCACCGGGCTGTCGAAGCGCAGCAGCTCCTCGACCGCGTTCTCGTCGAGATCCGGGCGCTCCCGCCACAGCGCGGCCTGCGCCGGATCGTCGAGCAACGCCAGAGTGCCGTTGCCGATCAGATTGACCGTCGTCTCGTGGCCGGCCACGTAGATCAGCCCGACCTGCGCGATCAGCTCGGCGTCGCTGAGCGCGTCGCCGTCGGACTCGGCGGTGATCAACGCGGTCAGCAGGTCGTCGCCGGGATGGGCACGCTTCCACGCGATCGCCTCAGCCGTGCGCTCTGACATCTCGACATCGGCCTGGACGATCTGGCGCAGCGTCGCCTCATCGGGCACCGGCTCGAGTGAGCGAACGATCAGCCCCGACAGCTCCCGCAGCCGGGTGACATCACCCTCAGGGATCCCCAGCATCGTCGAGATCACCGCGAACGGCAGCGGGAATGCGAGGTCCTCGATGAGGTCCGCAGTCCCGGCGTCCTCGAACCGGTCCAACGCCTGGTCGACGAGCGAGCTGATCGCCGGCAGCAGGGCCTCGACCGTCTTCGGCGTGAAGGCTTGCGAGACCAACCGGCGCAGTCGGGTGTGGTCCGGCGGATCGCGATCGAGCATCGACATCCCGTCACCCCGCCGTTGCCGGTCGGCCTCGCCGTAGATCTCGTTGTAGAGCGCGCGCATCGGCCCGAGTTGCTCGACGTTACGATCCTCGACCGACAACCCTGCCTTGAGCACCTCCATGACGTCGGAATGCCGCCACAGCGCCCAGAAGCCGAGCGCATGTTCCTCGACCGGGGCATGTGCCCGCAGGTCCGCATAGTGCGGGTAAGGGTCCTCGAGAAAGCCAGGATCAAACGGCGCGAACGACACCGCCGTCTCAGCCATACGACGACGGTATCGCCTCTGGATCGAGACCGGTTCCATTAACTCGATCTTTATAAGCGGTCTGCCTTAGTATTGCCGGCGCCATCGTCCGGTCGGTCGAAGGCAGTGCGGAGCTCGCGGCAACGCGGGAGCCCGCCGCAATGTGAGGCAGCTGCCGCGCGGCGTCGTGCACGACCTAGGAAGGCCGTCGCTGCTGCCGGCGCAAGCATCCATGCCTAGTCCCCACCACTGCGCGAGATGACTTTCTACGAACCGCACGACGGCGCCACGCATCCGGTCCGTATTTCGCCACTTCGGAAGGAGCACTGCCGTGACAACCATGGCGATCGACCGTGCTCGCTGGCGCGCGAGCGGCCTGCCGACCGGCGAGCCGCGGCCGCTCACGTCAGCCGGCGCCTGACCGACCGCGGGCATAGGCCTGCCTGCCACGCCGCTGATTGGTCACGCTCGCTGCCCAAACTACGTGGGCGCCCGGCGCAGTCAGCCTGCCACCGCAACGTCGACGGTCTTGGCCGTGGCGCCGACCTGGCCGTAGGTGTCGGTCACGGTGAGCGTCATCGTGTAGTCGCCGGAGACCGCGTAGCTGTGGCGCCCGGTCGTTGTCTTGGTCGTGCTTTGGGTGCCGTCACCCCAACTCCACTGATACGAGGTGAACACACCGCCTGGGAATGGGTCGCTGCCGCCGGCGGTAAAGGTTGCCGCCCTGCCGGCGACAACGCTCGCGGGCACGGCAACCCGCGGCCGCGGGAACAGCGGCGTGAAGGCACTGAGACCGATCGGCGTCCCGACACCCGACGGCCCGTCGTACCCGGGCTCGGCGTTGCACTGAGCATCGCGGGCAACCGCGGTCGGCTTCGCGCCTTTGCGGACGAAGCCGCAGTCGAGCGCCCTCAACGGCGTCACACATTTCTTGTGTTTGATGATGCACAAGTCGTTGGGATTGGCCTCACCGGTCTCGGTCTTGGTGTGCTTGGCGCACTTCGCGTCCTGGTCGCACCAGGAGTTGCCGCCAAAATGAACATCGAACAACGACGCGGGCGCCGACTTGAGATGCCCATAGAGCGAGAGATCGGGATAAGGGATGCCACCCGAGCCGCCCGCCAACGCCCACATCGCCGCGATCAGCGGAGCCGACAACGACGTACCGCCGACCGTCTGCCACCCGGTCGGCTCACACGGGCCGCCGCAGTCGTAGTTGCTGACGATGTCGAGCCCGGTTTCCGGGTCGCCGTCGGCTGACACATCGGCGGCGAGGCGCCGCACCCCGCAGCCGGTCTTGACGTAGCCCTTCACATGTTCCTGCCAGCCGGGCGCGCGGTAGAGCACACTGCAGCCGCCGCCGGATGCGCCGAGGTCGCCCTCATTCTGCTGGATCGCGGTGGCGTCAGATCGGCCGTCGGAGTTCCACACCCGCTCGGTTCGGCGCATGCCGTGAGGCCCGAGCGCAAGCGTGGTGCCGCCGACCGCGACCACAGTCGGAAGCGAAGCCGGCAGGTTGGGGGCCTGCGAGCCCGGTTCGTTGTCGTTCGCGAAATCCCAGCTGAACCATCCGTCGTCGCCGGTCGCCGCGGTGACGACCACGTGCCGGTAGGTGTAGAGCGATCGGTAGGTCACCCGCTTAGCCGCCGACCAGTGCGCGTTCTCCGGGCCGCCATATGAGTTGCTCACCTCGGTGGCACCCTGCGAGACCGCCTCCTTGACGCCGGCCGCGAGGTTGGAATCCGCCGGACTGTTTGCCTCGACGAGGACAATGGTGCACTGGTTGCAGATCCCGCGGGCGGTCTCGACGTCGAGCGCCTCCTCGTCGGACCAGCCCGTCGTGTCCGCTCTCGGCAGCACCGTCGTTGAGCCGGTCTGACTGATCTTCACAAACGACGTCGGAGTCTCAGCCGGCAGGTGGTACTGCACGTCGAACTCGTCCAGATCAGCGGCGATGGCGGGGTCGTCGTAGGCGTCGACGATGCCGATGGTCTGCGGTCTCGCGGGGGTGGCGCCCGGGTCGAACCCGTACCCGGTCCCCAGGTCACCGGGGGTGTATCCCCCGGCCGGGCCGAGCGGAAGGCTGGCGTTCACGGCGTACCGTCGCGCACCCGGGGTGGCCTTGGTGGTCCGCACCAGCCGGATGGCGTCACACGCGGCGAAGCCCGGCTTGGGCGCGGGGTTGCAGACCCGCTTGGTCACGGCGAAGTGCGTTGCGACTGTCGCGTTGTGGGTTTGCTGGGCGCGATTGCGAGATGCGGCGGCCGCACCACCGGGCGCGGCCAGCCCGAGACACGCCGTCGCTACGGTCGCCAGCACCGCGACTGCCCGCACCGACCGAAACCGCCGGTTCGCCGGCAGTCTCAGCATCGCCGCCGACTTGACCGTCGCGGCCGTGCTCCGATCCTCCCGAGCCGTCATCGAGTTGAGTCAACACCAGACTCGGACCGAAGGTAGGCGAAACTGGACAGATGACAGCTAAAGCTGCGCTGCTGAACCCGCGGGAGTACGACCCGTCCCACTTCGACCCGGAGACCCGCCGGCTGCTCCGAGCGACGATCGACTGGTTCGAGCAGCGCGGCAAGGCCCGGCTGCTCGCCGACTACCACTCCCACGTCTGGTACTCGGACTTCCTCGACTTCGCCGCGAAGGAGCGGTTGTTTGCGACGTTCCTCACGCCGACCCAGGACGCCGGCGATGACGGGGACAAGCGATGGGACACCGCTCGAATCGCCGCACTGTCGGAGGTGCTCGGCTTCTACGGCCTGAACTACTGGTACACCTGGCAGGTCACCATCCTGGGCCTCGGCCCGGTCTGGCAGAGCGGCAATCAGGCCGCCCGCGCTCGTGCCGCCAGCCTGCTCGAGGACGGCGGCGTTTGCGCATTCGGTCTGTCCGAACGCGCGCACGGTGCGGACATCTACTCCACCGACATGGTCCTGACCCCGGTCGACGGCGCCGGCTTGCGCGCCAACGGCTCGAAGTACTACATCGGCAACGGAAATGTTGCCGGCCTGGTGTCGGTATTCGGACGCCGCTGCGATGTCGAGGGCTCTGACGGGTACGTCTTCTTCACCGTCGACAGCCGACATCCGGCGTACCGGCTGGTGGGGAACGTCGTGCCGTCGCAGATGTATGTGTCCGAGTTCGAGCTCATCGACTATCCGGTCGGCGACGCGGAAATCCTGCATGCCGGCAAGGCGGCGTTCGACGCCGCCCTCAACACCGTCAACGTCGGGAAGTTCAACCTGTGCTTCGGCGGCATCGGCATCGCCGAGCACTGCATGTACGAAGCGGTCACTCACGCCCACAACCGCGTGCTCTACGGCAAGCCGGTCACCGACTTCCCGCACGTCCGCCGTCAACTGGTCGACGCCCACAGCCGGCTGCTCGCGATGCGGCTGTTCAGCGACCGCGCGATCGACTACTTCCGCTCGGCCAACGCCGACGACCGGCGCTATCTGCTCTACAACCCGGTCACCAAGA
Source organism: Mycobacteriales bacterium (assembly GCA_036268295.1). Taxonomy (GTDB): domain Bacteria; phylum Actinomycetota; class Actinomycetes; order JAFAQI01; family JAFAQI01; genus DATAUK01. The sequence goes on along the minus strand of DATAUK010000026.1, from coordinate 14,568 downwards.
TGAAGGTCACCACCGAGTCCGAGCGGGTCGTGGCGATTCTCGGCGACGTGGTCGCGGCGAAGAGCTTCGAGAAGGACTCATACCTCGCGGCGGCGTCGGTCGACGTCCGCGGCCTGCCCAAGCTCGAGGGCACCGTGGCGGTGAACCTGGCGCTGGTGCTGAAGTTCATGCCGGCGTACCTGTTCGCTGCCGAGCCGTACGACGAGGTGCCGACCAGACTCGAGCCGGCGGACGACACGTTCCTGTTCAACCAGGGCCCGGCCCGAGGTCTCGGCGCGATCCGTTTCCACGACTGGCATCTCGCGTATCGCAGCTACGCACATCTAGCCAACGTCGCCACCTTCATCGAGCAGGCGGAGTCGTTCGCCTCGATGCTCGCGAGCAACCCGCCGGATGAGACTCAGCAACAGGACTTCGACCTGATGCTCGGCATCGGCGAGCTGTTCACTGTCATCGTCTACGGCCAGTTGATCTGCGAACAGGCCTCGATCCTGGAAGTCAACGACGACACCGTCGAGGCAATCTTCGACGTACTCATCCGTGACTTTGCGACACTCGCCGTGGCACTTCATGGCAAGGCCGCGAGCAGCCAGGCCCAACAGGCATGGGCGGTGTCGACGGTGCGAAAGCCGGCCGACGATCCGGCCCGGTTCGCCCGGGCCTGGCAGCAAGTCCAGGCGCTGTGCGGTGCCTACGAGATGAGCGCATGACCTGATCGAAGGATCTGATAATCTGATTCCCGTGAAGGAGATCTCGGCGACCGAAGCGGCGCGCGGATTCTCCGCCTTGCTCACGGCGGTCGAAAAGGACGGCGAGACCTACTTCGTGACTCGAGGCGGCCGCGTCATCGCTCGGATCGAACCCGCGGCCGGGACTTCCGGGGCCGCGATCAAGGCCTTGCTGCGTCACTACCGGCCGGACGCCGAGTGGGCCGGCGAGCTCAGCGAGGTGCGCGGCCTGCTGACCACGGAAGACCGTCAGTGGCCCGCCTGATCCTCGACAGCACGGTGCTGATTGATGCCGAGCGCGCCGGGAGAAGCCTCAACCGGAGCATCGCCGACGAGGACGACGTCGCGATCGCTGCCGTCACCGCCGCCGAACTGCTCGTCGGTGTCGAGCTGGCCGATGCGAGCCGTCGCGCCGGCCGATCTGCTTTCGTGCGCAGCGTGCTCGACACCGTCCCAGTGGAGGACTACGACATCGATGTCTCGCGGGCTCACGCGATCCTGCTGGCCCATGTCCGACGCAGCGGCCGACCACGCGGCGCACATGACCTGATCATTGCGGCTACCGCGCTGGCACGGGACCGCAGCATCGTGTCAGCCGACGCCGCCGCGTTCGCCGATCTCCCAGGCGTCTCGTTGCGCGGATAGGCAGTCAGCCCTCAGCGCCGGGCCGCATCGCCTGGTAGCCGGGTCTGCCGGCGGCGTCCCATTCCTGCCAGAAGTCAATGAACTCCGCGCCGAGAAACGGGTCGCCACCACGCAGCGCGATGCTTGCTCGACGGACTGTCCAGTCCCACGGCGCGAGTTCGACAGCCCGGGCCAGATGTTCGGCAGCGGCGTCGACGTATCCCTGACCCTGCAACCAGGCGCCGAGACGACGCTCCGCGAGCGCAAGCTGCTCGTCCTCGCTGCGCACCGTCACTGCAACCGCGGTGGGATCGGGCACCACGTCCTCGCTCACCCATCGACGCATCGCCTCGTGATGAGCGGCTGAGTCGATCTTTGTGAAGTCGCGGAACTGGTCGTCGCCCGGCGAGATGGTGGGTGGCTTGACGATGCGTCCGCCCTCGTCGATCCACACCGTGCTTGGCACGTTGGTGATGCCGAACCGCTCGGCGGTGACATGGGCAGAATCGATGACGACCGGATAGCTCGGCTGACCGGCTTCGATCCACGGCCGGGCGTCCTCGACCGAGTTGTCGAGCGCGACCGAGAAGATCGACAGTCCGGCCGGGCCGAGCTCATCCTGCAGCTCGCGCCAGGCACCTAGCTCATGCCGACAGCCACACCACGATGCCCAGGTCACGAGCACCCGCTTTCGGCCAGCAAACTCTGCCAGCGAATGGGAGTTGCCGTCGATGCCGGGAAGCTCAACGTCGGGGGCGAGGCTGCCGACCTCGACCGAGGCGCCACAAGGCGCCGCTGGCGCCAGCGCAACCACCGAGTGTTCGACGTCTACCGCTATCAGGTAGCCCAGCGCCGCTGCCCACTCGGCGAGATCGATCTCGCCAGCACCCGCATCGACCTTGCGATCGAGCAGCGGGACGCACACCGCACCGCGGCACAGCCCCTGCGGCTTCAACGCCCAGCCGGTCACCTCGCTCAGCTCCATGGCGTCGACCACCGCTGTCGTGCCGGCAACCGAACGCGTCGCGCCATCGACACCAATCAGGGTGATCGTCATGGCTGCCAAGCTAGTGGAACGCTAGTGGGCCATGACCTCGCACGTCGCTGGGGATCTGCGACGCATCGGCTTGCGACGGTGGGGCAGACTGAGGCCGTGGGCAGGGTGACGGTACGCAAGCAGGTCACCCGCCTTACGGTCGGGCAGCCGGCGTCGGTCGCTCCCGACACCCTGGTCGCTGAGGAGCCGCTCGAGATGCGGGTCGCCGGCCGCGCTCTCGCGGTGACGATGCGCACCCCCGGTGACGACATGGATCTGCTAGCCGGGTTCTTGGTCAGTGAGGGGGTCATCCGAACCCGCGGGGACCTGTCCGAGATGCGCTACTGCGCCGGCCTCGACGACGCGGGCCACAACACCTACAACGTGCTGGATGCGACGCTCGCCTCGCACGTCGCACCGGTCGAGACCTCGATGCAGCGGGCCCTCGTCACGACCAGCGCGTGTGGGCTGTGTGGCAAGGCGACGATCGATGACGTCGAGGTGACCTCGCCGTACTCCCTTGCCGCTGATGAGCTGAGCGTCGATGCCGGCTGGATCTGCTCGCTGCCCGACCGGTTGCGGGCCGCCCAACGACTGTTCGACCGGACCGGTGGTTTGCACGCCGCCGCGTTGTTCGACGCTGCCACCGACGAGCTGCTCGTGCTCCGCGAGGACGTTGGGCGGCACAACGCCGTCGACAAGGTCCTCGGCTGGGCACTGCGCGAGGGCCGGCTACCGCTGCGTGGCACCGTCTTGCTGGTGTCGGGCCGGGCGTCGTTCGAGCTGGTGCAGAAGGCGTCACTCGCCGGCATCCCGATGATGGCCGCAATCTCGGCGCCGTCCTCACTCGCCGTCGGCCTCGCCGAGCGAGTCGGACTGACCCTCATCGGCTTCCTGCGGGCACCGACCATGGTCATCTACGCAGCCGCCGTACGGGTACGCGACGATGCCGTCGCGGCCGAGCCAGACCATGCTCCGATTCGATGACAACCGACCCGTCTGCGCCTACCCGCTTCGCCGCCGCAGTGAGGTACGACGCCGTCGTCCTCGCCGGCGGTCACGGCCGGCGGATGGGCGGCGCCGTCAAGCCGGCACTGACAGTCGGCGGCCGGCGCCTCGTCGACATCGCGCTCGATGCGGTAGCCGAGGCGTCCATCACCGTGGCCGTGGGAGCCGCAATCCCGACCTCCCGGCCGGTGGAGTGGGTCCGCGAGACCCCGGTCGGCTCTGGTCCGGTGGCGGCGCTCGCCGCCGCCCTGCCGCTGCTTCGGGCACCAGTCGTCGTCGTACTCGCGGCCGACCTGCCGTTCATCACCACGGCCGCCGTCGACCAACTACTCGCCGCAACGGGTGAAGCGGGCGCCGTTGTCGCGATCGACAGCGACGGCCGGGACCAGCCGCTGATCGGCTGCTACGACGCCGCCGCGCTGCGGGCAGTGATGCCCGCTGAACCGCAAGATGTATCAATGCGCTCGGTGCTCAGCGATCTGGCCGCCCGGGCCGAGATCGTCCGGGTCGATCTCGGCGGCGACCCGCCGGCGACCTGGGACTGTGACACCGCCGCCGACCTCGCCCGAGCGCAGGAGCTGGCATGACCCTCGACCAATGGATGCGGGCTGTCTGTGACGAGCTGGGGATCGAGCCGGTCGACGCGCGCGCCGTCCTCGACCTGGCTCGCGATGTCGCGCACGGCGTCGACCGGCCGGCCGCGCCGCTGACCTGCCTGCTGATCGGCATGGCCGCGACCGGCGCCGACGACCTCGACTCACTCATCACCCGAGTCCGCGCCCTGATCCCCGCACCCTAACCCCGCGCATGTGCCATCAGTGGGCCGATGACACCGCCAATGGCACATCGGTGGGCGTATAGCACCACCAATGGCACATGCGCGGGGTTAGCCGGCTTCGCCTCGGTGGAGGCGGGTCGCCACGACGCACAGATCGACCACGGCGGTACATCCGATCACGGCGAGAACCACGATCAGCGCGACTGGACCGCGTAGGACGACCGTCAGTACGACGCCGACCACACTGCCAACGATGGCAGCACCGGCGAGCCATAACCGCAACGTGAGGGCGCTCGCCGCCGGCGCTGCGCCACCGATGCCGGCGGTCGGGTCGTGAAGATCGAATCGCGGCTGCGGCGGCACCCGCTCGCGTCGTACCCGGCTCACCTCACCAGCATCCCCCACCGTTGGTGCTTGGTGCGCGATGGCAGCAGCGGTATCCCTTCAGGTGGTCGCGGCGATAACCCCAGTGAGGTCACGTCACTCGGACCCGACTCATCAGGAGGTTGTCATGCCAGGACATTTCAATCGGCGCGCCGAGCGTTCGGCTCGGCGAGCGGTGATGACGGCAGCGACGGCTGAGTCCATCTCGCGCAAATAGCTGTGCCCCCGGTTACCCAGTCACCGGGGGCACAGCTAGTTATGAGGGAGCCGCGCTTACTGCGGATCGCGCAGCGTCGCCGATATTCGGGTCAGCGACCGGCGGCTCTCGGCTCGACCGTCGTCGCCCGCAACGCGCCTACCAGCGACTCGTCATCGGTCGGAAGACCGTCCTTGAACCACCGCATCGACTCGCAGCGACCGCAGAAGTTGAACGACAGCATCGAGTCGACCGACCGGATATCGATCCGCCTCAGCCGTTGACCGCAACAGATCTGCTCCGGAGAGGCGATCGGCGCCGCTGTCGGAGCGACCCGGTTGGCGGCGACCGTCCGATTCGACCGAGACCGACTCATGCCCGGCCTGCGACGGGTCTCGAGCCGAGTGACATCCTCAGCCCGGGACTCGCCACCGGCGGCCGGATCAATGACGCACCCCAACGTCGGCGTTGGCCACGACCACGTCCGCACCCTTCGCGACGCCACCCTCCGGCTTGTTCAGGTGCAGGTCGATCATGTGGATCGCGATCGTCCTGCCAGAGCTGGTCCGGATCACGCGGTTGAGCCAGAGCGTGCCCAGCGGCCCGAGACTGATCTTGGTGTTGGGCTTGACGTTGTTCGGCATCTTCTTGCCGTCGACGGTGAGACCGACGAATTTCGAGCCCTGCTCGCCGGTGGTGATCTTGCCGCTTCGGTCGGTCACCCGCGCGACCGCCTCGATGGCTGACGCGGAGACAACGCCACCGATCAGTGACACGTTGTGGACGGTAGAGGTGGTCGTCCCGACGTCGGAGGTCGCGGTGTGGTTGCCGGTTGCGGTCGACGCGACCGTGCCAGAACTGAGCACCGCGGCCTGCTGGATCGCGCCACCAGTGTTTCGACGAGTCTTGCCCTGGGTGCCTTGGCACGGCAGCGGCTGATAGAACGTCCGGCCGGAGGTCACGACATTGTTGTTCATGACGGCGCTGCCGTAGCCACTGCCGTGGAGGGTCCGAAGCCCGACCGGCTCGACACCGGACTTGGCGTGGGCAAGCACGACCTGGGTCTTCGTCGGCAGCCCGCCCAGGTTGCTCGCACCCATCGTGAGCTCAAGGCCGTTCACGATGAGGCCGGTCGATCCGTTGACGTGAGTAGCCTTTTGCGCGTTCAGCTCGATCTTCCCCACCTCGGGGATCTGGTAGGTCTGATTGGGTTTCGGCGAGTACGCCTCTTTGTGACCGGCGATGGTGAGACCGGTAAAGGTCGTCGTACCGGTGCGCTTGCCGGTGGTGGTTACCACCGAGGTCGCTCTGACAGCGGTCGCCTTAATGACGCCGCCCAGCAGATTCATGCCGTGAATCGTGGCCGTGGTGACCGAAGCCGCCGGGCTCTTGCCTGCCGGGCGAGACGAGGTTGTGGTCGTCACCGAGCCGACATGCCCAAGCTCGGAGTTGGTCGCGCCGTCGGTCTGGTTCGACTCGTGGACACCGGTCTTCATCGTGCACTTGAGCGTCAGCAACGCGGAGCGGCCTGACGCCACCTCCGTGGATGCCTGGGTGCGCGACCCGAACGCATCGCCGGTGAAGGCGAAGTGTGAGGTCTGGGCTTTGCTGGCGGGAATGGCGGCGGTAACGGTGCTTGCGGTTATCGCTCCAATCGCGCCGACGGCGATGACCCCTGTGATCAGGACCGACCTGTTTCGGTACGTGGACATCTGGGTTCCCTCTCAAACGGCGAATGGGCTGCTGTCGAGAGGCGGTCGTGGGCGAATCCGCGGCTACCGACCACTTGATGATTCCCCGCTACAAACCGGATGAATCGGACGGGCCCCGATTCACTCGTACGGCCCAGCCGCTCTCAGTCGGACGACTCGTCCAGGTCATCGCCGAGCTGGCTGCGCCACTCATCGTTGGCGGCCGCGAACGCGCGGCGCACCTCATCGATGTTGTAGGGCTCTTCGAGCAGGCTGTCGGGGTCCCACTGACTGCGCGGCTGGTTGAGGAAGTCACCGCCGTACACATGGATCGCGCCGGTGAACCTCCGCCGCGGGTTGTGCACCGAATGGATCGCATCGGCGCCAAGGCTGAAGACCTCACCGGGCTCGAGCAGCCGGCCGCCGGCTGGCTGGATCCGCTCGTTGCCGCGACGGTAAAGCGTGTTCTCCTCGGCGCCGCCGTAGATCCCGATCGTCGCCCACATCCGGTGCTCGTGCGGATAGATCGTCATCTGTGGCGCCCAGATGACATTCAGCACGGTCAGGGTCTCGGACGAATGCACGACGTTGATGCCGCCTTCGTTGACCGCGAGGGCGTCCGACACCTCACCGGGCGAAGCGACCGTCTGCCTCAGCAGGTCGCGGACCGCACCCCTCGGATCCGGATCCGCCACCGCCGCCTGACAGTCCGCCACGAACGTCTCGACGTCGAACAACTGAGCCTCCCCCTCCGCCGCAGGCAACGCTACGCCGGTTGGTCCCCGCGATCAGTGGGCAGGTCTCGATGGACCGGTGTCGAAGTGTTCGGTCACCGACCTTGCTCGCACCCGCTGGAGTCCGGATGTCTCATCGCGCCCGCCGCCACACAGCCGCTATCGGGCTGGGGGGCCTCCTCGCCGCTGGAATCGCCGCGGCGCCACCAGCAGGAGCAGCGTCGCCGGTCGAAGGCATCACCGTCTTTCTGCGCGCGCCCAATGCCGCCGGGCTTGACCGGCTCGCGGCGGCGACCGGGCTGACCCACGCCCAACGGGTGCGACGGCTGGCTCGACTGGTCCCGAGCAGCGCCAGCCAGGACATCGTCGCTTCGACGCTGCGTCACGACGGCCTGAGCGTCGGCAGTCAGACTGGCTGGTCGATCACCGCGGCAGGTCCGCGGAACGTCGTTGCTTCGCTGTTCGGGAGCAATCCGGTGCTCGGCACCGACCCCACTGTCGCTTCGCTGCGCGCCGCGACCGGCGCGCTGCCGATCGTCCCGGCAGCGCTGTCGCGGTACGTGGCTGCCGCGTTCCCGACGACCGCCGGACCAGCCGTCTTCCAACACACCGCTGCGGTTGCTGGCCCCGGGTTCCGCGCCGCCTACACCGCGCCACATCGCAAGCCCCCTGGTGCCGGCGCGCACTCAGACGGTCGGTCGACGATTGCGACGTTGCAGCTCGCCGACTACTCGGACAGCGACTTGACGACGTACGCCGCGAAAGAAGGGCTGCCGAAGATCGTCGGCACTTCGAAGTATCACCAGGTGGCCGTCGACGGCGGGCCGACCGAGGCCGACGACAGCAACGGCGCCGACATCGAGGTGGATCTCGACCAGGAGTCGATCCTGTCGACGGCGCCGTCTGCGAACCAGCGGCCGTATTTCGCGCCGAACACCAACGCCGGATTCGACGATGTGTTCGCCAGCGTCTTCGACGACGTCGTACAGAACCGTCACGACAACGACGGCGGCGACCCGAACATCACCGCGCTGTCCTCCTCATGGGGCGGCTGCGAGTCCGGGTACGGCAAGAAGGCGATCGAGACCGCGCAGACGATGATCAAGGCGGTCACCGCGGCCGGTGTCACCGTCTTCGCCTCCTCGGGCGACGACGGCATCTACGACTGCGGCACTTCGTTGCTCGGGCTCGGCGGCCAAACGCCGGATGTCGACTACCCGGCGTCCTCGCCTCAGGTCATCGGCGTCGGCGGCACCAACCTGGCGCATCAGAGCGGCACTGCGACCGGCAACAACGGCCACAACTGGCACGAGAAGGCATGGTCGTGCACCAGCGCCAATTCGTGCGCCGGCGGCCTGAGCTCGGTGTTGCCGGTGCTACCCGGTGCGAGTGGCGGGTCGGGCGGAGGCGAGTCGGGCTCAGCGCATTCTGGCGCCGCGAACTCGTTCGCTGGTTTCGCTGAGCCGGCCTACCAACGCACCGCGATTCGCAGGCACCTGTTCGCCAACCAGAAACACCGGATGGTGCCTGACATCTCCGCCGACGGCGATCCGGCGACCGGCTTCGATCTCTATACCTCTGACTCGACCTACGCCAGCGACGAGAACTCCCGCGGGCTCGTTGAGGTCGGCGGGACCAGCCTGGCGTCCCCGATCTCGGCGGCGTTGTTCACCAACACGCTCGCGGCCGCCCACCGTCACACCGGTGTCGGCAACATCCACGGCGCCCTCTACACCGCCCACCGCAAGGATCCGCGGGCGTTCCGGGACGTGACGTCGGGGAGCAACGGCGCGGCCGCCGACCGCGGCAGCGACCCGTCAGTCTCAGCCCACCGCGGCTACGACACGGTGTCCGGACTCGGCGCGGCGCTGTGGCCGGCGTTGACGCCGTACCTACTGTCGAAGCGCAAGCATCACCGCCATTAACCGATGCCGCCGTCAGGGGACGGTGTAGGCAACCACCTGGGGATCGTGGGAAACGGTGCCAAGCGGGCCGACGGTGGTCTTTCCGACAGCGGGAGCACCGGCCGGAACGATCACGGTGTTGCCGGCGATCGCGATCGGTGAGTTCGTTGTTGCCGGCAACTCGGCACGATAGACGATCGCGCCGGTGTTGCGGTTCACCGCGACCAGGTCGCCATTGACCAGCGTGGTGAACAGCAGATCGTTGGACACCGTCGCGGCACCCAGTGGCATCGCCGCCACCTTGGTGTCCCACTCGACCTTTCCGGTGCTGAGACTCAGCGCCTCGATCTCGCCGGTTGCCGAGGAACCTGGGATGCCCAGGACCTCGTTCATCGCCTTGAAAGTGAACGGAAAATCGCAGGTGACGACGTAGACGGTGTTGCCGGCGAGGGCCAGGTTGGTCAGCGCGCCGCCGATCGCACCCGGCAGGTAGGTGAACGGCGCTTTCAGCGTGCTTCGGTGCTCCAACGCCTGGAGCGAGTCGTTGTCGTGGCCGTTGTGCTCACCGACCGGCGTCTTCCAGATCAGCCTCCCGGACTGCGCGTTCATCGCGTAGACGATCCCCAGCTTGCCGCTGCCGATCACGACACCGGAGCCATCGATGCTCGCCCCCATCGGCGAGGTCTGCATGTCGTGGTCCATGAAGTCGTCCGGCACGCCCTGGTAGTACCAGCGCAGCTTGCCGGTGGCGGCATCGAGGTTCACGTCGCTGTCGGTGTAGAGCAGCCGCGATGGATTGCTGATCGCCTCGCCGGGTGTCTGGTACGGGTTGCCAGTGCCGAAGGTCACCGACCCGTCGCTGTCCACCAGCGGGGTTTCCCAGGCGCCGCCGGATCCGATGCCCAGCGTCTTGACCCCGGTATCGGGCAGCAGGACGGTGTTGAACTTCCAGAGCACGTTGCCGTTCGTCGCATTCAGCGCCATCAGCACGCCGCCGCCAGTCGCCGCCCCGTACCCGCTTGCCAGGTAGACCCGGCCGGCCGCGACCTGCGGCTGGATGCTGATCGTCCCCTGCCCGGTGCTCAGCAAGCTGCGGTTGATCCAGGTGGTTCGGCCGGTGGTCGCGCTGAGCGCGAACGCCGTCGTCGGGGACGTCCCGTAAACCGTCCCCGCGACGACCGCGACGCCGTTCGGTCCCGGACCGCTGCGCTCCGGGACATTGACGGAGTACTCCCAGTCGAGCTTTCCGGTGGCGAGCGAGACCGCGTAGACGTTGGAGTCGAGATCCTGGAAGTAGACGACACCGTTGGCCACGATCGGTGCGGCAGCCAACGACCCGGTGCTCTGTACGCCGGACGCGGCCTTGCCGCTCAGGTTGAAGGTCCAGGCCTGCGCCAGCTTCGCGACGTTCGACGACGAGATCGTCGAGCCGGCGGCGTCGCGGGTGTTGGCGAGATCCGCGTTCGGATACAGCCACGATCCCGACGCGGCCGGAGTGGCCGCCTTGACCGCGGGCTTGCCGGACGAGCACGCCGCAACCAGGCTGACCGCGCCGAGCAGCACCATCGCGAGATGAGTGCGCCGCATCATCGTCGATGTCATGTCGCACCTCGTGCATCTGCGCGGCCCCGACGGTCCCGACTGTACTCAGCGCATCCCGGCGCGGATCCCGACCGGGCCGTGGGCATCGTCGAGCACCTCAATCCCGTGTACTGCCGACAGCGGCGCACGCAGGTCGCGGTGGACGCCTTCGAGCTTCTCCGTTTTCCTCAGGTGAAGCACCAGCTAACCGTCGACGACGGTCAGCTCAGCCATGGCATGCTCCCGATCTCGTTTCCCCGATAATGCGAACATTAGCAGATTTGGAGAGTAGTCTGCAGTGATGGCAAGCGCTGATCTCCTGCTGCATCCGGTGCGACTCCGTCTGGTCAAGGCATTCCTCGGCGACCGCGCGCTGACTACCGGCCAGCTCGTCGCCGAGCTTCCCGACGTACCCGCCGCGACGATCTACCGTCACGTCGCCAGGCTCACCGAAGCCGGCGTTCTGCAGGTGGTCGCCGAGCGGCGGGTACGCGGCACGGTCGAACGCACGTACACGCTGCGGCTCTACGCGGCGCGGCTGCAGCCCGACGAGATCGCCTTGATGACCGTCGAGGACCACAGCAACGCCTTTCTGGCCTACGTCGCCGGTCTGGTCGCCGACTTCGACCGGTACGTCGCCACCGAGCCGGAGGATCCGGCCAAAGACGGCGCCGGCTACAGCGTCGGCGCAATGTGGCTCACCGACGCCGAGCTGGCCGACTACGTTCGCGAGCTTGCCGCCATCAGCCAGCAGCGACTGGCACACCCGCCCGGCAAGGGCCGGCGCCGCCGGATGCTCTACACCGTGATGCTGCCAGCCCCCGACCCGACCAGCTGAGCCAGCGGGCCTCACGCCCTGCGCCGTTCCGATCAGCACACAACTGCGGCCGAGACGCTGGGTTATGCAGCTTCTTGTCCGACTTCGGTCGCGATCCGGCTCCGGTTGTGTGCTGCCCCGGACGAAAGCCCCAATCAAGATCATTTACTCGGTGGAGGTGCCGGGAATCGAACCCGTTAGGAGCCTGTTTCGGCCACTTTCCGTGATCGACCGACGCTGTCCGCTGATGACAGGTTTGTGCGGCGCGACCTGCGAAGACGCTTCTCCGCAGTGGCCTGTTTCGGCCCGCGGGTTACCGCTAGTTACCGGGTCACCGTAAATGATCTTCGGGCTTTTACGGGCTTTGATCTTGAAAACCGGCCTCCTAGTCTGTGCGTTCCGCTATGCGGACAAGCAGTCTCATGCACAGCGCCACAGCTCCTTTAGTCGACTGCGGAGAGCCGGAGATATGCGGGCGGTCGCTGTAGGCCCTCTGAGCATGCTCTCGACGAGGACGAATCCTCACCGGCAAGGAGTCGACATCGCTCGCGTGGCAATCCCTCCTACCCGATCTGCGGACGCCTTCCTACCCAGGCGGGGTCACGCGGCGTGCTCACTTCACGTGGACGAGGACGCGGGGTTTCGCGTTCGCGCTGCTCAGTTCGTCGAGTGAGGTCTTGGCGCGGTTGTCCACCACGACCTGGTGGAACGCCGCAATCGGCGCGGCGACGGTGAACGTGCGGGTCGACTCGTGGACCTTTCCGTTGATGTTCAGGGTCCACAGGTGATAGGCGGGGCAGCTTTGGTGGGCTATGACGATCCACGCCGCTGAGTGGCCGAGCACCCCGGCATACGGCGACGCGCAGCCCTTGGTGGTGCTGGCGTGGCGTCGGCCATCGGTGCTCAACAGGTGCATCGAGTACGGCGCCAAGTTCTTCGAACTTGGATTGGGCGTGACCTGGCAGGCAACGTAGTAGTGGGTGGCGCTCGGGCACAGATGCGGCCCGAGGCCGCTGCTGGCTAAGGTCCGGGCCTGGCCCGGCTTGGTGAAACTGACGATTTTCACGGCGCCGTCGTGACTGCCGTTGTTCAAGTCGAAGACCACGACCTGCCCGCCGGTGTCATATAGGCCATAGGCGAGCCGGTTCGGGAACGGAGCGTCGAGCGGGTGCAACTTGCCATCGAAACGGTCCACCTCCAGGAGCTGATCGTGCGGATGCGTCGAGTCGTCTTCTCCCACAAGAACCCCGTGCGGCGCAGCACCATACGCGCCGAGCCGCTGGTGGATCGAGGAATCATCGTGATAGACGAACTGGCGGTGCGCCCCGGTCACGATGTTCCACCAGTGAACGATCAACGTCTGGCCCTCGACGTAAACCAGCGAGTTACCAGTAAGGGAGTAAGAACCGTCATCCGTAGTGATCGTCGTCAGCCGCCGGGCCGCACCGTTGCTCGTCAACACGAACAGCCCGCCCCGCCCGGTGAGCCGGCCGTCAGCTTGTACACCGAGCTTGGTGTAGATCAGGTAGCGCGCCGAGCCCGCCACCGCCTTGAGCCGGAAACTCACCGCTACCGGAGCGCTCGACACATGCGCCCGGCTGGAGGCATACCCGGGCTGCGGCACGCCGACTCCGACCATGACCAGCGCCAGCACCACACCCGCGACCAGGCGGCTCAGCCGCACACCACGTCCCACAAGGGAAGAATTCATTTCCCAGACCCCTATCTACCGGTTACTGCACTGAATACATCTTCACGCCGGTGGTGCCAATTTTGCGTGCGTACACCAACTTTGGCGATGAGGAGCTGGGATCGGCGATCATCAACCCCTCCGGCCCCCCAACGCCTAATGCTCTCGGCATCCTGTGCAACCAGGTCCCAGACGTGCTGTTGAGATCGAACGAATAAAACACCGGGTTACCAGCATCGTTGACATTCATGACGTACAGGTATTGCCCGCATACGGCCATGCCTTCATGTGACTCACCCGCGGGAAAGGCCGGCTCCAGAAACCCGGTATCCGGCGCATTCGCCTCGCCGAGGAAGGGCGAGGACCAATCGGGCGGCGATTCCGACGCCGCATGCAAGTTCCACGCGTTGTAGTAGAAGTTGCCTGAGGATCCGTAGGCGTATCGCGCGACGAACAACGGTGCGGATCCCTCATCATCGTGCAGGTAAAATCGTGCGCGCCGCTGACGTCGCCGAACGGGTAGCGCTCAGTGATATCGGCATTCGTGATCGACTCGCCGAACGGTATTTGATAGAACGCAACATTCATGCCGTGGCCCTGATCCGACACAGGCCCGCATTCGGTATAGAGGTAATAGTGGCCACCGCCATCGGCCGGGACAATAACTCCAAATGCCCACCGTGTCCGAATCCGAGCATCTTCGCCGTCGAGCCCACCGCCACCCATTCGCCATCTTCAAGGTTGAGCTCGGTGCAGGCCAGATTGCCGTCAACTCCCGTATCGCTGAAGTTGAGCTGCATCTGGAACATGATCGTGCTGCTGAAAAGGTAGGAGGATTGATACTTCCAAGGCGCCGTCCCGGAGTGTCCCAACGGCACGTCCGCGGCCCACACGACCGGAACAGCAGTCACGTCAATAAGATTGTCGGTGATTGGAAGCACGCCGGCCGCACTTCGTGTATGAGTCTTTCCACAACGGACTCCGAGCCTACTCATAAGCGGTCACATCGGGCGAAACGTCCTCTGTCGACTTGCGGACGCTTTCGCGCATAACCTGCCTCGCCGTGCTTGCACACTCCTGGTCGACGTGCCAGGTGCCTCAATGGTTGACACGTTGCCGGCATTTTCTTGCCCGAGCGTCGGCGCATAGAAAATGCACATGTCTGCGGGCTGTGGGGGTATGGGGTGAAGGGGATGATCAGGTAGTGATCAGGTGATGTGGAAGGATGGAAAGTGTTGGGGAATAAGGGAAACTAGTGTCGCTCGCCACGAGCATGGGACCGGTCTGAGCGGTTTCTTGCCACGGTCATGGGACCACCCCGGTTGCCAGTCATGGGACCACCTGCGTGTCGTGCGCGGTGGTTCTGGTCGCCGGCCACTACCGATCTCTTCATGTCC